>CAYSTC010000010.1:0-133359 GCA_964433885.1 uncultured Paludibacter sp. | reverse complement strand
CTAACGTTCGTAAAAAACGCACTTACGATGATCTTGATTACGATATGCTGAACACTACACTTGATATTTCAGCTATCTCTTTTCATAAAATGCTTCAGGTGGCTAAAAAGATGGATGCCATCAACGAATATGGTTCTGTTGTGGCGTTAACTTATATGGCTGCTCAACGCACTGTATTTGGTTATAATGATATGGCCGATGCAAAATCAATCCTGGAATCAATTGCACGCAGCTTCGGATATATCTACGGTCGCGAGCATAACGTACGTGTGAACACCATTTCGCAGTCGCCAACTCCTACAACTGCCGGTAGCGGTGTGAAAGGAATGGAAGGCCTGCTTGACTTCTCAGAACGCATGTCGCCGCTAGGCAATGCTACAGCCGCCGAATGTGCCGACTATTGTGTAGTAATGTTCAGTGATTTGACCCGCAAAGTAACCATGCAAAACCTGTATCACGATGGCGGTTTTTCAAGTATGGCCATGAGCTACCGGGCCATGGAGCAATACAACAAAAGTTTCGACGAATTCAAAGACGAAAACGGCAAAGTAATTTACGGCTAAATTGAAGCCTGGATTTAGAAATAAGAAAAAGGGGTTGGATGCAAATTCAATCCCTTTTTCTTGTTTTGTTATTCGGGGTTTGTATTCTTTATTTTCCAGGAAGATTTAAGCTGGAAATTTATACCTACGCCCAGAATAAAAGGGTTGAAAGCATACTCAGCCCCCTGAATAGGGAGTGAAAATCCAAACTGGTTAATGATTTTGATGTATTTCCAGCCATATTTTAAGGTTAGCACGGGTTCCAGAAATGTAGTACTACTTCTGGATGGAGTGGTGCCACTGCCCGATTTGTCCATGAAAACAAACACCGGCCTGATGGCTAAATTGGCATCGAAGGCTTCGCCGGCCGAAATCGTCAGGGAGGGCTGGACAAATACACGGGAGTATTTGCCATTAATAGTGGTTGGGTTGTCCCAAACATTGTCGTAAGTTCTTGCGTCTCCTACACCATATCCGCCAAAGATATCAAACAGAATACTTTTATTAATGGGCTTGTAATAGCCCAATCCAAGTTCGAAAAAGTAATAAGAATTTGTAATGGATGAATTGTCGGAACTTGAGGTCTTTCCTCCTGCATAGTTTGCCATGAAGCCAACGTGGTTTACCGGTGAAAATGCTGCCTGAACATTTAAATTCGAAACTCCCAATGATATGTTTCCGCTTAAATCATTTTTGTCGGTCAGCATAGGTACATTTACCTGATTGGGCAGGTACAATAAGTGGCAACTGCTGCTTGTTAGTGTGATTAAACCGATTATCACTAAGCCTGATAATCTGATGCGTAGTGTTTTCATAATATAACTTGAGTTCGATCTAAGATCTTTGTCTGCTTTGATTCTAAAATACTATACAATAAGAGAATAAGGGGTTCTCTTGCCTGGATTGATTTTCTACTAAGGGTTCAAATCAACTCTAAAAGTCGGATTTTGTTGAAAACCCTTAGTAGTAATGGAGGAATCGACCAACTCTCACCCTTATTTTTTCATTTATGTTGAAGTCTAATAATGAGTTGCGATTTTGGCTTATATCGAACTCACGTTAATATAGGTTTTGTCGTGAATATTAAACGCTTTCAGGGGATACTTTTGTTCAAAAAGCATCCCCTGAAAGATTGAATAGGTAACAGATTTAAATTATTGCCCGATAGGGATTTTGCTCAGATATTTAATTGAGTTGGCGTTTGAATAATCGTATTGATAGATACCATCTTCGGCAATCATCATGACGATGTTGTTGTGAGCAATTACGTCAAATCCATCCATGTTTGCAAAATGAGCGATCTGGTTCGACATTAATTTTTGTGGTTCTGTGAGGTTGTATATTTTTAGGCCATCATCACATAAAAAGAGTTTTTCAGCATCAATGCTTAATCCTTTTGGATTGGTCATGTTATATGTAACTAATTCTTTCGGATTTTTCACATCTTTTACATCTATAATTATCAGTGCATTTTCTTTCGCAGAATAATCGCAGGTGCTTCCTGAATGGATAGTTACGTATGCCAAATCATTATTTACAACAACCGGGTCGCAAGCGTATGCGTGAGAGATACACGATTGATATGCCGGTTTTAAAGGGTCCGAAACTGAATAGATCAGTAATCCGGTAGGGGTTCCCATAAACATATTATCTTTATAACTGAAAATTGTTTCCACATTAAAACCTATATAGGTGTTGTCTGCAGCCTTTTTGGGGCTTTCTCCTGTCAAATCAAAGATATTCATTTGGTTGTTTATGACCGAATAAAGATAATCGTTGTAGATGGTAAAGCGCGACATGGAACCGTTAATGCCGGTATTGCTGCTGCCTCCTGCAGCAGAATTTAAGGCCATGTCCTCATAAAACACGCCTCCGCCTCTCCACCAGCCACCCGTGTAGTGGTTCACATCTTCGGTACGCTCCGTTAGTTTCCAGCCAATAACAACTTCATCGTTTGTTCCGCCATAACATTTAGCATAATCAATAGCATATTGGTTTTCGGTCATTGGCAGTGCAGTGGGGAATATGGATTCCAAACGCCCTTTGAGTTCAGGTAGTGCCGGGTTGGCGATGTCAAACCAAACCAGGTCGATATACGAGTCGGCATACAATTTCCCATCGCGAATGGCCAAATCGGCATTTCCCAACAACTCGATGAAACCAATTATCTGTGGGTTTGCCGGATTCCGGTTGTCAATAATGTGGATTCCTTTTTCAGGTTCAGAAATGTACAGATAATCGTTGTAGAAACACATTTTGCCCAGTTTTGTGATTTGGTGGGGTGTTGTGCTTACTTTCACCGAATTACGGAATGTGCTTGCCGTCATAAAAACAGGCTCATTTATTTTGTAGGTAACCGTTTCGGTTATCCTGTCTTCGCAGCCGGTAAGCGCAAATGCCACCAGGCTGAATAAAAATATGATCTTTTTCATAACTTTATATTTTTAGAATAAGCACTAATATATATTCTTCGTATGTATTGACAGTTGGATTTTAATTGGGTCAAAGAGAATAGAACGCGGATAAAGCCTGATTTAGCGGATTTGCACTGATAAGATTGTATTTACGGATTAATAACCCGATTTTATCCCCGATAAAATCGGGGCTGATTTCAGATCTATATTTTTATCATCTCACCAAAGGTGAGATAAAATCCGTATCAGATCCGCTAAATCAGGCTTTATCCGCGTTCTATTCTTTAAATAAACTGACTTGTATCTTATCTAATATCTTAGAATTTCTCCACATTTCCCATTTTGCCGATAAAGAGAATTACACCGGTGCTTTTTTCTCGGATAACGTAGATAAACGGTTTGTTGACGCGGAATGTGGGATTCAGAGGCATGGAGGTTTCCATAATCTCAACCACTGTAACTGCGGCTGCTTCGGTGCCTTTTTCGGTTACTTCCACATAGGTGTCGTGGATTACCCGTGAGATAACCAAATCATCGTTGGCAATGCCGGTAAAGTCAGCCGGGCCATCAAAAGGCAGTCTCATGCCCATTTGTTTAAGTTCGTCGTTTAGCAAAAACTTATTTTTAGTTTTGAACCTCGGCATATACACGTCCACTTCATGCTGGCTCATGCCCTGAAGCGTGTTTTTCCATTTGTCAACCGTCAGGTTGTTCAGTACATTCGCAGTGGTTTTTCCTTCGTTGGGGAGGATCACCGTCATGCTGAATGCTTTATTCCCATAAGGCATATCCAGGTATTGGGCATAGTCATCCTGAGCATAATTGAACGTGTCTTTCTGATACATCATGTTCACCTTGACCACTTGGTTTGCTTCGTTGGTGAAGTTGCTTTCCACGGTTTTCTTCGCGTCGAACTGTTTTCGCCATATTCCTTTGAAATAAACCGCATTTATGAGGTACATGACCGCGTCTTTAGGGATTTCATCAAGCACGTTAGTGATCAGGTTATTGGTTTTGCGGGCGCACCAGTTGTTGATAGTATCTTTGGCCCAGGCTTTTGCGAAGTCAATTTCACGGACTTCGGCATTAAAATAAGAAGCGTTTGTCTGCAAGAAGTCGGTTTTTACAGGAAAACCATCCCTGTACCAAATAGAGTTGGCAAGGCTGAGTTTGGTGGTCGGATCTATTGTTGGCAATGTGCTTTGCATTACCTTGTAGTAATCGTTGATGTCGGTGGCAGGCAAATCGTTCATTTTAAGCGCGGTTTCCATTTCGGTTTTGGTTTGTCCGTTGGCGCCGTTCCAGGTCATGCCCAGTGCAATGCTCACGCTCAGCGGCGATACAAAAACATTGGTTTCGCCCGAAACTTCAATCGTTTTTTTGAACAAATCAAAGGCAAATTCATTGTCCTGCGTTACCCGTTTTTCGAGGCCGGCACGCAGCAAAATCGGTTTTGCATCTTCTGGAACCGGAATCGGATCATTGTCGTTGTTGCAGCCGGTCGCTAATAACGTGATTACAAATAAAAATAAAAGCTTTTTCATAAGATTTGTAGATTATGGATTAATATGTTTGTTTCGGTTTATCTGATTCCGGTATCAATATCAATATTTACGGTAGTGGTGTCAGCACTAGAAATTGTGATTTCAATCGGCAGGTTATTTGCGCCTATACGATTGGTTTGTGAGTTTTTGAAATCGACAATGTATTTGCCTGCATATAGTTTCAATTGAAAAGTTCCGTCAAGTTCGGGTTCAATGTCTGCTATTATTCTGGTTTTTTTCTGGTTCCAAACCGAAGTTTGCCAGGCTTTGTATGTTTCGGCTGTTGGTTGGCATTGCGGCAAAGGCGGCACTGTTTCAACCGGACAAATAGGGCCAATTGAAATCTTCCCTTTCAGAACACCGCTTTCACCCGTTGATTTAGTTCGGAGCAACCTGTCAGGAAAAGGAGCGAAATCAGCATAAGAAAGCCGGTTTTTGCATGTGGATCTTTTCGTTTCATTTTTCGAATACCAACAAATTGTTTCATTCATTTAAAATTGAAATCTTAGTCCGGCGGTCAATCCAATTACCACCGGCCTGTCGGTTCTGGCGCTGATTGGTTGATCGTTGTCAAAGAAATACGAGAATTTTGGTTCGAAATAAATTCCGATATTCCGTTGCAGTTTATAAGTTGTCCCCACGGCTCCGTTCAGCGACCATTGCAGGCCATCAATCTTTGTATTGGCAGTGGTTGTAATGGTTTGGTTGCCCATGTACTGTTTCTGGACATATACGGAGCGTAAGCCTTTTTCAACCATTCCGCCACCCGAAACATATATTTCCAAATTTGAAAACTTCCATACCTGTACCACCAGGTTTAGGGGGATGCCCAGGTAGTGGAGTTTAAGGCTCGCATCGTAGGTGACAAAATTATGGTCTTCGAAGGTAGAGAGCAGGTAGGTGTATACCAAACCGCTTTCAATGCCGATGGTTTTGCTCAGGTTCTTTCTTACTGTCAGTCCGAATGACAGCGGGCTCATGAAATTCTTTTGAGAAAAATCATTCGGAGCCATAATGCTTGTGTAATTGGGCTGTGCTGCCACAAAATATTTATTCCCCACATCGGCTGTTACAAATTCGTTTACGCCGTTCATGGATGTGCTTCCGCCCGAGCCAAACGCAGCGGCAAGCAGCCACTCATTTTTATGCTTGGTTTTAGCCACGGGTTCATTGTCGGTTTCGGCAATCAGGCTGTTCGGAATGATCCTTTTTCTGGTGATTGCAGGCACTGAGTCGACCGTTGCGGCTGACTTGGTTGTTTTGGCAATCTGATCGTTTGTTACGTTGTTGTCCGGAATTTCAATGTCCGGCGTGTTTCCCTGCGTCGAATCGGTTGAAAGTGTCTGACTGGTGATTAGTTTATCAGCTATCGTTGTTTCAATAGCTGTTTTTTTCGTTGCGTTGGTGCTTTTTAGTGCTGCCAGATTTGTGTTTGCATTAAAAACGTTTGCCGTATTTTTCGCAGGAGCAACGTTTGCAGCAACTGTTGGCTTTTCTTTCTGTACATTTGAAACGATAGATTTTTTTTGACTGTTTGTATTGCTTGTCGTATAGTCTGATTTGGTTACAAAACCTTTGTCCGGTGCAGGGCGCAGGGTAAGCAGAAGTGCCAGTATTGCCACAGCGGCGCCACCTGACAACCACCACCAGAACGGAATTACTTTTTTCCGGGCAGCGGGCTTCAGGCGTGCTTCAATTTCACCCCAGCATGCAGCATCCACCGGCAATTCGTGATTCTCCAGTTTTTGCCTGATTTTTTCGCTGAAAGCATCGGGTTGGTCGGTATGTATATTGTTGTTTTGCATTGTGTTTGCTCGTAACTTACTTATGAATTAAATAACAGGATGACGGTTTTTTGCAGCATTTTCCGCGCTCTCATAAATTGCGACCGCGAAGTGTTTTCACTGATATTTAAAATTGACGCTATTTCCGCGTGCGAATATCCTTCGATGGCGTACAGGTTAAAAACGGTACGATATCCGGGCGGAAGTTCCGAAATACACCTCATCAAGTCGTTTGCCGAGATTTTATCAAGTGCCGAGACCTCCGTATCTTCCATCGGATAATTATGCTCATCAATACTGTCGCTCTGTTTCAGGGCATCGTTTTGCCTGAGGAATTCCAGCGCTGTGGTTACGAAAATCCGCCTGACCCAGCCGGCAAACGATCCGGTTCCGGAGAACGTGTCTATTTTTGTAAAGACCTTGATAAACCCATCCTGCAAAATATCCCGCGCCGTTTCGCGGTCGGTTACGTACCGTACGCATACGCTCAGCATGGCGGATGCATATAGCTCGTAAACTTGTTTTTGAGCCCACGGTTTGCCGTCAATGCATCCTGCAATCAGTCGTTGTTCGTCCGTTATTGCATTTTTTAATTCCATACTTCACTTGGTAGATGATAATCGTTATTCAAACGTTGCATCGCTTATCAGATTAATTGTTGTAAAAATACAATAATGCCTTATTTTAATACAGTTATTGCCTGAAAATGTTTTATTTATTTTGATTTTTGTCAATAAAAAACTCCCATTTTCCGAAGAAAACGGGAGTTCCTGTTTTGAAGTTTAGTTGTTTATTTAAGCCATTTATCCAACCATTCGTAGAAGGTGCGTTGCCACAGGATGCCGTTTTGCGGTTGCAGTACCCAATGGTTTTCATCCGGGAATATCAGCATTTCGGCCGGTACGCCGCGTAGTATGGCTGCGTTGAAGGCTGCCATGCCTTGTGAAGCCAGGATGCGGTAGTCTTTTTCGCCGTGAATGACAAGGATCGGAGTATCCCATTTGTCTACAAACAAGTGTGGCGAATTGGCGTAAGAGCGTTGTGCAATGGCGTTGGCTTTGTCCCAATATGCGCCGCCCAAATCCCAGTTTACAAACCACATTTCCTCTGTCTCAAGATATTGTTGAGGTAAGTTGAACATGCCGTCGTGTGCCAGGAATGCTTTGAAGCGTTTGTTGTGATGGCCTGCCAGCCAGTACACCGAGAACCCGCCGTAGCTTGCACCCACGCAGCCCAGTTTGTCTTTGTTTACGTACGGTTCTTTGGCCAGGGCGTCGATAGCTGAGAAATAATCGAGCATGTTCTGGCCGCCGTAATCGCCGCTGATTTGCTCCAGCCATTTCATGCCGAAGCTGGGCAACCCGCGGCGGTTAGGCGCAACAACTATGTAGCCATTGGCAGCCATGAGTTGCAAATTCCAGCGATACGACCAGAACTGGCTGACAGTGGATTGCGGCCCACCTTCGCAGAAAAGCAAGGTCGGATATTTTTTTGTGGCATCAAAATCAGGCGGATAAACCACCCAGGTCAACATTTGTTTGTTATCGGTGGTTGTGATCCAGCGTTCTTCCACTTTCCCCATTTTTAGTTTGGCCAGAATATCTTTGTTTTCGAACGAAAGTTCGGTTTCTGTGCCGGTTTTTGGATCGATGGAATAAATTTCGTCCGGTTTGCTCATGGAGTGTTTCACGCCAATTAGTTTCGTTTTTGCTTCGGCAACGAATCCATAATCATGTGCGCCCTTGGTGATTGGGGTGATTTTTTTGTCGGCAATGTCGGCGCGGTAAATCTGTGTAACGGCATGCCAGCAGCTTGTAAAATAAATCGATTTGCTGTCGGCAGTCCAGCTTAAAGCTGTAGAATTCTGATCGAAATCAGCCGAAAGGTCTGTTTTTTCACCTGTTTGGATATTCAGGATAAACAGGCGGTTTTTATCAGCTTCGTATCCGTCGCGTTCCATGCTTTCCCACGCCAGCCATTTGCCGTCGGGCGAAAAGGTCGGGTTTTGGTCGTAGCCCATCATTCCCCGGGTTTTGTTTTCGGTCTTTTTAGTTTCTAGGTTGTAGAAATAAATGTCGGAATTGGTAGAAAGGGCATATTCTTTTCCGGTTTTCTTGCGGCAGGTGTACGCCACAGTTTTGCCGTCGGGGCTCCAGGCCAGTTGTTCGATGCCGCCAAAAGGTTTCATGGGGCTTTCGAAAGGTTCCCCTTTTAATATGTCGGTTTCATTTTCTATTTTTGACCCGGTAAAGTCGGCTACAAAAGGATGAGGAACAGTTTGTACCCATTCATCCCAGTGTTTGTACATCAAGTCTTTTACTATGATTCCGCTGGCTTTGGGCAGGTCGGGGTATTTATCCACGGTGCGTTCGCCGTATTTTACGTCGGCTACAAACAGCAGTTTTGTTTCGTCGGGTGAGAACTGAAAATCGGTTATGCCGCCTTCGCGGTCGGTGATTTGCTTGCGGTCGCTGCCATCGGCTTTCATAATCCAGAGCTGCATGCTGCCCGTTTGAGAAGATAAAAAGGCTATATGTTCGCTGTCTTTCATCCATTTGGCGGCAGCTTCGCGGGTGGCAGTTTCAGTAATCTGCTTTTTGTCCGACCCATCCGCGTTCATTACAAAAATTTCGGAGTTACCTTTGTTTTCAGCTATGCTGTAATACGAAACGCTGTAGAGGATTTTGGTTTGGTCGGGTGAGACCTGTGTGCCCGCTACCCGTCCGAACGACCAGAGTACTTCCGGTGTCATGCGCCCGTTTTCAATTTTGGGGTTTTGTTTTCCGATTATCGGACCTTCCTCTTTTTTGCTGCAGGAAGTGGCAGTTACTGCAACGGCTATGGCCATGATGCTTGTTTTTAGTAGGTTATTCATTGTTTGATTTTGTTTTGTTTGATGTAATTTTACCTCACGATTTTTTGTGACTTTAATTCACAAAAGTAGTTTTTTTGAATGAATATACAATAAAATCGGTGCACTGAGGTTTATTAATTTTATGGAATCATTTAACGAGTGTGTAATTTTTAATTGGCTTTAAACAATGAGGCTGATTGTTTCGTTTAGTAATAATAAAAATAAGAATATATGACAGATAATTTTGCACACAGGGCGGCAGAATGGGATAGTCCTGAGAAAACGAAAATGACAGAGATTTTTGTGGCTGAAATGCTACAGTTGGTCGATTTGCAAAAAGACTGGAAAGCGCTGGAGATTGGTGCCGGAACCGGACTGGTGGGGATGCAGGTGATATCGAAAGTAGGAAGTGTGGTTTTCGAAGACACTTCGGCTGCGATGCTCGATGTGCTTAAAGGAAAACTGACCGACGACAGTGCGGCAGAAATTGTGCACGGAGAAGTGTATGATTATACAAGGCGGGATATTGACCTGGTTTTTTCGTGCATGGCATTTCACCATATCCCGGATATAGCGCGAACGCTAACCCATTTGGCGGCTATAACCAAGCCCAATGCCACGGTTGTAGTGGGCGATTTGCTGAGCGAGGATGGTTCGTTTCATCGTTTCGAACCGATTCCGCACAAGGGTTTTGATCTGGACTGGCTGAAGACTCAATTTGTGAAAACGGGTTTTGAGGTGTTGACTGCCGAGCCGTACCATGTCCTCCGAAGGGAGCGCACCGAAGGTGTTATTACCGATTATATGCAATTTATATTGGTGGCTCGTAAAATATAGACAGGCGATATAAAATTCGTAGCTATCTTCAAAGTAGAGGATAGGATGTATTCCCTGATTCAAATTCATAAATTGGAATTTGAATCGGGGATTTTTTATATTTAGAACTATTTGCAATGATGAATTTTTAAGATTAACATTATTTGATTATATCTTTAGCGTATTTAACCAATAATTTATAATAAACTTGCTGTTTTCTTGTTTTGTATCTGTCTGGTTAACTTTTATGGGTTAAAATATGTGTTTTTGCTATGTTTTATTTAACTTTTACTGCAAATATGTGTAAATAAATTATATTTTTAATGAACTTTTTGGCTTAAATATCGTTAATGTAGCAATAGTGTGTTGGTTTTGCGTAATTTTGTGTCATTATGAAAAAAACGACAATTTGGTTTCTCATTATTTTTATGCTGCTGACTTTTGTGGGACTTGTGGTTCTGCAAGCCCGTTATGTCCGTATTAATGCGGAAATGATCGAGGCGCAGTTTAATGATAATGTTCAGCGTAGTTTATTTCAAACAGTGAGTCTGGTAGAAGAAAATGAGGCATTGGAGTATTTGGGTCAGACTTTGGAAGGCGAGGATTACCGGAGCAACAGCAATAAACTTCTGAGTCTGGATGCACAGAACATGCGCCTGAAAAATAATATAGATAGTGTGGCTGAAAATCTGAAACTGACCTCGGAGCAGATCAACCGTCCCACTATTCGCTTGTCGACCGGGCACGGGAAAGCAACCATTGAGGAAACATCACGATACTTGCAGGAAAAATTCAGGAAGAATTTTTCGCGTTCAAAAACGATACTTGATCAGGCTGTTTTTCGTTGGATGAAGGAGTCGGAAGATCGCGAAATTAGTGAACGGGTCAATTTTGAAGACCTGGATGGGATTTTGACAAAGATTTTAGTTAACAACGGAGTGGATTTGCCGTTTTTTTATTCCGTTGTCGATAAACAGGGCAAGGTTATTTATAAGTGTCATAAGGAAATACATTATGACGCAATAAGTACTGACAACAATGTTTATACTCAAAAGCTGTTTCCGTTCGAAGAGTCGAATCATGCTGCGTATTTGCAGGTTATTTTCCCAACCAAGCAAAACTACATTCTCAGTTCGATGAATTTACTTTTGCCTTCCATTGGATTGATTTTACTAATTTTCGTTGTGTTTGTAGTTGCACTGATTATTATTTTCAGACAAAAGCAACTGAATAACATGAAAAACGATTTTGTGAATAATATGACTCATGAGTTGAAAACGCCTATATCCACAATTTCTCTGGCTTCGCAAATGTTACAGGATACGGGTGTGGGGAAAACTCCTGAAACCCTGAAACATATTTCCAACGTTATTCGGGACGAAACCAAACGCTTGAGCCTTCAGGTGGAAAAAGTGCTTCAAATGGCCGTTTTCGAGAAGGATAAATCAATATTGAAACTGAACGAAATAAGAATAAATTCGTTGGTGTCCGACATTATAAGCAACTTCTCGCTCAAAGTAACGAGTAAGGGCGGGAAAATAACTCCCAAGCTCCAGGCAACTAACGATTTGGCATTGGTGGATGAAGTGCATTTTACGAATGTAATTTTTAATCTAATGGACAATGCGCTTAAATACAGCGATAAACCATTGCTTTTGAACATTGAAACCTGGAATGAGAAAGATAATTTGCTCATCAGTATAGAAGACAATGGAATTGGTATCAGTAAAGATGACCTGCGACGTATTTTTGAGAAATTCTATCGTGTGTCAACCGGAAATGTCCACAATGTAAAGGGTTTTGGACTGGGGTTGGCGTATGTCAAGAAAATTATCACAGAACACAAAGGTTCTATCAAAGTAGAAAGTGAATTGAATATCGGAACTAAATTTATTATTACAATACCAACACTCAAAAATTACAATTATGACTGACGAAAAAGTAAAAATCCTGTTGTGCGAAGATGACGAAAATCTTGGCATGCTTCTCAGAGAGTATTTGCAGACAAAAGGGTACGATGCAGATTTGCAGCCCGATGGGGAAGCCGGTTACAAGGCTTTTTCAAAGAACAAATACGATTTATGTGTTTTCGACGTAATGATGCCTAAAAAAGACGGATTTGCCCTGGCTGCCGATGTACGTGCCCTGAACGCCGAAGTGCCTATTATTTTCCTTACTGCAAAATCGATGAAAGAAGATATTTTGCAGGGATTCAAACTGGGTGCCGACGATTATCTGTCGAAACCATTCAGTATGGAAGAATTGTTGTACCGCATCGAGTCTATTTTGCGCCGTGTGAAAGGCAAACGCACCAAAGATGTGGTGGCTTACCAGATTGGTGCTTTTGTTTTTGATGCTCAAAAACAGCTGCTGACTTATGAAGGTGAATCTAAAAAACTGACTACCAAGGAATCTGAGTTGCTGAATTTACTGGCTGCAAATGCAAATAGTATTCTGGAACGCAATTTTGCTTTGAAAACGATCTGGGTAGACGATAACTACTTCAACGCACGCAGCATGGATGTGTATATCACCAAATTGCGTAAATTGCTGAAAGAAGATCAGAATGTAGCGATTATCAATATTCATGGCAAAGGCTATAAGTTGATTACTCCACAGGCAAAAGAAGATTAAATACTGGTGATGAAGCTTCATGTATGAACAAAAAAGCCGCTCATTTTGAGCGGCTTTTTTGTTCTCAGCTAGAAAGATTTTTGAGTACTCCTAAAATCTTTTTTCAAGTTCATCCTGACTGAAAATAGTCATGATTTTCTTACCATCAGGCGTAAAGTTGTGGTTGTTGCAGGCAAACAACCTGTCGATAAGGTCGCTCATTTCTTCGGCCGAAAGTCGTTGACCCGATTTTAGCGAAGCAGATTCGGCCAATGTAAGGGCAATGGATTCGTGGATGCTGGCGGTGGGGTCCAGGGCGGTAGTTTTAGCCTTTTCCAGCATTTCCAGCATTAAGTCAATGACACTACCGGTGCCCACGTGCGAAGAAACTCCTTTTACATTGAACGTATTGTTCCCGGCTTCTTCAAACTCAAAACCAATATGTTGCAGGTCAGGGAGTATTTGTTCGAAAAATAAAGTGTCGTCCGCGCTTAATTCAAGTGTTTCCGGAAACAAAACTTGCTGCGATATACCTTGCGAATTTTCAATCTGGCTCAAAAACAGGTCGAATAAAATTCGTGTATGCGCCCTGTGTTGGTCAATCATCAGCAAACCTGATTTTATACCGGTCAGGATATAGCGATTTTTGTATTGGTAGTTTTCGGCGCGTGTTTCCAGATTTTCAATTACCTGCTGTTGCTCCTGATGGGTGAATGAGGGAGTGGCAGGTAAATCGGTGTCCGCTTCCCAATCAATTGCAGAGCTGATCACGGGTTCTTCTTTTTTCTCAAAGTCACCATAAAGTTGTTCCCAATCCAGATTTGGCCGTTTATAGCTTGTAGAGCCAAATGGGTTGTAATTGGGGTTGAAATTTGTTTGTGGCGGACGTACGTTCTCAACGCGCACGTTGACTGGCATATCCACTGCTCCTTCCTGGTCGAAATCAATAGAAGGAACGACATTGAATTTTCCAAGAGCCTCTTTTACGGTTGCCGAAAGAATAGACCAGATAGCCTGTTCGTTTTCAAACTTGATTTCCGTTTTAGTTGGGTGGATGTTAATGTCGATAGTTTGCGGGTCGACATCGAAATAGATGAAATAATTCGGACTTTCGGTGGCCTGAATCATTTGGTTGTAGGCCATTAGTACTGCTTTGTGAAAATAGGGATGGCGCATGTAGCGACCATTTACGAAAAAGTATTGATTGGCCGATTTTTGTGCATATTCAGGTTTACCCACGTAGCCCGAAATGCTTACCAGATTGGTAGTTGTTTCTATTGTCAGCAGCTGTTGTTGCCAGCGTTTCTTGGCGCTTTTGCCAAATACATTTTCAATCCGGATTTTATTGTTAGATGCCGGGAGGTTGAAAATTTCCTCATCTCCATCGAAAAAGGAGAATGAAACATTGGTGTTGACAAGCACAATGCGGTAAAATTCATTCAGAATATGGCTTTTCTCTACGTTGTCGCTTTTCAGGAAACGGCGGCGGGCCGGAACATTGAAAAACAGGTTTTTTACCTGAAATGATGTTCCCTGGTTGCACTGAACGGCTTCTTGTTTAAATACGCGCGTTCCGGCTACTTCAACGAGTACTCCTAATTCATCTTCCGGGCGGCGGGTGCGAAGCTCAACCTGTGCTACAGCGGCAATAGAGGCTAATGCTTCGCCACGAAATCCCATGGTGCGAAGGGCAAACAGATCGTCGGCGTTTTTAATTTTCGACGTGGCATGGCGTTCAAATGCCATTCGCGCATCTGTCTCACTCATTCCTTTTCCGTTGTCAATCACTTGTATAAGCGTACGGCCTGCATCTTTTATTACTACCTGTATAAAAGTTGCTCCGGCATCAATGGAATTTTCAATCAGTTCTTTCAGTACCGATGCAGGGCGTTGAATTACTTCGCCGGCTGCAATCTGGTTGGCTACCGAATCGGGTAAAAGATGAATAATATCACTCATTTAAAATTATATATTATACAAATAGCCAGCAGTTACACGAACTGCTGACTATCAATTATATTACTTTGAAATTTGTTGCAGGTTAATTGAATTTGCCGTCGAAAGCCACATTCATGTCATTTACATATTGGCGGATACGTTGCTCTTCTTCCAATTTGCAAATGAGTAATACATTATCAGACTCAGCCACAATGTATCCTTTTAAATCCTGAATGACAGCCAGTTTTTCCGAAGGCAAGACAACGATATTGTTTTCGCTTTCGTAAAATGCGGTTTTGCATTTCAGGGTTACGTTCTGATTATCATCTTTAGGCGACATTTCGTAAAGCGATCCCCAGGTACCGAGGTCGGTCCAGCCAAAATCGGAGCACAAAACATTCACGTTCGACGCTTTTTCCATAATGCCATAATCGATGGAGATATTTGGGCATGAAGGGTACATCTCGTCGATAAATTCCTGTTCTTTTTCGGTGTTGAAAAATTCCTTTCCGGCATTAAATTTTCCGGAAACTTCGGGCAATAACTCATCGAAAGCTTTGCTGATAGTTTGAAGATTCCACAGGAAAATGCCTGAATTCCAGAAGAATTCGCCTGTTTCGTAGAAGATCTGAGCTAGTTCAGCATTTGGTTTCTCTGTAAATGTCTTGACTTTGCGCAGATTTGTTTCTCCTTCGTCAATTTGAATATATCCGTAGCCTGTTTCGGGCCGGCTGGGCTTGATTCCCAGAGTAAGCAGGCAGTCATTTTTTTCAATAAAATCCAGTCCGAAACGGAGCGTGTCCAGAAAGTCGGTTTCTTTCAGAATCAGGTGGTCCGATGGAGCAACAATGATGTTTGCCTTGTTGGTTATCGCTTTGATGCGGTTTACGGCATAGGCAATACAAGGTGCTGTATTTCTTCGGTTTGGTTCGAGCAATACTTGTGTTGCAGTGATTTCCGGTAATTGTTCCAGAATCATATCTTTATAAATGACATTAGATACAATCAAAATATTTTCAGCGGGAACCAAGTGGCGTAACCTGTCAAAAGTTAGTTGTAGTAGCGAACGTCCGGTTCCGAAGAAATCGAGGAATTGTTTCGGACGGTCATTTCGGCTGAATGGCCAAAAACGGCTACCTACGCCGCCTGCCATGATAATGCAATAATTGTTTTCCATGGATATGAAAGGTTAGAATTTATTCAAAAAACTGTACTAAGATACAGTGTTTTTCTGAAGAAACCAAAATTTAAGACAACAAAACAAGAGCCTGTATTTCCAATGTGGACAACTATTGAACTTAACTTCAATAAAACAAGATTCTTAGAACGGGCAGAATCAGGAAAAAGATAGTTGCAATATTTTTTCTCAAATGATCCCCTGAAGAAATTGTTAAGTTCTTTTTTTTCCAAGCTTTTCTGATGCTTTTTGCGATGGTATCCGGAAGATAAAAGCATTGCGTTTGTAGCCATTTAAATGACGTTTAATTTTGATACTTTTTTTGAATGTTTTGATATTGCCGGTTTCAGAAATAAATACTAATATGTTTACTGATTAACTAAAGAGGGTATTCTTCAACTCGTTTTGGGCTTTAATGCTAAATATGACCCTGATATGATTTTTGTTTTCTTTCAGTTCGATCGTTTCTACCTATTCACTTTCTCAAAAATGGTCAATTTGTAGTATCAATTGGACGTTTATTATTGTTTCTTTTTCTCTTTATTAAGTTTCTTTGCAACACTGAAAAAACACTGTAACGAGAGCTTGGAATCTGAATTTTTCATCCTTTGAAAAATTGAAATTCAGCTAAAGAAACATTAAAAAACTTAGAATAAAAACATGAGAAAATTAGTAATTGGTGTTGTCGGGTTAATGACAATGCTTTCGCTTCAGGCGCAGTGGAAGCCTGCCGGCGACCGAATCAAAACTGAATGGGCAGAGAAAATCGATGTGAACCGTGTTCTACCCGAATATCCGCGACCTCTTATGGTGCGTGAAAATTGGTCGAACCTGAATGGATTATGGAATTATGCCATTCGTCGGGCCGGAGAAAATACTCCTTCTGCATTTGATGGAAAGATATTGGTTCCGTTTGCCGTCGAATCAAGCTTATCGGGTGTGCAAAAAGGGCTTAAGGATAACGATGAATTGTGGTATTCGCGATCATTCAAAGTTCCTGCTGAATGGAAAGGAAAAAAAGTATTGCTGCACTTCGGAGGCGTTGACTGGAAAACCGATGTCTGGGTGAATGACACAAAAATTGGCCAACATACCGGTGGATATTCAGCATTTTCATTTGATATTACAGCCGCTTTGGTTAAAGGTGATAATAAATTGGTGGTAAAAGTTTGGGATCCAACGTCGAATGGTGAACAACCCCGTGGAAAACAGGCTTACAATCCTGGTGGAATTTTTTATACACCGGTGTCAGGAATTTGGCAAACCGTATGGCTTGAGCCTGTTGCCAGCCATTTTATTACAAACGTGAAAAACACGCCGGATATTGATAAAAGTAAAATTAAAATAGAAGTAGAAACCGACGAGTTGCTTTCGGGCGATATGGTAGAGGTGAAACTTTTTGAAGGAACAAAACTGGTAGGAACGGGTAAGGCATTGGGTGGTCAGCCTGTGGAAATTCCGGTTGCAAATCAAAAACTCTGGAGCCCGGAAACTCCGTTTTTATACGATATGCAGGTTTCGCTGTATCGCGATGGAAAAGCTATCGACCAGGTGAAAAGTTATGCTGCCATGCGCAAATACTCTTCACGCAGAGATGACAGCGGAAATATGCGCATGCAGTTGAATAACAAAGATTATTTTGAATTGGGACCACTCGACCAGGGCTGGTGGCCTGATGGACTTTATACAGCTCCGGCTGATGAAGCATTAAAGTACGATATACAGAAAACAAAGGATTTCGGATTTAATATGATTCGTAAGCACGTGAAGGTGGAGCCGGCCCGTTGGTATATGCATTGCGACAAGTTGGGTATTATTGTGTGGCAGGATATGCCAAGCGGCGGTCAGGGACCGGAGTGGCAGCCCCGCAATTATTTTAACGGTACGGAAGTAAAACGTTCTCCGGAATCGGAAGCTATGTATCGTAAAGAGTTAAAAGAAATGATTGATAACCTGTATTCTTATGCCTGTATTGGGGTGTGGGTTCCGTTTAACGAATCTTGGGGGCAATTTAAACCTCATGAAATCTCAAAATGGATAAAAGAATACGATCCGAGCCGTTTGGTGAATCCGGCCAGTGGCGGTAACCATTTTTTCTGTGGCGATATACTGGATTTACACAGCTATCCGGGTCCCGAAATGTATATTCGCGATCCGCAACGTGTAAATGTATTGGGTGAATTTGGTGGAATCGGACTTCCGGTGAAAGATCATCTCTGGGATAAGGATAAAAACTGGGGATATGTAAAGTTAAATTCTATTGACGAAGCGACAGCCGAATACGTAAAATATGCCACACAGCTTTACGATATGGTGGAAAAAGGATTCTCTGCCGGAGTTTATACGCAAACTACCGATGTGGAAGAAGAGATTAACGGACTTATCACCTACGACCGTAAAGTGATAAAAATGAATGAACAAAAAGTACGTGAAATCAACCAAAAAATTTGCAATTCATTGAATAAGTAAATTCGGGTAGATAATTTAGGTAATATATTGAGGGAGTCAGATTGTGTATGCAATCTGACTCCTTTTTTGTTTTAAGCCAGGTAGGGTTATGAAAAAATAACAAGTTTTGCAGCTTTCCAATTGATTACATCTGGTTTACGAAGTTGGCACTCCGATTAGATCGCCCGGTTTCGTTGCTCGATGATGTTGTAGTCGCAAAAGAACTTGGTTTTAAACTTCCCGCTTCGGTTAGTTCTATTGCGTTTTCGTCAGAAAATATTCTAACCAATGCCAGTTATTTTGACTGGAACAAAGCTACCGGAATGCTTTCTATTTGGATTTTGGTTCAGTTTATCCCTTCCGAAAAAATATGATAATCATCCCGTATAAGCCATCGAATAAAGCAGTAATCACTGACAGCATATTTTGGAAAAATCGATGCCGATCGGCTAAAAATAACGGATTCGCATCTGTTTTTTTAAGGCGATGGTGGAAACGTGATAAAATAGGAACGCCTCCTGCCATGACAATTCCGGTAGCTGGTTCGTATGATGCGGCAAATGGAACATTGACAGTTGTGAAGTTTCGTTTTAATGAAGTAAAGAATATGTATGTCAATTCGATGTGAGAATATTAAAATGAACTATTCAAAGGCGATGTGATAAACTCATATAATGACAGTCTGTTGGAAAATAGTAGCATTACGGTCTTTTTACGAGATCGAAACTTCATCGCCTGCAGCACATTTAGAAGCCGGCAAATCATTGGTCCATATCCATACCACTATGCATTTAAAAGAGAATTTGACGCACTAAATCAAATTTCACAGAAAATACTCGGAGTAGACTTGACTGAAGTGCAATTTTGATTTGCTTTTGGAAATAATCCGGGGTTTATAATAATAAGATTCTGATTTTTAAAAATATGGAAACACCTGTACGTTCATTTGTGCAGGTGTTTTTTTGTTTGTAATTTGTTTTGAAGTCATGGAATCCGAACTTTCAGTTTGTTAGTTTCTTTCAATAGGAGGGATATGAAAACGTAATAAGATTGTCCATGTTCAAAATAGATTACTCTATTTTTTTAGGTAAGAATTTTGATTCTCTTTGCACAGTCAATTATTGCACGTTGAAGTCTATGTGCTGATAGTTGACTTTATTTCCGATTAATTTGTATGTTTACAATGAAAATATACAAAAATACGCCAACAGAAACTTTTACACAAATAATAGATTTTATAACGATGAAGAAAAACACAAATGTCCATTTATTTCTTATTTCAATCATATCTGCCATGGGTGGATTACTTTTCGGTTACGATTGGGTAGTAATAGGAGGTGCAAAGCCGTTTTACGAACAATTTTTCCAAATAGCTAATGACCCAATGATGCAAGGTTGGGCTATGAGTAGTGCGTTAATTGGTTGTTTAATTGGTGCGCTTGCCTCCGGTAAATTGAGCGACAGATACGGTCGGAAACCAATATTAATTATAGCTGCGGCACTTTTTGTTTGTACTTCTATCGGCACGGGACTTTCGCCAAACTTTACATGGTTTAATGTATTCCGGCTGATTGGAGGTTTTGCAATTGGAGCTGCTTCAAGTCTTTCTCCCATGTATATTGCCGAGATAGCGCCGGCCAAACTACGCGGACGATTTGTAGCTATTAATCAACTCACTGTGGTGCTTGGCATTTTGGCTGCACAATTGGTAAACTGGCTTATTGCCAAACCAGTTCCGGCTGATGCCACTGCCGAATTTATACGCATGTCATGGAATGGTCAAACCGGTTGGCGGTTGATGTTTATTGTGATGACTATACCTGCCGGGTTGTTTTTCTCTCTGGGATTTGTGTTGCCCGAAAGTCCGCGTTGGCTGACTGTGAATGGGAAAAGGGAGTCAGCTTTGAAAATTCTGACCAAATTAGTTGGATTGGATAATGCAGAGATAGAATTACATGCTATTGAGTCAAATATGCATTTGGAAGAAAAAGCAAGTTTCAAACAATTACTTCATCCTTCGTTGCGTAAGGTTTTGATTATAGGTATAGTACTAGCAGTTTTCCAGCAATGGTGCGGTATAAATGTGATATTCAACTACGCTCAGGAAATTTTCATGTCTGCCGGATTCGGAGTGTCTGATGTGTTACTCAATATAGTAATTACGGGTATTACCAACGTCATATTTACTGTTATTGCCATGTATTTTGTCGATAAATGGGGCCGCAAAGCTTTGTTGTTGTTGGGAGCTTTTGGGTTAACGCTTATTTATGCGTTAATGGGTGCGGCGTACTATTTTCATATTTCCGGATTCTTCCTGTTGGTAATCGTGGTTCTGGCCATTGCTTGTTATGCCATGACTTTAGCTCCGGTAATGTGGATTGTGATATCCGAGATTTATCCGAATAAAATCAGGGGAATAGCCATGTCGATAGCTACGTTTGCCTTATGGACTGCTTGTTTTATCCTTACATACACATTTCCGTTACTAAATAAAGGGTTGGGTGCAGCCGGAACTTTTTGGCTATATGGCATAATCTGTTTGCTCGGAGGAGTTTTTGTAATGAGAAGTGTGCCTGAGACCAAAGGGAAGACTCTGGAAGAGCTTGAAAATGAATTGATAAAAAAATAATTGCTGAGATATTTACGAAACAAAGATGGAAGATATTACCAAGTATTTAATTGAGAGCACGGTCGATACGAAAGAAGTCCGTGCCTGGAGAGAGGACATAGTGTTGCCCACCTACGAAATCGGGGAAGAGGAAAAAAATCCGATTTTTCTCGAAAAAAGGGTGTACCAGGGAAGCAGCGGTTCGGTTTATCCGTATCCGGTGGTTGAAAAAATTTCGGATGTAAAAACTTCGAAAACATACCGTGCTATTTTTATTGAGAATTATTATATAAAACTGATGATTCTTCCCGAACTTGGGGGACGGGTGCACATGGCTTACGATAAAATCAAACAACGTCATTTTGTGTACTATAATCAGGTAGTGAAACCTGCTTTGGTTGGCCTTACCGGTCCGTGGATCTCGGGCGGAATTGAATTCAACTGGCCTCAGCATCATCGTCCATCCACTTTTTTGCCAACCGATTCGTGTATTGAAACAAATGCCGATGGTAGCATGACAGTGTGGTGCAACGAGGTGGAGCGTATGTTCCGAACCAAAGGAGCACAGGGATTTACATTGCATCCGGACAAGGCGTATCTGGAAATTAAAGTCCGTTTATATAACAGAACACCATTTCCGCAAACATTCCTTTGGTGGGCAAATCCGGCTGTGGTGGTGCACGATTTTTACCATTCGGTTTTTCCACCCGATGTACATGCCGTTTTTGACCATGGCAAGCGCGATGTGTCCGACTTTCCCATTGCCCATGGGGTTTACTATAAACAGGATTATTCGGCTGGAGTTGATATTTCTAAATATAAAAATATTCCGGTGCCTACGTCGTACATGGCCATTCAGTCGAAATACGACTTTGTGGGTGGATACGAAACTAACCAGCGTGGAGGATTGCTACACGTAGCCAATCATCATGTTTCGCCGGGAAAAAAGCAATGGACCTGGGGTAACAGCGACTTTGGGCAGGCGTGGGACAGAAACCTGACCGACGAAGATGGGCCGTATATTGAACTGATGACCGGAGTTTTTACTGATAACCAGCCTGATTTCTCGTGGTTGCAACCGTACGAAGTGAAATCGTGGGAACAGTACTTTATGCCTTATAGCGAGGTTGGTTATGTGAAAAATGCTAACAAAGATGCAATCCTGAATTTAGAAGTGAACGATGGAAAAGCCAGCATTGTTCTTTATACAACAGCCGAAAACAAAGATGTGGTTGTAAGATTGACAGCGGCTAACGGAAAAATTATTTTCGAAAAGCGGATTGATATTTCGCCAGAAACTCCATTCTGTGAAGAACTTGAAATGGGCAGTTACCCAACCGAAGGACTTAAACTTGACGTTCTTGCTGCCGATGGAAGTTTGATTATCAGCTACCAGATGGAGAAAAAAGAGGAAAAGGAACTTCCAGAACCTGCAAAAGCAGCAAAAGATCCGAAAGATATTTCGTCTATAGAGCAATTGTTCCTGACTGGTCTGCATTTGGAGCAATACCGCCATGCCACCTATAATCCAATGGATTATTATCAGGAAGCGCTTAACCGCGAACCGGGTGATAGCCGTTGCAACAACGCTGTAGGATTGCTTTTGATGCGTAAAGGTCAGTTTGCAAAAGCTGAAAGCTATTTCCGTAAAGCCATTGAAACGCTTACTGACCGGAATCCAAATCCGTACGACGGCGAAGCGTATTACAACCTCGGATTGTGCCTGAAATTGCAGGGGAAAAACGATGAGGCTTACGATGCCTTGTTTAAAGCCAGCTGGAATGCGGCCTGGCAGGATGCAGCGTTTTTGGCATTGGCTCAGATTGATACCTTGAAAGGAAATTATGTTCAGGCGTTGGATTTGGTGGAACGATCATTGATCCGGAACTGGCATAATCATAAATCGCGTCAACTGAAAGCATCGGTGTTGCGCAAACTCGGACGAAATGAAGAAGCGATTGCATGGATTGAGGAATCGTTGAAAATAGATTATTTCAATGTTGGATGCCAGTTTGAAAAATACCTGATAACAGGAGATGAGACTGCGTTGCAGGAAGTAAAAACGATAACCCGCGGCTGGGTACACAATTACCTCGAATATTCACTTGACTTTTCGGCAGCAGGGTTATTTGAAGAAGCCACCGAATTGTTGAAAATGCAGGTTGAAACTCAGTCGCAGGAATATCCAATGGTTTATTACGCATTGGGTTATTTTGCCAACAGGATCGGAAATAAAGTTGAAGCAGCGAAATTCTACCAATTGGCCGAAAAGTGTAAGCCCGATTATTGCTTCCCGAACAGATTGGAAGAAGTGATTATCCTGCAAGATGCAATCGCAGAAAATCAGGATGCTGCAAAAGCTTGCTATTTCCTTGGAAATTTCTGGTATTCAAAACAACAATATACGGAAGCTATCGCCAATTGGGAAAAATCAATAAGTCTGGATGCAACTTTCCCAACAGTTTGGAGAAATCTATCATTGGCATACTATAATAAACTGAATGAAAAGACAAAGGCACAAGAAGCTCTGGAAAAAGCATTTTTATTGGACGAAACTGATGCACGTATTTTAATGGAACTCGATCAGTTGTATAAAAAAACCGGAAAGCCTTATGCCGAAAGGCTTGCATTTCTGCAGAAGCATATTCAATTGGTTGAGTCAAGAGATGATTTAAGCATCGAATATATTCAACTTTACAATCAGTTGGAAGAATTTGAGATGGCCAAAAAGCTGATTGATAGCCGCAAATTCCACCCATGGGAGGGAGGTGAAGGTAAAATTACCGGTCAGTACACGTTTTGTCGCGTAGAATTAGCTAAAAAGGCGTTGGCAAACGGCATTTTTTCCGAAGCATTGGCTTTGTTGACCGAAACAGAAGCTTATCCTTATCATTTGGGTGAAGGAAAATTGCCGGGCATGGAGGAAAATGACATTTATTATTACAAAGGGCTGGCCTATAAAGGACTTGGTGATGAGGAAAATGCAAAAAAAATGCTTTTGAAAGCCACAATGGGCTCAACGGAACCTCAACAGGCATTTTTCTACAACGATTCGCAGCCGGATAAAATATTCTATCAGGGATTGTCCTGGAAAATGTTGGGAGAAGAGGTCAAAGCCACCATGTGTTTCGAGAATCTGATAAGACATGGCGAAGAGCATTTGAATGACAATTGCCGCATCGATTACTTTGCCGTTTCTTTGCCCGATTTGGCGATTTGGGACGAAGACCTCAATATCCGGAACCAGATACATTGTAAATATGTAATGGGATTAGGATTTCTGGGCAAGAAGGATAATGAAAATGCCGCCAGATTATTTTCTGAAATCCTGGCTTTGGACATAAATCATCAGGGGGCGCAAATTCACTTGAAAATGTGTCATTCGGGAAAATCTGTTTTGAATAATGCTGTTCAATACTCCTGATAGATTTGTTAGTTTGCCCCGGGAAATGAATATCCTGCCGTTCTGAAAAGCAAGTTGTTTTTCTATTTATTCTGCTTAAAAAATCATGATGTTTCTGAAAGATTATGGTTATAAAAGCAGAATAAATAGCTACAACGGTAGCAGAATAGGTTTGATTTCCTCGCTGATTTTGTCGTAGTTGTTTGATAAGGTTAGAGTCCTGATAATAAGAAGAAAACATTCACAAACAGCTGTCGTAAATAATAGTAAAATTGTCGTATGGGTTGAAACATTCATGTAAATGCGACGAAATTACTATTTATTGGTGCCGTTATTATTGAATTTGCTGATCAGCTACCGTACTTTTGTTGAGATGAAAGCCAATTAATAACAGACTTGAATTAAAAAGCTTTTGAAGGATAAAAACCACGATGTGTTTTTGGCCTTCAAAGCGAAATGATGAAAGAATGATCCGTTACAAATAAGACGGATCTATCGGGTTGAAAAGTCCGTATAAAAAAAAACCTTATTGCATTTTGCTATAAAAATCATGAAAAGAAACTTCCTATATATAAGTTGCCTGTTTTTAATGCTGGCAACTGTTCATTCTCAAAACTTCAAATTGGTTTCGCCAGACAAACGGGTGGAACTGACTATCCATAATGATTCGCTTTTAAGCTACTCACTCAACTATCACGGTAAAAATGTAACCACTTCCTCTTCACTCGGAATGACATTCGCCAACGGCCAACGTTGGGGGAATGGAGATAAAGTAATTCAGAAAACATTGCGAAAGGGAAATGAGACTGTTAAATTAGTGGCTGGTAACTTCAAAGAAATTAAAAATGAGTACAATGAGCTGAAAATCAAGTTTAATGCAGGTTATTCGGTTTGCTTCAGGATGTACAATGAGGGTATGGCATACCGTTTCGAAGGAAGAGGTGTTGCCGCCGATTCTGTAACCGTAAAAGCAGAAAAAGCAGATTTTCGTTTGTCGGATAATCCGGCGGTTGTTCTGCCAGAAACTAACAATTTTACTGCATGGGAACTCAGCCATAAAACATACAATTCCATTTCGGAAATTGAAAACGGGAAATACGGAATTACACCTGTTTTGTTCGATAATAAGAAACAAGGCTTGAAAGTGGTGATTGCCGAATCGGATTTGAATAACTATCCGGGAATGTATTTGCAAAAGCAAAATGAATCCATGAAAGGTTTCTGGGCATTATACCCAAAAGAAGTGATAATGGGCAGTTGGGGAAATTTCGTTACTGTGGTAAAGGACCGTACCGATTTTATTACCCGCACGGCCGGCAATCATGCATTTCCCTGGAGAATTATTATTGTGTCGGACGATGATCGGCAATTGATGACCAACAATATGATTTACCTGTTGGCCAAGCCTCAGCAAATTAAAAATACCGATTGGATTAAGCCCGGAAAAGCAACCTGGGAATGGTGGCATTGTGCCATTTTGGAAAATGCGCCTTTTGAAAGCGGTCCGCACAAGCTGTCTACACAGATGTATAAGTATTATATTGATTTTGCCGCCGAAAATAAATTGGAATATTTGCTGATTGATGCCGGTTGGTCGAATCTGTTTAAACCAAACGAATTAAATCCAAACGTGGATGTGAAAGAAATAATCCGCTACGGAAAAGAAAAAAAAGTGGGCGTTCTGCTTTGGACTGTGGCTTCCACCTTGATGAAATATCCGCACAAATATCTCGATTCGATAAGCAGTTGGGGAGCAGCCGGAGTGAAAATTGACTTTTTCGATCGCGATGATGCGCAAATCATGCCGCAATACGAGGAATTGGCAAAGGCCTGTGCCGAGCGGAAATTGTTGGTGGATTTCCATGGATGCAGCAAACCCACCGGTTTGAACCGTGCTTATCCGAACATTCTCACTTACGAAGCAGTTCGCGGGATGGAATGTTCCAAATGGGATACTTCTACCAATCCCGATTACCGGCTTCAGTTTATTTTCAGCCGGATGTTGGCAGGTCCTATAGATTACACTCCGGGTTCCATGCGAAATTCTAATCTTAAAAATTTCAAACCCATTGATCCGGGATTACCTGTAAGTCTGGGTACCCGTTGCCAGGAACTGGCTGAATATATTGTTATTAACAGTCCGTTGGTAATGCTGGCCGATTCGCCGGATGAATATCGTAAATATCCGGATATTTTGAAATTCTTATCAGATGTTCCTTCAAGTTGGGATGACACGAAAGTGCTTGCTGCAAAATATGGAGAATATGCTGTAGTTGCTAAGCGCAAAGGCAGTGAGTGGTTTGTGGGTGGAATGTCTAACTGGAATGAACGGGATATTATGATCGATTTCTCATTTCTGACTTCGGGAAAAAAATATAAAGCAGAAATTTTCAAAGATGGTTCTGATTCAAATCAGAACCCCAATCAGTATATTTTTGAAACAAAAGAAGTGAGATCAACGTCTAAAATGACTATTCACATGGCTAACGGAGGTGGTGTGGCTCTGATGATTTCTCCGGTAAAATAAAATGAACATATACAATACATATTGAATCATGAATTTACTCACGAATAAAATAAGCATATTTCTAATTTTCACCCTTTTCTGTTTCCAGCATGTAATGGCAGTGGATTATGATGTGGCATCGCCAGACAGAAGTTTTAAGATAACGCTTCATGTTGATAACGGGACACAATATGAGGTTTTTTACGGACAAACCCAACTTATATCTCCATCAACAATTGGTATGAATCTTCAGGATGGAACAATTGTAGGAAAAGGTACCATCAAAAGTGTGGAAAGAAATTCTGTAGATAATGTACTTCCTGTTTTGATTGGTAAAAATAAATCATTGCAGGAAAAGTATAATGAATTAATTGTCCATTATAATGAAAATTATGATTTGGTTGTCAGGGCTTACAATGAAGGTGTTGCGTATAGGTTTGTAACTGCGTTTTCAACTAATATTATTGTGAAATCGGAAGATGCAATCTTTAATTTTGCAGGTAACCCGAAAGTATATTTTCCGGAGGCTAAAACTTTAGACCATTGGGAGAAGGCTTATTCTCTTTATAATTCGGTTAATGATTTGACTTCGACTCAATTTGCGGTTACGCCGATTCTGTTCAGCTATCCGAATACCACTTACAAAGTGGTTATTACCGAAGCTGATAATTCGGATTATCCCGGTTTGTATATTCAAAGTAATGGAACAAATTCGATGAAAGGAATGTGGGCACACTATCCGGACTCAGTAAGTGAACCGACCAATGTCTATTCCAATCATACACCGGTTACACGATTTAATTATATTGCCAATACCACTGGTGCCCGTTCATTTCCGTGGCGTGTAATTATTGTTTCAAATGATGATAAATCTTTGCTGAATAATGAGTTGGTGTACATGTTGGCTGCTCCGCTAAAGTTGGCTGATGTGTCGTGGATTGTTCCCGGAAAATCTTCGTGGGAGTGGTGGCACAAAGCAATGCTTACCGCGGATGGTAGCGCTAATCCGACATTAGGAATTCCTGCAAACGGAAATGACAATTTGGGCCTCACGTTATATAAATATTATGTTGATTTTGCAGCGGCTAACCATATTGAATACATGACATTAGATGCTGGTTGGAGTGAAAGTTATATTGCCTCGCTTTGTACTTATGCAAAATCCAAGAACGTCAAGATTGTGGTTTGGACGTGGGCCAGTAATGCATTGGAAACGCCGAACTGGGTTGCTAAAATGAAAAGATACGGTGTTTCGGGTGCAAAGATTGATTTTTTTCAGCGTAATGACCAAATTGCAATGAATTGGGGACCTCGACTGGCTCAGGATCTGGCAAACCAAAAGATGGTTGGTATTTTTCATGGCTGTCCTGTTCCTACCGGTTTGAACCGTACTTACCCGAATATCCTCAACTTCGAAGCAGTGCTGGGTGAAGAGGAAGATTTCTGGAGAAGAGGATCATCGCCCGATTATCATGTGCTGTTCCCGTATATGCGCTCCTTGGTTGGACCGGAAGATTATACGCCGGGTTCCATGAGAAATAAAACAGAAAGACAATTTACTCCGGTTGATCTACCAAATACCGTTCCATCAAGCCAGGGAACAAGAGCACATGAATTATCCATGTACGTTATTTTCGATCAGTGGCTTGGTTATTTGAGTGATGCACCTACCGAATACGTTAAATACCCAGACATTCTGGACTTCTTGTCGAAGGTTCCTTCCGTATGGGATAAAACTGTGCCTTTAGATGCAAAACTCGGAGAATATATTCTTACTGCAAAGCAAAAAGGAACCGATTGGTACGTTGGCGGAATGAGTAGCTGGATTGCCAGAGACATTCAGGTTGATTTTAGTTTCCTCAAACCCAATGTTCAGTATAAAGCCACAATATTAAGAGATGATGATACGTCCGGTGATTATCCTACACGTTATGTAAGCGAACAAATTGATGTAACTTCCAATACGAAGTTGACTTATAAAATGGCCAAAGGAGGCGGTTTTGTTATCCGGTTAGTAGAAAATGACGCAAATGGGTTATCAGATATAAAAAAAAATCCAACGATTTCGGTTGCTATCGATAAAGTAAATAAATCAATTAAAATTTATTCAACGGAAATTATCCGGTCCGTTGATATTTATAATTTATCCGGACAAATGGTTTTAAGCGAAAACCAGATATCAACTAATTCTTTTATGAAACAAATAGATATTTCTAAAATAACCAGAGGAACTTTTATTATAAAGGTACAATCCAATGATGGTATAAGTTCTTTGAAATTTATTAACTAACTACTAATTTAATGTATTATGAAAACAAATTACTTTTTTAAACATGCACTTCTAATAGTAGCATTGTTTGGTTTAAACGGTATTTTTGCGCAGACTGCAAAAACTCCGAATTTTGTAGAGATAGACAGACCTGTGGTAGGTACGAGCGGAATGGATAGCCTTTCATTTTCGTTCGAGAGTGGAGCTGCCTGGGGCGATTATAATAATGATGGATTTTTGGACCTGATAACTGGCGGTGTGACAAACAACTGGGCTAAAATTACCATGTTTTACAAGAATAACGGCAATGGAACATTTACTAAAGTGACCCATCCATTCCCAAATCTTGATGCTGCCAATATTACCTGGTTTGATTATAACAATGATGGAAATTTAGATTTGTTTTTGGCCGGCCAGGATGATTTGGGTAAATACTCAACATTATACAAAAACCTTGGTGCTGCCGGTAATTACGAATTTGAGGAAGTATTTCAGGGAACATTTGAATATGTAAATAATGGTGGAGGAAACCGTGCAAACCGTTATGTAATTGCAGGTGATGTTGATAATGATGGCTGGGTAGATATTTATCTTCAGGGAGAAAATGAAAGCGGAAGGCATGCTTTCCTGTATAAAAACCTCAAGGGACAGGGTTTTGAAAAAGTTGAAAATCCTGTAAACGGAACACAAACATTTGTTCAGTTGAATGCCGGATCTGCTGCATTTGGCGATTATGATGGTGATGGTTACCTGGATCTTATCGCATCAGGGTACGCTGCTGATTCTCCCATTTATCCAAATGGATTTGTAGCCGCACGTTATAAAAACAATGGAGACGGAACCTTTGCCGCTCCTGTTTTCTTTGATGGAACAGAAAGCGGAGAGCTTGCCTGGTGCGATTATAATAATGACGGGAAATTGGATTATGTAGTGACTGGAGTTGGCGCAAATTCTTCTGGCTGGTATTGGAAAACCGACATCTATGAAAATAACGGAGATGGATCTTTTACACTAATTCCTGCCGCACAAAACGGAATGCCGAACAATAAACAAGAACAATCTATTGCCTGGGGCGATGTAAATAATGATGGTTATTCAGATCTTTTGTATATGAATGCAGGCCCAAATGCTGTTTTTTTGAATAATTTTGGAGATCAGACGTTCACTCGGTATAACTTCAATCATTCAGGAGTTGTAAATGAAGATCTGAGTTCTACTACTAATTTATGGGGAGGAACCGCCAGTTTAGTTGATATTGACAATGATAAGGATCTAGATGCCTTTATGATAGCTTATGGTGCCGGTTCAAAAGCAAGACTCTGGAAAAACGAACTTGGTGATGGAATTCCTGTAAATGCAGCTCCATCTATTCCAACCGGACTTAACGCTGTTGTGGCTGAAGGCCATGTTACATTCTCATGGACTGCATCAACGGATGATTTGTCTGAAAAAGAAGGTATCAAATATAACTTATATGTAAAAAAAACAGGTGATGACCATGTAATGTCGTTGCTTCCTGCAGATCTCACAACGGGTCGCCTGAAAGTAAATGAGATTCTTGCTCCTTTGGCAACAACAAGTTATACAATTAATGGATTGGAAAATGGATCTTATACTTTTGGAGTACAGGCAATTGATCAGTCAAAAGTAGCCAGCCAATTTGCAACAGCACAATTTATTGTTGGGCCAAATGCTTTGGGTTCAAATCTTGAAAATGAAGTTAAGGTTATTTCCGGTAAAAATTTAATCAGAATCAGTTCTGCAGAAAATATTCGGGGTAATGTGGTAATTTACAATTCTAACGGATTGGAAGTTTATACCAAATCTGGAAAAATTGATAACAATCAAATCAATCTTCCTGCCGGAGCATATGTGGTAAAAGTAGTGTCTGACTCAAATACTATTGTTAGAAAAGCTATTGTACGATAAAATAGTTGAAAGAGTTACGGGTTGATTTGCGATTGAGCATGCTATCCGCTTTACGAACTGCTTATTGATCCGTAACTCTTTTTGCTTTTTCTTTTCAAAATTCAATTTTTTTAGCTTTAATTATTGAGCAAATAAGTCTGTTTTTTTCGAATATACATTTTCAAACACGATTGAATAAAAGATAGGATTACTAACTATAAATAATTGTCAAATAATAGTATATAGACAATTTTACTGCATGGCAATATCTTGTCTATAAATAATATATGATACAATCAAATGATGTTAAATCAAATATTTCGACAATGAAAATCATTTTAAATCAAAAAAGTCCGCACATTCTCCTTCTCATTTTGATAATGGTCGGCACCATTTTTACTTCCTGCAAAGACGACTATTTCTATAACGATAAAGAACCGGATTTTTTAGGGTCCAGCATCTATAACTATATGGAGCAGGATGGCCATTTCCATTATTTCCTGAGATTGGTTGATGATCTGAATTACAAGAACGTATTGACTTACACCGGCAGCAAAACCCTGTTTCCGGCAAGAGATGATGCTTTCGAACGCTTTTTCAAGAATAACATATACGGTATTAAATCTTATGACGATTTAACCGCTGCTCAAAAGCGTAGCTTGATGAATGTCAGCATGATAAATATGGCCTATTTGTCTAATATGCTGGCCAATGTGCCATCAACTCAGAACGCGTCCGGCGAAGGCTTGGCATTACGCCGCAATACTGCAAATACATATCTTGATAGCATCTCTTATATAAAAGATGAGACTTTGTTTTCAAACTCATTCTGGAACCGATTTGCTTCAAAAGGATTATATCTGGTTGATAATGAGGCTCCCGCACCGATCGTTCATTTTACATCATTCAATATGGTGAAGCAAGGTATCACCGAAAGCGACTTTTCTATTTTAAATAATGGAAAGTCATTTGATAACAATACGCTTTATGTTAATGGGATTAAGGTAGTAGATAAAGATATTATTTGTAAAAACGGTTACGTACACGTGCTTGAAGATTTAATGCTGCCTGCAAAAAATATGGCTCAAATCATTCGGGATAATGGTGAAACTAATTTGTTTAACGGTTTGCTGAATAAATTTTGTATGCCTTATTACGTGGGCAATATAGCGAAAGAAACACACGATTATTATGATGGCTCAGCTCCCGATCGTCCTGCTATTTCTGCTTCCGACTCCATATTTGTAAAACGCTATTTTACAAATACATTTAATCAGGATGCAAACGGAAAAACGCTTACCAACTACGGGCTTTTGTACTTCGATCCAAGCGATAATGCATATACGCCCAGCGCTTTGCAACAGGACATGGGAGCAATGTTTGTTCCTACCGACGAAGCAATGAATAATTATATTAATGGTGAAAAGGGTAAATATTTAAAAGATGCTTATGGAAGTTGGGAAAACATTCCTACTCCATTATTAGCTTTATTTCTGAAAAATCATCAGAAAAAATCATTTCTGAACTCATTGCCCCACACGTGGCCAACACTGACCGACGAATCGAGTGCTAAAATGAACGTATCGGCAAGTAATATCAAAAAAACATATATCGGTAACAATGGCGCGGTCTATATCTCGTCAGTAGTTTATCCACCGATTGATTATCAATGTGTTTATGCATCCGTTATGACCAGCGCAAGTACAAAAATCATGAACTGGGGAATTCAGGATGCAACTTTAAAATTTTATTTGTACCTGCGATCCATGGAAAACATGTATAACCTGATAGTTCCGGTTGATGATGCATTTGATAATTATCGCGACCCGATTGCATGGGCAAAAGGCGAAGCTGCCCGCGAGATATGGTCATTTAAATATGTCCCGGATAAAAACATGGTTTATGCAGATGTTTACAGCGTAAATGGGTCGGGCGAGAAAGGAACTAAATTACGACAATTGACAAACAGTAGTGTAGATCAGGCAATTATCCGGAACCGCATAAATGATATTATCGATATGCACATTGTTGTAGGTCAGAAAGTTGGAAATGAGATGTCTGGTTACATCGACGATGGAAACACACTTTATGCACTCACAAAAGGGGGAGCTATGCTCAAAATAAGCGGAAGCGAAGGAAATACTCAAATAAAAGGTGGTGGAGATATTGAACAGAAAACTTCTGCTGCAAGTATAATAACTAACCCAACTTCGGGAGAAAAGAGCCTTTATAGTTCGGATAATGGAAGAACATATTTTGTGAATAAAATACTTCAGGATCCAATCAAATCGGTCTATACTTTAATGGGGGAACATCCGGAATACAAAGCATTCTTCGACTTATTGAAAGGTGACGACCGAGTGTTCACTTATTTCCAATCAGATAAGGATATTGTACCGGTTTTCAATCTGAAGAAAATGTCTTCTTCGTCTGGTCTGGGTTATGTTGTAAATTCATTTAACAACTTTCGTTATACAGTTTTTGTGCCAACAGAACAGGCTTTGAACCAGGCTTTTGCCGATGACCCAAAATTGTTTACATGGGATGAAATAGCCAATGAAACTGATTATAATCAGAAAAAGGCTAAAACTATTTATCTCTTGAAATTTCTGAAATATCACTTCATGGATAATTCAACTTTCATAAACGGGAAAGGAATCAATAACCTGAGATATGAGACTGCAGCCAGGGATGATTCTGGTAAATTTTATAAGTTGGTTTTAAACAGTAATGGTTCAAACCTGCAGGTAAACAGCGAGCTTACAGCAGTCAGGGCTAATGTTATTAAAACAGAAGGGTTGTATAACCTGATGGCCAGAGATTATATTGTAGATAATGGTGATTATATGAGAGCAAACAAAATAGTATCTTCCTCGCGTGCTGTTATTCATTTAATAGACAAAGCATTAAAGTTTGAATAAATGAAAAAAGAAATAAATATGAATAACATAAAATATGTTTTCCAGCTTATACTTATTTGTTTACCATTATTCGTCTTTGGTCAGGTAAATTCAAAGCAATCGCTTATTACCGGCCGTGTATATTCGGATGGAGGTGGAGAGCTGATAGGAGTCCATGTTCTGGAAATAGATAAGACCAATCGTATTGTATCAGCTACGATTACTGACTACAGCGGAAATTTTTCACTGGAGATTAAAAATCCTGCCAATTCATTGAAAATTACGTATGTTGGCTATAAAATGGTTGTTCTTCCGATTGGCAGTAAAACCAGATTTGAAATAAAAATTGAAGAAAATACCCAAATTACCGAAGTGGTGGTTGCGGCCAAAAAAATGTATTCTGATGGAACATTTGCTATTCCGCAACGCGAAATTTCGGGTGCTGTACAAAAGATAAATACCAAGGAGTTTGAAGGACTTTCCGTTTCATCAATTGATGATGCGCTTCAGGGCCGCATTGCCGGGCTTGATATTGTTGGGAATTCCGGTAACTTAGGCTCCGGTTCTACGTTGAGAATTCGGGGAACATCATCAATCAATTCAAATGCAGAACCATTGATTGTTGTCAATGATGTGCCTTTCGAAAATAATATCAGTACTTCTTTTGATTACACCACAGCTAATCAGGAACAATTTGCGAACCTGTTGAATATAAGCCCGGATGATATTGAAGAAATCCTTGTACTGAAAGACGGTGCTTCGGCCGCAATCTGGGGATCGAGAGGAGCTAACGGGGTTATTTCCATCAAAACAAAGAAAGGAATCAAAGGCCCGACCCGCGTTCAGTATTCGTACCGTTTTTCGGGAAAAACTCAACCTGCCGGTTTGGAAATGTTGAGTGGAAACGATTATACGATGATGATGAAACAGGCATATTTCAATTCGTATCAAAACGAAGCTGATGCCAATAAGCCAGAGTTTAATTATAATCCTTCGTTTTCTGAGTATGAAAATTTCAACAACAACACGAACTGGGTTAAGGCAATTACCCAGTATGGTCTAACGCACGATCATAACCTGACACTTTCGGGTGGTGAAGATAAAATCCGTTTTCGTATGTCGTTGGGATATTATAATGAATCTGGTACAATTATCCAACAAAACCTGCGCAGGCTTACCGGTCGTACCAATCTTGAGTACCAGGTTTCTGACCGCATTAAATTTACCACCGATTTTTCTATTACCCAAACAAACAATCATAAGAATTTAGCTTATGATGTAGGTGATTCGTATAATACAGAAAACCTGTTGAGTATGGCCTATCGAAAAATGCCTAACGTGTCCATTTACGAACAGGATCAGTTTGGTAACAATACAAGTAATTTTTACAGAATTCCGCAATCATCAACACTCGATGCATCACAGCGGGACTTGCTAAATCCGGTAGCGTTGGCATATCTGGGTAAAAACAACGAAAAAAATCTTCGTATCATACCGACATTCAGGTTGCAATATGATATTTTGGATCCGAATGTAACAACACTGCGTTACAATGGTTATGTGTCTTTTGATGTCGACAACCAGGGAATTTCCAGATTTCTTCCGCGCGAAGTTACGTCTAAGAACTGGGATGATGAAACTGTAAACCGTTCGTACGGAAAAGATGCAGAATCGATGTCGATATATGCCGACCAAAACATTACGTGGGTGCCAAAAATTGGTGAAAATCATGATTTAATGTTATACGCATCCTGGCAACTTTCCACCGTTAATTCCAGAAGCCAGGAGTTTGAAGAATACGGATTGGCATCGTCGGTAATTACCGATCCTACAGTGCCCGGAAACGAAAGAAGTTTTAGAAACGGATTTGGTCAGAGACGCACCATGGGCTTGTTAGGAAGGGTTCACTATACGTATTTGAGCCGCTATATTCTGGATCTTTCACTTCGCCGAGATGCCGATTCACGTTTTGGATCGAACAACCGTTGGGGGAACTTTCCGGCCACATCCATTAAATGGATTTTGTCTGACGAAGATTTCATGAAACCGACCAAATCATGGTTAAGCGAATTGGGTATTCGGGCCGGATATGGTGTTGTAGGTAACACGCCTAACAGGGATTATTTGTATTACAGCCGTTATGATGGCGACTGGGGTAGTTACGGAAATAATTACATCGATATTTCAACGGTGAAACCAACTTCTGTGATGTTAGCCAACCTGAAATGGGAAAAGTCAACGTCCAACAACATTGGTTTCGACATGAGTTTGTTCGATTATAAATGCAATATCGACTTTAATGTTTATAAAAAACGGACAGAGGATTTGTTGTTTGAAAATCAGAGTATTCCGGGATCATCAGGGTTTTCGTCACTCGATTATATCAATGCCGGTGTGATGGACAATACAGGTTGGGAGTTTAATTTCTCCACCAACAAATTATTCAAAACCAAAGACTGGACTTTTGATGTAAATTTGAACCTGTCAAATTATATCAATGAAATCGTTTCGCTATCGCAAACATTTTTGAATGCTTATAATTCAAACTTCAGCTACACAAACGGTACATATTTATCCCGCCTTCAGGAAGGTAATGCGTTGGGATCGATCTATGGTTTTCGTTACAAAGGTGTTTATCAGTACGATAAATATGTGGCAGGCCGCGAAGGAACTAGTCCTGTGGCCAGAAACGCCGCCGGAGACGTTATTACCGACAGTAAAGGAAATCCGTTCCCTATGCATTTTGCGTATGGAACCACGTCAAGTTACGTGTTCAGAGGCGGTGATGCTATTTATGAAGATATAAATCATGATGGTAGCATTGATGAACTTGATATTGTGTACCTTGGCAACAGTAACCCAAAAGTGAACGGTGGTTTTGGAGCAACAATCAAGTATAAGAACTTCTCTGTCAATACATTTTTCAACTTCCGGTATGGCAATAAGATCCTTAACAAAGCCCGCATGGATGCCGAGAATATGATGTCAAATAATAACCAGTCTGTTGCTGTAAACTGGCGCTGGCGCAAAGATGGCGACGTTACAGGAATTCCACGGGCATTGTACAACTACGGATTTAATAGCCTTGGAAGTGACAGGTACGTAGAAGATGGATCGTTTCTGCGACTGAAGTATTTGACATTTTCTTACGAACTTGAGAAAAAATTGTTGAAGGAACTTCGGTTGAATCAAATGAACTTTTATCTGACACTTAATAATTTGGTTACATTTAGCAAATATACAGGTGTAGATCCGGAAGTGTCAATCAATATGAATCCGGGCTATGGACTTCTCGGGGTGAGCACAGACAGCAATAAAACGCCACGTGCCCAATACTTTACACTTGGAGTTACAGTAGTTTTGTAAATAATAAAACGTAATAATATGAAAATTAAATATATACGTACCGTAATTAGTCTCATTGTTCTTTCGCTTTCGTTGTCAGGCTGCGGAGAATGGTTTGATTTGCGTCCGCAGTCGGAAACGGTTCACGAAGAATACTGGAAAGACGAAAACGATGTGAAAAGTATGGTTGGTGCCTGCTATCGCGAAATGAACGAGCCTGCTTTTATTGAGCGGTTGATTGTTTGGGGTGAAGTTCGTTCTGATAATGTTTTGAAAGGGATGAACACCTCAGGTGACCTGACTTATATTATGAATCTGGCTTTAAATGCTTCCAATTCATATACATCGTGGACTGATTTTTATAAAGTGATAAACTATTGTAATAACGTAATTTACTATGCACCAGGCGTTCGCCAGATTGATCCCAATTTTACAGAGGGTCAACTTCGGGCATACATTGCCGAGGCAAAAGGAATACGTGCATTGTGTTATTTCACGCTGGTTCGTACTTTTCATGATGTTCCGTTTATCACCAAACCAACTGTTGGTGATGCGCAATCATTTGAAGTACCGCAATCTACTCCGGAATACATTGTGGATTATCTGATCCAGGATTTGAAAGATAGCGAAAACAGCGCAGTTTCGGGGTATGAAAACAAGCAATACGATAAAGGACGCATTACCCAAAAATCTATCCGGGCGCTTATAGCTGACATGTATCTATGGAAAAACGATTATAACAATTGTGTTGCGTATTGCAATAAGATTTTGAATGATCAGACAACAGGATTGGCTTTGGAACCATCGTCGGTTTACAATAAAAATGTTTTTATTGAAGGTAACTCAAAGGAAAGTATTTTTGAATTGCAGTTCGACAGCAAAAATATAAGCAATTACGTATCGTACGAAATGTATAACTCCACTTCTTTCGGTAGTCGTCCGGGTTACAATACATACCAGCTTTCCTCCTACGATTTTGCAAATAAAACGAGTTTGTTCGGTAAAACGGATTTGCGGGGAAAAGATGCCTTTTTACCAATATCAACAGGAGCTTTTTTCCCGATAATGAAATATGTTGCTTTGCGGACCGAAAACCCAACGGGTACGATTAGCGTAAATGATTATCAGGTTTCGGTAACAAGCCCGAACTGGATTTTTTACCGATTATCGGATATCTATTTGATGAAGGCCGAAGCATTGGTCGAATTAGGCGATCAGGCAAGTCTGGAAGAAGCGTTTAATATGGTGTCGAAAACTTACGACCGGGCTAATCCCGATTTAGGTGCAGGTTCATTGCAATTTTCTTCTTATAACACGCAACTGTTGATGCGAAACCTGGTTTTTGACGAACGCCAGCGGGAATTTTTATTCGAAGGAAAAAGATATTATGATTTGCTCAGGAGAATTAGCCGGGAGGGAACACCTGCAAATGTGGTCGGAACTTATCTGATGAAGAAATATACCGTTTTGGATCAGGCTACAGCTCAGAGCCGGCTCAGCGATATAAATGCCCTTTATATGCCGATTAATGCTAATGAGCTGAAATTAAATTCTTTGTTGGTTCAAAATCCTTTTTATGCCATATCATCCGACATTGATAAAAACTAAGAGATAACCATGAAAACAAAAAATATAAATATGGAAAATGCCCGCATTTTATTGAGAAAATATCTTCTCATTATGTTTGCTCTTGTTGGGCTGCTGGCTTCTTGCAACACCGATGATATTAAGAATGAAAATTATTATACATTCACAGGGGAAACTGTTGCTTCTTTTTGTAAAAGCAAGGATAACCTGTCTATTTTCTATCGGATTATAAACGAATCGAACAGCTATAATATGTTGTCGATTTATGGTCACTTTACCTGTTTTGCGCCTACAGATTCGGCTTTTAATGCATACTTTGCAGCAAATAATATCAAGTACAGCGATTTGACGACTGAAGATAAACAGACGATTATAAACAATCACATTATCCGGAATGAAGCGAAAGAATACCTGACCAGTGATTTCGAAGAAGGGGCATTACCTACACCAAATATGAGCGACCGTTTTCTGGTCATTTCATATTCCAATGCTGTACCGGGCCATCAGGTCATTCTGGTGAATAAAAGTGCACCTATTTTAGTGAAAGACAATAAAGTCCATAATGGAGTTGTGCATATCGTTGGTAAAATTGTGGAACCTTCGGAAGACAATTTACTTTCGGTAATGAAAGAGCAAAACTATTTTAAACTATTCTCGCAAGCATTTGAACTTACGAATTTATCCGATTCAGTAAAGGGAATTTATGATTATTCGTATAAAGATCCGAGTCCAGGTGCCGATAGAACCAATGTAGTGGGTTACAGTGTGGCAGTTCTACACACAAAAAAAGTGGGTTATACTATTTTTGCTGAGCCTGATGACGTATTCAAAGCACAGAACATCAACAATCTGGATGAGTTGGTTGAATTTTGTAAACGACATTATGGAACTCAGGACTTGAATGACTATACCAGCAGAAACAATCCGCTGAATAAGTTTATTTCATATCACATGCTGAACCGCCAAATGTCTACAAATGCGTTTATTTATTCCGGTCCTAATACTTCGGCATACGCTATGGATCAACGCCATGAGTATTACGAAACAATGCTGACAAAACGCCTGATTGAAATTAAAGCTGGCAACAAAATAAATACGCTTAAAGACGGAACTTTTGTAGGTGTAAACGAATCGCGAAGCAATCTGGACGGTATGAATGGCTATGTTCACGCACTGACAAAAGTACTGGTTTACGATGTAAATAATATGGAAAGAGACGTATTGAATAAACGTATTCGCGTTGATGCTTATGCCATTCCTCCTCAATTGACAAACAATAATTTACGTTGGAATTTGGATGATATCAGAACCATTACTCCTGATTTTTGTGGCGAATATCTGAAATTTAATCCGGCATGTAAAATCATTTTGTGGGGAAGTAACAGTTGGGATGATCATCAGGCTGACGAAATAAGTATCCGCGGTTGGTATGACTTCACGTTGCGTTTACCGCCGGTTCCACCGGGAACCTACGAAATTCGGTTTGGATACAATGCTGTGCCATGGCGTGGAATAGCCCAATTATTTATCGATAATCAGATTGTTGGAATCCCAGTGAATCTGGCTATAAGCGGTAGCGACCCTACAGTTGGTTGGATTGCTGATACTGAAACGAATGATAATGGCGTGGAAAATGAGAAAATGATGAGAAACAGGGGTTATATGAAAAGTGGAAATGCAATTTACAACTCCGGATATAACATAACACTCCGCCAGGCAAAAAATGACTTACGCGTAATTGTGGGTACGTTCACTTTCCAGGACTATGATTACCATTATTTCAGGGCCAAAAATGTGGAACGTGAAGATGGAGAATTCCATTTGGATTATATTGAATATGTTCCGGTTAGTTACCTGGATAAAGAAAACACAGATTAATCAAAGAATCATAAACATAAGAAATATATTATGACTAAAAATAATTTTATAACGCTGGCTTTATTGTTCATTGGTTTGCTGTCGTTTTACAGCTGCCAGGATGAGCTGTACAATCATTACGAGCGTTCAGCAACGTTGCCTGATAAAAATCTGTACGATCTGATAACGCAAAACGACCAGTTGTCTAAATTTGCGAAGCTTGTACAGGTAGCAGGATATGACACGATTTTGACCTCAACCCAGACTTACACTGTTTGGGCTCCGTTAAACGAAGGGCTATCACTTATTGATCCCAATACGATAGATAAAACACAAGCGCTTTTGATTGTGAAAAATCATATTGCCCGGTTTAATAATCCCACATCGATAACTCCAGGGTTAAATGTAAGGATGAACAATTACAAGATGTATTCATTCGCGACAGGTGGAACTGATTTTGGTGGTTCAGAACTGGTAACGCATGATGTGCTTGCAAAAAATGGTTTGTTGCATACTGTCAAGGAACAAATTCAGTATCATAACAATGTGTATGAATATATCCTTTCAACACCGAATACAACAAAATTGTCAGCTTTTGTGCGCTCTTTTGAAGAAAAACGGTTCGATGAGACATTAAGCATTCCAATTGATATTGATGGTAGTGGACGCACTGTTTATGATAGTATTACCACGTCGTACAACCGTTTATTCGACGATAATCTGGGAAGCATCAATACTGAAGATTCAACGTACACCATGCTTCTTCCAACTGATAATGCGTGGGATGCAGCTTATGCCAAATACTCACCGTATTTTAAAACATATAGCACCAATCAGGCTTATGCAGATTCGGTACAGAAAGTTCAAACATCGTTGGCAATACTAAACGATTTGATTTACAAAGGTGCGATTGATAACTCTGCTGCACCTGACTCAGTCACTTCAACTTCAGGGAGTGTTATTCACAATCCGGCGGCAATGTTTAGCGGAAGCAGCAAGCAAATTGCTTCAAATGGATTGGTTTATCTGGCCGACGAGCTGAAATATAACGATGTTGAAACATGGAACAAGAAAATTATTCTTGAATGTGAAGCTGCGGATGGACGTGTTGCAGGACCTAATACGGGAATCAATACCCGTACCGTGACAAATAACAGCGCTGTGCCGGTTAGCGATTATCGTTATATTGAAGTGGTGCCGAATACGACTACTGCTCAACCTTCTGTTACCTTCGATATTCCGAATGTTTTATCAGGTAAATATAATATTTACGTGGAGTTTATCCCGGGAAGTCTCGATGGAGCACCGCGCGACAGTACAAAACTGTTGTTTGACCTGACTTATTTGAAAGCCACAGGTACGAGCATAAACGAAACGGTTAAACTAAACACTTTCATTACGAGCGGAACCCAAAAAGTTACGATAAAAGCTTATAGCGGATTTGAATTTCCCGTAGCCAACTATTACGACCGACTTTGGTGGATTGACTATAAAGCCGGCTTGCATAGTTATAATGAACATGTTGTAACCACAAAGTTAATGGTTAAAACAAACGTTTCCACCACAGAGCTGAACAACAATACTTTCACTCGTAGATTTCGGATAGACAGAATAATATTCGAACCTGTAAGTAACTAAAAGAAGATTGCATACAATGAAAAAAATACAATTAGATAACGAAGTTGGCTGTAAAGCTCTGATTTCAACAAAAAACATAGTGTTTATCGTACTATTGTTTTTGATGACAAGTGTAACGTCAAAAGCTATTGGAACAGATGCTCCGGCTCAAAATAAACAGGCAGCTCCAGGTTATACCATTAAGGGTAATGTGGTTGATATGTCGACAAAGAAAGGATTTGCCGGAGTAAGAATAAGTGTTGCAAATACCCAAATAACCACCATGACAAGTGCTGACGGAACTTTCGAAGTAAAAGTTCCTGATACCGGTGTTACGTTTATTGTGGATGCTCCGGGTTACCAGAATCAGGTAGTAGCATTGAATGGGCGGTATAATATCACTATCAAAATGCTGTTTCAGACGAAGACTCCATCTTTTTATGACGATACTAAGTTCCTATCGAATAGTTCTGCTTCAGTAACGGATTTCTCTCAAAGCATTCCTACCGTAAATGAGGATATATCTTCGGCTTTAGCCGGACAGGTTTATGGTGTAAATCATTCGGGAACTCCCGGCAGCAGTTCGGCTATTTTTGTGAGAGGGTTAAATTCGTTGAATGCTTCAGCTCAACCCTTGTATGTGGTTGATGGTGTGGTTTGGCAAATGTCGGAGGATAATAACTCCATTCATTCTGGATTTTACAATGATCCGCTGACGCTGATTGACCCGAATGATGTGGAAAAGATAACCGTGCTTAAAAACGGAACATCGATTTATGGGGCTAAAGGAGCTAATGGAGTGATTCTTATCGATACAAAAAGAGCACATTCACAAGCTACGGATATTTCTGCTTCTATTTCGGGTGGATACAGGGCGCCATTTAAATCCATATCGGTTATGAATGCCGGCGATTACAGGCTGTATGCCTCGGATGTTATCAGCGGAATGTATGATAATACTACGGCGGTAGACAAACTGAAATTTTTAGATGATAATACTGCAAAGTCTTATTATAAAGCTAACCACAACAATACGGATTGGTTGAATCTTATCAACAATGGAGCTTTTACCCAAAATTACGGCATTAGCGTGAAAGGTGGGAGCGACGTTGCAATGATAGCTTTTTCATTGGGATACAACAAAACGAATGGAAATATCGAAAATACGGATTTCAACCGTTTTAATGTCCGCTTTAATTCGGATGTAAAAATGACTGAAAAACTGAAAGTGGCTATGGATGTAGCTTTTGCACAGACCTCGAATAGCTTGAGAAACGATGGTATCGACAGTATTTCGTCGCCTTACTATTTGGCACTTATCAAATCGCCTTTATACAATCCCTATCAGTTCAATAACAACGGGCAACTTAGCGCACGCTTAAGTGATATCGACGAGTTACGAGTTGGTAATCCGCTTTCGCTGACGCAGGTTGGCTTCGGGTTGAGCAAGCAATATGGATTAAATACCAATATTCGTCCGGAATATACTTTTATAAAAGATAAATTGGCTGCAGGTTTTCTGTTTTCTTATAATTGGAATAAGCTGAGCGAAAGTTCATTCACCCCCGATGGTGGAGTTGCTGAACATTCACTTTTTAATAATCTGGGCGAAATATATGCTGTTTCGAGAAACATGGTTCAGGACCGCATGGATGCGCATACTTCTATCGTATTAGATGGATATATACATTGGGACGCTTTAAAGAATGCACAGCATTACCTGAAAGTGTATGGCGGCTATCGTTATTATACCGATAGTTATAAATCTCATTATGCAAATGGACATAACACCGGTTCGGACAATATGACGCAGCTGACAAACACTACTTCCGGGCTTCGTACTTCCATGGGACTTGACGACAACTGGAATTCCATTTCATGGTATGGTAATGCCGATTATGCGGTCAAAAACAGATATTTGCTGAATCTGTCAATGGCTATGGATGCTTCTTCCCGCTTTGGAAAAGAAGCTGCCGGTGCCATGTCAATTGGTGGTATTCCCTGGGGTGTGTTCCCATCTGTTTCCGGTGCATGGTTGATTTCTTCCGAAAAATTCATGAAAGATGTAAGTTTCATAAACTTTCTCAAACTTAGTGCAGGATACGGATTGTCGGGTAACGACAACTTGCCAAACTATGCTTCCCGTTCATATTTTGCTTCTATTAAGTATAAAGACAAAGCAACCGGATTGGTGTTGAGCAATATCGGAAACGAAAACCTGAAATGGGAAACTACCGGGATGACAAATTTAGGATTGGACGTAAGCATGTTCAATAACAGATGGAATGTTAAAGCCCGGGTTTATTCGTCAAATACAAAAGATTTGCTGATAAGAAAACCGTTGAACGAAATAGCAGGCCTCTCTTATTTCTGGAGTAATGGAGGAGAATTGCAAAACAAAGGATTCGATATTTCAACGAATGTTCGTGTGTTAAACCAAAGTGACTGGAAGCTTGATGTTGGTGCTTCCGTAGGTCATTATAAAAACGAAATTACGTCATTAAAAGATGGTTCTTTTGTATCCGACATTGCCGGAGCACAAATCCTTACACAGGTTGGCCAGTCGGCAGGTGTATTTTATGGATACAAAACCAATGGCGTGTTCAGTTCAACGGCGGATGCAGCAGCTGCAGGCTTGTCAGTTCGTGACAATACCGGTAAGTTAATTGCATTCGAAGCAGGCGATATGCATTTTGCAGAAGTAAAAGATGACAAGGTGATTGATGAAAATGACCGACAGGTTATTGGCGATCCAAATCCGGATATTTCCGGTAATTTCAATTTCAATTTATCGTACAAAAATTTCTCGCTGGAAGCATTGTTTACGTATGTATATGGAAATGATATTTATGATGCTTTGCGGGCAAATCTGGAATCGGGTAAAACTGTTTACAACCAGTCTACGGCTATGCAAAATCGTTGGGTGGCAAACGGACAGGTTACGGATATACCCCGCGCAACTTACGGCGATCCGATGGGTAATGCCCGTTTTTCCGACCGTTGGATTGAAGATGGATCGTACCTGAGATTTAAGGCATTGTCATTGTCGTATAAAATTCCGGTGCAATCGTCTTTCCTTCAGGGAGTATCGCTATGGGCATCGGTTAATAATATTTACACTTTTACGAAATATCTTGGAGCAGATCCGGAGGTTTCTTACGGTAACTCAGTGTTATACCAGGGAATTGATGCAGGACTTACTCCTCAAACCCGCTCGTTCAACTTTGGTGTGAATATCAACTTGTAATTCTAAAATCTAATAAGTTATGAAACTCAATATTAAAATACTTTTTTCTTCTTTGATCATAACGGCGATGTTGTTTTCCATGGGAGCGTGTCAGGATATGTTAGACACCAGTTCCAACCGCATTGCTTTTGAAAAAGATAATCAATTGAAGAATACGAATGATTTGTTTTATACCATTTCGGGTATAATGGCAGAGGTTCAGAAAATAGGAGACAAATATGTGCTTTTCGGGGAGTTGCGTGGTGATTTGATGACCGTTTCGGAAAATGCTTCTGTCTCGCTGAAAGAGATTAATCAATTTCAAACCACGGCTCAGAACACTTACAGGGATCAACACGATTATTACAATGTCATAAATAACTGCAATTATGCTATCCAGAAAATTGATACTTCGGTGGTGATTCAAAATGAAAAAGTGATGTTGCCCGGTTATGCCGTTATTAAAACCGTGCGGGCCTGGACTTATTTCCAGTTGGCGCAGATTTACGGTAAAGTAACTTATTTCGATAAGCCTATTCTTAACCTGGAAGCATCATTAGCAACATATCCAACTTTGGATATGGATGCTTTGGTAGCGGAGTTAATTACTGATCTTGAACCGTATGCGCAGGTACCGGCAGCTGCTTCAGGCATATCTCCGAATAATTTTGTACCGGTTCAAATTATGCTGGGCGACTTATATTTGTATCAAAATAACTACGAAAAGGCAGCCCAAATGTATTACAATTACATGAACACGCATTCTTCGGTAATTACCGCCGATTATGCGAGCCGCTGGACAAGTACGACGTTTGAAGAAGCTTACACAAATCATAGAGATAGTTACTTGAATGAAACTATCTCCTCAATTCAATTTAATACTGATCCCCGCGAGCTTCATAGCGGCCTGGTTGGCTTGTGTTACAACGATAAAGCGGCTTTGCTACCGGCCAGCAATTACGTTGATTTTATGAGTTTGTCGCCATATTTTTATGCTGATAAAATTGGAAATAACATAACTGCTACCTCTGAAGGTGATTTGCGCGGAAATATCTCCATTAGCAAGAAGAAAATCCAGTATGGCGATGCTTATTCTTTTGAAAATACGGGGAATAATACCACCACAGGTTTGATTTACAAGTATTTTTACCGGGCCAACGAATCTACAACGGGTTCAGATCCTAACAATAAGTTGATAAGCGGGAAGTTAGTGTATCTGACACAGATCCCAGTGTTTCGTATTCCACATCTTTATTTGCGATATGCCGAAGCTGTAAATCGTATTGGTAAGCCGTCATTGGCCTTTGCCGTACTGAAATATGGACTGACAAACAGCAATATATCTAATCCTCTGATGGTTAACCCAACAGAAGTTGCTAATAACGAACCGTACATCAATTTTCAAAATACGGTTTTTGATCAGAATGTGCCAACTGCTGCCCGTGGCCGTGGTTTGGGTATTTCAAAGGACACAAAAGTTTTTGTAATTCCTGATTATACGCGATATGTAAATGGTGTTGATGGAACCGGAAAGACAATCAAGGTTCCAACGACAGATGCTGCTGATATGGCAGCTGCCCGTCAGGATTCAATCAGTTGGGTAGAATTGCGTATTCTGGATGAACTGGCCGCCGAAACTCCGTTTGAAGGCAATCGTTTCTTCGATTTGTTGCGTGTTTCGCGTCGCAGAAGCAATCATCCTGAATTTATGGCTGAAAAAGTTGCCGCCAAATATGATAATCCGCAAGCTATGAAAGCCCGGCTTATGTATATAAATGCGTGGTTTGTAAAATAAAAAACATCTAGCCCGAATTAACACGTTAATAAACCAAGTTTATTAACGTGTTAATTGTATGTATAGCCGCAAATTTTCACTAAGGTTTGCAATTTTTTGTTTTTTGTTTCCTCTGTAACTGATTATTCGGATAAAAGAAATACTTTTGTTTATTAGATATAGTGATTCCGTAGATTCATTTATCCAAGTATCGACAAATGTTGAACTAACTCTGAAATTGGAAGTATTAGGCAAGCCTCATGAAAAAAGTGAAAACCACTAATTCTTTCAGAAGAAATTACGCATGGCAAAAAAGGAAGGTTTTAAAGGCGAACGATCGATTATTGTTCCTGCGTCGATTGTGCAGGATCTGAAAAGCGATTTTTTTGGAAAAGATCTTCATATTACGCATATCGGCTATTATCCGCAGGCTGATTTTCACTTCAGGGAGCGGAAAAAGGAAGAGGTGAACCAGTTTATACTTATTTATTGTATCGATGGCGAAGGTTGGTTTGAACTTAATGGTAAAAAAGAGCAGGTAAAACCTCATCAATTTTTTGTTTTGCCCAAAGGGAAATCCCATAAATACGGCAGCAACCGTTCAAAACCCTGGACCATATATTGGATGCACTTCGACGGAGAAAAAGCTGCTTTTTTTGCCGTTGGTTTCGATCACCCCACCAGCATTTCGCCCAACTCAAACTCGCGGATACAGGAGCGGCTTCAGCTTTTTGAAGAAATATTCAATACCTTGAGCAAAAATCTGAGTATGAATAATATATATTATTCCATTACCAGTTTGTTCCATTTTCTGGGATCGATGAAGTTTTTGGGTGAATACCGCGACAGTGTGGAGCTCGTCACCCGAAAAACTGATATAATAGACGAGATGATCCATTACATGCACGAAAATATTGAGCATAAACTCACTCTGGCCAACCTTGCCGAACAAGCGGGCTTATCTACCTCGCATTTATCTTTGCTTTTTCACAAAAAAACAAGTTATTCCCCGCTGCAATATCTGAATCATCTGCGCATTCAGAAAGCTTGCCAGTTGTTGGATTTTACAGATATGAAGATAAACCAGATCAGTCCCAAAATAGGTTTTGATGATGCCTTGTATTTTACGCGTATTTTTAAAAAGAATATCGGAATGTCTCCGAAAGAATATAGAGAATTAAAAAAAGGATAAGTTATTATGAGAAAATTAAGTTTTTTGATGCTGTTGGTTGTTTTTGCCTGTTTTGCAAACGCCCAAAACCGGGAGTTAAAAGTGTCATCGTTCAACATCCGGAACGACAATAAAGGCGATGCCGACAATGGCAATGGCTGGCAAAGCCGTTACCCGGTTATTGCAGGCATGATTCTTTTCAACGATATGGATATTGTTGGTACCCAGGAATGTAAGAATAATCAGGTTCTTGATTTAAAAAATGCACTGGCGAAATATAATTACAGTTACATAGGCCGCGGGCGTGGAGCAAATCCTACCGATGACGAATATTCGGCAATTTTTTATAAAACCAACCGTTTCAGCCTGATTAGTTCTGGTAATTTTTGGCTTTCACAGACTCCCGATGTTCCCAGCAAAGGCTGGGATGCTGCTTTGAACAGAATTTGCACCTGGGGAAAATTTAAAGAGAAAACCACCGGATTTGTTTTCTTTGTTTTTAACCTGCATATGGATCATGTCGGGGTGGAAGCCCGTAAAAACAGCTCAATATTGGTTCTGAAAAAAATGAAGGAACTTGCCCAAAATCTGCCGGTTTGCCTTACCGGTGATTTTAACGTGGATCAGTACAGCGAAGGTTATAAAATCCTGACCACATCGGGCATGCTTTCCGATAGTTACCTTGTTTCGCCGATTGTATACGATCCCAATGGAACGTTCAATAGTTTTGAAATATCCAATACAACCAATCAACGCATTGACCATGTGTTTGTAAGCAAACAATTCAAGCCGGCTCGTTATGGAGTACTTACGGAGATGTATTGGTCAGACAAATCGGGTCGACCAACCCATCCCCGCGATTTTCCGGCTGAAACAACAGTAGTAGAAGGTACACCGCGCTTACCTTCAGATCATTATCCTGTAGTGGTTGCATTGAAGTACTAATTATGTGCCGGTATTAAGCCAAGCGCTACAGTTATATTTGCCCTTATTTTCCACAATACCTGATAATTGTTTGTCCGGTGTTGTGGATTTTTTTTGAATTATTTGTCGTAAGATTGTCCATATATTAAGTAGATTACTCTATTGTACTGTTTTTTTTTTATCCATTTCTTTGTGCTAAAATTTATAATTATTGGAAAAATGACGAAAACCACACTTTTTGATTTAAAAAAACTAACAACTTTATTACTTATCTTATTTGTCTCACTAGTTTCATTTGCACAAACAGATATTCAACCTTTGGATGACTCCAATCAGCAAATTGAATGGAAAATAAAACCGCAGGTTGATATTGCCTCAGATAGCGTAAATATACTTCAACCCGGATATAATACCGGTAGCTGGGTTCGCGCGGTGGTTCCGGGAACGGTATTTAGCTCTTATGTGAGCGCAGGCCTGGAAAAAGATCCGAATTTTGGCGATAATATTTATAAGGTTGATAAAGCAAAATACGACCGGAGTTTCTGGTACAGAACAGAATTTGTTGTTTCAGAAAACTTCACAAAGGAGAAAATCTGGTTGAATTTCAAAGGCGTGAACCGTAAGGCAGACGTTTATCTGAATGGAGTTAAAATCGGGCTTTTGAATGGATTTATGGATAAAGGCAAGTTCGATATTACAAGCATTGTACGCAAACAGGGAAAAAACGTGTTGGCTTTGTTAGTTTCAATTCCTGAAGCGCAACTTGCAAACTATGGTAGCCCGACTTATATTTCCAGTGCCAGTTGGGATTGGATGCCTTATGTGCCCGGCTTAAATTCAGGGATAACCGATAAAGTTTTCTTAAGTAATACAGGAGCAATGGTTATCGAAAATCCATGGATCAGAACCTTGTTGCCAAGCAATGGGCGGGCAGATTTGGCGGTATCTGTCGGGGTGCGCAATGCTTCTTCCACGTATCAACAAGCCGAATTGACAGGGACAATTCAACCAGGGAATATCATTTTTACGAAGAAAGTCGGCGTAGACCCGAACCGCGCTACAGAAGTGAAGTTTGATAAACGGCAGTTTGAACAATTAGTGATTGATAATCCAAAACTTTGGTGGCCAAACGGATATGGCGAACAAAACCTGTACACCTGCGATTTTCAGATAAAAGTGGGCGATAAAGTATCTGATTTGAAGAAAATCACTTTTGGCATAAAACAGTATAGCTATGACTCCATTGGTGGCGTTTTGCATGTGTCAATCAATGGAAAAAGGGTTTTTATCAAAGGAGGAAACTGGGGAATGTCTGAATATCTTTTGCGTTGCCGCGGAAAAGAGTACGATACAAAGGTGAAATTGCATAAGGAGATGAATTTCAATATGATCCGTAACTGGTTGGGATCGACTACCGATGAGGAATTTTATGATGCCTGCGATAAATATGGTATGATGGTTTGGGACGATTTCTGGTTGAATGCCAATCCGAATTTACCATCTGATATCCATTGTTTTAATGCAAATTCGATTGAAAAAATACAACGTTTCAGAAACCATCCGTCTATTGCCGTTTGGTGTGGAAATAACGAAGGCTGGCCGGAACCACCACTGAATCACTGGTTGCGCGAAAACATTGCTAGCTACGATGCCGGCGACAGATATTACCAGGAAAACTCACACGAAGGAAACCTATCCGGAAGCGGACTTTGGGGCAATCATGATCCTCGCTGGTATTTCACTGCTTATCCTACCAGCATGGGTGGTACTCCTGGTTGGGGATTGAGAACTGAAACCGGAACGGCAGTATTTCCAAATTTCGAAAGTTTCAAAAAATTCATGCCGGAAGATAAATGGTGGCCCAGAAACGAAATGTGGAACCAACACTTTTTCGGTCAATTGGCATTTAACGCTACACCGGATGTTTATGATGCCAGTATTCTGGAACGTTACGGTAAACCGGCCGGAATTGAGGATTATTGCCGCAAAGCGCAATTGTTGAATATTGAGACCAACAAAGCAATGTACGAAGGCTGGACCGACCACATGTGGGAAGATGCATCCGGTATTATGACCTGGATGAGCCAATCGGCCTATCCATCCATGGTTTGGCAAACGTATGACTATTATTACGATCTGACAGGAGCGTTCTGGGGAGCACGCAAAGCTTGTGAACCAATTCATATCCAGTGGAATCCGGTTACAAATGCGGTAAAAGTGATTAACACCACTGCCAAAGACGTGGAAAATTTGGTTGCGGAAGTTGCTGTTTACAACACGGATGGAAAAGAAGTGAAATCACTTCATGAATCAAAAGTAATCAGCTCACATTCCAATACGGCAACTCGCGCTTTCACCATTGGATTTAATAAGGATCTCCGAAATCTGGCATTAAATAAACCTGCTTTTGCATCCTCTACTGAGGCTGGCCGACCGGCAGATGTTACCGACGAAAACGGTGGTTCACGCTGGGCAAGTAAGTCGTCGAATAATGAATGGATTTACATTGATTTGGGCAAAGAAGAAACGGTGAACGGAGTTGGTTTGAATTGGGAGGCGGCTTACGCAAAATCGTATAAAATTCAGGTTTCGACCGATGCCAAATCGTGGGAAGATGTGTATTCAACCACTGAAGGAATGGAAGGTTTGAAGCGCATTGATTTTGACGATGTCTCAGCGCGTTATGTGCGTATGTTGGGACTGGAGCGCGGCTCTTGGTGGGGATATTCGTTGTGGAATTTCGAAGTTTATGGTGGCAGCAATCAAAATAATGAATTGACTGCTGTTCATTTTCTAAAACTGAAGCTGAAAGACCGTACCGGAAAGATCCTAAGCGAAAACCTTTACTGGCGCGGTAACAAAAGAAAAGATTTTACAGCATTGAATAGCATGCCAAAAGTGAACCTGAAAACAACAATGGAAGTCGTGAAAAAAGATGGAAAATGTTTTATTCAGGCCAGGATAACAAACCCGGTTTCATCTCCGGCTGTTGCTTTTGCGGTATGGGTTCAGACTTTAAATTCAAAAACGAAAGAGCGGATTCTTCCGGCAATTATGAGTGATAACTACTTCACCCTGCTGAAAGGCGAAACGAAGGAGATCCGGATCGAATTTGACCAAACGCTTCTGAATGCCGGCGAAACTCCGGTGCTTTCGGTAGAACCGTATAATAATTTTAGAAAATAAGTTATATCCCGGGTTATAAACAGTCTGTGTATGCTGAATAAGCATTACGTTGCGACAAAAATAGAATTTATTGATTCCGGCGTACTTACTTTTACCAGATTTGTAAACTAATTTTGTCTTCAAGCAATAAGCTTTCGGAAAAAAAAATAAAAAGTGTTGAAAAAGACACATAAAATCTCAAATCATAAAATCATGTTTTCATTCAAACGAATTATTTTATTTGCCCTTTGCCTCAATTTCTCGGTGGCGTTACTCAAAGCGGCAGAAGATGTTAGTATCGTCGTTTCGACGGCCGACAATACGCTGGTTTTTAAAGTAGACAAGAACAACAAATTGCGCCAATCCTACTACGGTAACAAATTGACCGGTAATGATATTAACGATGTACAAACCGGGACGATAGATGCATACCCCACTTTTGGGACTTCATACCTGAACGAAGCTGCATTGCGGGTGGTTCATGCCGATGGAAATACCTCTACCGAGCTGTTATACGATAGTTATACTACACGTAAACTTACTGATAACATTGAGCAAACCGAGATTGTGTTGAAGGATGCTTTTTTTCCGTTGATGGTAAAATTAAATTTCAAAGCCTATCAGAAGGAAAATGTCATTGAACAATGGACCGAGTTTTCCCACACAGAGAAAAAAGCGGTGACTTTGTACAACTTTGCGTCATCGCAACTTGCTTTCAGCCAGCAACATTATTATCTGACTCAATTCTACGGAAACTGGGCCGAGGAAATGAAAATGGAAGAAGTGAAACTTACCCGCGGAATGAAAGTACTTGATTCCAAGCTTGGAGTCAGGGCCACAGGTTATGCGCATCCTTGCTTTTTGTTGTCGCTGAATGATAAGGTTCGGGAAGATGCCGGTAATGTAATTGGAGGTACATTGGCCTGGTCGGGCAGTTGGAACCTTACTTTCGAAGTGGATCAGCTTGAAAATTTGCATGTTCTTTCCGGAATCAATCCTTATGCGTCTCAGTATAGCCTTAAACCGAAAACGGTTTTCAAAACGCCTTCGTTTTTGTATACTTTTTCGGCAAAAGGATCGGGCGATGTGTCGCGCAATTTCCACAAATGGGCCAAAGAATATGGAATTTATGAAGGAGGTAAAACCAGAACTACGTTGTTGAATAATTGGGAAGCTACCTATTTCGATTTCAACGAAAATGTGTTGACAGGTATTATAAAAGATGCCTCCGACATGGGTTTCGAACTCTTTTTATTGGATGACGGTTGGTTTGGCGAGAAATATCCGCGCAACAACGATAATGCAGGATTGGGCGATTGGATGGTAAATAAGAAAAAACTTCCAAACGGATTGGGTTATCTGGTGAACGAAGCGGCTAAAAATAAGATAAAATTCGGAATCTGGCTCGAACCGGAGATGGTGAATCCAAAGAGCGAACTGTATGAAAAACATCCCGACTGGGTGATTACACAACCCAACCGGCCGTTGGATTTGGTTCGGAATCAATTGATTCTAGATTTGTCGAACCCGAAAGTACAGGAATATGTTTATTCGGTTATTGACAAAACGATGAGTGAAAACCCCGGAATTGCGTATATTAAGTGGGATTGCAACCGTATAATCACCAACTCAGGTTCATTTTATGAATCGCCGGAAAACCAGTCGCATCTTTGGATCGATTATGTAAACGGATTGTACGGCGTGATGAAACGTGTGCGTGAAAAATATAAAGATGTGAGCATGATGCTTTGTTCGGGCGGTGGCGGACGTATTGATTATGGCAGCTTGCCTTATTTCGATGAATTTTGGATCAGCGACAACACCGATGCGCTCGACCGCATTTATATCCAATGGGGGACTACTTATTTCTTCCCGGCCATGGCTCTGGCAAGTCACGTTTCTGTAACTCCAAACCATATTACCGGACGCACTACGCCCTTGAAATTCCGTTTCGATGTGGCCATGTCTGCCAAACTGGGTATGGATTTGCAACCGAAAGATATGAGTGCTGAGGATAAAGAATTTTCGAAGAAGGCCATTCAGGAATATTACAAAATCCGTGGTATCGTTCAGTTTGGCGATATGTATCGGTTGTTGTCGCCTTACACAAGCACCCGGACTGCCTTGATGTATGTGAATGAAAATAAGGATGAAGCGGTAGTGTTCTCTTATTTGCTCAAAAAGACTATAAGCGGCAATACCCAGCCTCTTATTCTCAAAGGGCTTGATCCGAAAAAGATGTATACGCTGACAGAAATCAACAAAGATCCGAAATCATATTCCTGGTTTTCACCGCTTGAAGGAAAAACATATTCAGGCGAGTACTTGATGAATTACGGAATTCGTTTCACATTGTACAATGAGTATGATAGTAAAGTAATTAAGCTGACAGCTAAATAAATCTTACCCCGGCATCATAACTAACGAATTTAATGGTTGTGATGCCGGTGTTGCATCAAGTTCCTATTGCCAATGAAAATAGAAAAGAAACATTTTGGTTATACCAATTCCGGAGTTGAAGTTCACTTATTCCGGTTGGTTCATAAATCCGGAGCTTATATTGAGCTTACGAATTACGGTGCTACGTGGGTTTCGGCTGTATTGCCTGACCGTGAGGGAAATTTATCGGATGTGATTTTGGGATATGACTCCCTGACCGGATATTTAGCCGATACAGCTTATATGGGAAGCGCTGTTGGGCGTTTTGCCAACCGGATAGGAAATGCGCGTTTTATATTGAATGACAAAACCTATGAGTTAGACCAGAATGATGGAAAGAATTGCAACCATGGTGGTTTCTCCGGCTTTAATATAAAGGTTTTTGATTATTTGATTGAAGACAATGAAGTGGTTTTCTCGTTGTTTAGTCCGGATGGAGAAGGAGGTCTCCCCGGAAATCTGAGATTGAAGGTTACATACTCGTTTTCGGATGATTTGACTGTTACCATTCATTATTCAGCTGTATCAGATCAGGATACTTACCTGAACCTGACAAACCATGCATACTTCAATTTACAAGGCTCGGGAAATATTCTTGAACACATGCTATACATTCCATACACACAAATGTTGGTGACGGATGAATTTTTTATTCCAACGGGTGAATTCAGGAACGTAGATAATACTCCTTTTGATTTTTCAAAACCCAAGCAAATTGGCAGCGACATTTTCGAAAACAATCCGCAATTAATCAATAACAAAGGTTATAACCATTGTTATGTATTGGATAATCCTGATGCCGAATGCAAGCACGCAGCAGTTCTGTATGAACCAAAAACCGGCCGGCAGTTGGACATTTTTACCACCAAACCGGCTTTGTTGATCTATTCTGCCGGTTTCCTGAGTTCTGTAGAAGCCGGAAAAACCGGACACTGTTATTTCCCTTATGCCGGATTTTGCCTGGAGACCCAATACTTTCCAGACTCCCCGAATCAACCCGATTTTCCGGATTGTGTGCTTCGGAAAGGTGAGATTTATGATCACCGAACGGAATATCGATTTTCCGCTCGGTGATTAATCAAATTTAAGCGCTATTCCTTTGCTGAACTTTGTTTATAAAATTCTTTCGGGGTCATTCCAAACTGTTTCTGGAACAGTTTTATGAAGTAGGACGATGAATTTATGCCCACCAGATAACAAACTTCACCCACCCGGTATTTCCCTTCCTGTATTATCTCGGCGGCTTTCTTGAGGCGGATGACGCGGATAAAGTCGGTAGGAGTGAGGTCCGAAAGTGCCGTAATCTTACGGTGCAGGCTCGATCGGCTCATGTAAGTAAGTTCGGAGAGTTTTTCTACATTGAAGTTTACATCAGTGATGTTTTCGTTGATAATCTCCACGATTTTTTCGAGAAACTCTTCATCGGCTTTATTCATACCAATTTGCTGGATAGGCAGGAATGGCTTTTGCATAAATGCTTCACGCTCACGCATTCGGTTGCTTATCAGTGTGTTGAGCTGTGTGAGCAAGTAGCTGAACGAGAATGGCTTTTCGATATACGCATCGGCTCCGAGCGTCAATCCCTGGATTTTACTTTCAAGGTCATTCTTGGCGGTTAGCAATACAATGGGGATATGGCTGTATTCTACATTGTTCTTCACTTTAGAGCAGAACTCATAACCGTCCATTTCGGGCATCATTACGTCGCTTACAATGATATCAACGTTCTTTTGCTGAAGTATTTCTAATCCCTCAACACCGTTTGTGGCCTTCTCCACCACAAAGCTGGTCTTCAATTTTTCAGCGATAAATGAAAGCATTTCCACATTATCTTCCAGAATAAGCAATGTTGGAATATTTCCTTTGTCAGCAGGCAAATCGGTGTTTTCGATAATGTAATCGTCGGTTTTGAGTTCGCTGTCGTTTACCCATTCCTGATTTTCCTGAGTCAACGGAAGTTCCAGCACAAAACAATTCATGTCCGAAACCGAAGTGTCCAGATATAGCAATCCGTTGTGCAATTGAGCAATGGAACGCGCCAGCGAAAGCCCGATTCCGGTGCTGGCAGTCACATTTCGGTTTTTATCCAGTTGGTAGAACGGATCAAAAATCTTTTCGCTTTCTTCTTTCGGTATTAATTCCCCATCATTACTGATTTTAATGGTGAAAAAATGACTGTTAAGTGTTGAGAGTTCGATAATGATACGCTCGTTTGAGTATTTCATGGCATTGACAAACAAGTTGTTGAGTACCTTTATCACACCGTCTTTGTCAACCGGAGCCTCAATCGTTTTTTCCGGCATTATGAGTTCAATTTTTTTCTTCTTTTGTTCAGACATGAGCTCAAACCTGGCATTCATTTCAGCCAGTATCTGGTTGATGTTGCACTGTTTCAGTTTGAGTATAAACTTGTTGTTATCCATTTTCCGGAAATCAAGCAACTGGTTGATTAGCATCAACAAATGATTTGTATTTTCCTCCATAATATGAAGGTTTTTCCGGATATCCTTGTCTTCAATCTGCATGTCTTTCAAAGATTCCAGCGGACCATTGATCAGGGTCAGTGGCGTACGTATTTCGTGGGCTATATCGGTGAAAAATTCTACTTTGGCGCTGTAAAGTTCCCTTTCCTTTTCGGTTTCAAACAGTTTTTGCTTTTCGCGGTTGTCGCGCTCGTGTTTTTTGTTGTTCCAACGCAGGAAATAGTAAAGAGACAACGCTATGATGACAACATAAATCAGCAACGCAAATTTCGATTGCCACCAGGGAGGCAGGATTACGATTTCAAGTTTAGCTTCCTTGTCGTTCCACAGGCCATCATTATTAGCTCCTTTCACAATGAAAGTGTAGTTTCCGGGAGGAAGTTTGGAATAGGATACACTATGATTTTCAGTGGTATATGTCCATTCTTTGTCCAGATTCTCCATTTTGTAGGCATATCTGTTCGATCCGGGTGCGGTGAAGCTTAATGCCACAAAATCAAAACTGATATTGGACTGGGTGTGGCTCAATGTAATTTTGTCCGTATGGATAATGCTTTTTTTGAGCGGCGAATTTTCCCCTCCAATAATCGGCTCTTTATTGTAAATCGTTAGTTTTGTTATATAAACCGGAGGCATGTATTTGTTTTCCTTGAACTGGTCTGGGTTAAATGCGATAAGGCCATCGTAACTTCCGAAATAGAGTTTTCCAGATTTGGTGGCAAGCCCCGATTTATAGTTAAACTGGTTGCCAAGTAATCCATCGTTTTGTGTAAATACACGGATTTCTTTGGTTTCGGGGTTAAACCGGACTAATCCTTTGTTAGTGCCGAACCACAGGTTTTTATGCTTGTCCTCCAGTATTTTATAGGCCACATCATCAGGAAGTCCCTCGGCAATTGAGAACGATGTGAAATTGTCTTTGTCCCTGTTGTAGCGGCATATTCCGCCACGGTCGGTAGAAAACCAGATGGCTCCATCCGCTGTTTCGGAAATGCTACTCACCGAATTGGAGCTCAGGCTGTACGGATCATTTGCTTTTAGTGTAAAATGTTTAATGGACTTGTTTCCAGGATCGTACCTGAAAACTCCATTCCCCATCGTCGCCACCCAAATGTTGCCTTCCGAATCTTCCAGAATATCGTATACATACAGCCAACCCAGCTCTTTTACACGCTCAAACTTCAGATTGTTATTATCGCACACAAAAACACCCCAGCCGTTTCCCAGCCATATTTTCCCGTACCTGTCTTCGCAAAGGGCATAAGGGCTGGCTTCGGGCAATCCCAATTGTGCACCGGTAAGATGCGATTTGTTGTAGCCCGGCAAACCGATTATATCCAGTCCGTTTTTGAAGTACCCAACCAATGCTCTGTCTTTTTGCAAAAGTATAGACAGAATTTTCATGTTATAAGTTGTATTTCCAAGGCTTTTTGAATGTTGAATGAACGATTTTGTTGCGGGATTTAATATATTCAAACCGCCATCCTCCGTTCCTACCCAGATATTCCCGTTTTCGCTTTCTTTCAGGGCACTGATTCTCTTGCTGCTTATGCTTCCGGCTTCCAGGGTAGGAGTGTATTTCTCAAATTTCATTCCCTGGTTCGGCAGATAGGAAACCCCGCCAAAATAACCGCTGATCCAGATACCGCCTTCCTTGTCTTCGTAAATTTTTTCAACTACATTGTCTGCCAACGAATGCGGATTGGCAAGAGTTTCGCGGATATGAGCAACAGTATTGCGTTTTTCGTCCACCACAAATAATCCAAACTGTGTGCCTACCCATAATTTTTCGTTGATATATTGAACGTTACGGATAATTTTATAGTTTACTTCCGGTGCGTTTACTTCGTTTAATGTGTTTTTCCTTTTGTGGAGTTTTAGCAGCTTTTCTTCGTGGATACCAATGGCCAGTTCTTCGCCATAGTCGCACATGGTATAAATGTTCTTCCCTTTCAGGCTATTATTGCCACTTGCATTTCCAAGGTATTGAGTAAATGTTTTGCGCGATTTATTATAATGGTATACCCCACCGCCGTTTGTTCCAATCCAGATGGTTCCGTTTTGTTCAATGCACATGCATTCAGGGTTACCCTGGTCCGGAATGAGCGTGCTGCCCAGATTGAAGTGTTCCAGCCGTTTTTCGGCAAGATGGTATAAAAATAAGCCCTGATTCGGAATCACAATCCATACGTTCTTGTCCAGGTCAGCCCGAATGTCTGATACCCAGTCGTTTATCTGGATGCCATCTTTCGTTTTCAGGCTCAAATAGCTGAAGCGTTCGGTAATGGGGTCGAACAGAAAAATTCCCTTGTCGGTTCCCACCCAAAGCTGTTTGTTCGCATCTTCGAATAACGCGGCTATATTATTGTTCGATTTTTTTTGAATCGGGTCGTTCACGTCAAAAACCTTGATGGAGATGCCATCGTACCGGTTGAGTTTGTTGCGGGAGCCAAACCACATGAAGCCCCAACTGTCCTGCACCATCGATTTGACATTATTCTGGGATAATCCGTTTTCGCCATTTATCCGCGTGAAATAATAATCCAGCGAGTTGGCTCCGGACTGAAAAGACAGGAAAAAAAGTAACAGCGGTAGCAGAAAGACTTTGGTTTTCATCGTATGATGTTGTATGATAATTTCAAAAACAGAACAATGACAAAAATATACAAAGTGTTCGAAACGCCTGTCGCAATTTGTAGCAATATTGTCCTTTCGGTTAAATATATGGTTTAAATGAGACGAAATTACTATTTATTAGTGCTATCGTAGTCGAATACGCCGGTTAACTTATATATTTTTGTTGTCGGGGTAAATTGGTTTGCCAACGCTAATCAAATCGGGGAAGCCATAGGAAAAGTTTTTTTTGAAATTAAAAATAATTATTGAATAAAAATGAAACGCAGGATTTTGAACTTTCTTTTACTACTATTTGCAGTAGGCGCTTTGGGACAGACCCCGGAAATTATCGGGATTGAAACAAAAGACATGGCTATGATTTTTACTGCCAAACCTAATGAAATGGCAACTTTCCAATATTGGGGCAGTAAGTTGAAAGCAAATACCGAATTTGCCAACCGTGGATTTAAAGGGCAACCCGATACCCAGCAAGATGCCGCACCACAACTTTTCCCGGCTTACGGTGGAAGGCATTATCTGAATCCAGCTTTACGTGTAACTCACGAAGATGGCGTGATTACCACCGAACTGGTATACGTAAGTTCACAAAAAACTCAATTGGACGAAAACCGCACAGAAACAGTCATTAAACTGAAAGACAAACTGTATCCGTTGTTTGTGGATGTTCATTTTATTGCTTATAAAGCTGAAAATGTTATCAGCGAGTATGTTACCGTTTCGCATAAAGAGAAGAAGCCGGTTGTAATCGCCAACATTGCATCTTCCTATATTCCGCTGCATGCCGATTCGTATTACCTTACTCATTTTTACGGAACCTGGGCGCACGAAATGCAAATGAAAGAAGAAAAACTGACGGCGGGGACTAAAACCATCGAATCGAAAAAAGGAGTTCGCGCCACACAGTCCGAAAATCCGTCTTTTTTATTGTCGCTGAATGGTCCGGCCAATGAAAATGCCGGTGATGTATACGGTGGATCGTTGGCTTGGTCGGGCAATTACAATTTATCATTCGAATTTGACGAAAGCGGTGTGTTGAATATCCTGAGCGGAATGAATCCGTTTGCAGCCGATTATTCATTGAAACCGGGTGTGGTTTTCAAAACTCCGGAAATGATCCTGACTTATAGCTCAATGGGTAAAGGGCAGGTGAGCCGTAATTTTCACGACTGGTCGCGCCGGTATGCGCTGGTTCATGGCGATAAACTGAATCCGATTTTGCTCAATAGTTGGGAAGGGGCTTATTTTTCGTTTAATGAAAAGACGCTGACAGATATGATCGACAATGCGGCCAATTTCGGTATCGAAATGTTTGTGCTGGACGATGGTTGGTTTGGGAACGAGTTCCCGCGCAACGGCGATAATGCCGGGTTGGGCGACTGGCAGGTGAACGCAAAAAAACTTCCGCGCGGAATCAATTATCTGGCTGATTATGCGGTGAGTAAGGGGATCCGTTTCGGAATCTGGATTGAACCCGAGATGGTGAATCCTCAAAGCAACCTGGCCAAAAAACATCCCGAATGGATTGTAAAAAGCGGGAAACGCGATATTCTGCCTATGCGTAACCAATGGTTGCTGGATTTGAGTAATCCGCAGGTTCAGGATTTTGTGGCGAAAACATTTGACGAAGTTTTGGCTATGTCACCGAATATCACGTATATCAAATGGGATGCCAACCGCCATGTAGATAATGTAGGGTCGGAGTACCTGCCGGCAACCGAGCAAACCAAGTTTTGGTACGAATATGTGAAAGGATTGTACAATGTATATGAACGTATCCGCACCAAACACCCCGAGGTAGAAATACAGCTTTGTTCTTCCGGAGGTGGCCGTTTGGACTTCGGCGCCCTGAAATATCATGACGAATACTGGGCCAGCGACAACACGAATGCGTTAGATCGGATTTTCATCCAGTACGGATCGAACACATTTTTCCCGGCCCAGGCAACGGCTGCACACGTATCCACAAGCCCGAACCACCAGACCGGTATGATTACGCCGCTTAAATTCCGCTTCGATGTGGCTATGACAGGCCGTTTGGGAATGGAACTCCAACCAACGGATTTGAAAGGTGATGAGTATGAATTCGCCAAAAAAGGAATTGAATGTTACAAACAAATCCGTCCGGTAGTACAATTGGGTGATTTATACCGCCTGGTTTCTCCGTACGACGAAAATGGCTGGGCGTCGCTAATGTACGTTTCAAAAGATAAAGCCAAGGCTATTTTTTTTGCGTATAGCCTTAAATACCATGCCCGGACTACTTATTTCGAAACCAAAATGAACGGCTTGAATCCGGATAAAAATTATAAGATTACTGAGCTGAACACCCGGAACGGACAATCTTCATTCTATGGAAATGGCAAAGTTTATTCCGGCGATTACCTGATGAAAGCGGGTATTAGCCTGAATATCGGCAATCCATTTGATAGTTCGGTATTATTGGTGGAGGAACAATAAAATTATAGCGTTAAATTTATCCGGAAAAGAACCACAATTGTGTTTCAATGGACAAATGAAGAGCAATGGAGCCGTCTTACTTTTTATAATGAAGAATGAATTTATTATTCCTTTTGGAATGTTAGCAAATGGCGAATTTTTGAGGCCAAAACTTTTTGCAAAGGCTAAAAAGAGAAATAAATAAGGCTCGCATTTTTTGCAAAGACTCAAAAATAAAATAAATAAGGCTAACACTTTTTGCAAAGGCTAAAAAAACGAAAAAATAAGACCAAAACTTTCGGAAAAGTCAAGACGAAGTCAATATTTAAAATCAATTTTTAATACATGAAGCGAGCATGAACGCAGACTTTCGTCAGACCAGATGAAAATCTCGTATGCAAGTTCTCCGTCGGTTGACGGACAAGCTATACGATCTTAAAAACAATTATTTCGTATGAAAATACACAAAATCAATTCATTTTTACTCTCAATTTTATTGTTGTGCAGCACTGCAATTGTGGCTTCGCCCATGCAAACCGAGCTGAATTCGGGCTGGATGTTTAAGCAATGGCGGCTTACCAACTGGTATCCGGCTGCGGTTCCGGGGGTGGTACATACCGATTTGATAAAAAATAAAATTATCGAAGATCCGTTTTTCCGGCTGAACGAAAGAGGCGTGCAATGGATTGACAAAGAGGATTGGATGTACGTGACGCATTTCGACCTGACTGACGAAATGTTTAACCGTGGAAATATCCGTCTGGTTTTTAAAGGAATTGATACGTATGCCGATGTTTATCTGAACGGGCAGAAGCTGTTTTCGGCAAACAATATGTTTCGCGAGTGGAAGGCCGACATAAAGAAGCTGGCGAAGAAAACAGACAACAAACTTGAAGTTTTGTTGCTTTCTCCCATCAAAATGGATATTCCTAAGTTTGATGCGTTGCCTTACCAGTATCCAACTGGTCCCGATCAGTCCGAAAATGGCGGTATTTTTAATAAAACAGTTAGCGTTTTTGCCCGTAAAGCCGGTTATCATTACGGTTGGGATTGGGGGCCAAGGCTTGTAACCCAGGGTATTTGGCGACCAGTTTTTGTTCAGGCGTGGGACGATTTGCGCATGGAAGATGTTTTTGTTGAACAAAAAGAAGTGACAGCAAAAAAGGCGGTTATCACTACGCATGTTGAGGTAATTGCCGATAAGCAAATACCCGGAGCAACGATAAAAATTACGGATAAACAGACCGGTCAGGTTTTTGGAACTACAACAGTAGATTTGACCAGTGGAGTGAATACCGTTACCGTCAATTTCAATATCAACAATCCAAAACTCTGGTGGTCGAACGGCTTGGGTGATCCGCATTTGTACGAATTTAAGACAGAACTGATTGTAAATAATGATGTCAAGGATATTCAGCTAACCAAAACGGGAATTCGCTCGCTGAAGGTGATCAACAAACCGGATCAATACGGAAAGTCGTTGTATTTCGAACTGAATGGTGTTCCTGTTTTTGCGAAAGGTGCGAATTATGTTCCGGCTGATAATTTCCTACCGCGCGTGACTAAAGAGACCTACGAAAAAAACATTCTGGATGCCGTTAATGTCAACATGAATATTCTCCGTGTGTGGGGTGGCGGTATTTACGAAAATGATTATTTCTACGAATTGTGCGATAAATATGGAATTTTGGTTTGGCAGGATTTTATGTTTGCGTGCAGCATGTATCCTTCCGAAGGCGAATTTCTGGAAAATGTCCGTCAGGAAGCGATTGATAATGTGAAAAGGCTTCGCAATCATCCTTCCATTGCCATTTGGTGTGGCAATAACGAAGCTTACGATGGTTGGTTCGGTTGGGGACGAAAAGAGGGTTACGAAAAACAAAACCCGGAATATGCGAGCACCATCTGGCGCCAATACGACGATTTGTTCCATAAATTGCTTCCGTCGGTGGTGAAGGAGTATGCGCCCGAAGGATTTTACTGGCGCTCTTCACCTTTCAGCCAGGAGGGAAAAAGTTGTGATGAAAATAATGGCGACCGCCACTACTGGGGTGTTTGGCATGGAAGGCATCCGATTGCCCGTTTCAATACTGAAAAAAGCCGCTTTTTCAGCGAATATGGTTTCCAGTCATTCCCCGAATTTGAATCTATCAAAAAATATGCTCCCGATTCGGCCGATTGGAAAATCACTTCCGAGGTGATGATGGATCATCAACGGGCTGGTGCTTACGCGAATAAACTGATTGAAGATTATTTGCTGAACGAGTATCAAAAACCGAAAGATTTCGAATCGTTTTTATACATGAATCAGGTGTTGCAGGGCGATGCCATCAAAATAGCCATGGAAGCTCATCGCCGGGATATGCCTTATTGCATGGGTACTATTTTCTGGCAGCACAACGATTGCTGGCCGGTGGCTTCGTGGTCGAGCCGCGATTATTACGGACGTTGGAAGGCCCAACATTATTTTGCCCGCGAAGCATATCGCGATGTGCTCATTTCGCCTATTGCTAACGACAATGTGTTGAACGTTTATGTTGTTTCCGATCGCCTGAAAGCTGTACGTGGAACGATGACTTTGCAGATTCTCAAACTGGATGGAACTGTTATTGCCACCAAAAAGCAAGCTGTTGAAATTGCTGCAAATACCAGCAAAAAAGTGTATTTGGAGCAAGTGGATAAATTGTTGGATGGAAATTCTCCCAACGATGTTGTGGTTACGGCACAACTAGTGGACAATAAGGGAAATGTATATCATAATAATTATTTCCTGCGTCAGCAAAAATTTATCAATTTCCCGAAAGTAAGCATTTCGCGAACCGTTCGACCTACAGATAACGGTTTCGAAATTACGTTGCAGGCCGATAAGTTTGCCCGTGCTGTATTCTTGTCAATCAATGGAATAGATAACTTTTTTGAAAATAATTATTTCGATATGCTGCCTCAAACTCCAACCACGGTGAAGGTAAAAACAAAGCTTTCTCAGGCTGATTTTGAGAAACAATTAAAGGTCGTTTCGTTGAGTGATGCATATTGAAAACTATAGTAAGATTATCCATGTCAAAAAAGAATTTCTCTATTTATTAAATATCTAATTCTAATTTTCTTTGTAAATCTAAAAATATGAATCCTTTGAAATCACTAAAAGTTTATGTTTTGTCCGCAGGATTAATTATCCTGTTATCTTCTTTTACCGGAAAAAGCTCATATAGTTTCGGTAAGTGGAATGTTGTTGTTGGTGTTGATAACAAGACTGTTACATTGGTGAAAGGCAAACTTGCCGTACTCGAAAATTTTAGTGCAGCTTATAAAATGGGCGATAAGAGTATTTCCACAAAAGATTACAGCATTTCGGGAATAACTCAGACACAGCAAAAAGATAAGACAGGCAAAACCACCAAAATTATATCCATAATTTATAAATCGGATAAATTGCCTGCGATGGTGCAACGCTTTTATGTGTCGGCAACCAATGATTATATTCTGACTGATTTTAGCTTGGAAAGTTCCGGAGATGTAGCCTCGAATTATATGGCTCCTGTCGTTGCAGGAAAGATAAGCCAGGTTAGCGGGGACAATGCAAGAGCATTATTTATTCCATTCGACAATGATGCCTGGGTGCGCTATCAATCGCATAAATTAGATTTTGAAAAACTGACAAGCTACGAAGCGACAGCTATTTTCAATAATGATATCCGGAACGGATTGGTAATTGGTTCAATAGAGCATAACAATTGGAAAACCGGCATCGATATGTCGGCCGGAAATAAAACCCTGAATTCACTGGTGTGTTATGGCGGAGCCGCTGATAAGCTGACACGCGACTCCAAGCCTCATGGTGAATTAAAAGGAAAATCAATCAAATCTCCCAAAGTTTTTATCGGGTGTTTTAACGACTGGCGTACCGGGCTCGAAACTTATGCCGATGCAAATGCTGCGGTTGCTACTCCCAGAGCCTGGGATAAGGCTGTACCGTTCGGATGGAACAGTTGGGGCGTGTTGCAATTTAACCTGACATACCAAAAAGCGCTGGAAGTTTCCGACTTTTTCAAAAACAATCTTCAAAACAATCATTTCCAAAATGGCGATAATACCGTTTATATCGGGCTCGATTCCGGTTGGAACAGCTTTTCGGAGGAACAACTGAAAGCATTTGTAGACAAATGTACAGCCAACGGACAGGTTGCCGGCGTATATTGGACTCCTTTTACCGACTGGGGCAAAAATCCTGAACGCAGTTTGCACGATACTCCTGAATATAAATACAAAGATATTTACCTGTATGCCAACGGGAAACCGCAGGAATTGGATGGGGCTTACGCCATCGATCCTACTCATCCGGCCATTGAAGCGCAAATGAAGAAAACGTCGGATTTGTTTCACCGTTGCGGTTTTAAATACGTGAAAATGGACTTTATGACCCACGGTGCATTGGAAGCCGATCATTTCTTCAAACCGGAAATTACAACCGGAATTCAGGCTTATAATTACGGGTTGGCCCTTATGGATAAATATTTTGGCGATATGTTTATCAACCTGTCCATTTCGCCAGTTTTTCCGGCCCAATATGCTCAATCGCGCCGCATTGCCTGCGATGCATGGAATAAAATTAAAGATACCGAATATACGCTGAATGCGGTTTCGTATGGCTGGTGGATCGATCGCGTGTATCAGTTTAACGATGCCGACCACGTTGTTCTTCAACAAGCTACTGAAGGTGAAAACCGGGCTCGCGTTACTTCTGCCGCTATTACCGGATTGTTTATTACCGGTGATGATTTCAGTGCCGGAGGTTCTGACGAAGGAAAGGAAAAAGCCCGTCGCTTTTTGACAAATCCGGCCATCAATGCCATGGCACAGGGTGAATCATTCCGTCCGGTTGAAGGGAATGGAGATAAATCGGAAAATCAGTTTACGCACACCGATAAATCAGGAAATACGTATTACGTGGTATTCAATTATGACGAAAAGCCGCTGACAATTTCTGTTCCACTGAAACGCCTCGGGATAACTAAAGTGAAAAGCGCAAAGGAATTGTGGAGTGGAGAATCCGTTGATGTAAACAAACCCCTGACAGTTGATTCAAAGGACGTTAAAGTTTTAAAGATAGAAAAATAACCCATGAAACGAATCCCATAATTAGATGGGGCGAAAATGAAATTATTTACACATGAAAGTCACAGTTAGAAAAAAGAGTGTTAAAAAGATTGTTTTGTTTAGTGTAACGATGCTGTTACCTGTTTTTGCATTTGCAACGGTTGAAAAGTCAATGAGATTATGGTACAACCAACCCGCCAGCGAATGGATGAAATCCGTGCCCGTGGGTAACGGACGGTTAGGAGCTATGGTGTTCGGAGGTGTCGAAAAAGAAACCATTGCGTTGAATGAAATTACGTTGTGGGCCGGGAAAAATGACCCTGATCAGGATCCGTTATTGGGAAAAGAGAAGTTGAAAGAAATCCGGGAACTGTTTTATAAAGGTGACCTGATAAAAGGTAACGATGTGGCTCAACAGGAAATGGCGGGAAAACCTCATTCGTTCGGAACCCATTTACCCATGGGAAATTTGTATTTGCATTTCGATTACCCACAGGGTGGACTCAGTAATTACGAACGTGAGTTGAATCTCTCTGATGCTGTTGCCCATGTCTCATTTGATAAAGCCAAGGTTCGGTATACCCGCGAGGTACTTTGCAGCAATCCGGATGGAGTATTGGTTATCAAATGTTCAGCCAGTCGCAAATCGGCGCTTAATTTTTCGCTGTCGCTGGATTTATTGCGCAAAGCAGAATTAAATCTGAAAGGAAATGTATTGGAATTTGCCGGTGATATTGCTGCCGAGAATCCGAAAAACGGAGGCGTTGCGTTTCTGGGAAATATCACTGTGAAAACCGACGATGGAGCTGTGAGTGTGGATGGCAAGCAACTTAAAGTGAAAGATGCTACTTCGGCCTATATTTATATTGATATCAGGACCAATTTTAAACCGGCTGATTACAAGGCGCTTTGCCGCAGCACGGTACAGAAAGCAGTAGAGCAGAACTACGATGTGTTGAAAGCCCGCCACATTGCCGATTATAAAAAATTGTACGACAGGGTTGAATTGTCGTTAGGTGAATCGGATAACGATGATCTGCCTACCGATTTACGTTGGCTGTTGGTAAAAGAAGGGAAAAACGATGTGGGGCTTGATGCTTTGTTCTTCCAGTTTGCCCGCTATCTGCTTATTGCGTCGTCTCGCGAGGATTCACCGCTTCCGGCAAACCTGCAGGGATTGTGGAACGATAACCTGGCCAACAATATGGGTTGGACGTGCGATTACCACATGGATATCAATACTGAACAAAACTACTGGCTGGCCAACGTCGGAAATCTTGGCGAATGTAATGCACCCTTGTTTGGTTTTCTGAAAGATTTAGCGGAATATGGAAAAAAAACGGCCCACGATCTTTACGCTGCCCGCGGTTGGACGGCTCACACCATGGTGAATGCATGGGGATTCACTGCTCCGGGTTGGCATGTTGGTTGGGGGCTTTTCCCAACGGGAGGAACCTGGCTGGCTTCGCACCTGTGGACACATTATTGCTACACCCTGGATAAGGAATTTTTGAAAAATGCAGCATATCCGGTGTTGAAAGAGAATGCAAGATTCTTTGTGGATTATATGACCACCGACCCTAAGACCGGTTATCTGATTACGGGTCCTTCTACTTCGCCCGAAAACGGATTCAGCTTCCAGGACCATGGCATTTCCTTGTCGATGATGCCTACGGTAGATCGTGTGTTGGTTGCTGATTTGTTCCAAAGTGTAATTCAGGCTGCAAAAATTCTGAATGTGGATAAGAAATTTGCCGACTCGTTGCAAATCCGTTTGGCCAAATTGCCACCGCTGATGATTAGCAAAAAGTACGGTGGCGTGCAGGAATGGCTTGAAGATTATGACGAAGCATACCGCAACCACCGCCATACAAGCCATTTGATTTCTTTATACCCATCGAACCAGATTAGTGTGGATAAAACCCCGGAATTGGCAAAAGCAGCCAAACAAACGTTAACCCGTCGGTTGACCGATCCAAACTGGGAAGACACCGAATGGAGCAGGGCCAATATGATTTGTTTCAATGCGCGGTTGAAAAATCCTGTCGATGCTTATGAAAGTGTAGTGTTGCTTCAGCGCAATTTTACCCGCGAGAATTTGATGACCATTTCGCCTAAAGGAATTGCCGGAGCTCCTTACGATATATTCATTTTCGATGGCAACGAAGCCGGAGGTGCCGGTATAGCCGAGATGCTTATTCAGAGCCAGAATGGTTACATCGAATTTATTCCTGCAATTCCTGACCAGTGGAAAACCGGTTATTTCAAAGGATTATGTGTGCAGGGCGGGGGAGTAGTTGACCTGGAGTGGAAGGACAAAGTAGTATCTTCTGCCACAATCAAAGCTACCATTGCAAATTCATTTAGTGTAAAAGTTGTAAACGGTAAAATTCCGCAATTTTTTAAAAATGGCAAGCAAATTATGTTGAAGCAAAAGGATAGCGGGCTGGTTAGTTTCAGTCTGGGTAAGGATGAAATCATGAAATTGGTTTATTAATATTGATTTCAATACGAAAAATGAACTTCAATAAGAAAGATATTTTACTGGCTCTATGCCTGATAACTTCAGGTATATTACCGGCTGCAGAAACGACGTGTATCAGTCATGTCAACCCGTTCATTGGTACCGGGGCAGTTGCTTCAAGTCTGTCCGGTAATAATTTTCCGGGAGCTACGGTTCCTTTCGGGATGGTGCAATTAAGTCCGGAAACCCGAAATGCCCCCGATTGGGGGCAGGCTTCTGGCTACGACCACAATGATTCGTCGATTTACGGATTCAGCCATACGCACCTGAGTGGAACAGGTGTTGCCGAATTATTCGATGTGTTGGTTTTACCTTTTACCGGTGATATTGATAAGGCTGTCGGTGATTTAAAATCGGACAAAGGATTTTGCTCAGCGTTTACTCACGAAAATGAAAAGGCGAAACCGGGTTACTATCAGGTATTTCTCAAAACTTTTGGAGTAAATGCCGAATTGACGGCCACAACCCGTGCCGGTTTCCAACGCTATACTTTTCAGGGTAATTCAACGGCTCATGTGTTGATTGATTTGAACCATTCCCTGAACAAAGGAAGTTGGTCCACAAGCATTCTTAACTCTCAGCTTAAAATTACAGACCCATATACCATTGAAGGTTACAGGGTGATCACAGGTTGGGCCAAAGTACGCAAGGTGTATTTTTACATGCATTTCTCAAAACCAATCATTGGAAATGTTATGATTAATGGATCGGAAGTGAATGCCGGATTACAGGTGTTGGATGGACGCAACCTGAAAGCAATATTGGATTTTGCTACAAACGATAATACACCTTTGCTCGTGAAAACAGGAATATCGCCTGTAAGTATAGAAAATGCACGCCAAAACCTCACTGCTGAAATTCCGGACTGGAATTTTGAAACGATTGCAAACCAGGCTGAAAATAGTTGGGAAAAGGAGTTGGAAAAAGTAAAAGCAGAAGGTACTCCGCGACAGATGGAGATATTTTATACTGCGCTTTATCACTCATTTCTCCAGCCCAATACTTTCTCCGATATTAACGGTGAGTATATGAATGCCGATTTCTCGACAAGGAAATTAAAACCAGGCGAGACCCAATACACTACCTACTCGCTGTGGGATACTTACCGGGCAGCTCATCCGCTTTATACCATTTTGCAGCCTGAAAGATCGGTCGATTTTGTAAATACATTAATCCGGCATTATGAATCAGTAGGGTATTTGCCGGTATGGCAACTGTGGGGACAGGACAATTTCTGTATGATTGGCAATCATGCCATCCCGGTGCTTGTTGATGCTGTTATGAAAGGATTGCCGGGAATAGATGCCCGGAAAGCTTATGCTGCTGTACGTGCTTCGGCAACTAATTCGCATATCAATTCTCCATACGAAGTGTGGAATAAATACGGATATATGCCCGAAAATATCCAGTCGCAATCGGTTTCGATAACACTGGAAATGGCTTACGACGATTGGTGTGTGGCTCAATTGGCACAAAAACTGGGCGAAACAGCGGATTATGAATTCTTCAACCGAAGAGCCGGGTTCTACCGGAATTTGTTCAACGATAAAACCGGTTTTTTTCAACCGAAAGACGATAAAGGAGGTTGGATGGAGTCATTCAATCCACTGAAATACGGAGCTAACGGAGGAAATCCTTTTACCGAAGGCAACGCCTGGCAGTACTTTTGGTATGTGCCACAGAATGTTCCTGATCTGATTGCATTAACAGGCGGAGACAAGTCATTTCGTGCAAAACTGGATACTTTCTTTTCGTTGGAAAACAGCCGTAATGAGAAGAATGACAATGCTTCGGGCTTTATCGGGCAATATGCACACGGTAACGAACCGAGCCATCATGTGGCTTACCTCTACAATTATTCGGGTCAACCGTGGAGAACACAGTTTTATGTGAGTAGAATTATGAATGAACTCTACAATACAAGTTCCTCGGGTTATGCCGGTAACGAAGATTGTGGAGAAATGTCAACTTGGTATGTGTTTAGTGCTCTGGGATTTTATCCCGTTAATCCGGCCAATGGGGTTTATGTTATAGGTTCTCCTATATTTAAAAGTGCCGAAATTCAACTCCCGGAAGGAAAAACTTTTACAGTAAAAGCTCTGAAAGTGTCTGATACTAATATCTATATTCAATCGGCAAAGCTGAATGGCAAAGTTTTTAAAAATAATTACCTGACTCATAAAGAACTCCTTGCCGGAGGAATCCTTGAATTTCAAATGGGTCCGAAACCATCTGCCCAATGGGGAGTAAAACCGGAGAACAGGCCACAGTTATCAAGTTGGAAATAATCATTACAATATAAATAAGAATATGAAACGCAATCTTAGAATCATAATACTTTTTTCTCTGTTTACTTTTTTGCAAAATGGTAATTTGATGTTTGCAAAAGTTGTGATGCCTGTGTTGTTTTCCAATAATATGGTGCTGCAGCAAAAAACAGAAGCTCCTGTTTGGGGCGAGTGCAAACCAAACCGTGAGGTGAAAGTGCAGGTAGGGTGGAATAATAAAACATATAAAACCATTTCTGATAAAGCCGGGAAATGGAGCTTGAAAGTGGAAACACCCGAAGCCGGAGGTCCGTACAAACTAACTGTTTTGGCTGAAGAGACCGTTGTTTTCAACAATGTCATGATAGGTGAAGTGTGGATTTGTTCCGGCCAATCGAATATGGAAATGCCGTTGGCCGGCTGGGGAAAAATTGCCGATTACGAAAATGAAATTGCAGCAGCCGATCATCCTAATATCCGTTTGTTTCAGGTGGAAAAGGCAACAACACTGACTCCGGTAACCAGCCTGAAAGTTATGGGAAATTCGTGGTTGGTTTGCAGTCCGACAACTATTCCTGAATTTTCGGCAACGGCTTATTTCTTTGCAAAAAACCTGAGCGAAAAACTGAACGGAATTCCCGTAGGGCTTATTCATACTTCGTGGGGCGGAACTCCGGCGGAAGCCTGGACCAGCAAGGAATCACTCAATTTGCTGCCCGATTTTAAAGATTATATTGCAGAATTGAAAAAGGTTCCCACAGATTTGGTTGTGCAACAGAAATACATTGAGCAACAGCAAAATAATTGGAAAACGCAACTTATAGCAAAAGATCGCGGCTATAGCAATGGGACTGCTGCATGGGCCCAAACGGGGTGTGATGATTCGGGATGGGAAAGCATGAACGTGCCACAAATTTGGGAAGCACAGATGCTTAAAGATTTTAACGGAGTTGTGTGGTTGCGTAAATCAATCGATTTACCTGCAGCTTATGCCGGGAAAGACCTCGTTCTCAGCTTGGGAACAATTGACGATAATGAAATTACATTTTTCAACGGGCAACAAGTTGGTGCCACCGAAGGCTACAATCAAATGCGGACTTATACCATCCCCGGAAAACTGGTAAAAGAAGGTAGAAATGTAATTACAGTTCGTGTTTTCGATTCAGGTGGAGAAGGCGGTTTTTATGGTGATCCCCAAAAGGTATTTATTGCTCTTGGAGAAAATAAAATGGAATTGTTCGGAAACTGGAAATACAGTATCGGATTGAATATGAATGAAGTTGTTGTTCCAAAAATAATGGTAAACCAGGTTCAGCCCACAACGCTCTTCAATGCTATGATCAATCCACTGGTTCCGTATGCAATTAAAGGTGCCATTTGGTATCAGGGTGAAGCCAATGTGGATCGTGCCAAACAATATCAGCTGCTTTTCCCGCTTATGATTCACGATTGGCGCAAACAGTGGAACGTTGATTTTCCATTCTATTTTGTGCAACTGGCCAACTACCTGAAACGTGACGAACAACCGGTGACATCGCCGTGGGCAGAGCTACGTGAGGCTCAGCAAGTAGCACTTTCTCTGACCAATACCGGCATGGCTACTACTATAGACATTGGCAATGGCGGTGATATTCATCCGAAAAACAAGCAAGATGTAGGAAAACGTTTGGCTTTGCTGGCTGCCGCAAAAACCTATGGTGTACCGTTGGTTTCGGCTGGCCCTCAGCTTCAAGCCTACAAAATTGCCGGAAACAAAATTGAGATTAGCTTCAGCTCTATCGGCTCTGGGCTCAAAACACGTAATGATGAAAAGTTGACAGGTTTTGCAGTGGCTGGTCCCGACCAGAAATTTCATTGGGCAACGGCTGAAATTGTCGGCGACAAGGTGGTCGTTTCGGCTCCTGAAGTCGAATTCCCGGTAGCTGTCCGCTATGCCTGGGCCAATAATCCCGATTGCAACCTGTACAATATAGAAGGTCTTCCCGCCGTCCCATTTAGAACTGATCAATGGGATAAATAATTAGTTAAATTTTGATTATGTGCTATACAAACAGGGGATGCTATACTCTTTTCTGATCGTATGTGTGATTAGCTTATTGTCTAAAAATAAGGTGGATATGCTGAAATTGCCTCAGGAATGGCGCAGTAAAAAGTAAATTATGTTTAATCAATAATAAATTCTAATCTTTAAATTTAAATTCTCATGAAAACAAAAATTACATTTTTAGGCCTGGCTCTGTTTGCCACGGTTTGTGTTAATGCTACGACTCCGGCTACGTGGAGTGTTGTGGGTAATGGAATAGCTTCCGAAAAAGGCGAGGTTGCCTGGGGCGATTTCAATAATGATGGGTATGCCGATTTATTTCAGCTATCAGACAATGTCTATAAATTGTATCAAAATGGTGGAAATGAAACTTTCACGGATGTGACTTCCGCTAAATTGCCCGGAACTTTGCCCAATGGTGTAAACGAATCGTCTGTTATCTTCCTGGATTACAACAACGACAACAATCTTGATATTCTTATCACTGGTTGGCCGCTTTCGAATGCCACCCTGTATAAAAATTCGGGTGCACCCAATTATACATTCACTATCGATACCGACAATACTCTGTTGAGTGTTCGTACCGGTAACGGTGGAAACGCCCATTCAATCCTTTCAGCCGTAGATTACAATAATGATGGTTGGGTCGACCTGTTTATGGAAGGCTGGTGTGATGCCCTTAACACACGGGTTGTTACGTTGTATAAAAATGTAAATGGGGTGTTTGCACGTCAAACTACACCTGTGGACGGAACTGCCGATTTCGAGGGAATGAACGGCGGTTCGTTGCATACCGGCGATATCAACAATGATGGTTATGTCGATATGATATCTTCAGGTTATTCTGTGGTTGGGTCTTACAGAACATATTTATACCTGAATCAGGGAAATGGAACATTCACAAAATCGACAGCAGCATTTACCGGAATTGAGCAGGGCGAATCTGTATTAATCGATTCCAATAACGATGGTTGGTTAGATGTGTTTGTTGCAGGTGTTGGATACGAAAGTGGCTGGGTTTGGCCCGGAACCTTGTACCTGAACAATCAGGATGGTACTTTTACTGCAATGGCCAGCGGAACAAACCTGCCCGGCGGAACACAGGGCTATGCCAGTTTTGCAACCGGCGACACCAACAATGATGGAAAAAACGATTTAATGGTTATGCTCCCCAACGGCGAAAATACTGCCATGTACTATAACAATGGAGATAATACTTTCCTTAAAGATGTACTTCCGGTTGCAGGCAGAGCCAGAGCGGGATCCATGGATTTAATTGATTTTAACAACGATAATAAACTGGATTATTTCCTTTTCGGGTATAACGATAATAGCGGTTGGTTGGGTGTTTTCGTAAAAAACACTTCTACTGTGGCTAACCTGGCTCCAAGTGTTCCAACTAATATTGTTGCCACAAAAACTAATGGCAAATATGTGATTACCTGGGATAAATCGACTGATGACATTACGGCTCAAAATGCGATTCGTTACAATGTTTATGTTCAGGATCAGGCAGGTAAACAATACGCCTTTTCTCCGGCAGATATCGCTACCGGTCGTTTGAAAACCGGTTCGGTTACTTTGCTTAGTAAAAATGAAATCACGCTTGACCTGCCTGCCGGCCAATATACCGTTGGAGTTCAGGCGGTAGATCAGGCAAATGTGGGTAGCGTATTTATATCTACCAGTTTATCAACTACCACTGGTGTTGAGAATGCTTTAGTGTCGAACGTTGAAGTAAAATCTGTCAATAAAAAGATCGAAGTTAGCAATAACGGAGCTCAGGGAGTAAATGTGGCAATTATGTCGCTCAACGGACAATTGTTGTATAAAGGCCTTTGTGCTGCAGGTGCACAAAACGTATTGCCGGTAACTTTGAATCAGGGCGTTTACCTGGTAAAACTTTCACAGGAAAAGGTAATCCGCACAGTAAAAGTATCTGTATTGTAGTACATTATTCATAGCAGGAGGGAAGCGGGATGCTTCCCTTTGTTATTGAAATTCAAATAAATTAAGTAAAGATATTGGTTGTTTTAAAAATAATGTTTTCACTATCACTTTCACTATCAAGTATTAGTTTTTTTAAGGTTGAAAAGAATGCCTGTACCCGGTAAAACGGGGCGGGTGTTCTTTTTTTTACAGTTGCTACACAAAGTCTAACTAAAAAGATACGATTTGGGATGTTTTACAGAGTATATCCTATGTTTTAGAGGGTATATCCTATCTTTTAGGAGGTGTCTCGGATGTTTTATAGAGTATATCCTATATTTTAGGGGGTATATCGGATGTTTTAGAGGGTATGACTCTCTAAAAGATAGGATAGGAGATGTTTTAGAGGGTAAATCCTATCTTTTAGGAGATGTATCGGATGTTTTAGAGGGTAATCGGATGTTTTAGAGCCTTTATACTAAAAAGTCCCTGCAAGAGCATTCTTGCAAGGACTTTGTCATTTATGGGAATCCGGAGTAATTTTATTTCAGCGGTTTTATGGTATAACCATAGCTGTATTCTTTGGCTTCGAGGCGGTAATCTTTATGAGGCAATGCTCCCCAACTGTCATCGCCACCCACGCCGCGTTGCGCCAGGTCCACCGAGAGAATAACCTGATCCCTGTTGGGGGTTATATCGTTTGTGTGGCGGTATTTTTTTGAAATTCCGGGATCGAAATCCTCCGGCCAGTTTTGCAAGGCGCTGGCACAGATGGGCTGCAATCCTTCAATGCGAATCCCTTTCCCGTTGTTGTCGGTAAGCGTCAGCCAGCGCAGGTCGGTTTTGTAGCCATTTTCCTGCGGACGGGTGTAAGGCACATATTGCTCGGATACTTTGCTACTGTAAACCCCGATAAACGATGCGGTGTTGCGGTCGGAATAATTTTCCCACGGCCCGCGGCCATAATAAGCAAAGTTTTCGAAAGCTTTGTCCAAGCTCATTATCATACCAAAGCGGGGCATTTCGGGCAGTTCATTGGCTCCTGCTTTGTACGAAACGTTTATGGTGAGCGCTCCGTCGGCAGTCATGGTATACACCAGCTGATAATCCGAAGCCACATCTTTCAGGTAGATGTTGGCGGTCACTACGGCTTTCCCATCTTCTTCTTTTACGGCAATGTTTTTTGCTGAAGTATTCTCGCCAGCCAGTCGCCAGATGTTTGTTTTGCGTTGCATATTGTTCCCGAAATCATTATCGGTAGGGGCACGCCAAAAGTTTGGAGTTGGCTTTGAATGAAAAACCCAGCGGTCGTCCATTTTATATTCGCCCATTAATCCCGACCATTTGTTGATATGGACGTACACGCCACCAGCATTGAGGTGGATACGATCTTTGTCTTCGTTTACTTTTACAACTCCTTTTGCCGGAGTAGCCTTAACAAAGTACTTGCTTTGGCCTAGTTTGAACTGCTCGCGGGCTACTTCATGCCCCTGAGGAACCACTTCAGAACCGTAACGGGTATAGGCAAATACGTTCAGTAAATATTCCACTCCATCCGTTGCAGGCATTTCGGGCATGGCCAATTGTACTTCTTTTTCAGACTCGGGAACCAGGTTCAAATCAAAAGTACCCTTTTTAATTACTTCTCCGTTTTTCAATACCTCATATCCGAACGTATAATTCTCAAGGTTGGTGTGATGCAACTCATTGACAACGTTTATCAATCCTTTTTCAGGTTGAATGGCTTTAAAATAGATATCCTGATAGTATTTTTTTACCTCCTGTAATGCCGGATGTGGTGTGCGGTCAGGCCAAACAAGGCCGTTGTGGCAAAAGTTTTCATCGTTGGTATAATGCTGGCTACCCATGTCGCCGCCATACGACCAGTATTTCCGGCCTGCCTCGTCGGTAACTTCAAATCCCTGATCCACCCAGTCCCAAATGAATCCACCCTGCATGTTTTTACTACCGCGAATAATGTCCCAATATTCTTTGAAATTACCCGAACTATTGCCCATGGCGTGCGAGTATTCGCACATGATAAACGGACGGGTTACTTTTTCGCGCGCTGCATATTCTTTCATCTGATGTATTCGCGGATACATCGGGCAAACAATATCGGTATTTTCTTTTTCTCCGGCTTGTTCAAATTGTACCAGACGTGTTTTGTCACGTTCTTTAATCCATTTGTAAGTTTTGAGGAATACGTCGCCATTGCTGCACTCGTTACCCAACGACCATATAATTACTGCCGGAGAGTTTTTGTCGCGTTCCACCAAACTATAGGTACGGTCGAGATGTACAGCATCCCATTCAGGATGAAAAGCCATGTTTTCGTGTCCATAGCCCATGCCATGGCTTTCGATATTAGCCTCATCTACCAGATAAATACCGTATTTTTCACAAAGTTTGACCCAGTTGATATTGTTTGGATAATGGCTGCAACGTACTGCGTTGATGTTGTGCTGTTTCATTACCCGGACATCTTTCAACATCGTGGCCATATCCTGATAATGTCCGGTTACCGGATTGTGTTCGTGTATGTTTACCCCGTGTATCAGGATGCGTTTGCCATTTACCAGCAACTGGCCATTTTTCAGTTCCACTTTGCGGAATCCAATTTTGGTTGCCACTGTTTCAATAAACTTCCCACTTTCATCTCTCAATGTCAGTACCAAAGAATAAAGGTATGGCGTTTCGTTGCTCCACAGGTTCGGGCTGGATACGTTCTGGCTGAATGTAAGTTCTTTTTTTGCAATGGCTGGAGTGCTTATTTTGAGGGTTTTGTTGAAAATTTCTTTGCCGCTGGCGTCAAGTAACGAAGCTTCGACCACACCCGTTTGAGCTGTTTGGAAATAATTGCTTAGCTTAACATCAACGGTCAGCGAGCCGTTTTTGTATTTGCTGTCCAAATCCGGCCGGGCAAAGAAGTCGGCAATACGAAGGTTGCTGGTGCTGTACAGGTACACGTTGCGGTCGATGCCCGACAGGCGCCAGAAGTCCTGGTCTTCGAGGTATGAACCATCGCTCCAGCGGTATGCTTCCACTGCTATCAGGTTGTTGCCCGGCTTCACAAATTTAGTGATGTCGAACTCGGCTGGGCTTTTAGTATTTTCAGTGTATCCTGCTTTTTCACCATTCACCCAAATGTACATGGCGGCAGTTCCGGCTTCGAAATGCAGGAAAACCCGGCGCCCATCCCAGGATTGTGGCAATGTAAAGTTGCGGCGATACGACCCTACCGGATTGTCGGAATGATCTATATAAGGTGGGTTTTTCTTAAACGGATAGTTGATGTTAGTGTAAATCGGAATTCCGTAACCTTTCAGTTCCCAGTTGGAGGGTACCTGGATTTCTTTCCAGTAGACGGCATTGAAATCGGTTTTGAAGAAATCTTTCGGACGTTGGTCCGGAGTGGGCGACCATTGGAATTTCCAGTTGCCATTGAGCGAATAGTACCAGGGCGATGCCTCAAAAACATCGGCTATTGCCGAACGTTTATCGGCAAAAGGCAAAAAAGTTGCCCGGGCCGGTTCGCGGTTAATCTGAAATACTGCAGGATTTTCCCAATCGTTAACTTGTGGATTTTCCTGAGCAATGGCTGCAGTAGAGAGCAATGTTATAAAAAGACCACTTAAAATCCATTTGATTTTCATGAAGTTTTATTTTTTTTGTTGTGTCTGCTTTATTTAAGGTGTTTTTTTGAATCTTTTAGCGGTTGGCAAAGGCTTTTAATCTTTCTTCCAGAATATCCATTTGATCCATTCGTACAAACGAAACGCAGGCCCGTAGTCCGTTGGGGTTTTCGCTTCCTGTAATGGCTAACGAAATGGCACTGATTCCGTAATACAGAAATTCTTTCATCAGTTCGCCGCTTGTCAGTCCCGGGTAGGCAATGGTAAAATAAAATCCATCAGCCAGTTCTCGGTCTTCGTCATTATACACAATATAAAAGCCATATTTCAAAAACAGGGCTTTCATAATTTTAGCTTTTTCACCATAAGTATGAAGAGTCTCGACGAAATCAATTTCTCCATCGTTTACTGCTTTCAGTGTGGCAGCCAATGCATACTGTGCCGAGTGAGATGTGCCGGCAGTTGTTGCATACAGCACTCCATAAGCTATAAAATGCCCCAGTACATCGCTGGTGAAATAATTTTTCAGATTGGGATAATGGCGTGTACGCAGGGTTTCCGAAGTTATCATCATGCCGATTCGTTGTCCGGCATAACTGAAAATTTTGGAAGCAGAAAGGAGTATGATATAATTGTCGGTATAATGCGCTACTGTGGGCTGGAAAGGTTGGATGCCCGGTTGCCCGTAATGTTGCCGGAAGTCCATGCCGAAATAGGCAAGATCTTCCACCACAATGACATCATATTTGGTCGCCAGTTCACCGATAATTTGTAATTCTTTCTCCGAATAGCAAATCCACGACGGATTATTGGGTGATGAATAGCAAATAGAGCAGATATTGCCTTCGGCAAGAAAAGACTCCAGTTTATCCCGCAATTTCTCACCCCGGAAATGCAATATGTCAAATGATTTAAACGGAACGCCGATTAATTGCAACTGTGATTTGTTGACCGGAAATCCGGGATCGATAAAAAGCGTATAAGGTTTCTCCGGATTGGTTCGTGCGGCAGTGAGTAAGGCCGCAAAGCTTCCCTGCATCCCGCCTACGGTTGGCACACAATTGGCCGGAGTTACGTTCAGGTTCATAAACAGGTTGGCAAACCTGGCTATTTCCGTTTTGGCAAACGGAATGCCTTCTATGTGCGGGTACTGTGTGGCGAGGCCTTTGTCCAGTGCTTCTTTCTCGGCAGCAATAGAAACAGGCAATGCCGGCAATCCCGGAACTCCCATTTCCATGTGTATGAATTCCTGTCCGCTTTGCTCTTCAATTTGTCCAACCAATCGGCCTACTTCCCGGATAGATAACCGGGTTATGTCTGATTCGCCGAATTGTGAGAACAGCGTATCAACAAGTTCTTTTGATATCATAATCTTGTATAATTTTAAAAATCAAACTTATCCAAAGTAAAAAAACTAAGGATAAGTTATATTGAAATATCCGGAAGAAAATACCCCGGAGGAATAACACCAAGAATAAATTATTTTTTACGTTTATCCACCACTCTCACGGCTTTTCCTTCGCTGCGGGCAATGGTTTTGGGTTCTACCAACGTAACTTTCACGCTCAGACCAATGGCACTGTTGAGTGCATGTTGAATTTTACGCGAAAGCATTTGCAAATCGCGAATGGTATCAAGCATGTTTTCTTCGTCCATTTCCACTTGCAGTTCCAGCGTGTCAAGGTTGTTTTCCCTGTCCACATAAAGCATGTAATGTGCGCTGGTTTCCCCCATTTCCAGCAATACATGTTCAATTTGTGACGGGAAGAGATTTACGCCACGGATAATCAACATGTCATCACTTCGTCCGGTAATTTTTTTCATACGCACGGTTGTTCTTCCACATTCACATTTCTCACGGTTCAGTGTCGAAAGGTCGCGGGTGTTGTAGCGCAACAAGGGAATTCCTTCTTTGGTCAATGTGGTGAAAACCAGTTCGCCCTCTGTTCCATCGGGTAGCGGTTGCTTGGTATCCGGGTGAACAATTTCAGCGAAGAAGTGATCTTCCTGAATGTGCAACCCGGCATGTGCCTGGCAGTCGTTGGCTACGCCCGGTCCCATGATTTCGCTGAGTCCATAGATATCGTAAGCTTTTATTCCCCATTTTTTCTCAAGTTCCATGCGCATGTTCTCAGTCCAGGGCTCAGCACCAAATACACCGGTTTTTAGTTTCATGTCGGCTAATGAATAACCATTTTCGGCCAGTGCATCGGCCAGATGGAGCGCATACGAAGGTGTACAGGCCAGCACGGTTGACCCAAAATCGGACATGAGTTGCAATTGCCGGCGGGTATTTCCACCCGAAATAGGAATTACAGCGCAACCCACTGTTTCGGCGCCGTAATGAACACCAAGTCCGCCGGTAAATAGTCCATAGCCGTACGAAATCTGCATGACATCATCCGAAGATATCCCCGCCATAGTCAGGCAACGCGCTAACACTTCGCGCCAGTTCTCTATGTCGTTTTTTGTATAACCTACCGTTGTGGGTTTTCCGGTAGTACCACTGGATGCATGTACCCGCACAATTTCTTTCATGGGTACTGCAAACAAATTGAATGGATAATGGTCGCGCAAATCGGTTTTGTAAGTAAACGGGAGTTTTACAATGTCGTCAATGGATTGAATATCCGATGGTTTTACGCCCATTTCGTCCATTCGTTTACGGTAAAATTCAACGTTCGCATATACGCGGTTAACCAATTGTTTGAGGCGTTCACTTTGCAGTGCACGCATTTCTTCGCGCCCCATGCATTCAATTTCTTTATTCCAGATCATAATTTTTTCGTGATATTGTAATTGTGTGAGTTGTTTTTCTGTTGAAGGTGTTATTTTAAATCTTCTTCCTGGATTGACTTTAATCCGTTGCTTTTGATTATTTCGATAGCTTTCTCGCTATTGTCGGTGCGAAGCATTAGGATGGATTTGCTGCCGAAACTGAAGGCGTAAACATATTCAATGCAAATTTCGGCCGCCGTGAACAGGTCAAGAATGTGCGACATGGAGCCGGGAGCTGCGCCCATTTCGAGCGACAAAACATCCTGAACGCGAACAGTGAAATGCTCGGCGCGCAAAGCTTCCAACGCTTTTTCCGGGTCGGATACAATGGCGCGCAGAATTCCATAATCACTTGAATCGGCCACTGTAAGTGCAATAATGTTTATGTTCTTTTGGGCCAAAACGGAAAGAATTTCATTCAAATGGCCGGTTTTGTTTTCGAGGAAAACGGAAAGTTGGCGGATTGTCATATTTGTAGATTTGGGGTTGTTGTGTAATTGGGTTTTATGTGCCACAAATTTAGCAAAACTAGCTGTATAAATAAGAATTATGAAAGAATAATTTGTTATTTAAAGAAGAAATTATGTGTTAAGCTTCACGGCCAATAGCCGATTTGTTTATCAGGCAACAGGAAATGATTAATTTTGCATTCATATTTCTCATTAAACATAAATGTCATGTTGAAAAAAATATTTAGTACCCTTAGCTTCTTTTTACTGATCTCTGGCGTTTTTATAATGAATTCGTGTGTCAAACAGGGCGACAAACAAAATGAAAATCAGGCCGGTTCGGATGTATTTCATTTAACTGATACGCTGGTTCGGCAATATGAAAACCCTAAAATTACCGAACTAAAAGCATTTGTTGAACAATTGGATAGTTCGGATATGACTTCGGCCGTAAAGGCCACTGAAAAATATAAGGAAATTTTTACCGGACAACCGGCGTTGCTTTGCGATAGCGGTTTTGTTGTTTTTCAGGCTTTATACGATAGTCTGGAGCAGAACCTGAATGTAAAACATCAAAATGATACTACGAACTATGAGCCGCTGTTGTACAACGATCAGGCTTCTGTTCCGCAAAGTTTGAAAGATTATAAAAAAAATCTTCAGTTGAATGGGTTTAAAATTTCTGCTTCCGAAGGGGTTACGTATATTGAGCAGGATCGGAATTTTATTGCCCGAAACTTTTATGCTCTGGTGACACCGGTCATGAAGAATTACCTGATGGAGTTACAAAAAGAAAATAAAGAAGGTTTCGCAATAGGTGGGGCAATCAGCATTTCGCCAAGGCAGCTTGTGGATCGCACTGTTTGGTACGAAAAATTTATGACAGAAAATCCGGATTTTGTTTTTAAAGATAATTGTAAAAACTTTCAAAAAGCTTATCTGACTTATCTTGTAAGCGGATACGAGAACACAAGACTTTATTCAGACGAAGATACAAAAGAACTTTCTGATTTTTATGTGAATGCTTATAATTATCTGGTTTCAAAATTTCCGGATACACAAATAGCCCAACTCGTGGTTCCTTACTACGATGCGCTGAAATTGAAACATTCTGAAAAAGCCCGTGCGTTGCATAAAGATTTTGTGATTAAAGGGAAAATTTATAACCTGAAATAAAAAATGTTTAACTGATAAGATGGGTAATTATTGATTTTTTGGTTGGATTTTTAGCCAGATAGAAAGATATATTGCAAGAAAATCAACTTTTTATACTTAAATTGTGTTTTTTATTTTGAATCTAAAACATTTGGTTTGAGATATCATTATTATAGTATAAATACTAAATTTTTTGCCTTATGAAGTTATTGAAATACATCGGATTAGGGATTGTAGCCCTATTGTTGTTTGTCCTTTTTGTTGCTTTGTTTTTACCCAAAACTTTTCAGTATGAGAAATCCATTACTATCAACGCTCCCATTGATAGTGTTTGGGAAAATGTAAATAGCCTTGCTGCGCTCGACCAATGGAGCCCATGGAATGCCTATGACTCCAAAATGATTAAAGAAACTTCCGGTATAGATGGAACTGTTGGAGCTATTCAAAGCTGGGAAAGTGAGATTGTAGGATCAGGTAGCCAGACCATTACTACTGTACAAAAACCGACCTTGTTCGAGACAAAACTTGATTTTTACAAACCCCGCGAAAGTCATGGTAAAGCTTACATTGAATTACTTACCGATGGGGTTGGAACCAAAGCAACCTGGGGAATGACCGGTAGCATGCCTTACCCCTTCAATGTCATGATTTTGTTTATGAATATGGAAAAATCGATGGGTAAGGACTGGGATAACGGACTTTCAAAATTGAAGAGCTTGAGCGAAAAATAAATCGTGATTGTTTAAAAATGCAAAGATTCTTAGTTGAGAATCTTTGCTTTTTTAATTGGTATTCAGCAGGAATACTAAATTTATGCTTTGGAAATTTTAAAAATAATAATTTGAATGGAGCCACAGTTTAAAATAATCAAGATTACACGGGAATTTGTAGATGTAATTCGTTCTAAGCGTGAAGATGCTCATTTTCATAATTTTGAAGAATTGGTTATTGTTACCGGAGGTAGTTTGGAACATTATATTGATTTTCAGATGGAGGAGATTCAGGCTCCGGCTGCCAGCTATGTTTCAATGGGTAAAATGCATCGGGTGGTTGAGCGCGACGATTTGCGTGGATGGATAATCAATTATCAAAATGAATTTATTCCGAATTCAAAACTTAACTTCTACTCTAATTTCATGACTTCTACCAGCGTTCCGCTTGGTAGCGAAGGTTGTGCCGACCGGTTTGTCAGCCTTTGCGAAATTATAAATGCTGAATATTCACAATCAAACCCCGATATGGATGCCATTCGTCATCTTACTTCTGCACTGATTTCCATGATTGAATCAGAGCGCAAACGTAATATTCAGATTGAAAATACTGTTAAGGCAATACAGATAACTGCTTTTACAAATTTCCTGCGAATACTGGAAGAGAATTTTCGACGTGACGAAGGTGTGACATTTTATGCCGAAAAAATGAATATGTCCGAGCGAAACCTCAATCTTATATGTAAGAGTAACTTTTCAAAAAGCGTTTCGGAAATTATCGAAACCAGAAAACTCATCGAGGCCAAGAATCTATTGATCCACACCGAAAAAACTGTATCTGAAATAGGGTATGAGTTGGGTTACAATGAAAAGTCTTACTTTACACGTGTGTTTCGCAACAAACTTTCCGTCACTCCAACCGAATTTCGCGAAATGACCCGCTCTATTCTTTCCTAAAAGTACCACGCTTCTTCCTAAAAGTGTTACCACCAGCTGTTTTAGTGTCAGTATCTTTGCATTATAGTAATCAACAAACAATTTAAAACGAAAAATTATGAACGCAACAGAATCAAAATTAGTAAAAGGTGTTCTTGATCCAACTCACAGCAAAATACAATTTAAGGTAAAACACCTAATGATTTCCAATGTACTGGGAGTTTTCAGAGAATTTGAAGGAAGTGCAAGCATGATCGAAAATGATTTTGCAACGACACAGGTTAGCTTGTCAATCAACACTGCATCAATCGATACGGAAGCGCCCGATCGGGATGCCCACTTGAAAAGTGCCGACTTCTTTGATTCGGAAAATTATCCGAAAATTAAATTCGAAGGAAAGGGAATGACACAAAAAGATGAAGACAACTTCGTACTTAACGGAACGCTAACCATTAAAGATGTAACCAGGCCGATATCGTTGGATGTTGAATTCGGAGGTATTATGAATGACCCCTGGGGAAACAAAAAAGCAGGTTTTTCAGTTACCGGAGAAATAAACCGGAAAGATTGGGGAATGACCTGGAATGCAGCCCTCGAAGCCGGTGGAGTTTTGGTGGGCGATAAAATAAAATTAATTTGTGATGTCCAATTTGCGTTAAGCTAAATATTGCTGTCTGAAAATAATATGAACCGATTCAAATTAAACGTATGAATCTGATGAATTTAGCAAACAGCACGAGTCGTATGCCCGTGCTGTTTGTTGGCCACGGAAGCCCGATGTATGCTATTGAGGAAAATGAATTTGTGCATACATGGCGAAAGTTGGGTGATGAATTGCCGCACCCCAATGCTATTATTGCTGTTTCGGCCCATTGGGAAACCCGTGGAACGCAGGTGACTGCTATGCAACATCCGCCTACCATTCACGATTTTGGAGGTTTTCCTCAGGAATTATATCAGGTTCAATATCCGGCTCTGGGAAATCCAGAGTTGGCTAAAGAAACTATCGGCTCGATAACCGCTACGCAGATTTTTGCTGATGAAAAATGGGGCTTGGACCACGGCACGTGGAGTGTGATTCGCCGCATGTATCCCAAAGCTGATATTCCAATCATTCAGATGAGTCTTGATTATCACAAGTCGCCTAAAGAACATTATGAGCTGGCCAAAGAGTTGGCCTCATTTCGTGACAAGGGCGTAATGATTGTTGGGAGTGGAAATATTGTCCATAACCTTCGTCAGGTGGCATGGGATAGGCCTGATGATGAGGAATATGGCCACGATTGGGCTATAGAAGCTAACGATTTAGTAAAGAAGTTGATTTTTGAGAATAATCATCAAGCACTGATAGATTATATGTCATTAGGTCGCGCTGTACAACTGGCAGTTCCAACCCCCGATCATTTTTTACCGCTGCTATATGCTTTGGCATTGAAGCATGAAAATGAAGAAGTTTCATTTTTTAATGATAAAGCCGTGATGGGGTCGCTAACTATGACTTCGCTAAAAATCGGATAAGTTATTTTTTTTGTTCAAACAGATTTTAATGTGCTTGTTGCCAGATGCTCTTCAATTTGATTTCTGTTTTGAAACAATTTCTGCTCAACTCTTTGTGTATTAAAAATAAAGTTGTATTTTTGCAGTCCGTTTCGGATAAGGTAAATAAGAAGCAATGCCGCAGGTAACTCACCTTCCCGATGTAATCAGAAAAAGTCGTTAAAAAATGTACGCAATTGTAGAAATTTTGGGACAACAGTTCAAGGTGGAAGCCGGAAAAAGACTGTTTATCCATCGCATGGAAGAAGCTGAAAGAGGCTCTCAGGTAGAATTTGACAAAGTTTTGCTGATCGACAACGAAGGCGCTGTAACAGTTGGTGCTCCGGTTGTAGAGGGTGCAAAAGTGGTTTGTGAAGTGTTGTCACACGTTCGTGGCGAAAAAGTGATCGTTTTCCACAAAAAACGTCGCAAAGGATATCGCAAACGCAACGGTCACCGTCAAAACTTTACAGAGTTATTTATTAAAGAAATTGTAGCTTAACCGATAAAAATTAGAAGAAAATGGCACATAAGAAAGGGGTTGGTAGCTCAAAGAACGGTCGCGAATCGGAAAGTAAGCGACTTGGTGTGAAAATTTACGGTGGCCAGTTTGCTAAAGCTGGTAACATTATCGTTCGTCAACGCGGTACTCAACACCACGCTGGTGAAAACATGGGTATTGGTAAAGACCATACTTTGTTTGCATTGGTTGACGGAATTGTAGAATTCAGAAAAAAGAAAGACAACAAGTCATTTGTTTCTGTAAAACCTATCGAAGTAGCTGCTAACTAAGCTTAGTCGATAATCAACACACATAAATCTCCTGTTGTTTTACATCCGTGTAAAATTGCGGGAGATTTTTTTATTCCCGGATAAAAGAATAAAGACAATAGATCAAGGCTATTAGAACAAAGACTTTGCTCTTAATCGTCAATCGTAAATAATAAAATCGTAAATTGAATTATGTTGACACTCAAATATATCACTGAAAATACCGACGAGGTTATTGCCCGTTTGGCAAGAAAACATTTCGATGGAACTGCAATTGTTGCAGAGGTGGTTGAATTAGACAATCTGCGTAAGGCTACACAAGCTCAGGCCGACACGGCTGCTGCCGAATTGAATAATTTGTCGAAAGAAATCGGTTTGCTCATGAAGCAGGGTAAGCAAGATGAAGCTGCTCAGGCCAAACAAAAAACTGTTGAATTAAAAGAAACAATCAAAAACCTTGGTGATCAACAGGCTGACGTAGAGCAAAAGTTGAACGAACTGTTGGTTCAGATTCCTAACTTGCCACATGCCTCGGTTCCGGACGGAAAACATGCTGAAGATAATCTGGTGGAACGCACGGGTGGTGAAATGCCGAATTTGCCCGAAGGAGCAGTACCGCACTGGGATTTGGCAAAGAAATACGATTTGATTGATTTTGAATTGGGTGTTAAAATATCAGGTGCCGGTTTTCCTGTATACAAAGGAAAAGGTGCCCGTTTGCAGCGTGCTTTGATTAATTTCTTTCTGGATAATGCCATGGAGGCAGGTTATCTGGAAGTGCAACCACCCTATGTGGTAAATGCAGCTTCAGGATATGGAACGGGGCAGCTGCCTGATAAAGAAGGACAAATGTATCATTGTACGTTGGATGATTTGTATCTGATCCCAACCGCAGAGGTTCCGGTGACGAACATCTATCGTGATGTAATCCTGAATGAAAATGAATTGCCAATTAAAAATACTGCTTATTCAGCCTGTTTCCGTCGCGAAGCTGGTTCGTACGGAAAAGATGTGCGTGGATTGAACCGTTTACACCAATTTGACAAGGTGGAGATTGTGCAAATTCAGCATCCTGAAAAATCATACGAAACACTTACCGAAATGGTTAACTATGTGCAAACACTGGTCGACAAACTTGAATTGCCATGGCGAATCCTTCGTCTTTGCGCCGGCGATATGAGTTTTACTTCTGCTTTGACATTCGACTTTGAAGTGTATTCGGCTGCGCAGGAGCGTTGGTTGGAGGTGAGTTCGGTTTCTAACTTCGAAAACTACCAGGCTAACCGCCTGAAATGTCGTTTCAGAACGGCTGACAAGAAAACGCAACTCGTTCATACATTGAATGGTAGTGCGCTGGCATTGCCACGTATTATGGCGGCGTTGCTTGAAAATAACCAAACGCCGGAAGGAATCCGTATTCCGAAAGCGTTAGTTCGTTATACCGGATTTGAATTGATTGATTAGGTTGGTCGGAGTTTCGACTCCGGCAATAATCAATAGCTACGTATAAAAACGGCATTTGACTTTATTGTTGAATGTCGTTTTTCTTTTTTTTTCGTGGAATTGTTATTCCCGAATAAACATAAAACGATATATTTGCCCGATAAACCTCTTAATTAAACGATGATGAAAAAGAAAATTACTTCCTTACTGATCGTTATATTGCTTGTTGCTTTGGCTGGTGGAGCTTATTATGTCCATCAGCTAATGCCGGTTATTACAGGTTATGCTGCCAAGAATTTAGCTTCGGGAGTTTTTGTTGGAAACAGAACTCAGGAAAGCATTGAAAAAAATGACCTGAATTTTTCGTTTGTAAAATTTACATCCAATACAATTAATTACGAGAAAAAGGAAGTTACCAGTCGTTTTTTGTGGGGAAAATCGAAGGCTATTTATATTGATGGTTTTGGCTGTATTTTGGTTCGCGATTTTGAGGAGTCTGTAATCCGGAACAGACATTATGTTCGGGTACCGCCTCCTGTTTTTAATCCGGATACTTTAGCCTGGCCTGCCGGAGATAAATTGGCTGACAGTCTTCCGTCTGGTCTTGATTATCAAAAATTGAACAGAGCTTTGATTCGGGCTTTTAAGGACTCGGTTGGTTGTAAAGGAACTTTTGCAGTAGCAATTGCTTATAAGAATCAATTAGTGGCCGAAAAATATCGCGAAGGATTTTCGTCCAAAAACCGTTTCCTGAGTTGGTCGGTTGCCAAAAGTTTTACACATGCTTTGGTAGGGATCATGGTGAAAAAGGGATTGATGAATATAGCTGACAAAGCGGATGTACCGGAATGGAAAACTGATAAGAGAGCCGGTATAACGCTCGAAAATTTGATGCATATGAATAGCGGGTTGAAATGGAATGAAGATTACGGAAATCTGTCGGATGTGACGCTCATGCTTCACAAATGGGGCGATATGGCCGGATTTTCCAAACAAAAGAAATTTGTTGTCCGGCCGGATTCATTGTGGGTCTATAATTCGGGTGCAACTAATATTGTAAGCTGGCTTATCAGAAAAAAAATGGGTAACGATGCAGATTATTTTGCTTTCCCGCGTCGGGAATTGTTCAGTCCGATTGGGATGCACAGTGCAATCTTTGAACCGGATGCTTCGGGTACATTTGTAGGCTCGTCGTATGTTTATGCGTCTATGCGCGATTATGTCCGTTTTGGTTTGCTTTATCTGAATAAAGGGAATTGGCTTGGGAAACAGATTTTGCCCGATAGCTGGACGGACTACGCCCGCAAACCGGCCAATGGATCTGGAGGTAAATATGGTTCGTTTTTCTGGCTCAATCTTGTTAATGATTATCCGGGTGTGCCAAAGGATATGTTTATGTGCCGCGGGCATGATGGACAATTTATTTACATCATTCCTTCCTTGCAACTTGTGGTAGCAAGAGTCGGATTTTCCAAAGAGGATGATTTTGATGCACCGGGGTTTTTGGCTGAGATAGTTGCAGTAATAAAATGAACAACCCAAGCCCCTAAAGTGGAACTAAGTTAGTATAGTTTGCTATAAAACTTCAACTGTGTTTTTAACCATAAGGTTTAACTGAGTTACATGAGGATGAATTTGCATAGCTCCCATTCATGGGTTAGGAGTTCTTTTTTAGGGACGAGGAGTTCTCTTTACCTTCTCTTCATTTTTTGCAATATAATCCTTCCACCCAGAATAGGATTTTTCCGAAACAGGGCGTCCAAGTTGCAAAAAGTGGCAATAAGCTGCTGCCAGACCATCGGTTGCATCCAATTGCGGTAGCATATCTTCCTGCGATATTTTCAGGTAGCGGCGAAGCATGTCAGCCACTTGTTCCTTGGAAGCACTTCCGTTTCCGGTAATGGCCATTTTTATTTTCAAAGGAGCATATTCGGTAATCGGAATGTCGCGATATAAGGCGGCTGACATGGCCACGCCCTGAGCGCGTCCGAGTTTGAGCATAGACTGCACGTTTTTGCCGAAAAAAGGGGCTTCTATAGCCAAATGGTCCGGGTGAAATTCGTCGATAAGCGACAAAGTTCGTGCAAAAATCCGTTGGAGTTTCAGATAATGGTCGCTGTATTTTTTCAGGTCCAGAATTCCCATAGCCAGCATTTCGGTTTTGTTGCCAACAACTTTCAGAATCCCGTATCCCATAACCGTGGTTCCCGGATCGATGCCTAATATAATTTGTTCTTTTACCATTAATCCACAAGTTCTAATACAGTGGCAAAGAAAAGGACTTCTGTTCCGAATTTGTCTGCAAAATTCTGTTCAAAAGTTTTTGCATACCGAATGTGCCAGTTTTCGAGGGTTTGAATGTCGGAAATATGAAACTGAACGGAGTAGGAAGTGCCTTCCTGTTCCTCAATGCCAAGTACTTTGGCTACCTGAGGTCTTGTGAACATTTCGGATTCGAGCATGAATGGAATATGTTGTTCGCGAACCCATTTAAGCCACAGGTCGGTCATTTTGTCGGAAACAAGGAAAGTTGTATTGAAAATAAGCATGGAATAATGGTTTTGTTGATAAAAATTCTAAACAAAAGTACGTATAATTTCAGAAAAAGTACGTATAATTTCAGAAACTTCCTTATCTTTGCACCGCAATTTCAAAATCAAGCATGGGGGTTTAGCTCATCTGGCTAGAGCGCGACACTGGCAGTGTCGAGGTGACCGGTTCGAGTCCGGTAATCTCCACTTGATACTAAAAACGCTGATTACTTTCGTAGTCAGCGTTTTTTTTGTTATTTTGTGTTCATAAAGTAATGTATATAAAAACTCTCAACCGAGATTTGATGAAGTCTCGGTTGAGAGTTTGAGAGTGGTAAACTAGTCGTTGTTTGAATTAAAATTTTAGAGTGATACCTGCCAGCAGATTGATGCCAGCTTGCGGGTAGTACCCAAAATCACTATAACGTTGTTTGCCCGAGGCATCGCCCTGATAGTACGAATACGTCCACGCGTTGCTTATGTATTTTGCATTGTTTATGTTGTTTACCAACAAAGAGAAGTCTATACCGCGAAGGTGTCTGACAGGCAGATTGTATGATAAACGGAGATTTGCTACGAAATAATCATCCAATGATCGTTCTTCAGAACCAGTATTGTCGATATATTGTTTTCCTACATATTGTTCCAGCCAGCGTACTTCAAATTGACCATAGTTAAATGTGAAGGCATTGTTCCAGGTAACTCGTGGTGAATAGGCAATAGGGGTATTCCCAAGATTGTTTTTTTGTTGTCCAGTCCATTCCCAGTTTTCATTATATACATCAACATATTCATCAAAATTGTTTATTCTGTTTTCGCTTAAAGTTAGCGACCCATCCCAACAAATGTAGTCAGAGAATTTTGCACTTCCCACCAATTCAATTCCAGCGCGAAAACTAGAAAGCACGTTTTCCGACAATGGCTCTCCGATTTCATTCAATTTTCCTGTAAGGATTAATTGGTTGTGATAATCCATATAGAAAGCATTTATACCTGCAGACAGGATATTGTTGTGAAACTTGTAACCTAATTCTGTATCGTAGAGTGTTTCATTTGTGGGCAAATGATCCGCTGCTGCATCGGTATAATTTGTTCGGGTGGGTTCTCTGTTGGCAATAGCAAAGGATGCATAACAATCATTATATTTGTCTATTTTATAAAGTGCTCCGACTTTGGGGTTCAAAAAGTTGAAGGTGTCCTTAATGTTTAGTTGTTGCATTTGCCCAACATTAAAATCCCATTTGTCATTTTTCCCGTTTACCGAATAGCCGACACGTCGATATTGCAATTCTCCATTTACATATAAATTGCTCATTAATCCGTAATTAGCTTTGAAGTAAATGTTTGTGTCCCATTTTTTCACATCATTTCTATAGTATTCTGTTGGAAAAATATTTGTAGGATAATCTTTTGCCCAGATTACATCTCCCCAATGTTCACCCCAATAACAATTGGTAGCTCCACCAAATTGAGTTGTAAGATTGTCTTTGGTATAGTTCAGAGAAAATACTCCGCCTGCAAAATCGTTCCCCATTTTTTTTTGACGAACTAAATCGCTATAGTCAATTGTGGTTCCAGCAACATCGTACGAGGGAATCGAGTATTTGTTATACGATTGATCTTGCTTATATTCCTCGTAATAACCATCACCACGTGTGTAATGTAAGCCGGCGTTAATACTAAACTCAGGACTAAAGCTATGTATGCCAATTAATTGATAGTTGGTTTGTAGGTAATTGTCAGTCTGATCTTTGTAATAAAGTGGTTGTCCGTTGGCATCGTTGCCCATATATCCACACGAGTTGTAGGTGCGGTGAGTTGCTAACGAGTCCTTTGGTACTCCATTCCAGGCATGGTATGTTTTTTCATTGCCACCAAATGTCAGGAACTTCACAGTTGTTTTTTCACTGTAGTAACCAGCCTGAACTAAATACGATTTCATATCAACGGTTCCTCTGTCAATATAACCATCTGATTTTATTGTCGATAAGCGTGCGTCTAAGGCCCAGTGTTTATTGAGCAGGCCAGTGCTGGCTTTGAGGGTTGCCTTTTGGGTGTTAAAAGAACCGTATGAAGCAGAAACCTCGCCTGAAGCTTTTGATGCATAGTTATTGGTTTGTATGTTAATGTTTGCACCAAATGCGGCAGCTCCGTTTGTAGTGGTTCCTACTCCTCGTTGTATCTGGATGTTTTCTATAGAAGAAGCCAGATCGGGAACATCAACCCAATAAGCTCCTTGCTCATCTGCATCGTTATATGGAATCCCGTTGATAGTCACATTGATACGTGAGGCGTCTGTGCCGCGAATCCGAAAATTCGTATAGCCGATACCAGTTCCTGCATCTGAGGAAACTACCAGCGAGGGAGTAGACGCAAGCAGATAAGGAATATCTTGTCCCAGGTTGTTCTTCGCCAGTGTTTCCTTATCAATATTGGTGTATGCCACCGGCGATTTATCGGTAGCACGAAGTGAAGTTACAGTGATTTCATTGATAGAATAGGATTTGGGATTGAGTTTTATAATCAGCTCCTTGTCGGCAGCCACTTGCTGGATATTTGGCTCGTAGCCCAGCAAAGAACAAATGATAGTATAACTCTTTTTCGACAGGTTGTTGAATGTAAATTGCCCATCGGAGTGGGTTATTTGTTTCAAACTGCTGTTCTGAATTGCGATTGTGGCTCCGCCAAGCGGATTTCCATTTTGGTCCGTTACTTTGCCTTTAATAGCGTGTTGACCGAAGGCTGTAATAGCCATCACCAGCATAAATGCTGAAATAAAAATTTGTCTCATTGCAAATTAATTAATTGGTTAATGAATTTGATTCTGAGAGCCTAATAAAAAAATACGGATGATTTGTCTTATTCCCTATTCGGCATTACCCGTGCAGGTTCAAAGGGTATGATCTCAGCCCGAAATATTAAGGCACCCCATTGTTGTGTTCGAACTTTAAAACGCCCGGAACGTCAGAAAGTTCATATGTAAAAAAAGAAAGAAAAACAGCCCTGGAAGCGAGCCGAATTCCTTTCGGGGGACAAAGATAAACTTTTTTTGTGGAAAATGGAAATGGAATGTAGGCTTAAGGAATTGTTGGTTAAGATTTACAGTACTATTTGTTGCTTTAATAGGTTGAAAATCAGATTTGTGTTCAGAATGGCTATTTTTGACGAAAGTTGATCAATTAACCAACGAAACAATTGACGGGTAGATTGATCAACTTTCTAAGTACACTTAGCCCGCCCAGCCTTCGCGGTCCAGATTTCGGTAATTGATTGCCTCGGCAATGTGGTTGGATTGTATTTGGGCGGTGTCATCAAGGTCGGCAATAGTACGTGCTACTTTGATAATGCGGTCGTAAGCGCGGGCTGACAAATTCAGACGCTGCATCGCATTTTTTAGTAGTTCTGAACTTGCTTTGTCTATCTCGGCAAAAGTCCGCATTTGTTTTGACGACATTTGGGCATTGCAATAAACCCCATCAATATCTTTGAATCGTAGTTCCTGAATTTGCCGGGCTTTCATAACCCGCTCACGGACTAATTCGCTGTTCTCCGATTCGCGCAATTCCGACAATTTTTCGAATGGCACCGGCACAATTTCTATATGAATATCGATGCGATCGAGTAGGGGGCCTGAAATACGGCTCAGGTATTTTTGTACAACCCCGGGCGCACAAACGCAGTCGCGCTCCGGGTGATTGTAATACCCACAAGGACAAGGATTCATGGAGGCCACAAGCATAAAACTGGCAGGATACTCGATGGCAAACTTGGCTCTTGAGATGCAAATTTTACGATCTTCGAGTGGTTGACGCATCACTTCCAATACGGTTCTTTTGAACTCAGGTAATTCATCCAGAAAAAGTACACCATTATGTGCCAACGAAATTTCGCCTGGTTGTGGAAAAGTTCCCCCGCCCACTAATGCCACATCGGATATCGTGTGATGGGGGCTTCGAAAAGGTCGTTGCGAAATAAGCGAGGTGTTACTGTCGATATTCCCAGCCACCGAATGGATTTTAGTCGTTTCCAGTGCTTCATGCAAAGTAAGCGGAGGTAGAATTGTTGGAATTCGTTTGGCCAACATGGATTTGCCAGCTCCCGGAGGACCTACCATGATGATGTTGTGTCCGCCAGCTGCAGCAACTTCCAGAGCACGTTTTACACTTTCCTGTCCCTTTACATCTGCAAAATTTATTTCGATATGATTCAGATTACTGAAAAACTCTTCACGAGTGTTCACAACCGTTGGTTCAAGTTGTTTATTTCCTCTGAAAAAATCAATAACTTCGGTAATATTATCTACTCCGTAAACGTCAAGATTATTTACTACTGCTGCTTCCCTTGCATTTTGCAGAGGTAGTATGAATCCTTTCAAACCTTCTTCGCGCGCTTTGATTGCAATGGGCAAAACGCCTTTTATGGGCTGCAAACCACCATCTAACGAAAGTTCACCCATGATAACATATTTGCCAAGCTCGTCTGATGATAACTTTTCGTCTGCTGCCATAATCCCAATTGCCATGGGTAAATCGTAGGCAGAGCCTTCTTTGCGGATGTCAGCAGGAGCCATATTGATTACGATTTGCTTGCGCGGCATGTTATTGCCAGTGTAGTTAAGTGCGGACGCAATTCGTTCGTGGCTTTCTTTCACGGCATTATCTGGTAGTCCAACATGTAAGAAACGGATTCCCTGGCTGACATTAACCTCGATTGTTACAATCGTTGCATTTATTCCCTGAACTGCAGCTCCAAAGGTTTTTACTAACATGGTATTTAAGGATATAAAGGTTTTTTGTGTGGGAACGTTTTTTAGAATGTGTACCCGACGTTGAGCGATAATGGAATTTTTACAGCGCCATTTGCTGGGAAAATGTTTCCATTGGAATAATGGCTGATTTTTAGTTCCGCATTATAATTCCTTTTTTCGCCAAAGAAAACACCAGCTCCCATAGTGTCCTGAAAAGTAAAATGTTTACCAGTATCCTGGCCATCAATTACTATGTCTGAAATGTATGTTGGCCCAGCAACCGAGTAATATAGATATGCATCCACCGGTTTTGTGTGTAGAAAGTCGTATCTGAATACGGGGTAAATTGAGAATGCATAGAAGTTTTGCTTACTAATTTTTGATTGCCATAAACCTGCACCCACTCCAAGATTTAAAGAAAAGTACTTTGCAGTATGGAAAATATTACGCTGATAATCTAATGTAACCCCCTGACGTACTTCTGCATCTCCACCCCAAAACAGGCATGCTTTAGTTAAGGCATTGTTGATGCCATATCCCAGTATATTGCTGGAATAGCCTAGTTGAATAAGGTTTGCGGGGTGAATATAGCCCGTATTAGCTGCTTTGTCCAGTTTTTCTTTCGATAATTTGAGAAGCTTATACCTGAATCCGGCAGATAAAAATGTGGTGGCTGGTTGAAGCACCGATTTCTTTTCCGGTGAATAAGTACCGCTTAATTGTAGCGCCCAGCGTTCGTTGATATGGTATCTCATACCTGCTCCCAACAGGACAGTAGAATAATTTGCATTTGTTACAAGTGGCTTGTGGAATTGTGGATCGTTAAACCCATGTCGGGTAATGATACCCCAACCGGCTTCGCCAAAGATGGAAAAATTTTTACCTATTGGTAATTGTGGTTTGAGAGTGAGGCCTCCCACATTCATCCAAACAGATGATTTGTAGTTTACAGAATTCATATTATAAGAATAATGAACCCAAATCACGGGTCTCATATACGATAACTGAGCTGACAGGTATTTGTTGAATTCGTATCCATAGAGAACAAGACGCACGGCCGCATGAGGCACTTCTACACTCTGAAACTTACAACCTTCAACATTTTTAGCAAATTGATCGAGCCCGAATGGATAATTGATATAGCCGATATTCACTTCAGTATAAGCATTTCTTAAAGCCAAAGGCAGTTGTGCTCTGGTGTCCTGAGCCGATGTTGAAACACTAATAATTAATAAAAACAGAATAATGCAGATTTTTGATAAGCGGATTTTCATTACAAGTTCAATGAGTTTATATGTTTAACGATTTATATAGTGTTGGATAAAAGAAAAGTGATTGAAAATTCAATCGGTTACAAAAATAGTTAAATATTTTAAAGTTTACTAATCCTATGCAAATGAATTTTATATTTTGTGTTAGATTTCTGTTGCAACAAACAAAAAACGCCGTAACTAAACTGTTACAGCGCTTTTGTTTATAATAGAATTTAGAATTTATTTCGCAGAAAGATAGCTTGCAATGCCTTCTTGAGTTGCAACTAAAGCTTTTTCTCCTTTTTTCCAGTTTGCCGGGCAAACTTCTCCATATTCTTCTGTAAATTGTAATGCATCAATCAAACGAAGTACCTCATCAACGTTACGTCCGAGCGGAAGGTCATTTACCAATTGATGACGTACAATACCTTGTTTGTCAATCAGAAAAAGCCCGCGATATGCTTTTGGCTCGCCTACCAACACTACATTGCCTTCTTCATCATACTCATCGGATCCGATCAATACATCATAGTCTTTTGAGATATTAAGTGACTGATCTACCACAAGCGGATATTTTACTCCTTGTATACCTCCTTGGTTTTGTGGCGTTTGTAGCCATTTCCAGTGTGAAAATTCAGAGTCGGTTGAAGCCCCGATAACTACTGTGTTGCGAGCTGCAAATTCAGCTGCTTTTTCTTCAAAGGCAATTAATTCTGTTGGGCACACAAAGGTAAAATCTGCCGGATAAAAGAAAAATACAACATATTTTTCACCTACATACTGTTGAAGTGAGAAATTTTCTACAATTTCACCACCATTTACTACGGCTTTGCTATTGAAAACCGGTGCTTTTTTTCCTACTAATACTGACATATTTTTATATTTTTAATTGGTTTTTGATTTAACACTACAAAAATATACAGAAGTATTGAAAACTCTATCATAAAATACGATAGAGTTTTTTTATACTAATATAGGAAAAACAAATCAAGGCCAAACATGTTCTTAGGCCTTATAAATTAATACTGTGGCATACACTGCAATACCTTCTTTTCGGCCTACAAATCCCATTTTCTCCGAAGTTGTAGCTTTTATTGATATTGTATCTTCCTGTACTTGCATTACTTCGGAAAGACATGCCTGCATAGACGGAATATGTGGATTCAACTTTGGCTCTTCTGCACAAACCGTACAATCGGCATTTCCAAATTCATAGCCTTTAGAACGGATTAATTGCATGGTGCGCTTTAATAGAATTTTGCTGTCGATGCTTTTATAATCTTGAGATGTGTCAGGAAAGTGGAATCCAATGTCGCGCAAATTAGCAGCACCAAGCAAGGCATCGCATAAAGCATGAATTAAAACATCGGCATCCGAATGTCCTAATAACCCGACTGGATGTTCAATCCGAATACCGCCCATCCACAATTCACGTTCCACAGCAAATACGTGTACATCATAGCCAAAACCAACTCTTATTGAGTTCATAATTCACAAATTATAATTTATAATGAAAAACGGTTGAACCAACCTGTAGGAAGTGAACAACCGTTTTTGAAATATTGGGAAAATCTTATTGTCAGAATAAATGGTCTGAGGGAAATTATTTAACCAGATTTTTCAATCCATACAAATCGAACGACAATGAGAAACGAAGTGTTTGGTCAAGCGGATTCGATTGAGAAGTTGAAATAACGTATCCGGCATCTAACTGGAAAACGTTTAATTTAAAACCAGCACCGGCTGTGAAGTATTTACGGTTACCTTTGTCAGCAGCTTCGTGGTAATAACCTCCACGAACAAAAAACTGTTTGTTGTAAGCATATTCAGCACCAACCGACCACATAATTTCACGCAATTCTTCGTTAAAACCACCCGGAGCATCGGAGAAAGATCTGAAGATTCCTGTAATAGGCGATAAGTTGGTGTATTCTGCAGCAGTCATGTTGTTTTGTGTAGGAACCAAAAGTTTGTTTACATCCGCGCTAAACGAAATTTTATTGTAAGTGTCTATCGGATAGTCAAATGATCCCCCGAGTCTTAAATTGGTAGGAATAAAATTGCTGTTCAGAAAATCGTCGTATGAAATTTTACCTCCAATATTCGAAATGTTCAAACCTAACCCTAAATTACCATCCGTGTTTTGTAATGAAATCGGGGTTTTGTAATAAGCAGAAACATCTGCGGCCACTGTCCAACCAGGATATATTTCTTCACTTCCAATGCCATTTCCTAAGTCAGAATATATGAAACGAAGTGCTACTGCCCCCGAAAATTTATCAGAAAACAAGCGGGAGTAAGCTCCATCAAGGGCGAATTCATTTGGATGAGCTGTGTTTTGATATCCCCCATATTCATCAAAAAGAGAAATGTCTCCGAGTGAGAAATAACGTAAAGAAGCACTCACAGCTTGTGTTTGGTCCAGTTTCCAATATCCGGCCAGATACGCTAGGTCAATGGCATCGACTAATTTTCGCAACCATGGGGTGTAAGATAAAGAAACGCCTGCATCGCTTTCAGTGAAAACGTATTTAGCCGGATTCCAGTATTGTGAGTTTACGTCGGGCGTTGTAGCAGCACCCACATCACCCATACCGCCTGCACGCGCGTCGGGAGCTATTGAAAGGGATGGAACAGCTGTTAGAATGGGGTTATTTTCGCTTTGACCAAAAACTGTGACTGAAAGCAATAGTAAAATACACAGAGCTAAAAGGTTATTTTTCATTCGGAAATTTTAATTTTTTGAGGGTACAATATTACTAAAATTAAATAAGAAACTAAGTAACTAAACGCAGAAATTCGATTTTATTGTTCTACAATGAGCATTTTATTGGTTTTCGAAAAGATATCGCTATTCGCGGTTTTTATATTTACACGGTATAAATAAACTCCGGTTTTTACCCTTCTGCCATCGTTTGTTACCAAATTCCAGCTTATTTTATCGGCTGATGATTGAGAAAATGACCAGACCTTGCGTCCTGACAAATCGAATATCTCGACAGTCGTCTTAAGTACTGTTTCCGGACGATCGTGTTCAACGATTATACTTGTTTGTGATTTGACAGGATTAGGGTAATTGTATACTTTGAAAATAGTAGGTGTTAACCCTTTTTCAACTTCAAAGTCGACAATACTTGTGGTTGAATTATTCAGTAAATCCCAGGCACGGAAAGTCAGCGTGTGTTTTCCATTTTCTAGTTCAGGTAACTTGTATTTGACTGTACCTGTGGTATAGCTGTTTTCAGACGCACGAAAATAATCATTAAGCACATATGATTGTAAAGGGTCCTGATCAATGGTTAGCATAATGTCGTGTCCAATTCCACTACCACCCACCGTATTAATCCCGTTTATGTCTGAAATATTTGCCATGAAAAGCGGCGTTTCGTTTACTTTACCACCGGATACGAAATTTTCTGAATTGAGGTATAATTCTACAGTCGGGCCATCGGTTTCATTAATTGCAGTTTTGTTTGTTCCACCAATAATGAAATTTTCAAAATAGCCTTGAGCTTCATGATTGTTTATATCGTCATTTGCATAATAATTTATTCTGCCACCGCCATAATTATATTTAATATCCTTAGGTAGCATAAATGAAAAACTAAATGCTCCATCTACTACATTTGCATTTCCAGAAAAAAGTACATTTGGACGGTCAGAATATGTTATTGTTCCATCATTTTCATTATTTCTGGTAGTTGTTCTTTGAACCTTGTCGTATATTACTGCATGAACAGAACCATTAAAATTATCGACTTTATTTCCTGCGTCATCGGCGATGTAACCTTGAATATTGGCTACGGATAATGCTTTAAGAGTATCATTGCCTAAAGCTGGATTTTCATTGATTTTGCTTGTAATAACTTTATATTCTGTAGGATAGTTTAGTTTAATGGCCGGATCGCCCACATATACATATGAAAGTTTGTTAATTTCGCTTCCGATGCTGTTTTTTGTAGAAGCTATAATGTCACCTACACGCAAGTGTTCTCCGCCTTTATTTTTAAGTAAGTTTTCGCAAAAGAGCTTGTCTAATGTGAAATTTTGTGATGCGTAAACGGGACGTGCAGCTGCTAAAATGCCAATACCACCACCAACGGGGTTGAAAACTACTTGTTCTCCAGCAGATTGTGTTTGTACGTCAAATTGTACAAAATCGCAAGTGGCAGCTACCCACAAAGGTAAATTTTTATTCGATAGTGATTTTACATCGGCTGCAGTTAGTATTGATTCATTGCTCCAGCCTGTTGGCCCAGCATGGCCCGTGTAGTTGAGTAAAAATAGTCCTGATCTGATCAGATTCATTAACTTGTTTTTAGCTAATGGATAGCTTTGTCCACTGGCTGTAGTTTCTTGTTCAAAAGCATCCAAATATATTTTATTTACCTGATAAGCCGGATAGTTTCTGGTTATTGAAACTGCAATGCTATCGGCTTGTTTCATGTGAAGAGCTCCATCCCCATCATCGGCTACAAAGCAGATTTGGTTTTTCCAGTTCCCTTTTTGTTGATTATTCATATAATCAATAGTTTTATTGACCACATCGGTAGCTTGCTGTGGGGTGCTTACCGTGAAACGTCCAACACCAATATCCATTAGATTTGATGGAACCTGAGTTCCTTCATTATCATCTAATAATGCAAAATAATCATCAGTAACATAAGACAATGTAGTTGTTAATGAATTCTCTGCTTCGTAAGTTAAAACGAAGTTTTCACCTGAATTGCCGGTTATTTTCCGATTATCAAAAGACCCTTTTCCAAAAAGTAAGAGATATTTGGGTAAATCTTTGGTGCTGTTTGCTGTTATTGCTCTGTCATAAAGCATTTTCATCATCCAACGATAGGAAGTGGCATCAGGGGTTCCAGACGAAAACTCATTATAAACCTGATCTGTTGTAACCACTTCTACTGTTAAATTATCTTTTTCGCGATGAGCTTGAGCTAGCGTCTGCGATTGCGACAAAAAGTTTGGATGTGTTATAATGACCATGTCGGCTTGTGCTATTCCATGAAGATTTTGATTGGGAACCACTCCTACTATTTCCGGAGAAGAAAATGAATTTTTTGCCGTTGGGTCAATTGCTAAATAGTTTTTAACTTCGTTGGTCGAATCGACAAATGTCATTTTGCCTGCAGTTGTTGTAGTTGCTACTTGGCAGATGTTTTGTTGGTCAGTAATATCCCATATCCGAACATTGTTGTTTGCATCGCTTAATTGATACTTGTTATAACTCCCTGTACCCAGATAATCGACATTTTGGAACTGCATGGAAGAACCTGACATCTTTAGTTGGCGACGTGCATTAACCTCAAGGTAATTTAAATATCCTAACGAGGTGGACGTGGATTTTGAATAAGTTATATCAAACGAAAAAGATCCGCTTGAAGGGGTAAAGGTAAAGATCCCATTAGCAGCTTTAGCCTGTTCGTAATGATCACCATCAGTTTTTTTTCCAACGCTCAGAGATTTTGTTTGTCCACCATTTAAAGTAAGCCAAAAGTCAGAATTTGCCGAAGAGGATGCTGCTACATCTAAACGGACAATGGTTGTGTTTGTTGAAACTGGATTTGGAAAACTAAAAGGTATAGTATATGAAGTATCCTCTCCAAACACCTCTCCATAAAATTCCTTGCCGGATTGTGTCAGGTTTCGCGATTCTTTTTCATGTACCTGATAGTCAATAAACTCCTCTATTGTGTTTGTCGTCGAAGAGGTAGGTAGTGTAATTGCTTTTTCAGATATTTTTTTCCCTGTTCCTGCATCCGATGTAACAAAATAATATCCATATTTCGAGTAAATATTTATCGTATGAGTGAACATTGATTTTGATTTGTCGTATCCCCATTTTGTTACACCCTGCCCATAGAACAAAATATAGTCACCTGCATTAAATACTCCATCCGATCCTTTTTCCATCCATATAGCCACTTCTGGCAAATCATCTATTTTCGTCGATTGAAAGTTTTGATCCAATATTCCTCCCCCGTATCCGAAAATCCGTACATTTTGCGGATCTATTCCCATTGATGTCAAATCTTCGTACGTTAGTTTATAAACGCCTGTTTCTGAAATTCGCACTTTTACAAATTTCCCCTGAGCAAGTACTGATGAAGTGTTGTAGGTGCGGCTAACTGCCGAACTTGCTTTTTGAGGACTTAATGTCTTTCTTATAATTAAGTCGAAAGATTTTAGCTTTACAATCTCTCCTGAACGGTTGACAAAAGGAAAGATGTTAATGTTCAGATAGTTTGATCGCTTTTCAGTTAAGTTGTTGGTAAGTATATCTTCTTTATCAGGTATGCTGACTCCAGTGGTCAAAGCCTTTTCTTCGTTGGTTAATGGAACGAAAACAGAATTTCTAAGTTCTACCTGATATGAAAATGCTTTGTCGCATGAAATACGCTTATTGAAATATGGCAGGCGGTTTTCGTTCGGATATTTAGCTCCAGTGAACAAAATCACATTAACTGACATTGAATCAGCTACCCATTTTTCTATGCCTGTCCAATTTAGCTCATGTGAAGATATTTCTTCTGTTTGAGCTGATATTGTTGATATACAAAAGGATAAAAGCGTAAATATAATTATTCTGAATTTCATTTATAATGTTCTTTTTTGATAAGATGTATAGCGTATAAACGCCTCAAATGCAAGATTATTATGTTTTAGATAATAATCAATTATTTGACGTAAAAATCAAACATTTTCTTATCGAAAATGTAACCCTCAAGTCTGTCGCCTATGGCAACTTTCCCCACACCAGCAGGAGTTCCGGTAAACAGGATATCTCCTATTTTGATCGTAAAATAACGACTTACGTATGATATAAGTTCGTTAATCGGAAAAATCATATCAGCAGAATTTCCTTGCTGTACAGTTTTTCCATTCAAGTCCAACCGAAATTGAGTTTTTTGTATATCTCCCAATTCTGAAACAGGTAAAAAATTGCCTATAACAGCCGAATTGTCAAACGCTTTACTAATCTCCCACGGTTTACCTTCCGCTTTTAATTTTCGTTGTAAATCGCGTGCCGTAAAATCAACTCCCAGCCCTATTTCAGTGAAATACCTGTTTGCAAATTTGGAGTCGATATTTTTACCTAACCGGTTGAATTTAATGATTAGTTCAGTTTCATAATGCAATTCCTGAGTAAAATCCGGTATGTAAAAAGGCTTGTTGTTTTTTAGCAGAGCAGAATCCGGTTTCATGAAAACAACAGGTTCGGTTGGATTTTTGCTGTTTAATTCTTTGTTATGTTCTATGTAATTTTGGCCAATGGCTAATATTTTCATTTTGTTTTTTGCAGTTTTTGATTTGAAATTCTCTTTTTCTCGTCCTCTTTAATAGCATTCAGTCGGTTAAACATCACTGCTAAATGCGCGTAAATAGAGGTGTTTTGTACAATAATATTTTCGGGAACCCGTATGCGAAACGGAGTAAAGTTCCAAATGGCCTGGATGCCACCGGCAATCATTATCTCGGAAACCATTTGGGCTTTGTCGACAGGAACGGTAAGAATTCCTATGTTGATTCCTGTTTGACGTTGGAGCTCAACAAACCGGTCAATATGATGAATTGGTATACGGTTGATGCTTGATCCTGCGAGTTCGTACTTAACATCAAATCCGGCAACGATTTCCAATCCGAATTGTTCCAATCCGTTGTCATGCATTAAGGCTCCACCCAAGCTGCCGACGCCAAACAAGAACGCTTTGTGCGAATTTGTAAATCCTAAAAATGCTTCAAGGATATTGACCAATTCTTTAACATCATATCCAACCCGTGTTCTGCCATTGATATTCACATACGACAAATCTTTGGCAACCATCGATGCATCGACTGCAATATTTTTGGCAATTTGAGTCGAGGATAAATATAACTCCCCCTCTTTTAAAACAAGCTGAGCATAAGCCAAATACCAAGGCAGGCGTCTTAAAGTGGGTTCGGGAACTTTAAATTCTATAGATCCGTGAAGATTAGGCATTTTCAGTAATGATTTAAATAATTAACCCGCAAAAATACTCATTTTTTCCAAACAGCAATGTGCGGCTTTCGAGAAATAACAATGATTACATTTTTTTGCTTGATTACTAATTTTTTATTCAGCTAAATTGATTAACTTTGCCAGCTAAATTTAAATTTGAATAGGCAAATATAATATACCGTTAATTACTTATATTCAATATATTATGGAGTACAATTTTAGGGAAATAGAACAGAAATGGCAAGCTTACTGGAAAAACAACGAAACGTATAAAACCGAAATAAATCCAAACAAACCGAAATATTACGTTTTGGATATGTTTCCGTATCCTTCGGGAGCAGGTTTGCATGTGGGACATCCGCTTGGATATATTGCTTCGGACATTTTCAGTCGCTACAAACGCCTTCAGGGTTTCAATGTACTTCATCCAATGGGATACGATGCGTATGGCTTGCCAGCCGAACAATATGCTATCCAAACTGGTCAACATCCAGCAGTTACAACCAAAATTAATATAGCACGTTACCGTGAACAGTTGGAAAAAATAGGTTTTTGCTACGACTGGGACCGTGAAATACGGACTTGTGAACCTGATTATTACCATTGGACTCAGTGGGCATTTATTCAAATGTTTAACCATTATTTCAATACCAAACTTCAAAAAGCGCAAACCATTGAATCTCTTGTCAAAACTTTTGAAACTTCAGGAACTGCCGAAATACAGGCTTCGTGTACCGAAGAGTTGAATTTTACTGCTGAAGAATGGAATTCAAAATCTGAAAAAGAGCAACAGGAAATACTGCTTAATTACCGGATAGCTTATTTGGCTGATTTGAAGGTAAATTGGTGTCCGGCTTTGGGAACCGTTTTGGCTAACGATGAAGTAAGCGAAGGTGTTTCGGTACGTGGTGGCCATCCCGTAGAACAACGCGTAATGCGCCAATGGAGTTTACGGGTTTCGGCTTATGCACAGCGCCTGTTGGACGGTTTGAATACTATTGACTGGACAGATTCTTTAACCGAAACGCAGAAAAACTGGATTGGACGGTCTGAAGGGGCTGAACTACGTTTTGATGTAAAAGATAAGGATTTTAATTTTGAAGTATTTACCACCCGCGCAGATACAATTTACGGGGTAACCTTTATGGTTTTAGCTCCTGAAAGCGAACTGGTGAAACAGGTAACCACCAAAGAACAAGCAGCAGAGGTTGAAAATTATCTGGATGCAACTAAAAAACGTACCGAACGTGAGCGCCTTGCCGACCGCCGTGTGACCGGAGTTTTCTCAGGTTCGTATGCTATTAATCCGGTTAGCGGAACTGAAATTCCTATCTGGATTTCCGATTACGTATTGGCCGGTTATGGTACCGGGGCCATTATGGCTGTACCGGCGCACGATAGCCGTGACTATGCTTTTGCAAAACACTTTAATTTACCTATAATTTCGTTGATTGAAGGCTGTGATGTAAGCGAGGAAAGTCTGGATGCCAAAGAAGGCATTATGATGAATTCCGGATTTCTGAACGGACTGACGGTAAAAGAAGCTATTGCTAAAGCCAAAGAATATATTGCAGAAAAAGGACTTGGCCGCGTGAAAGTGAATTTCCGTTTACGCGATGCAATTTTTAGCCGCCAGCGTTATTGGGGCGAGCCGTTTCCTGTTTACTACAAAGAGGGAGTGCCATATATGATCGACGAAAGCAAACTTCCATTGGAATTGCCCGAAATAGATAAATTTTTACCGACTGAGACCGGAGAGCCTCCTCTTGGCCGTGCCAAAGGCTGGGAAATTGATGGATATCCGATTGAGCTTTGTACTATGCCGGGTTTTGCCGGATCGTCGGCGTATTACCTGCGCTATATGGATCCGAAAAATGATAAAGCATTGGTTAGTCCGGAGGCAAATCAATACTGGAGAAATGTGGATTTATACATTGGTGGAACCGAGCATGCTACCGGTCACCTGATTTACAGTCGTTTCTGGAATAAATTCCTGTTCGATTTGGGTGTGGTTTGTGAAGATGAACCATTCAAAAAACTGATTAACCAGGGAATGATTCAGGGACGAAGCAACTTTGTGTATCGTATTAAAGATACAAACACTTTTGTTTCATTAAACCTGAAAGATCAATATGAAACTACCCAGTTACATGTCGATGTGAACATTGTTTCGAATGATATTCTGGATACTGAAAAATTCAAAAACTGGAACCCAGAATATAAAACAGCCGAGTTTATTCTGGAAGATGGCAAATATCATTGTGGTTGGGCGGTAGAAAAAATGTCGAAATCGATGTACAACGTGGTAAATCCGGATGATATTGTGGAACGTTACGGAGCAGATACATTGAGACTTTATGAGATGTTCCTCGGTCCGTTGGAACAATCAAAACCCTGGGATACCAACGGAATTGATGGGGTTCACCGCTTCCTGAAACGTCTGTGGAGTTTGTTCTATAAAGATGGAGCCTTGCTTATAAGCGATGAAACTCCAACGGCAGAAGAATTGAAAACGCTTCATAAAACGATCAAAAAAATCACGTTTGATATAGAGAATTTCTCTTACAATACATCGGTTTCTGCGTTTATGATTTGTGTGAATGAGTTGTTTACACAAAAATGTAGTAAAAAAGCAATTTTGGAGCCATTGGCAATTTTGCTTGCTCCGTTTGCTCCACATATTGCCGAAGAATTGTTCCATGTGTTGGGCAACGTTGGAACTGTATGTGATGCTGCATTCCCACTTTGTAACGAAGAATATTTGAAAGAGTCAGCCGTAAAATATCCGATTTCTTTCAATGGGAAAGTGCGTTTTACACTAGAACTTCCTGCTGATATGAGTAAGGAGGATGTTGAAAAAGCTGCTTTGACAAACGATCAGACTGTAAGGCAATTGGCAGGAGTTACTCCTAAAAAGGTGATTGTGGTTCCCGGAAAAATTGTAAACATAGTTTTGTAGTCTGACTTTTTGCCCCGGGAAGCAACTGAATCGACAAAAGTTAATTTAATTTTTGTTTTATGGCTAAGATGAAAAAAAATGTGGACAACGAAAGTCGTTTCAACTCTTCATTAGGAGTTGGGGGCAGTGTCAGAAGGATTGGTAAACAAACCTGGATTGACATTCGCGAATATCTTTTTATAGCAGCAGGATTGTTTTTGTATGCCGGAGCATGGAAAGCATTTTTGCTGCCTCATCAGATTACCGGAGGAGGTGTAACCGGCATTGGCGCTTTGGTGTATTACGCCACAGGTTTGCCTATCTCGATCACCTATTTTTCTATAAATGCAGTTTTGTTGTTGATTGCCATTCAGTCCATTGGGCTCAAATTTAGTTTGAGAACGATATATGGAGTCGGAGTGATGACTTTCTTCTTCTCTGTTTTGCCACAGGCTGTTCCCGGAACTTTTGTTGGCGTGGACGATAATTTTATGGCTTGTGTGATTGGTGGTTTGCTTTCGGGAGCAGGTGTTGGCATTGTGTTTCTGGCGAATGGAAGCTCAGGTGGAACTGATATCATTGCTAAAGTAGTAAATAAACACAGAAATGTCACGCTTGGACGGATTTTGCTTTACTGCGATGTGTTGATTATTTGCTCTTCTTATTTTCTTGAAATTGGTAGTTTGGAACGTATCGTTTATGGCCTGACTGCTATGGCAATTTCCACCATTGCTGTGGATATGGTTATAAACGGGGTTCGTCAGTCGGTTCAGTTTTTCATATTTTCCAAGGAATATGAGGCCATTGCAACCCGCATAAATTTGGATGTTCATCGTGGAGTAACTATTTTGGAGGGAATGGGTTGGTACTCGAAGCAGCCAGTAAAGGTAATCACGGTTATTGCGCGCAAAAACGAGTCGATAAAAATATTTAGGATAGTAAAAGATATTGATCCAAATGCGTTTATTTCCCAATCATCCGCTATCGGGGTGTATGGTGAAGGATTTGATGTGATAAAGGGGAAGTGAAATGAGTGATAATTTAAAACAAAAGACAATAAATGCATTAACATGGACAACCATTGACCGTTTTGGTCAGCAGGCGGTTCAATTATTTATAGGGCTTGTACTGGCTCGTTTACTATCACCTGATGATTTCGGGTTGTTGGGCCTAGTTATGATTTTTGCCACATTATCTACTGTTCTTGTTGAAAGTGGTTTTGGTCAGGCATTAATTCGAAAAAAGGATGCCACAGAACTCGATTTCAATACGGTTTTTTATTTTAATATTTTTGTATCTGCACTCCTTTATTTAATATTGTTTTTCTCGGCTCCATTTATTGCGTCTTATTTTAATCAGCCACAACTCACGTTAATTGGACGAGTATTATTTGTTGCGATACTTTTCAATGCCTTTTATCTTGTTTCTTTTACAAAAAAGGTAAAAGAAATGGATTTCAAAACAGTTGCAAAAGTCAATCTTTTTGCAACTGTTTTAAGCGGATTTAGTGGAGTAGTGTTAGCATTTATGCACTTTGGAGTTTGGGCGTTAGTTGCGCAGCAGGTTTCATTTCATTTCTTCAGGTTGATTGGTTATCAGTATCTTGTGAAATGGAAACCTGGATTTTTATTTTCCTTTGCAGTAATTCATGACTTTTGGAGTTTTAGCATCAGTATCTTGGGAACATCGCTTTTAAACGTTGTTTTTAATAACTTGTATGTATTTATTTTAGGTAAGTATTATCAAAAAAAAGATGTTGGTTATTATACTCAGGCTAATAAGTTGAGTGAAACATTTAATTTTAGTTTTCAACAAATATTGCTTGGAGGAACGTATTCAATGTTTAGCCAGATACAAGACGATGATGACCGATTTAGAAGAATTCTTCGTGATATTACCAAAAAAGCTTCTATTGTTTCCATTCCAGTAATGTTAGTTTTTATAGCTGTTGCAAAACCATTCGTGTTTGTGTTGCTCTCTGCCAAATGGCTGCCATCGGCTCCGTACTTTCAATTGCTATGTTTTGCATCACTTTTTGCTCCATTTTATGGTTTGAATATCAGTGCTTTGAATGCCAGAGGCTTGTCAAAACAGACCCTTTTTGTTGAAACAGTGAAGAAAGGGTTGATTTTGCTTGCTATATTAGCTACCTTTAGATATGGGGTGGTTGCTATGTTATGGGGAAATGTGATGGCTTGTTTCATTTCTTATTTGATTTCCGTTATTTACATCAAGAGAGATATACAACATTATATAAAGAATCAGATCACTGACCTTTTTGCAGGGCTGTCAATAGGAATTCTAATAGCTGTATTAGCATTTACACTTTCGTTTTTTATTACGAATTATCATCTTTTGCTATTTGCTCAACTGATATTGATTGTTGGAATATATGTTTTTGCGGTAAAAAAAATCCAACCGCAATTGTATAATCAAGTGGTTGGATTTATACTGGGAAAAATTGTGTTATTAAAACGGAAATCTTCTTAGTTATCAATCGTTTCATTGATGATTTTCAGAATTTTCTCTTCCCGCAAACTGATCGAAAACATATCAAGAACACGCTGGCGGGCTTCAGCTCCAGAATTCAACTTTAGCGCTTCTCTAACAGCGGTTTCAAGTTCTTCAACTTTTCTGTGTTTTACAATCATACCGGTATTACCTATGGCATCAGGTATTCCATTGATGTTGGACCCTACCGGAATGCACTCGAGCAACATGGCTTCACTCAGTGTGTTAGGCATTCCTTCGGTGATTGATGCCTGAACAAATACCTTCGCTTTATTGTAGTTTTCATTCAAAATGTCTTGTGGGCAAAATGATGGGATGATTCGCAAATTCGTTAACCGTGATACTTTGTATTGCTCTTCTACCCAGTTTAAAAGATCCGGTTTCAGGCCAATAAGAACAAATTCCAGATCTTCGTTGCGTGCAGCAGTTTCGATAAAAAGGTCGAAACCTTTGTTGTAGAAATCACCGATTTGGGTCATTGTTCCTACGGTAAGCACGAGATTGCTTTGTTTTTGAATCGAATTATCACGCACAATCCGGGCAGAGTCAATACCATTATAAACAATTTCGGTATTAGTTGTCAACCCTGATACATAGTGTGAAATTCCATCAATATGTGGATTCTCGGCATTGTAATAATGGTTTTCGTGATAAATAAGTGATTTGTGGTTGGCAATAATCAGGCTGCAATTTCGCAAAGCATACCTGACGCAATCTCCCCGAAATTTTTTTCGATACACACCTTTGTTAAGTTCCGGATACGAAATGGCTTCCTGTCCTCCGATAAAGACCACTGATTTCTTGCCAGTCAGTTTGGCTACAAAAGCCATTATTGCAGAGTGGTAATCGGCAAACCAAGCTACAAAAATGGTGTTTTTAGAAAATGCATGACACAACAAATAGAAAAATAGCTCAACGATTTTAAAACCGAATATCAATTTATTCGTATTTTGTTTCATTAAAAATGGTTTGACAATATATTCTTTTTCCAGAATCTGTTGGTCACCCCTTATAAACGATGAATTAGTCGGTTTAATGTAAATGATAGTGGTTTTGGATTTCATTGAGTTTGAAATTGAGTTTGAGAGTGCAAAAGTAAGAAATCATTTCCATTTGGGCGAATTTCGTGAATTATAGCCAGGTAGGTCGAATAAGTTTTTGCAAATATACATTCTCTTTTTAAACTATAGAAAGATTGTTGTATCTTTGATGCTCCAAAATTTGAGCAACAGGATGAAAGTATTAGTTACCGGTTTTTCAGGGTTTATTGGCACGTATTTACTTGAGAAATTAAACCAGACCAATTATGAGCTGGAGTTAATGGATATAGTAAACGGAGTCGATATTTGCGATTGGGAACAGGTGAAACATGTTGAAAATGTAGATGTTGTCGTACATTTGGCTAATTTATCATTTGTGCCGGCTTCGTACGATGATCCTAAAAGATTTTATACAACCAACTATTTAAGTACATTGAATATGTTGGAATTGTGCCGGATAAATAAGGCTAAGATGATTTTTTTTAGCTCGTATGTTTATGGTCATCCGCAATATCAGCCCATTGATGAAAACCACCCGGTACAGGCTTTTAATCCCTATGCGCAAACTAAGGTGATTTGCGAAAGCTTGTGTGAAGGGTACAATCGCGATTTCAAAGTTCCGGTCACTATTTTCAGGCCGTTTAATATTTACGGAACAGGTCAGAATCCGGATTTCCTCATTCCAAGCATTATTCAGCAAGCCCGGAATGGAAAAATAGTTATAAAAGACGATAGACCCAAGCGTGATTATATACATGTTGTAGATATTGTCCGGGCTGTTATAAAAGCGATTGAAAAGGTTGATGACGATAAATTGAATGTTTATAATCTGGGTACCGGCATCAGCTATTCGGTAAAGGAAATTGTGGATATTGTGCGCAGTATATTTAGCTCTGAAATCGAATATCTTTGTACTAATGAATTTAGACCGAATGATGTAATGGACACGATTGCCGACATTAGTAAAATCAAAGCGGAATTAAATTGGCAACCAGCTATTTCAATACAGGATGGTTTGAGAGAAATGATAGAAATCTGAAAAAATAAGATAATGAAGAATATTTTGGTTACCGGAGCCGGTGGATTTATAGGCTCGCATCTGGCTGAATTGTTGGTAGAGAATGGTTTTAATGTAAAAGCTTTTGTACACTATAATTCCTGGAATAAATGGGGTTGGTTGGATACGAGCTTTGCCAAAGATAAAGTGGAAATAATAACTGGAGACATTCGCGATTATGACTCAGTTTTTGCGGCAATGCAGGGTTGCGATACGGTCTTTCATTTGGCAGCTCTGATTGGGATTCCCTATTCCTACGTTTCTCCGCAAGCTTATATTAAAACTAATATCGATGGCACCTACAACGTGCTGCAAGCTGCCCGTCAGCTCTGTGTGGAAAAAATTATGGTGACTTCCACCAGCGAAACTTACGGAACTGCCCAATATGTGCCTATTGATGAAAAGCACCCAATGGTAGGTCAATCGCCATATTCGGCCACAAAAATCAGTGCCGACCAACTGTCAATCAGCTATTTTAAATCGTTCGATTTGCCGGTGAAAATTGTTCGCCCATTCAATACTTACGGACCGCGTCAGTCGGCTCGTGCTATTATTCCGACTGTGATTTCGCAGATTTTGAATGGACAAACATCTCTTAAGCTTGGAAATCTTAGTCCCACAAGGGATTTGACTTTTGTGAAAGATACAGCTAATGGTTTTTTGCAGATTGCAAAGGCTGATGGCTTGTTTGGCGAAATTACCAATATCGGTATGAGTGAGGAAATTACCATTGGTGATTTGGTGCAACTCATTGCTAATTTGATTGGCACAAAAGTGGAAATTGTTTCTGACGAACAACGCATTCGCCCGGATAAGAGTGAAGTGGAAAGGCTTTTCTGCGATAACCGGAAAATTATTGCCAATACTGTCTGGAGACCAAACTATACACTTGAATCAGGATTGAATGAAACAATTAGCTGGATTCAAAATAATTTGTCGTACTTTAAATCTGATATTTACAATGTCTAAAAGAGCTGTGATTCTGGCTGGTGGCAAGGGTACACGCCTAAAACCATACACAGTCAGCTTGCCCAAGCCATTGGTGCCTGTTGGGGATATGCCCATTCTGGAGATAATCATTCGTCAGCTGGCCAAAAATGGGTTCGACCATATTACGATTACAGTGAATCATATGGCGGATATTATTCGCGCTTTTTGTGGGGATGGAAGTAAATGGGCTGTAAAAATAGATTACTCATTAGAGGATAAACCATTGAGTACTATGGGACCGCTCAAATTAATTAAGGATTTGCCCGAAAACTTTTTGGTAATGAACGGGGATGTTTTGACAGATCTGGATTTCGAAGCCTTTTATGATAATCATGTGAAAGAGGAAAACGTATTTACCGTTTCCGCTTATTCTCGGGACCAGAAAGTAGATTATGGAGTGTTGGAAATAGGATCTGATAGTAAACTGACTGATTTCATTGAGAAACCGACTACCCGCTATAATGTGAGCATGGGAGTGTATATGGCAAATAGAAAAATACTTGAATATATTCCTGAAAATCAACTTTATGGTTTTGATCATTTGATGCTTGACCTGATAAAATTCAATAATCCGGCAACTGTAAAGGTGCATTCCGGATATTGGTTGGATATTGGTCGGCCGGATGACTATGAGAGAGCATGTAATGATTTTGAGCAGAATAAAATATCTATTTAAGGAAAAACCTTAATGATAAAAAGTCCTTCTTGATTGCCTGAGCAATTTGGAAGGACTTTTTGTTTGAGAAATACTTACAAAAAAGGAACCAATTTTTTTTGTAAAATCCAATAAATAATTTTACATTTGCAGACTTAATAATAATTTTCAAATAAATGTTGGTTAAAATAAAAAACCATGAAGCAAGTTAGAAAAACCAGATTGTTAGCAATAGTCTTAATATTGCTGTTTAGTGCCTTAAAAGCTGTTGCATTGGATTACACCATTAATTTTACTGGTTCGGGAGCTAGTTCGACAGTAGAAAATGTAATTGTTCAAAACCTCACCAAAGGAACCCAGACAACTGTTCCGGCTGGAAGTGTTCTGCGTTTGTCCGATCAGACAAATGGGGTAGAAAAACCGATTTCGGATACTGAAACTATGAAAATTGTTCCAACACCGGAAGAGGGAAAGTATAACATGTCATTTTATTCTCCCAATACTGGGGTTACACAAATTTCGGCTTATAGTCTGGATGGACGAAAATTAGCCGGGATAAATACGAATTTGCAAATTGGAGAAAATTCATTTCAACTGTCATTACCACAAGGACTTTATGTTGTTCGGGTAGCAGGAAATGGATATAGTTATTCGGAGAAACTTGTAAATCAGATTGGAGTAGGAGTTAACCCCGGGATTACATACGCAGGGATGGGTCATGCTGAAAATCACACTTCACAAAAGAGCAAGGGTGTTGCTTCTGTTTTTATGAGTTATACAACGGGCGATATGTTGATTTATAAAGGTGTTTCCGGAAATTATAGCACGATAGTTACCGATGTGCCCACAGCCAGCAAAACGACTAATTTTAATTTTGTGGAATGTAAGGATGCTAGTGGGAATTATTACACTATTGTGAAAATAGGTAATCAGACCTGGATGGCAGAAAACCTGAGAACAACGAAATATCGCACGGGCGATGATATTGTAAACCTTACAAATAATTCAGATTGGGGCTTGTTTTCGATTAGTTCGTGGTGCAACTATAATAATGAGGCTGCGAATGCGACAAGTTTTGGACGACTTTACAATTGGTATGCTGTTTCAGACAATCGGAATATAGCTCCTATTGGGTGGCATGTGGCTTCCGATGCAGAATGGACAGCTCTTACAACAACTTTGAACGGAGAGAGTTTGTCGGGTGGTAAACTAAAAGAAACTGGTTTGAGCCATTGGGTAACTCCTAATACTGCAGCAACTAATGAGGCTGGATTTTCAGCCCTTCCAGGTGGCTCCAGGTTGGCCTCAGGTCAATTCTACAATCAGGGTAATTCTGCGAATTGGTGGAGTATTACTGAAAATGGAACCAGTTACGCTTGGTACAGATCTGCAAATGCAAGTTCTTCTTCAGTTCAGAGAGACTATTATAATAAAAATACAGGCTTTTCAGTACGTTGTGTAAAAGATGCCGATCTTCCTACTGTAACTACAGTTGCACCAACTTCTATAACCTATACAACTGCCATTGGAGGAGGAAATATCACTTCTGATGGTGGAGCACCAATTTTAGATCATGGTATTTGCTGGAGTACAACAACAAACCCCACTATCGCCAATAGTAAATCAAGTGCGGGAACAGGTACGGGAGCTTTTACAGCCTCAATAATGGGCTTGACGGTAAACACTACTTATTATGTGAGAGCTTACGCAACTAATAGTTCCGGAACAGCTTATGGCGAGCAATTGACATTTAAATCAATGCCATACGATGAACTTACAGTGGTGGATGCAGATGGAAATCTATACCATACAGTTACCATTGGTACACAAGTGTGGATGGTAGAAAATTTAAAAACAACTAAATACCGAAATGGTGATGTTATTGGAACAACCAGTTCGTTAAACATGTCGTTGACCAACGAAATAACTCCTAAATACCAATGGGCTTACAATGGACTTGAAAGCAATGTAAATACTTACGGAAGGCTCTATACGTGGCATGCTGTAGCTGATTCACGGAATCTTGCACCAACAGGATTTCACATAGCATCTGATGCTGAATGGATGACTTTGCAGAATTATTTGACTGTTAATGGTTATAATTATGATAAAACAATAGCTGGTAATAAAATTGCTAAGTCGTTGTGTGCTTCAACTCTATGGAGTAGCAGTTCTTATTTAGGATCTCCTAGTTATGACCTCTCTCTGAATAATAGTTCTGGATTTTCAATGGTTCCAGGTGGATATCGTGGCGTTGAGGGTTATTTTTATAATTTGGGAAATAGTGCTTATATTTGGACAATGACAGAAGCATCGTCAATATTAGCAGCTTCAAAAGGTACTTGGTCTGATAATATCGGTTTGGGAACAAACAATCTAAATAAAAATTATGGCTTTTCGGTACGGTGTATAAAAAACTCAATACCTATTCTTACATCTAATAATCCTACTGCAATATTATCAACTGCTGTAACTTGTGGTGGTAATATTATGTCTGACGGAGGTGAAACAATAACCGAATATGGTACTTGCTGGAGTACTTCAACAAATCCAACTATTGCCAATTCAAAGAAATCAGTTAGTTCAGGAATTGGATCATTTACTAGTTCCATAAGTGGTTTAACGCCAAATACAACCTATTATGTCAGAGCCTATGCAACAAATAGCCTTGGAACTGCTTACGGTCAGGAAGTAACTTTTAAAACCTTACTGACTGACCCGGTCACTGTAACTGATATTGATGGAAACGTTTATAATACTGTAACTATTGGAACCCAGACATGGATGGTTGAGAATTTGAAAACAACCAGATATAATGATGGAAGTGCAATCCCGTATGTACCCTATGACTATGACTGGACGTATGCTACAAACGGTGGTTATTGCTGGACTAATGGCTCGATAAATAATAAAGAAGCTTATGGAGCTATGTATAACTGGTATGCGGCAAGTACTGGGAAATTGGCTCCCACCGGCTGGCATGTTCCTGCAAAAAGCGAAGTTGAAACTCTTGTAGCTTATCTTGGAGGTACAAATGTAGCCGGAAGTAAATTAAAAGAGTCCGGAAATCAACATTGGATTTCAGGGAATTTTGATGCTACAAATAGTAGTGGCTTTACAGCTCTTCCAGGAGGATATAGATCGAGTGCAACCGGTAATTTTCAGCAATTCGGAGTAACAGAGGTATGGTGGATTACTACTCAGTATTCAGGAAACATGGGTTACCAATTGGGTATAGAATCCTCAAATGCAGTGGCTGCTTTGAATACAAACTATAAATTAATTGGCTGCAATGTAAGATGTATAAAAAATGCTCGCCCTGTTGCATCAACAAATTCGGTTTCTTCAATAATGTCTACAACTGTAACTGCAGGAGGAAATGTTATTATCGATGGTGGTGAAACAGTGACCGAATATGGTGTTTGTTGGAGCACTTCAACAAACCCTACGATTGCTAATTCAAAAAAAACTGTTGGTACTGGAATAGGATCATTTTCAACTTCGATTACTGGTTTGACCCCGAATACAACTTATTATGTCAGAGCTTATGCCACCAATGCTTTAGGAACAGCTTATGGAGAACCTGTGACCTTTAAAACCTTACTCACAGATCCGGTAACAGTGACAGATGCTGATGGTAATGTTTATCACACAGTGACTATTGGAACCCAAACATGGATGGTCGAAAATTTGAAAACGACTAAATATAATGATGGTACAAGCATTCCGTTAGTTACTGATAGTTATCAATGGACAACAATAGCTACACCTGGATATTGTTGGACGAGCAATGATATTAGTAACAAAGACGTGTATGGGGCAATGTATAACTTCTATGCTGTAAATACAGGAAAGTTAGCTCCTGCAGGCTGGCATGTGCCAACAGAATCGGATTGGATAACCTTAATGGGTAACTTAGGTGGTATACTTTTATCTGGCGGAGAACTCAAAGAATCGGGAATGGTGCATTGGGTATATGCTAATGTGGGAGCAACTAATGGAAGTGGTTTTACAGCACTTCCTGGAGGATATAGATCACCAACAACAGGTGCCTTTAATAATTTCCAATCAAGAGCCGTATTTTGGGGAGGAACTGAGGCGAATGGTTTAGGCGGACGTTTTATTATTGAAGATACTTCAACGAAAATCGATTATGGTTACTATTCAAAATCTTTTGGTTTCAATGTTAGATGCATAAAAGATTAAACTGACCCAAATAAAATAATACAAAAGGCTGGTAATGTAATGAATTCAAATTCATGTATTACCAGCCTTTTGTAGTTATTCGTATTGATTTCAGCTTATTGTAATGAAGTTATTTGTAACTAACTCTTCCTATTTTTTTTGTGAACGATTCAATGTCGCGATGAAATATACTAAATACAAAGCCTACAATAGACCGGAATTTCCAAATTAGCCCATTAAATCCATAACAAAATATTGACTTTAAATAGTTTTTTCTTGCTCCTGAGAAATCTTTTCTCATTAACTTATAACGGCCTGAGCGTGAATGTGCTTCAACCAATTGCTTTTTAAAGTGTTTGTTGATTTTGTTTTGGGTGATTTCTGTATTACTAAAGAAATTATTGTTCCGGTTATAGAAATCCATTGTAAATTGATAAAAACTTTCGCAGATTTCGGCCGTATAGGTTTTGGTGATTTGATGTGGATAGAATCTCCATTTTCCTAATGGTTCACGGATGCATGAGAATTTTCCCAAAAGGGAAAGTTCAGTCCATGTGGTTAGGTCAATCAGTGGCAATTGATGGCTTTGTTTAAAGCCTCCGATTTTTTCTAATGCACTCTTGCGAATTAAAACAGTAAGTGCTACGATGAAATTTCTAAATAATAAAACTTCGGTTGCAGCTCCTATTGGGTTATTTTCAAGGATTGAATCAGTGAATTTTGAGAAGTCAGTTAAACCATAATCTGTTTTTAAGTCAGTAGTCGAGGAAAAAGCTTTTCCAAAAGATAATACAATATCTTCGTCGGATTCAATTGCTTCAATTTGTGCAATTAGTTTTTCTGGTAGCCAGATGTCATCTCCTTCTAATACAGCAATATATTTACCTTGGGCTCTGGATAAAGCAAAATTATAGGTTTCTCCTAATCTGAAAATTCCTATATTCTTTTGGGTAAATACTTTTATTCTTGGATCAGTATCGGATATTTTTTTTGCGATAGAATATGTTTCGTCAGTACTTCCATCGTCAACAATTATCATTTCCCAATTTTCATAGGTTTGTGATTGAGCGGACTTAATGCAATCGCCTATATATTTCTCGTGATTATAGGTTGGAGTAATGATAGAAACTAATGGTGTAGATTTCATCTTAATAGATATTGATTTTTCTTTTTAAGGCAGCAAATAAAAAGTAAAGCCAGTTTTTGAGATCTAAAATCTTTATATCTAATAATCTAAGATTAGTGTCATTAGTTACAACAGGAAGTTTTGATCTCCATTTTTGTACAATTAATCTATTCGCTAAAGTATATTGTTTTGAATAATTGCCTCCAGAGTGATGAGTTAGTAAAAGATTTCTATCTACTAATACCCGATATGAATTGAAATATACCTGCAATGAGAAATCAATATCATATCCATGAAAATTTGTCAAGGTTTTTTCATCGAAGTGACAAACTTGAAGTACTTCTTTTTTTGTGAATAAAAATACACCATCTACACATACAACATCTTCAATTTCCATGTGTGGGAAATTTTCATCAAAATCAAAATAATTCTCAGATTGGCCTTCAAGCTTTGAAAAAATATGTCCTCTATTGAATTTGCTAAGATATGGACTTTGTCCCCAGCCTGACGGGTATGTTGATTTGAATTTCGTACCTGCAGCCCCAATCAATCCAATACACTTGTCATTTTTCATCAAATCACATAATCTTTTCCCCCAGCCCAAAGATCTAAATACAATATCATCGTGCATAAAGCAAAAATAATTGTATCGCGATTTTACGATTCCGTTGTTATAGGCTTCACAGAGAGAATACTGCCCATTGTTTTGAACGAAAATAATTTCGTGTACAACCCCTATAGTTTTATTGATATTATCGCTTAATGTTTGGAGCGCGGCTACGTCTTTACGTGTAGATATGACAATCGAAATCATTTCTTTGTAGAAAGGTTGTTATTGCCTAATTGGTTTTGCAACTGTTGCAAATTGTTTGTAGCGTGCATCTTTTAATACCCCAAAACTAAGATTGATGAACATCTTTTCTTTCCAGCTCTTGCATGGTCTGATTCCTTCATGTACTACTATTTCATAGCCTTGTTCTTGAAACATTCGACAGATACTCTTAGATGTGAAAAAACGAATATGAGTATCGTCAAGTATTCCTCCTTCAGGTTTATATCTAAATTCACCTTCCCAAATAATTTCTGTAATCAAATTACCCACATACCGAAAATTTGGGATGGATGAAACTATTGTTCCAGTAGGTTTAAGAAGTTCTTTCACCATGCGTATAGTATCCCATGGAGCGTAGATATGTTCAAGAACATCGTTGAATACCACACAGTCAAAATGATTTTTAGGGAGTTGGTCATATATTTGATTAAAATCTCCACATAATACAAATGAACAAATCTCTGTTGCTCTCTGAGCTGCTTCTGGATTGATTTCAACGCCCCAAATTTCACGATCCGGTCTTTGAAGTGCTTTGCAAAAAAGGCCTGAACTACAGCCGACTTCTAATATGTTGATAGCGCTTTCGGGAATATACTTTAGCATTTCCTGTCTTTCGTTTTGGAAATAACCATTTTGAATTTTGTGTTCTGTTGATTTATCAAGCATCTTATTCTGATTTGTGACAATTTACATTTTTATTATTTCTCTTGCTGCTCGTTCTGCTGCTTGTCCTTTTCCATACAAATCCAGGCAGAAGTCGGAGGTTTTGGTGGATAGGGTTTCAAAAGCGTTTTTCAGTTTCTCGGGATCGCTTCCTACCAAAATATTGAATCCATTTTCGACTAACTCAACCCATTCAGTTTGTTCACGAAGCGTAATGCAATGTTTCGCGAAGAAAAAAGCTTCTTTTTGTACACCACCGCTGTCGGTAATAACCAGTTCGCACGATTTTAATAGCATAATCATATCAAAATACCCAACCGGGTCAATGGGCATGAATTCTGGAGTGATGTTTTGTTTTGCAAGTATATTGCGGGTGCGTGGGTGAATAGGTACCACCACAGGTATTTGTCGGTTAATTTCATTTAGTCCGGCAATAATGTTTGCCAGATTTTCGGGAGAATCTGTGTTCTCTTGTCGGTGTATTGTTCCTAAAATAAATTTGGGTAAATTTATTTTTTTCAGAATATCCGATTTTTCTTCTGCTTTTCCAGCATAATAAATGGCAGCATCCTGCATAACATCACCGTTTTTAATGATCCGGACTGGCATATTATCAAAACCCTCACGTTTCAGGTTGTTTACAGCCGTATCGGTAGGGCAAAAAAGCACATTTGAAATCCGGTCGGTCAAAATCCGGTTGATTTCTTCCGGCATAGCCATGTTGTAGGAACGCAGCCCTGCTTCCACGTGAATAAGTGGAATTTGCAGTTTTGAAGCTGCTATTGCACCTGCAAGCGTTGAATTTGTGTCGCCATACACAAGCACCCCATCGGGCTTTTCTTTCAGCAGAATATCTTCAATTCCTTCAAGCATGCGACCAGTCATGGCGCCATGAGTCAAACCATGGATGTCCAGATTGTACGCAGGTTTAGGGATTTCCATTTCTCCGAAAAACACTTCCGACATGTTAGCATCAAAATGCTGTCCGGTATGTACAATCAATTCCTCAATCCCCAACAATTGAAACTGGCGGCTCAAAGTTGCTGCTTTTACAAATTGCGGACGGGCTCCGACGATGGTTATAATTTTCTTCATAAATTGTTCAAAAGCTTAGCGAGTTCTCCTGTTAATGACCGACGTGAAAAGCGTTCAACCGAGGTGGTTTCAACTTTCAATGAGTTTTCTTTATAACGATTATAGTATTCCAAAATTGCCTGTTTTGTTGCCTGGTTATCTTCAAAGCCAACCATTTTTCCGGCACCGGTTTCAGATAATACCTGAGCAGCATCGCCATCAGTTGGTCCAATAGCCAGAATTGGGCGTTGGGCTGCCAGATATTCGTAGAACTTTCCTGTCAGAATTCCTTTGGCATTACCCGAGTTGTTGATAAGCAGTAGTAATACCTGTGATGATTGTTGCTTGGCAATGGCTTCACAGTGTGATAAATAATCTATTTTTAGTAGGTTCTCAGTCAGATTGAACTGTTTGATTTCTTCTAATACCGAAAAGTCCACTTTCCCAACCAGTTGGATTTGCAGATCAGATTTAAACGCTGGATTTTCTGCACATAATTGGCTTAAAACTTTCCAGACTGTCTTTGGATTGCGGGCTGCATTCAATGTTCCTATATGAGAAATTGAAAATTTTGGATCCAAGTCTATCGCTGCCTTTTGCACATCAGATTCATCATATCCGTTGGAAATGACTTGAATACGTTTGGGTTTCAATAATTCATACTCGTCTTTCATCCCATTGGAAACAACGACAACGCTATCGGCTTTTTGAATGACTTTATTTTCCAAATGATGATGAATCTTATCAGAAATCCAACTCAGGTTCAAATCTTTGTAAAAATCGATATTAGTCCAGGGGTCACGAAAATCAGCTATCCAGGGTATTTCAGGGAAGTTTTTCTTTAAACCCATTCCAATTAGATGCATCGAATGCGGTGGCCCTGTGGTAATGATTGCATCAACAGGATTTTTTTGCAAATAATCCGTCAGAAACCTGACGGATGGCCTTATCCAGAAACGGCGTGGATCCGGGATCAGGAAATTGCCCCGAATCCAGATCGAAAGTTTGTCTTTCCAACTTTGCTTTTTATCTTCGGAAATAAAACCGGCATTGATCGCCTGATTTTTTTTGCCGGTGAGATTTCTGTAAACGTTATACGGTTCCCAAATGGGTGTTTTAAGAACTTGTATGTCCGAAGGAATATCTTTTTCGAACGATGCGTCAGTCGATGGAAATTCCGGGTTTTCGGGAGTATATATAACCGGTTCCCAGCCAAAATTCCGAAGGTATTTTGTGAACTTTACCCAGCGCTGCACACCCGCACCACCGCTTGGAATCCAGTAATATGTTACGATCAACACTTTTTTCATCTACAGGATCTTATTTGAGTGCAATTATGTAATAACCGCAAGTTGAAAGAAAGTTTCTGAGATACGGGATTCCCGCAAAAACCGGTGAGAGTTTGCGTGGTTTTAAACCGAATTTGATTTCGTAGTTCGGATTAATAAAATACAATGTTTTAGTTAATTGCTTGTAGCCGTTTTTAGCTACCAATTTCTCAAACCGTTCCAGACTAATTCCTGTTTCTTTGATTTCGAGCAAGCTGCCAATTTTGCCATCGCTTTCGCCAAATGCTTTCAGGATAGCCTTGTAAGCTGATTTGGGAAGCAGATGGTAGTAGGGTAGAAGCGCTAAAATCCGATTCTCACAAATTTGTTGATGTCCTCCAAAAGGGTTTTGCCACGGAGGAAAAGCAAAAAAAGCAACTCCGCTAGGTGCCAGCAAATCTTTCATCATTGCCAGAAATTTATCCTGTTCGTGAATATGTTCTATCACATCCCTGATAATAATTATATCAAACTGCGAATGAAACTCAGTCGTTTTATAAATATCTTCGCTAATGAGTTTTATATTTTGAGCCAAAGGATGTGTTGCATAAAATGCTCGGCCTTTTTCGATTTTTGGAGCGCTAAAATCAACGCCCGTACAACGGCAGCCCATGTCCAGAAACGGTTTCAGGTTTCCGCCTTCACCACACCCAATTTCCAATACCTGAGCAGATTCATTGATTTCCTTTACTTTTTGGATGAAAGGAACAATGTGCTTTTGCGTACTAAGAATCTGTTCGTTGATGTATTGCAGTGGGTCTAAATGGCGCTTTTGCATCGAGATATTATATGTTTATATGATTAATAGCGCGTTGAAGGCGTTGGATAGTTTCATCTTTACCAATAACTTCAACAATGTCGAACATGTGCGGTCCTTTTGGCTCTCCCACAACCGACAGGCGGAATGCATTCATGATTCCTCCCAGGTTGTATTCGTTCGTAGTAATCCATTCTTTTACAATGTGCTCGATATTTGCAGCCGTAAAATCTTCAATAGCAATTAAAACCTGAATTAACTCAGTCATTTGAGCAGGGGTTCCTGCTTTCCAACGCTTCTGGACAGTCTTTTCGTCATATTCGGTGGGTGCAACAAAGAAGAAACTAGACTGGTTCCAAAGATCATTCACAAAGTCTGCTCTCTCTTTCACCAACGAGACTATTTTAGCTACTTTAGCAGAATCTTCGATGATGTCTTTTTCAACCAGAATGTGTTGGAAAATATCAGCCACTTCATCGTTGTCTTTTAATTGCAGGTATTTGTGGTTGAACCATTTGCCCTTTTCGTAATCGAATTTTGCTCCGCTTTTGCTTACACGGTCAAGTGAGAAAAGTTCGATCAGTTCCTGCATGGAGAAGATTTCCTGCTCAGTGCCTGAATTCCAGCCAAGCAAGGATAGGAAGTTCACCACAGCTTCGGGGAAATAACCAGCTTCGCGGTAGCCTGAAGATGTTTCGCCTGTTTTGGGATCTTTCCAGTTTAACGGGAAAACAGGGAATCCGAGACGGTCGCCATCGCGTTTGCTGAGTTTGCCATTTCCGTCGGGTTTGAGTAATAATGGAAGATGCGCAAATTCTGGCATAGCATCCGCCCAACCTAAATAACGATAAAGCAATACGTGGAGTGGGGCAGAAGGCAACCATTCTTCGCCACGAATTACGTGGGAAATTTCCATTAGGTAATCGTCCACCACGTTGGCCATGTGGTATGTGGGTAGTTCGTCGGACGATTTGAATAATACTTTGTCATCGATTACCGAAGAGTTTATTACCACTTCGCCGCGAATCAGATCCTGCACTTTTACTTCTTCGTTTGGTTCAATTTTGATACGAACCACGTATTGTTCACCATTCTCAATGCGGGATTTTACATCATCTGCGGACAAAGTGAGTGAATTTTTCATCAAGCCACGTGTGCTTGCATCATATTGAAAATTGGCTATTTCAGCACGTTTGGCATCCAATTCAGCCGGAGTGTCAAAAGCGATGTATGCCAGGCCGGCATTAAGCAATTGGTCGACATATTTCCGGTAAATGGCTTTGCGTTCACTTTGGCGGTAAGGTGCATGCTGACCTTCGGTTTGGGCTCCTATTCCTTCATCAATAGTTATTCCAAGCCAGTTGAGTGCTTCAACGATATAATCTTCAGCTCCGGGAACAAAACGTGCTGAATCAGTGTCTTCTATACGCAGCAGCATGTCACCACCGTGTTTTTTTGCAAAAAGGTAATTGTATAGTGCGGTACGTACTCCGCCGATATGTAAAGGTCCGGTTGGACTGGGTGCAAAGCGCACTCTGACTTTTCTCATTCTTGATTAAAAATTGCTATGCGGTAATGTTTGTATTAACGTGCAAAAATAAGAAATTTCGACGACATTAAGGCAGAATACTAGAAACAAAAAACCTCCCGATTGAAATCGGAAGGCTTTTCTTAAAAATAGGCCTCAATTTTAGAAGTTGAGTATTATTCCTGGTTCAAACTTACGCGTTTGAAGGCAACACAGGTAAAATGTTTTTTTGCAAGAAGTTCTTTTACTGTTACTTTTCCAGCTTCTTCACCGCCTCCTTCGTATTTTTGTTCTAAAAGGGTATATTCTTTGAAGAATTTTGCCATACGTCCAGCGGCAATATTGTTTACTTTCTGTTCAGGTAAACTCGCTGATTTTTCTGCAATAACCGTTGTTTTTATTTCGCGGGCTTTTGCTGCATCTTCTGCTGTGATCCAGCCTTTTGACATGTTTGATTCAATATGGTCTTCGCTATCAACGTGAGCAGGGTTAATTCCCGCTTTTTTCAATGCTACTTCAACTTCCTTTGCAACAAGTTCTAATTTGGTTTTTTCGATAGCCACAGCCAGTTCGTTATCTTTTATCTTTTGAGGTACGGCGGCTTCATCAATAGCTACCGGCGACATTGCCGCAATGTGCATTGCTACGCCGCGAAGGATTTCGTACTCTGCATCTTTCTCAGCAAAGGCAACTAAACTAACCAACTTGTTTCCTGGGTGAATGTATGCTGCTACAGAACCACCTTCTACAAATTCGTAGTAGTCGAGTTCCATTTTTTCACCGGTTACTCCCGAACGATCGATAATAAGTTCAGCTACTGTACGACCATCAATTGCCAGAGATTTAACTTCGTCGAGCGATTTTGCTTTAGCAGCCATAGCTGTATCAAGTATTGATTTTGTAAGAGCTATAAAATCAGCGTTTTTAGCTACGAAGTCGGTTTCACATTTTAATGCAAGAAGGGCTGCGAAACCTTCAGCAGTTGCACCTAAAACACAGCCTTCAGATGCTTCGCGGTCGCTGCGTTTAGCAGCTGTTGCCTGTCCTTTTTTACGAATAATTTCAATTGCTTTGTCAAAATCGCCAGCGGCTTCAGTAAGTGCATTTTTACAATCCATCATACCGGCACCAGTCATGGTACGCAATTTTGAAATTTCTGCCATTGTTACTGCCATAATTGTAATATTTTAATGTTTTTATAATTGTGTTTTCAAGAAAAACGAGCTACAAGCTAAAAATGTATTTAGAACTCGTAACTCGTTTTATTTATTTTGAAAAGTTCGCCGATTGAAATCAAATTACTTTTACAATAAATCTGTAAACTATAATTATTCAATCACCAGTGAATCTTATTCTTCTTCTTTGATGAATTTTTTAGCTACGTTAGCATTTAACGCTTCTTCATCTTCTTTCTGAGTTCTTGGTTTTTTTGTAACTCTTGATTTCTTTTCCTTTACAACAGGAGCTTCAGCAGCTTCAGTATCTACTTTTTCTACTTTGCGCTCTTCAAGACCTTCCTGAATAGCGGCTACCATTGCGCCTAAGATAATGTCTACAGATTTTGTAGCATCATCGTTAGCAGGGATAATGAAATCAATTCCGTTAGGATTTGAGTTTGTATCCACAATACCGAAAACCGGAATACCCAAACGTTGAGCTTCTTTAACGGCAATGTGTTCTTTCATTACGTCAACAATGAAAAGAGCTGAAGGTAAACGGGTCAAATCAGCGATTGAACCTAAGTTTTTTTCCAGTTTTTCGCGTTGGCGTGTAATTTGAAGTTTTTCGCGTTTAGAGATGTTGTCAAACGTACCGTCAGTTGTCATTTTGTCGATAGTTGTCATTTTCTTAACCGCTTTACGGATAGTAGGGAAGTTGGTCAACATACCACCAGCCCAACGTTCAGTAATATAAGGCATTCCAACTGCAGTTGCTTTTTCAGCTACTACATCTTTAGCTTGTTTTTTAGTTGCAACGAAAAGGATTTTACGTCCTGATTTTGCTATTTGTTTCAAAGCAGCAGCAGCTTCGTCGATTTTTACAACGGTTTTGTGCAAGTCAATGATGTGGATATCATTGCGCTCCATGAAAATGTAAGGAGCCATAGCAGGATTCCATTTGCGTTTCAAGTGACCAAAGTGGCAACCGGCTTCTAATAATTCTTCAAAATTTGTTCTAGACATTTCTTTTTGTTTTAATTTTTTGTTTACTTTCTGTAATAGTCAATTGCCGGGTAGTCATCCAGTGTACTATGAGTCGCGGCAATTTAGATACTAAACCAAAATTATTTTAGATTTTAGATTTTAGATTTTAGATTAGACAACAATCATATGAGTTAACAATGTATTGGTGAATAATCGTAAATCGTAAATCGTAAATCGAAAATATATATTAGCGTTTTGAGAACTGGAATCTCTTACGGGCTTTCGGTTGACCTGGTTTCTTACGTTCCACTTCGCGTGGGTCGCGGGTCATGAAACCTTCCGATTTCAAAGCTGGTTTGTCTTCAGCGTTGATTTTTACCAATGCACGGGCAATAGCCAAACGCAAAGCTTCAGCTTGTCCTTTGAAACCACCACCATCAAGATTTACTTTGATATCGTATTTTTCAACAACTCCTAATTTATTCAGAGGTTGTTTTACAACGTATTGTAAAATTGGTGAAGGGAAATATACAGAGATATCACGTTTGTTGATGGTAATTTGTCCGCTTCCTTCGCTTACGAAAACACGAGCAACAGCCGCTTTTCTTCTTCCTAAGGCATTTATTACTTCCATACTGATTATTTAAGTGAGTTTAAATCGATTACTTTTGGTTGTTGAGCTTGCATATTGTGTTCTGCACCTGCGAAAATGTACAGGTTGCCCAACAGTTGAGCGCCTAAACGGTTTTTTGGTAACATACCTTTAACCACTTTTTTGATAAGTTTTTCAGGGCTTTTTTCCAATAATTTAGCAGGAGTAATTTCGCGTTGTCCGCCTGGGTAGCCGGTGTGGCTAAGGTAAATGCGGTCATTCCATTTATTACCTGTTAACTGTACTTTGTCAGCATTGATAAGAATTACATTGTCTCCGCAATCAACGTGAGGAGTGAAACTTGGTTTGTATTTTCCGCGCAAAAGTTTTGCAACTTTTGAACCCATACGTCCCAATACCATATCGGTAGCATCCACAACTACCCATTCTTTCTGCGCTGTAGCTTTATTGGCAGAAATGGTTTTATAACTTAACGTATCCACTTTATAAAAATGTTTTTTGATTAATAATTCAGTCGTTTTATTCGTTTCAATCTTATTTTGGAAGAGGCTAATCGGCACAAAATACGATGTTTACACACAATAAAACAGACTTTTACACTGTGATAATAAACGGACTGCAAAAATACAGCTTTTCTTTGGAATACCAAATAATTGAACATCTTTTTTTTAAACGCTATTTTTGGGGTAAGAAAACTGTATTTTAGATGAAAATAATTAAGTTTGCAACATGATAAAATTACCAGCCGAATTTTACAGGCAAGATGCTGTTACAGTCGCCGAAAAACTTTTAGGAAAGATACTGGTGCGTGTATGGGAAGATGGTACAGAAGCCCGATACAGAATTACCGAAACCGAAGCTTATTTGGGTGAAGAGGATAAAGCCTGTCACGCCAGCAAAGGGCGTACACCCCGTACGGAAGTCATGTACTCCGAAGGTGGAAAAGTGTATGTATACCTTATTTATGGAATGTATTGGATGCTAAATGTGGTGACTGGTACTGAAAATCATCCGCAAGCAGTTTTAATTCGCGGGATAAATGATATAATAGGTTCCGGAAAAGTAGGTAGGGAGCTTAAAATGGATAAGAGCTTTTATGCCGAGGATTTGCTTGTCTCTCCCAGAATCTGGATTGAAGATGCTTCGGATGTGGTCGAATTCAATACAGCCCCACGTATAGGAATTGACTATGCTGGCGATGAATGGTGTAATAAACCGTGGCGTTTTATTTTACCTGTAATTAAGTTGTAATTACATAAATTGATTATTTTTGCAGAAAATATTTATTTTCATGAAAATTTTCCAACGTAGACGAAATCTAAAATACCGTTTTAAAAGGATCGGGATTGTAAGTTTGATAATTATTTCGTTGACGTTTATTTCCTGTCTGGATAGTTTTCTGACTCCCCGTTCTTATTTCCCCTCTGCAAATGATTCCTTACGACGAGCCGACACCGCTTCGCTACACTTTTTTGTGTTGAGCGATTGGGGTTTTAATGGTGGCTTTGAGCAGAAAGATGTTGCTACCGAGATGGCACAGATTTCCAAACTTGTGGGTATAAAGTTTATTCTTACCTGTGGTGATAACTTTCAGTATAAAGGTGTAGATAGTGTAAACAGCCCGTTATGGATTGAAAATTTTGAAAATGTTTATGCCGATAGTGCATTGCAGGTTCCCTGGTATCCGGCTTTGGGCAATCACGATTATTATGGGAATCCTGATGCTGAGATTGCATATTCGGGAGTCAATAAGCACTGGAACATGTCAGCCAGATATTATACTTTCACCCGGCAAGTTGACCGTAGAACTTATGCCAGGTTTATAATACTCGATACGCAGGGGCTGATTAATTCTTATCAGGCTTTATCCGACACCACTCAACTGGACTCGATTCCTCAATACGTATGGTTGAAAAAACAACTCTCGGAATCAACTGAGAAATGGGTTTTTGTTACCGGCCATCATCCAGTATACTCGGCAAGTTCTTTTCACGGTGACACGTACGAAATGAAAAAGTTTATAAAGCCGCTTTTTGACCAATATAAAGTTGATTTTTACATCTGCGGGCACGATCACCATTTTGAACATGCGAAAGATAATGAATATACCGATTATATTGTGTCTGGTACCGGAGGTTATGTTCGACCTGAAGGCAAAAATGACCGGACTTTATATTCGATGTCTAAAGCCGGGTTTTTATATATGTCTGTAACAACGGATACCGCAAAATTGTACTTTATAACTGCCAAAAATGAAATAGGGTACAGTATAAAGAAAATAGAAAAATAAGAGTAATTGACCATCCAAGTTAAAATAACAATTAATAAATAATAATCATTCATTTAAACGTAGAATTATGGCAAGACGAACCATTGGAATTCATGAAAAACTACCTATTTTAGAGAGCCTGCCTCTCAGTCTTCAACATCTCACGGCCATGTTTGGCGCAACAATTCTTGTTCCCATTTTATTAGGAGTTGATCCGGCAATAGCGTTGCTGATGAACGGACTTGGAACGTTGCTTTATTCCTGGATAACTAAAGGAGGAATTCCTGCTTATTTGGGTTCCAGTTTTGCTTTTATTGCGCCGGTTATTCTGATTAGTACAACGTATGGCGGTTTTAGCCATGCTCAATCAGGCTTTATTTTCTTTGGTTTATTTTTCGTTCTGGTTTCATTTATTGTAAAGAAATGGGGAATTGGCTGGATTGATGTGGTTATGCCTCCTGCGGTGATGGGTGCTGTTGTAGCTATTATCGGGTTGGAACTTGCTCCTGTTGCGGCGCAACAAGCCGGTTTGGCTCCCTGGCCAACCGCTGTTGGGCAGATTGTTCAGCCTTTTGTGGTTTCGCCTAATGTGGTAATAGTTTCTATGTTTACATTGTGTGTCGGAATTATCGGCTCGGTGCTCTTTAAAGGCTTCTTGCAGGTTATTCCGGTATTGGTTGCAGCTGTGGCTGGTTATGTGCTGGCACTGACTATGGGTATGGTAGATACAACTGCCATTGGTAATGCTGACTGGTTCGCGTTACCTAAATTTCAAGCTCCGGTGTTCGACTTGAATGCGATAGTAATTATAGCTCCTGCTTGTATTGTGGTTTTGGCCGAACATATCAGTCACTTGATAGTAACAGGTAAAATTACCGAGACAGATTTAATGAAAGAACCAGGGTTGCACCGGTCGTTGCTTGGCGATGGATTAAGTAATATCGCTTCCGGTCTTGCAGGTTCGCCTCCTAATACTACTTATGGTGAAAATATTGGAGTGATGGCTATTACACGCGTTTATTCGGTATGGGTAATTCGTGGAGCTGCCTTATTTGCGATTGCATTCTCTTGTATCGGTAAAGTTTCTGCTGCAATTTCTACAATCCCTACGCCTGTAATGGGTGGTATTACCATGCTTCTTTATGGTGTGATTGCTGTTCAGGGTTTCCGTATGTTTGTGGAGCAAAAAGTAGATTTCAGTAAAAACAGCAACATGGTATTAGGTGCTGTAACCTTTGTTGTGGGTGTAAGTGGTGCTGCCATTAATATTGGAACCGTTCAGTTGAAAGGAATGGCTTTTGCCGCTGTGGTTGGAGTTGTTCTTTCTCTGATTTTCTGGATGTTGGGCAAGCTTGGTTTGATGAACAAAGAGGCTTAATTGTTCATAAAAGATAATAAAGAGGGGGCCCAACTTTGATCTGCCCCCAAAAAGTTGGACGGATTAATACTTAAAAATTTAATTGGACTGA
>CAYSTC010000009.1:14133-147364 GCA_964433885.1 uncultured Paludibacter sp. | reverse complement strand
AACCGGATTGGATATGAAAAAAAGTTGAAATTTATTTGTTCCGAAAATCGAAAACGGGTGCAAATTGCCGTTTTCAATTAGAACTATTATAATTTGGAAGTAATTTGGACTGAGAAAAACAGCTATTTTCACCAATATTTAGTCATTTGAATAGCGGATTCTTATGAAATTTGTTGCAAACATGTGCAGGGACTTTGATTTTTGAGTTGAATAAAAAGAAAAAGTTTGATGAAATGACAATCCGTTGGCTCAATTTCATTCAAAAAAGCTGATTCTTATTCTGCATTCCGCTGTTTAGTTGACTTTGAAAAGTTGATTTTCGTGCAAAACAATTTGGAATTGATTAAAAGAACTATCAAGTGCATCATATAAAAGAAGTAGATTTGAAGAAACGACTTCAGTTCTGGTAACGATTTTGAGTACTTTCATGGCCGCTAAACTTCCGACAATATACTGAATGGATCCAAATAAAAGCAACCACACCTGTAATTAAGCCTCAAAATTATCTTTTCATTAAAGAACACAACCGAAAAAAAGAGAGCTCAAATCATTTTGAGTTTCCACAACGATGATGAATCAGGAATTAATATAGCCAGCACAACCCACCCAACATTAAATTTCGGAGAAAATTTAAACTTGAAACTTTCGGCAAGATACCTATTATATATAGGTACATATGCCCACCGTTTCATTTTTCATAACTATAGTACTAAGTATGGGAGAAAAATTAAAAATAAGAGAAAGGAAATTAGAAAATTTTAGCTGCAATAGTTTTAGAAGACAGCATTTAGAAACCTATCAATATACAATATATATAATATGTAACTCTTCAAAAAGATTTTTACCTTTGAATCTAAAATTTCTTACATTGGATCCACGTCCAAATTCACCCACAAAGATTTGAATTTGGGCTCGGCAATAACCTGATTGGTAACTTCACGAAGGATTTCTTTGGCACGCTCGGCCGAAGCTTCCACTTCAAACTTAAGCAGAATGTGCCGAATGTACAAATTCTGAATACGGGAAACCGCCGGCACATTGGGCCCCAATACCCGATTGGAGAAGACGGCCCGCAAATCGGCAGCCATTTTATTAGCAGCCTGTGTAACAATGTTCGGATCGCGATGGCGAAGTACAATTTGAATCATGCGGAAATACGGCGGATACCGAAACAGTTTTCGCTCTTCACATTGGGTAGTGAACATGGCCTGATAATCGTTTCGGATAACCTGCCCGATAACCGCGTGTTCGGCAGTGGTGGTTTGCAGAATCACCGTGCCGCGTTTGTTTTTTCTCCCGGCACGGCCGCTCACCTGCGCCATCAGTTGGTAAGCCCGCTCATGTGCACGGAAATCGGGAAAGTTGAGCATGTTATCGGCATTCAGAATACCTACCAGCGACACATGTTCAAAATCAAGACCTTTTGACACCATTTGAGTACCAATGAGAATATCCACTTTATGCTGTTCGAAATCGGTTATGATTTTATCGTATGATTTTTTTGAACGGGTAGTGTCCAAATCCATACGCGACACACGAGCCTGAGGGAAAATCTGCCGGATCTCATCTTCAATCTTTTCGGTGCCAAAGCCTTTGGTGGAAAGTGTTCCGGGTATTTTACACGCCGGGCAAATATTGGGAATAGGCTCCGTGTAGCCGCAATAATGGCAGGTAAGCGTATTGAATGATTTATGAACCGTCAGACTCACGTCGCAATTCTTGCATTTCGGCACACAGGCACAAGCCTTGCACTCGATATAAGGCGCATATCCACGGCGGTTCTGAAACAGAATTACCTGCTCTTTGTTTTGCAACGCCTTGTTCATTTTCTCCAACAAAGTATCCGAAAAATGGCTTTCCATTTGCTTTTTCCGATAGGCTTCTTTAGTATCCACCACAAGAATTTCGGGCATAGCCATTTCTTCGTGCCGCTGATTCAACTCCACTAATCCAAACTTTCCGTTTTGCGCATTGAAATAAGTCTCAATAGCTGGCGTGGCAGTCCCCAGAAGGGTTTTTGCGCCGTGCATAGAGGCCAACACAATGGCTGCATTGCGAGCATGATAACGTGGCGCCGGATCGTATTGCTTGTAACTTGACTCGTGTTCTTCGTCCACAATGACCAACCCCAATTGGCGGAAAGGAAGGAAAATAGACGAGCGAACGCCGATAATTACATCGTAACTTTTATCGTTCAGCACATTGTTCCAAATCTCCACCCGCTCTGCATCCGAGAATTTAGAATGATAAACGCCCAATCGGCGACCAAAAACACGTTTCAATCGAGAGGTGAGTTGAGTAGTAAGGGCAATTTCGGGAACCAGATACAATACCTGTTTCCCTTCTGCGAGCGCTTTCTGAATTAAATGAATGTACAGTTCCGTTTTGCCACTGGAGGTTACACCATGAAGCAACACCACTTGTTTTTCAATGAATTGTTTTTCAATTTCACGGAAAGCTGTTTGCTGAAATTCGTTGAGCGGATACACTTCGGAGGTTTGAATTTCCGACACATCGAGCCGCCCTACTTCTTTCAGGTATGTTTCCAATACGCCTCGCTCTACCAATCCGGCCAGAATGGTAGCAGAAGCACCTGATTTTTCGAGCAAATCCTTTCGGCTGACTTCGCGAAGTTGATTAGGAGTCAGACATTTTGATAGTTCAATGTATTTCATCAACACTTCCAACTGCTTTTTAGCGCGACTCAATTCGTCGAAAATCCGGCGCAGGTTTTCTTCCTGCACAGCCTCTGCAGTAATCCTAACAAAAGTTTCGGTTTTGGCACGAAACTTATCCGTGAGTTCCTCGCTGATTTCCACCGCTCCTTTTTCAAGCAGTTTCGTCAAAGTCGGCATCACGTCACGCATTTCCGTTACTTTATTCAGTTCCGTAATGGTCACCGGTTTACCTTCGGACAATGCAATCAACACCTTTTCTTCCTTTTCGGTAAGCACCGTTTCGGCTTCAAATTCAGGGTTGATGCATACCCGTGTTTCGCTTTCCAACTTCAAACCTGCCGGAACCGCAGCCTGGTACACATCCCCCAGAAAAGCCTGATAGTATGATGAAATCCATTCCCAGAATTTCATTTGCGGGCGACGAAGAATCGGTTCATTATCCAAAAGACATAAAATATCTTTGGCTTCGTAAACCGTAGGCATCACCATATGAACGAGATGAACCACAGCCGTGTACATCTTCTTTTTGCCAAACGGCACCACCACCCTCATGCCAGTGCGCACCGAATCGGCCCATTCGTCAGGAACGGAATAGGTAAAGGTGCCGGGCAATGGCAACGGAAGTATGACGTCGACGTATTTCATATTGGTTTATTAAACGCGTAAAGACGCACGGCCGTGCGTCTGTACTATACAATCCAATGCAAAGGTAACAAAGAATTGAGAAAGGACAATTGGAAAATACAGAGATTGGAATAGAAAATAAATCGACCACAATTAAATCAATTGCAAAAATTAAGTACATTTGCAATCGAACCGATAATCTAAAATACTTATGACTGAAGAATTAGCACCCACTAACCCAATTTATATACAGAATAAAATCTACAGCATTCGTGGAGTTCAGGTAATGCTTGATAGAGATTTAGCCCAAATATATGGTGTAAAAGCAAGCCGGCTTCGCGAGCAAGTAAAAAGAAATTTTAAACGTTTTCCTTCTGATTTTATGTTTCAACTTACCGAAAATGAAGTTGATTACATGGTATCGCAAAATGCGATACCATCAAGAAAACATTTAGGTGGTTCCTTACCTTGGGTATTCACCGAGCAAGGGGTTTCAAATCTATCAAGCGTATTAAACAGCGATCAGGCCATTGAGACAAATATATTAATTATGAGAGCCTTCGTTGAGATGCGGAGATTTATTTTAAACAATGCCCAACTATTTCAACGGCTCGAAGGACTGGAAATGAAGCAAATTGAAACGGACAAACGAATTGACCAGATACTGGATGCGCTGCAAAGCGGAACAGCGAAACCAAAACAAGGCATTTTTTACGATGGACAAATTTTTGATGCTTATCTGTTTGTTTCGGATTTGATTAAGAGCGCAAAACAATCATTGGTACTTATTGATAATTATGTGGATGAATCGGTATTAACACTGTTCAGCAAACGAAACGCCGACGTGGAGGCCACAATTTACACTCAAAACATAAGCAAACAATTGCTGCTGGATGTAGAAAAACACAACAGGCAGTACCCACCGATACAACTCCTTGAGTTTAAGCAATCGCACGATCGGTTTCTAATCATAGACGACCGGGAAACATACCACTTCGGGGCATCACTCAAAGATTTGGGCAAAAAATGGTTCGCTTTCTCCAAATTCGAAAAGGAAGCTTTAGAAATGCTGGTAAAACTAAATAATGTTCTTCAGAAAAGATAAAATATATTTATAATCTACTTATTTAAATAATATATCTACTAAAATATATTTATTATTTAATGTACGAAATTACTAATCCATTTATATAAATATATATTTTATATTGATTAATAAAATATTATATTGAATATATTATTTATATTTGTGGCTATATAATTTATTATTATGGAAAATTCAAATAATGATTTAGATAAAGTAAAAAAGATAAAGAGATATACATATCAATCATTGGATAAGTGGGTTGATAAAATGAGATTAGCGTTTAATAATGCTTCACTTCCTGCAATATATCCTCACCTGCTTACAGTGGGGTACGATGAGGTGAAACTCAGTGGCCTCAAAGATAAACTTGCCGTGCTTATAGAGCTGGATCAGGCACAAACCGGGGCACGGGCCGAGCAACAGGCTGCTACCGAGGCCGCGGACAAGAAACGGAAGGAAATAAACGCGTTGTACCTGAAACACCGGTCGCTGCTCAAGATTTTGCTGGGTGGAAACACCCTTGCAAGTGCGTCCCTGAAGCTCAACGGGCAGCGGAAAAAATCGTACAGCGAATGGTTTCAGGATGTAAGCAGTTTTTACGCACAACTTACCCAAACTGCCGAACTAATGACTCACGCAGCCACCGTAGGGATAAGCGAGGCGGTGATTGAGGCTCAAAAACAACTGCTCGCCGACCTGCAAATGCTGAAAGAAACGCAGCGAAACAAAACCGCCAATACCCGCCTGGCTACCGAGCAGCGCAACAAAGCGTTCAGCGAGCTGCGCCCGCTATACTCGGAATACATTAAATATGCGCGGATTTTGCTTGCCGGCAATCAGGCGCTCGAAGCGATAGGCATTACGGTAAAAGGAAAATAACCGCTCATGCTAATACCGGCAAAACAGTAACTTTACGTCAGAAACATAAAAAAAACGCCATGCAACTATACCTCGCCCCGCTTCAGGGCCTTACCGACTGGATTTTTCGGGAATCGTACGCCGAACATATCGGGAAGTTTGACAAAACTTTTACGCCTTTTGTGCGGATGCAGGGCGGTGAATTCTACCGCCCCAGCCAGTGCAACGATTTATTGCCCGCGCATAACACCTTTCAAAAACCCGTTGCGCAATTTTTGGGAAAAGATGCCGAATCATTCAAGCGCTTTGAGGAATTGTGTCTGGAACATGGCTACACCGAAGCAAATATCAATATGGGTTGCCCATACCCAATGGTCACCGGCAAGGGAATGGGCGCAGGGTTGCTCGCCCATCCGGCGGAAGTAAACCAGCTGCTCGAAGGGATATTTGCGGACACCAAACTGAAAATTTCCATCAAATGCCGCCTGGGCCAAGAGAGTTCAACCGAATTCGACGCCCTGATCCCCGTTTTCAATATATTTCCGCTGGAAGAAATAATTATTCATCCACGTATCGGAAAGCAGCAATACAAAGGCGAGGCCGACCGCGAAGCCTTTGCCCGCTATGCCAAACAGTTGGAGCACCCGGTTTGTTACAATGGTGATATTCTGAATGTGGCTGATGTGGCGCAAATTCAGGAATTGGCTCCGCAGGTGGATCGGTTTATGCTGGGTCGTGGCATTTTGCAAAATCCATTTCTATTGGCCGAAATCCGTCAACAGGAAGTGATGCAGCATGAAAAAGTAAAAATGCTCCGCAACTTCCATATGGCACTTATTGAACACAGCAAACAAAAATATTCGGGCGACCTGCATTTCCTGAAACGGTTTGAAGAACTGTGGAGCTATCATGCCGAAGGTTTTGAAAACGGACACAAGATTTATAAACTGGTGAAGAAGTCTAAAACGCTGGCTCAGTACGAAGCCATTGTTTTCAAAGCGATAAACGAACTGGAATAATAAAGCGTGATTATCCGCAACGCATCCTTATAAACCTGATAAATGAGAATACATCGTAGTTGAATCGGGTTTCGTGGTGAGTAGGGTTTCGCAGTTTGCAACCGCGGCATTAAAAACTATCAACGCAGTTGCAAACCGCGAAAACCATCAGCATATAATCGTAATAAAATATCACAAACTATGATTGAAGAACAAGTAAAGGTACACGATAAGTTTTCGATGGAGTTTAAAGTTGGATTTATTGCCCGCAAAGAGCAAAAAACCAACGATTTTGCCATGAATATCTGGATGTTTATTCCAAACAGCCTGGACATAAACCGGTTTACGTACAGCAAAACGAATTTTTACCGGGATTTAAAATCAAATATCCGGCAAATCACGCCCGTTTGGAAATTAAGCGATATGGACAAGGGCAGTAAATCGCCTTTGAATCTGCTCCGAAAATCGTTGACAAACTTTGCGCAACAACCCACCGATGCAAACCAGCATGATTATGAATTTCATGTAAAAATGTTCCAGTCTATCCTGAAAAGCTCACTGCGCGAGGAAGTCCGGTTGATAAAAGACGCTCCGCTTTCGGACACACTCTACCTCACAGAGGAATTTTACCGCCTCGTGCTCGAAATTTCAGCCCAGTACCGTCAACTTCTGAAGATAATAGACATTCCTGCGATTGATAAAGCGCTTCGCGAATACTTTTTGTTTGGCGATGAATTTATGAGTAACGTCATCGAATTCCAGACATTCCGCCTCATGGATAGGTTGAAGAAGAAAGATCCCCAGATATTTGAAATTGTGCGAAAGGATTTACTGGAAATTATCAACCGGGAAATTGAATACCGGAAACAAATGGGTTATCTGTTGGTAGAAAAAAATACGGATAAAAACAATCACGAACTGGTGAACCGGCTGAGCTTGCTCAAAAAATACATCGAAAGCCATTTGTATCTGAATATCGACAAACGAAAAGATGGCGTGCTGGTGGAACAATTCATGTTCAGTCTGGCCGCCGGTATTTCGATGATTTTTGCCACCGCAATCGGGTTTTCCATTCAACAACGATACGGTAGTTTTACTATGCCGCTGTTTGTAGCTTTGGTGATCAGCTATATGTTGAAAGATCGAATTAAGGAAATGACCCGTTATTATTTTGCGCACAAAATGGGCAAGCGCTATTTCGACCACAAAGCCACCATGAACATCAACCAAACTGATATTGGCTGGGCCAAGGAAAGCATGGACTTTGTTTCGGAAACAAAGCTTCCGCCGCCCATCATAAAAGCGCGGAACTGCACTTCCATTATAGAAGCCAACAACCGGGCCAACAGCGAAAAGGTATTGCTTTACCGTATGCAAATGCAGCTGGACCGGGAAAAACTAAACACAAACAGCGAGTTCAGTACCAACGGTATTAACTCCATCATCCGGTTCAACTTTTCGGAGTTTATCCGCAATATGGACAACCCCGAATTTGCACTTTATTACCCCGACGCTACCGAAGGTTTTGAAGTGATTGAAGGTGAAAAACTGTATTACCTGAACTTCATTGTGGAAAAAAGAAACGACGATCAAAACGAGACAAAACGCTACCGGATAGCGTTGAACCGCAACGGAATCAAGAAAATTCAACGGTTCGAAGCCGAAAAAGTCTTTTTGGTGCAACCCTCCAAATGATCGTTAACCATACCGGCAGCCTGCATAAAGGCGTAGCAAATGGTAGAACCCACAAACTTAAAACCGCGCTTGAGCAAATCCTTGCTCATGGCATCTGATTCTGCCGACTTAGCCGGGATTTCGGCATTACAGGTGGGGTGATTGATTATCGGTTTGCCTCCGGTAAATTGCCAGATGTATTTATCAAACGTTCCAAACTCGGCCTGCACTTTCATGAAAGCCTGCGCATTTATCACCGTAGCCCGTATTTTAGCCTGATTGCGAATAATAGAAGCGTCCTGCATGAGTGTTTGTATTTTTTCCTCAGTGAACAAAGCTACCTTCTCCACCTCAAAATTGTCGAAAGCGCGACGAAAATTTTCGCGTTTGTACAACACCGTCCGCCAGCTAAGCCCTGCCTGAAACGCGTCGAGCACCATAAATTCAAATATCTTGCGGTCGTCGTGAAGTGACACACCCCACTCTTCATCGTGATAAGCACGCATCAAGACATCCTCGCCCGGCCAGTTGCAATCGGAATTCAGTTTTTCGCTCATATAGAATTTTCTTTAAATAGTTTTAGAACAAACAAAATCAAAACAGATCCTGTTTTTGCAAAAATACAAAATATCCGAAAGAAATTGCACCAAGACGTTTACCCTTTTTGTTTGCGAATTGTTGTAACTTTGTTCTTCGAAAATTTAAATTCAGAAACAATGATTAATGCATACGATATAATTAAAAAATACTATACCGAAGGGAGTCCGCTTTACAAAATATTGGTACAACACAGCGAACACGTGAAAGAAAAAGCGTTGGAAGTTGCTTACAGACACCCCGAGTTAAATCTGGATAAAACGTTTATTGCCGAAGCCTGCATGCTGCACGACATTGGGATTTTTATGTGCGACTCGCCCAAAATTCAATGTTACGGAACAAGGCAGTATGTGGAACACGGTTATTTGGGAGCTCATATTATCACTTTGGAAGGTTTGCCACGCCATGCGCTGGTTTGCGAGCGCCATACAGGCACAGGGCTTTCGCTCGAAACCATTATTAAAAGAGAGTTGCCTCTTCCCCACCGCGATATGATACCGGTTTCACTGGAAGAACAAGTGATCTGCTATGCCGACAAGTTTTTCTCTAAGTCAAAGTTGTCAACTCCGCATACCCTTGATCACATCCGCGAGATACTAAACCGGCACGGCGAAGATGAGTCGGCAAAGTTCTTCGAATGGCACAAGCGGTTCAAATAACTTAATCCAAAAGTTTATAGGCAAAACCGAAGCTCAGCAATTCTTTAAATTGTATCTTTGCTTTATCGCCTTTTGCCAGAATAACGGTGTTATCATAACGCGGGTTAAGCGAAAGGCGGGTTGACAAATGGCGGTTGATACTGAAGTTACCCACAATTTCCCAATCAATTTCCACCTTCTCGTAGTTGGTGTAGAAATTCAACCGCGAATCTACCTGCAATTCGCGAAATGGAGAATACGAACATTGCGCTTTAAACGAGCTACCGATTTCGCTCAAGTGGTTTTCGCCCTTTTTAATACCAAACATATTGGGATTTATCTTTGTGGGGTCCGTTTCCTCAATATAAATATATTTGTAAGCAATTGGAGAAACCATTAAAGAGAACAATTTCTTGTATTTATAATCAAGACCCATACCTATGTTGAGACGCACCGGAGTCAGGAAAGTCGATTTTAGTTCCTTTGAACTTACCGATTTGTAATTTTTGAGAAACTGCGTTGAAAAATCAACTGAACCACTGTAGAAGAAATTTCCACTGGCTTTTACCCCAAGTTTACTATTTATTTTGAAAACATCATCGTTAGTATTCACAGCCCGCAGCGCTGTAGTATCATTAAATACGGAGTAAAAGCCCATTCGCCACTCACCATAGTTTTCCCACTGAACACTTTTTTTATCGTCGTAGTTGAGTTGACCAGTGAGCATTCCTAATACCGACATGGTACTGGTCCCTCCCTGATACCAGTTGTCGGAAGCCAGATTCTGGGAAAATTGCAACAAAGAATTGGCTTTTTTCGACCAGGGACCCAGTTGCTCCTTTTTCACCACAAGTTTTCTGTTGGCAGCATTTGTAAGCTGATCATCATCTACAAACTTGATGTTCTTTATCGGTTTTCCAGCTATTAGCTGGCTTTTGGTCTTATTCGGATCAGGCAGTTGATCGTACGACATGATATAAACATCAGCCGCTTTCCGTGAAATTTCGTTTCGGGCTTCGGCCCTTAAATCGGCTATAATTTGCTCTGCAGATTTATAGGTAGGTGGAATAATGTAGGTCTCATCGAGCTTGGTTGGTTTCGACCCGTAATACAACTGCTGGAAATCGGGAGTTGCGTCGAATTTAAAGTTTTTAGGATAGCCCATAAAAACCAGCTCAATAAAAAACGGATTGCATTCCAAAAGCATTGAGTCTATTTTTACGGGCTCAATTTCAGTTGGAATTTTATAGTAACGAACTGCATTTTCAGACACTCTTTTCTCGAAATTTTCAATCAAAGCCTTACTATTGACAGTTTTGCTATTAGTCGTTTTTACAGGAACAGTTTGAGTTTGTTGCGGAGTTTGGTTTACAGAAGAAACAGCTTTAAGCAGACTATCCGGATCGATAACTTCCTGTTTAATGATACGAATGCTGTCGGTCGGCAACAGTTGCCTGCCAGTTGCATTAACGCTCATTCCTATTAGTAAAAACCCAATTCCTATCAAAGACTTAAACTCCATAATTCTGCCAATTAACTAATTATCCTATTTCTGAGTGCAAAATTACGAAGAAAAGTTGACCCTTTCGCGTCAAAAATCTGTAAATCCGGCAGGAAGAGATTTGTTGCCGGTTTTTGCACCCAGTTCCTTTATTTTTTCGGCGGTTCGGATGATGTTTCCGTTCCCGTCTTTCATTTTTTTCATCGCATCGTCATACGAGCTGGACGTACGGTCGATATTGGCTTTGATCTTAGCCATATCCTCGGCAAATCCGATAAATTTGTCGTACAACGTGCCGCTTAACCTGGCTATTTCCTGTGCATTTTTCGTCTGGTTTTCCTGTTTCCAAATGGAAGAAATAGTCCGCAATGTGGCCAGCAAAGTGGTTGGACTCACAATCACAATTTTACGTTCCCAGGCGTATGCAAATATCTCGCTGTCGCCCTGAACTGCTACCGAAAACGAAGCTTCGATAGGCAAAAACAGCAGTACAAAATCAGGCGTATTGATGTTTTGAGCATTCTGATAATTCTTGTCGCCGAGCAGTTTCACATGGCTGCGCAGCGAATTGATATGTTCCTTCAGATAAGCCGCCCGTTGATCTTCCGTTTCAGCCGACATCAGGCGTTCGTATGCCACCAGCGAAACTTTGGAGTCGATAATGATATGCTTGTTGTCCGGTAAATGAATAATCACATCCGGCCGCTGAACGCTCATATCGGCTCCTTCCACCACTTCTTCGCGTTCATATTCCTGCCCTTTGGTCAGACCCGAACGTTCTAACACACGCTCCAAAATAACTTCACCCCAGTTTCCCTGCTTTTTCACATCGCCTTTGAGTGCTTTAGTCAGGTTGTTGGCTTCTTCGCTTACCCGGGCATTCAGTTCTGTCAGCTTGCGAACTTCTTCGCGCAGACTAATTTTATCACGCAATTCCTTATCGTAAGTTTCATCCACTTTTTTCTCAAAATTCTGGATCCGTTCTTTCAATGGATTCAGAATTTCGCTCAGGTTTTTGTGATTGGACAACGAAAATTCGTCCGAACGTTCTTTCAGAATTTTCGAGGCGATATTTTCAAACTCCGAGGTGAGGCGTTTTTGAAGTTCTTCAATCTCGCCTTTCTGGTTTTCGAGCTTTTCGGCCAGATTCTCGTTTGAAGTTCTCAGCGCTGCAAGTTCCATGCCACGATTGCCCGCTATTTCTGCCTGTTGCGTTAATTCTTGCTGCAACCGCTGTATTTCCTCGTTTTTAATCCGCAACGTTTCCTGTGCTACCGATTTCTGCATTTCGGCCTCAGTTTGTGCTGTTGCAAGGGTTTTCGCGTTGGCTTCGTAGGTAGCCCGTTGTTCATTTATCTTTCTTGAAGAAAAAAACCAGGCTGCCAAAAAACCTATAAGCAGCGCAGAAAGAGCTAGTATGTATTCCATTGTATTTTGAAGATTTGAAGGTGATGGGAGTTGAAGATACACTGATTAATCAGAACAAAGTAGGGTGATCTTCTTCCATTTTTCGAATAATTGTGAGCATGACGGCTTCGCGGATAAACTTCGATTTATTTTGCACCTTGTACTTTTCGATATAGCGGTTTAATGCTTTATTTTCTTCGTCGTTCAAGGTGAAAATTTGTCGGTGCGTGCGCAACGAATTGCGTTGCGAAACAGGAAGTGCTTTCTTTTTGGCCATAGCTTTTCAATATTCAGTGCAAAAATAATATTATCCAGCCACATTTAACGGGATTAATCCAAAAAACTGTATTTTTGAAAAATGTTTTAATAGTTATACCTGATTTCAATGAACTTCTCTTATTCTGTAATTTATGGCTCAACACAATGATTTAGGCAATCTGGGCGAAGAACGTGCTCAGGCATATCTAAGCTCAAAAGGATATAAGATAAGGCACACCAATTGGGTAAGCGGAAAACTCGAGCTGGATATTGTGGCAGAGAAAAATGGCTGGCTTGTGGTGGTGGAAGTGAAAACACGCTCCACAGAGGCTTTTGAACATCCGGAAGAAGCTATTACACTACGGAAAATCCGCAATATTGTGAATGCAGCCCACGATTATATCCTTCAGTTCGACTGGCAGGGAGAGACCCGTTTTGATGTCATGTCGGTCATTCCCCACGGGCAGGACTTTTTAATTGAGCATATTGAAGATGCTTTTTTAGCACCCGGGAAGTAAAAAATACAGCTGAAAATAAATCTATCGTTGTATAATCCTTATCGGCCCAATCAGTCCTGCTTCAAGTAGCACATTTTCCGGCACACTGTATTTGCCATCAGTCCAAATACCTGGAAAAGGTGGAGTTCCTTTGTTGGAACCAATGATCGCATTGGCCCAGGAATTGGTCACTTCAATTTCGAGGGTGTTTTGCCCTTTTTTCAACGCACGGGTAATCTCTATTTCGTAGGGCGCCGTCCAGGCCGTGCCACAGTCGATACCATTGAGCCGGACGGCGGCCATATTGCACACTTTGCCCAGCGAAAGACAAACGGGACGGGTATGATCGTCGATTTGTTTGATATTGTCTGATTTGAAATTGAACGTGGTTTTATAAACAACTGTCCCTGAATAGAATCTAATCAATGGATTTGCACTGAGGCTCCAGTCGAATAACTCACACTGTTTTACTACCTGATTGTTTTTCGAAAACCGGACATCCCACTTTCCATTAACCGAAATAGAATCTTCGAGCAGGTAAACATCTTTGTTTACAACTTCATTTTTATAACTAAAAACAACGAAAACAGATTCGTAAGGTGCAAGTGTGAGCTTTAACTTTGTTTGGTTTCCTGTGCGCTTAAATTGGCTTATTGACTCCACTTCGCCTGTCACGGCATTCCACAATGTTGGCTTATTTTTGGTATTCCGGAAAAAAGCATCGAAACTACGGGACACATTTTCCTGATTACTTATAAAATAGATATCTCCCATTTCGCCGGAGCGATGTGTCCAGGCAATATTCTGAGCTACCTGCACATCGGGCGTGAAGCCTAACGGGTTGGTGAACGGCAATTCGGGAACTTGCACGCCAGCTTGTTTCAGCTCTGCAATTTTCGCCTGCACTTCGGGCGAATAGTTGGTTCCTTTCGGAAAAACAACCAACTTATAGGTAGTGCTATCGCCGAGTTTCATTTCACCGTTTTGAGCTGTAGACAACCGAAGCAACGCATCTTTATTGAAAGAATCGTAGGCATAGCCATTTAATGGATTGACCCAGTACTCCGCTTTCATGATATTTGCCGAATAATTTACACCGACAGGCATTTCATGCATGGGTTGCCCCACATTAGCCAACCGCTTTTGCTCATTTTCCACTCGCTCTTTCTCCACAAGGCCGGGTAACATCGGCATCAGTTTATCGGGAGTAAAAGACCTGCTTGGCACTTCTTCTCCTGTAAACACGGCAATGTCAGTCACTGGATGACCATATTGCAACATAGCCTGACAACGCGCAACATAATCTACAAAAGCTTTACCAGGTTTCCACCAGGTCTGGTCGCGTTGGAAATACAGTCCGATGCCATCGAATGTGGCTCCGGGTGCTTTGTCAAGATACGGATTATGCACAAAAACATGAAAGAAAACCTTATTGATTCCCAATGCAAAATTGCGGTCGAGGACGGGTTTCAGCATTGCTGGGTCTTCATCCCAATTGGTGCGGAGCTGCGTAAAACTCTTGGATTGGATGATGTTTTTACCATAAATATGTGCACCACTGATGGCATCGAGCATATCATTCGGCTTGTCGTAAGTAGGGCTTTTCAGCCAGAATTCTCCCATCGGGCGATCTATCAGGTTAAAATGCAACAGCCCGTCGCTCACCATCGTAGGCGCCACGCATTCGGCTGAAGTTTCGCAACCATAATCTTTGGCATTTCTCACCATTACTTTGAAAAAGACATCGTTTACCAACTCGGCAATAGTTGTTCGTACGTCGCGCAGCACTTGTTCCGATTTTTGAGCGCTTTCAATGGGGAAACCAGCCAACAAAGGCAGATAAGGCATCAAATCATACCCCCGGCGAGCCTGAAATTCCGCAGCAAAATTGTTGCTCCAGTTCTGGCTGCCACACTCCCAGCTGTCGATATGCATAAATTTCAATACACGTTGCGCCAACTCTTTGTCTGTTTCCTTGAATGCAGCCCCAAACCAGTTGTCGAATTGCTTTTGAACAGCCGTTTCCGAAAATTTATCGCATTCAAGTCCCTTACCACCACCTCCGGTTGCGTTGGTCAGGCCTGTAGAAGTGTGGCCCATGCGCAGGATACGCCAGTTGCCACGGGGAAGTTTGCAGGTCAGTTTACCATCTTTGAGATATGGAGTGAGGTTTATGATTTTTTTTGCAGGAATACATTCTTTTGCGCTAATTTCCTCCGACGAAGTTTCATCGGCAATACACCATACCAGTCCGGATTTTCCCTCCCAGCTGTTGATTCTCGGTTCTGAGTTCAACCGGATAGCTTTAATTTTCAATGAAGGTTTCCATTTGGCGGCGTCCAAATCTTCGCTTCCGGGCTCGGAACCTTCGGGAGTCCATGAGAGGCGGAAATATCTGGCTTTGGTTGGTGGTATTGAAAAAGTGATATTGAAACCGGTATTTTGCAAACCCTGCCAGGGCGGAACCAACTGTTTCACCAACCGGAAATTCACGCCATCTTTGCTTGCCGAAACGGCTAACCGCTGCGACTGGATATTGTTTCCGTCAAGCGTTATTTTAATGTTTCTAAGTGTAAATCGGTTTTCAAAACTATATTGAATATAGCAGGGAACTTCTGAACGAAAATCTTTTCTCTGTATAGCAAATGGAATTGAGTCGTCCGGATTATCGGACTTTATCGAAAAGCCATTTCTAACAGGCAATTTCCTAACCGGAAATGCATAAACTGCAATATCTTCGTAATAATTCTGAACAGTTTCAGGTTGACGGAGTGGCAGATCAGTTATTTTGCCTCCTTTAATAATGGTATCGGTAAAAACCACTTTTTGCATGGATTCTGACGGTTTAATCCACGGTCCGCCGGCCAGTGCAAAACCATCGGAAATATGCATGCCCATTTGTAATCCGAGGCTATCGGCCACCTGAAAACTATAGCGCACCATCTCCCACCACTCGGGTGTAAGTTGGCTTACCGGTTTGGGATAAGTACTTCCTTCAACCCCTTTGATGTGCATCAGATAAGCACCACCCAGCCCAATTTCCTGCATGGCTTTAAGATCGGCACGAATGCCTTCCTTCGATACTGCTCCGTGCATCCAGCACCAGAAAGTCCAGGGTTTGGCTTCGGTTGGTGGAGTTTTAAAGTTCTCGTAAAGGGAGGTTTGGGCTTCTGTTGAGTTCAGAAGGCAGAAAAGAAATATAAGTAATGTCAGTTTTTTCATTTTTTCAACACAAAGACTCAAAATTACATAAAATCTTTGTGGCTTTGAGTCTTTGTGTTGGAAATCTTATTTAAATTATATAATAATCCGCCCATTATGCACGCCATCCACCCACTTAGGCTGGATCGAAGGAACGTTTAAATGAGTGGATTTACATTGTTGTGCACAGCAGGAACTACGTTAAGACTGGAAATTCCATTTTGGGGTAATGTGTAAATCAATTTATGCCGACTGCCGCGTGATTCATTAATTCACACATACGGGTATGAAACCTCTTAGGGACAAAACAGCAATATTTTTCATTCATTCAACCAATTTCATATTTATGTAACTTTCATACTTCAATTGTATTAATATGCAGTCAATTTGTCAAAAAAATGTTTTAAAATATATCTTTTTATGTTTTTTGTCTCAACATGTTTGCGTATTTTTGCAGAATATAAAAAGATACGTGTTGAAGGCATTAGCATGTCAAAAAACTGTTACAAACAACATTAAAAATGAAAACATTAGAAAAATCTGTAGCCGAAAAACTACTCAAAATCAAAGCCATCAAATTACAACCAAATAACCCTTTTACCTGGGCATCCGGTTGGAAATCGCCTATATATTGTGACAATCGCAAAACTTTGTCGTACTCACAAATCCGCAATTTTATCAAAATTGAACTTTCGCGTTTGATTCTGGAAATGTATCCTGAGGTAGAAGTGATTGCCGGTGTAGCTACAGGAGCAATAGCGCAGGGAGCACTGGTAGCCGATGAACTCGGATTGCCATTTGTTTATGTGCGTCCTACCCCAAAAGACCATGGATTGGAAAATATGATTGAAGGAGATTTGAAGCCAAAACAAAAAGTGGTGGTTATCGAGGATCTTATCTCTACCGGAGGTAGTAGCCTGAAAGCTGTGGAGGCAATCCGCAACGATGGCTCTGAAGTACTTGGCATGCTGGCCATTTTCACATACGGATTCCCCGTGGCAGAAGATAAATTCAAAAAGGCGAAAGTAAAACTTACAACTTTGTGCAGCTACGAAGCTGTATTGGCTGAGGCGCTCGCCACTAACTACATTGCCGCCGAAGACATTGAGACACTTCAGGAATGGCGCCAGAGTCCATCAACCTGGAAAGCTGAATAATAGAATTCCCGATTAGATTGATCTGGAATTATAAAATCGTAAATTATCAAAATGACGACATATGAAAGCGATATAAAAACCATTTCTTCGAACGAAGAAGTGGTTTTTGGCATACTTAGCGACCTGAATAACCTAAAGAAACTTCAGGAGAACCCGGCTTTAGCCGACAAAGTTAAAGATCTTCAGTTCAACACCGATAGTTGTAGCTTCTCCGTAGAAGGATTTGGCAAAGTCGGGTTTCGCATCATTGAACGCGAACCGTTCAAAACGATCAAATTTGTTTCGGAAAATGCACCAGTTGAAGTGAATGTATGGATTCAGCTCAAACAAGTAGCTGAAAATGAAACACGCATGAAACTCACACTGAAAGCGGACCTGCCTGCTATGATTAAAATGATGGTGGACAAAAAACTGAAGGAAGGTATTAACTCGGTTGCCGATTTATTGGCCAAAACATTGAGTAAATAACCAACGAATTGTATTTTTTTAATTCAAACTATCATGGCAACGAAACTCTGGGAAAAAAGCACACAGGTAAATGCAAAAATAGAATCTTTTACTGTGGGTCGCGATCGTGAAATGGATGTTTTTCTGGCTAAATACGACGTACTTGGTTCAATGGCTCATATACGCATGTTAGAGTCTGTCGGGTTGTTGCAGTCCGAAGAGTTGAAGACTTTGCTTGAAGAACTGAAAAATATTTACCAACTGGCCGAAAGCAATCAATTTGTAATTGAGGACGGCGTTGAAGATGTTCATTCGCAGGTAGAAATGCTGCTTACACGCAAATTGGGCGACATGGGAAAGAAAATCCACAGCGGACGCTCCCGAAACGATCAGGTTTTGGTTGATCTAAAACTGTTTGCTCGTGCCGAAATTGAGAAAACCGTTGCGGCAGTGGCCGATTTATTCGATGTCCTTATTTCGCAAAGTAACAGATATAAAGATGTTCTTCTGCCCGGCTACACACACCTTCAGGTTGCCATGCCATCGTCGTTCGGACTTTGGTTTGGAGCATATGCCGAAAGCCTGGCCGACGACCTGCAAATGCTACTTTCAGCTTGGAAAATCACCAATCGGAATCCACTGGGCTCTGCCGCTGGTTATGGCTCCTCGTTTCCACTCGATCGCCAGCTGACCACAGATTTGCTTGGGTTCGATAGCATGAATTACAACGTGGTTTATGCACAAATGGGACGTGGCAAAATGGAGCGCATCGTTGCAACTGCTTTGGCTAGTGTTGCTGCTACTGTTGCCAAACTGGCTTTTGATGCCTGTATGTTTACCTCGCAAAATTTTGGATTTATCCGCCTGCCTGATGAATTTACAACCGGTTCGAGTATTATGCCGCATAAAAAAAATCCGGATGTATTCGAACTGACACGCGCCAAATGCAACAAATTACAGTCGCTCCCACAGCAAATAATGATGATAACCAATAATCTTCCATCTGGTTATTTCCGCGACTTACAAATTATAAAAGAAATATTTGTTCCTGCATTCGCCGAACTTACCGATTGCCTTGAAATGACCTCCATGATGATGGCACATGTAGAAGTAAATACTGAGATTCTTTCAGACTCCCGTTACGATTACCTTTTCAGCGTAGAAGAAGTCAACAGACTCACTTTATCGGGCATTCCATTCAGAGATGCCTACAAACAGGTGGGATTGGAAATTGAAGCCGGAAATTTCAAGCCAAACAAAGAAGTAAATCACACGCACCAGGGAAGTATCGGAAACCTCTATAATGATGAAATATGCATCTACAAAGACTCGGTTTTAAATGAATTCGGATTTGAAAAAGTCAATGCTGCCATAAAGTCATTATTAAAACAATAAGACCAAACTCAAAATTACCAACGTATTCTGTAATCTCAGAGAGTTTACAACAAATTATTAAACAATAAAACCCCGATTGAATTACAATGTTCAATCGGGGTTTTTCGCGTTATCAAATATTACAAATCAGAGGTAAGCGATATAGTCAAATCAAATTGGAAATTTATTCTATGTTCTCTTTTTTCAAATAGGTTAGGGTTCGATGACAAACAAGACACACTATGTTCACTATACTATACCGAAATAACCATACCACTCAATACCTCACATTGCTTTAAAATTCACGCCTGATTTTACTACAAATTTAAGCAGAACATAGAATGATGGCAAATTTCGGGTAAAAATATTTTGGACATCGCGATTTATAACACACTGATTATATGTACATTATTTTTTGGACATCCACTATTTTTGGACATCGGCTGCAGCAGGCAAATAAACCGTTAAATTATAAGTTAAATCAAGCAGTGAGAATTTGAAAGAAATTATATTCTTCCGCTAACATGTGTAGACAAAAATTCGTCCAGTTCTTTGGTTGATTTTAGGTTCATTTTTTGCGCCAACCGCTGTTTCAGTTTGTAGACGCTATCCGTTGTGGCGTTGAGGAGTAAAATCCGGTCGGCATTCGGGACATCGAGCAAATGCAGGCAGCACCAGATAATCTCTTTCTGCGTGATACCGGTATAATCCGTTTGCAGCACATCGACGATTTGGTTGAAAGCATGGTTCATTTCACACGAAAAAGCTTCCCAATTACCAAGATGAAGGCATTTTCCATAAAGCTCTTTGTCAAACCGTTCCCGTTCCTCCGCAGAAGCGTTCTTTCTTACTTTTGCCTGCGATTCGCGAGTATCTGCAATCTTTTTTGATAAACTTTGTGTTACAAACTCCTGTTTTTGAATCAATTCTTTCCTGTAATCTTGCAATTGTTTCTTTTTCAAACTATTTCGCTTAAAAAGCAAATAAACGACACCTACAGAAAACAACAAAACCAGTACTAAAACCGAAGCAATCCAAACCATATTTCTTTTGGTTTCTGCAGTTTTCTGGTTTTTATTATGCAAATCCTCCAGCACAGCAACTTTGGATTGAGCTTCTATTTTCCGTACTGAATCTACACATTCCTCATACTTCGAAACATAAAAGTTCATTGCTTTAAAGTTCTTTCTATTATACTCCGAATTCGCCAAAATTCGATAGCAATCACGTTGATTAAAAAAAGTAATAGGATATCTTAATGCTAGCTGTGCATAAGAAAAAGCTGAATCATACTGTGTTGTACTATACAACAAATCAGCCAAATAGAAACATCTGACAGCATAATTTGTACCTCCATATGGAAATTGAAGGCTTTTTCTAAGATAGTATTGAGCTGAATCATTTTGCTTTGTCCAATAATACTTAATCCCTTGCTCTTGAAACGCAAAACCCAAAAGTAAAGAATCGGAGTTTCTAGAAATAATGCCATTAAATACATTCTGAGCTCTTTTATAATCTTTCCTGAAACGATAAATTTTACCTATAGACACTATCCTATAGTCTGCTTCAAGCTTATTGCCTGCTTTATTAAAGCAACTTACAGCTAACCAATTCTTATTTAAAGATCCTCTAAGATCTTTCTGTATAAAACAAATATCACCTATATCCGAATATATTTGTCCTAACAAATTATAATTATTGGTACACTTAAGCAAATCTAATGCATTCAAATACTGAGCTGCAGAAAAGTCAAAGCGTTGCCTTTTCTTATACATTCTTGCCTTATAAAAATAGCTTTTAGCAAGATTTAGTTTTTCATTTTGGGCAAAATAATGATTGATGGAAAAATCAATCAACGAATCGGGTCCCAACAGTTTATCTTCTTTATCCAAAGCCTCAAAATACAACAAACCGTATAATGCTCTGTGTGAAGGCGATTTTAAATCAATAAGATTGATTTTCTGCAAAATACACAAAGCAGAATCAGGGCGGGTTTCCATTAATCGCTCTGCTTGCTTTAGCTCATTTGGCATTTGGTTGCACGCAGACAATAAAAGTAATATGAAAAAAGGCAGAAGTATTTTTAGTCTTGTGATCATGTTTAAATATCTTAAGCTGTCAGGCAAACTAATCAACAGGCATACCTGAAATTCTTTTCAGCTCCTTATCAAGGTCTTTGGTGGACTTGAGGTTCATTTTTTGCGCCAACCGTTGTTTCAGTTTGTAAACACTATCTGTTGTGGCATTGAGGAGTAAAATTCGGTCGGCATTCGGGACATCGAGCAAATGCAGGCAGCACCAGATAATCTCTTTCTGCGTGATACCTGCATAATCCGTTTGCAGCGCATCGATGATTTGGTTGAAAGCATGGTTCATTTCGCACGAAAAAGCTTCCCAATTACCAAGATGAAGGCAATTTTCATAAAGCTCTTTGTCCAATCGCTCCCGTTCTTCCGGAGGAGCTTTCATTCTCTTCTTTGCTTGAGATTCGCGAGCATCTGTAATTTTTTTATATAAATTTCGTATTACAAACTCCTGTTTTTGATTCAGTTCTTTCTTATAATCTTCCAATTGATTCTTTTTCAAGCTATTTCTTTGAAAAAGTAAATAAACTATACCCCCTGAAAATAACAAAACCAGAACTAAAACCGAAATAATCCAAATCAAACGTCGTTTGGCTTCAGCTGTTTGCAAGTCTTTATTGTGTAAGTTCTCCAGTATTTTTACTTTTGATTGAATTTCAATCTTACGCACAGAATCTGCACAATTTTGATATTTAGATAGATAAACACCCATTTTATCAAAATCAGCTCGATGATATTCTATATTTGATAAAATTCGGTAACACTCTCGTTGATTAAAAAAAGTTGAAGGATATTTAAGTGCAAGATTCGCATAAGAAAAAGCTGAATCACACTGGGTTATATTATATAGCAGATCTGCTAAATAAAAACATCTGACTGCATAATTTGTACCTCTATATGGAAATTGAAGACTTTTTCTAAGGTAGCATTGAGCTGAATCATTTTGTTTAGCTAAATAATAATTAATTCCTATTTCCTGAAACGCAAAACCCAGAAGCATAGAATCTGAAGTTATTGAAAGCGCTTGTTTGTAGTATCTATAAGCTGTTTTAAAGTCTTCTCGAAAACGGTAAATTTTTCCAACAGCTACTACTCTATAAGCACTTTCCACTTTATTTCCAGACTTATTGAAATAATCTAATGCTTGTAGTACTTTTTTTAAAGATTCGCTATTCTCTTTTTGTAGACTGCATATATCAGCTAAATCTGAGTAAATACCACCTAATAAAAAGTATCTATCAGTTGGGTTAAGCAAATCGCGTGATTTTAAATAAAATTCGGTTGCCTCGTCATAATGTTGCCTTTTCTTATACATTCTGGCCTTATAAAAGTAACTTTTTGCCAGATTTAGTTTTTCATTTTTGGACAGATAATGGTTAATGGAAAAATCAATCAATGAATCAGGTTCCAACGGTTTATCTTCTTTATCCAACGCCTCAAAATACAACAAACCATATAAGGCTCTGTGTGAAGGCGATTTTAAATTTATCGGATTGATTTTCTGCAAAATACACAAAGCAGAATCTGGGCGGGTTTCGATTAGCCTCTCTGCCAACTTTAGCTCATTCGGCATCTGGTTGCAAGCAGATAATAACAGAAATATGAAAAAAACGAGGAAGATTCGTAGTCTTATAATCATGGTTAAATATCACAAAGTTATCATCTCACTTTTCATCTACACAGGCACATTCGAAATTCTCTTTAGCTCTGAATCCAGCTCTTTGGTTGATTTCAGGTTCATTTTTTGCGCCAATCGTTGTTTCAATTTGTAAACACTATCTGGCGTGCCATTAAGGAGTAAAATCCTGTCGGCATTCGGAACATCGAGTAAATGCAGGCAGCACCAGATAATCTCTTTTTGCGTGATACTGGTATAATCCGTTTGCAGCACATCGACGATTTGGTTGAAAGCATGGTTCATTTCACACGAAAAAACTTCCCAATTACTAAGATGAAGGCATTTTTCATAAAGCTCTTTATCCAACAGCTCCCGTTCTTCCGGAGGAGCTTTCATTCTCTTCTTTGCTTGAGATTCACGAGCATCTGCAATCTTTTTAGATAAATTTTGTGTTACAAACTCCTGTTTTTGAGTCAATTCTTTCTTACAATCTTCCAATTGATTCTTTTTCAAACTATTCCTTTGAAAAAGAAAATAAACTACACCCCCTGAAAATAACAAAACCAGAACTAAAACCGAAGTAGTCCAAATCATGCTTCGTTTGGTTTCTGCAGTTTCCTGACTTTTATTATGCAAATCCTCCAGCATAGCAACTTTGGATTGGGCTTCAATTTTCCGTACTGAATCTACACATTCCTGATACTTTAAAATATAAAAGTTCATTGCTTTAAAATTCTTTCTCTGATACTCTGAATTAGCTAAAATTCGATAACAATCTCGCATACAGAAAGAATTGATCGGATATTTTAATGATTTTTGGGCATAAAAAAAAGCCGAATCATACTGAGCGACATTAAACCATGAATCAGCAAAATAAAAGCATCTGATCGAAAAATTTGCTCCCCTGGCCGGAAATTTTAGACTTTCCCGTAAATAGTATTGAGCAGAATCATACTTTTTTATCCAGAAAAAATTAATTCCTATTTCCTGAAATAGAAAACCATGAAGTAAAGAATCAGAATTTAGCAATAGTGTTTTTTGAAATATTTTTTGTGCTCTTTTAAAATCCTTTCTAAAACGATAAATCTTTCCTACTACAGCTATTCCATAGCTAGCCTCCAGTTTATTACCAGCCTTATTGAAATAGTCAACAGACAACAATATACTTTTTAATGATTCAGTATAATTTTTCTGGAACATACATATTTCTCCTAACTCCGAGTAAATTCTGCCTAATAAAAAGTAATTATCTTTAGAAATAAGCAAATCCCGTGATTTCAAATAAAACCCGGTTGCGACGTCAAAGCGTTGCCTTTTCTTATATATTATTGCCTTATAAAAGTAACTTTTTGCTAGATTTAGTTCTTCATTTTGGGCTAAGTAATGATTAATCGAGAAATCAATCAATGAATCGGGTTCCAACGGTTTATTTTCTTTATCCAACGCCTCAAAATACAACAAACCGTATAATGATCTGTGTGAAGGCGATTTTAAATTTATAGGATTGATTTTCTGCAAAACAGACAAAGCTGAATCGGGGCGGGTTTCCATTAGTTGCTCTGCTTGCTTTAGCTCTTTCGGAGTCTGGTTACAAGCAGATAATAAAAGGATTATGATAAAAGCAAGCAGTATTCGTAGTTGTATAATCATGGTTAAATATCTTAGGATGTCAGGCAAACTAATCAACAGGCATACCTGAAATTCTTTTCAGCTCTTTATCAAGGTCTTTGGTGGACTTGAGGTTCATTTTTTGCGCAAACCGTTGTTTCAGTTTGTAAACACTATCCGTTGTGGCGTTGAGGAGTAAAATTCGGTCGGTATTCGGAACATCGAGTAAATGCAGGCAGCACCAGATAATCTCTTTTTGCGTGATACTGGTATAATCCGTTTGCAGCACATCGACGATTTGGTTGAAAGCATGGTTCATTTCGCGCGAAAAAGCTTCCCAATTACAAATATGGAGACATTTTTCATAAAGCTCTTTATCCAGCTGCTCACGTTCTTCCGGAGAAGCATTCTTTCTCGCTTTTGCCTGCGACTCACGCGCATCTTCAATCTTTTTAGACAAATTTTGTGTTACAAACTCCTGTTTTTGAGTCAATTCTTTCCGATAATCTTCCAACTGCCTCTTCTTTACTGTATTTCGTTTGTAGAGAAAATAAACAATAAATCCCGAAAACAACAAAACAAGAACTAAAACCGAAGTAATCCAGATCATGCTTCGCTTAGTTCCGGCAGCTTGATGACTTTTATTATGTAGACTCTCCAACATGCTTGCCTTAGATTGAACTTCAATTGTACCTACTGAATCTGAATAATTTTGATATAAACCTACATACTTTCCAATTTGTTTAGTGTTATTATTCCAATACTCGCAATTCGCCAAAATTCGATAACAATCACGTCTTTGAAAGTATGTTCCGGGATATTTAAAAGAAATTGCTGCATATTTGGCAGCAGAATCTATTTTTCCTATATTATACATTAAATCTGCTAAGACGAAACATCTGATGGTAAAATTGGCTCCTTTATAGGGGAATTGTAGACTTTTATACAGATAATACTGAGCTGAATCATTTTGTTTTGCAAAATAATAATTGACTCCCATTTCCTGAAAAGCGTAACCCTGAACCATAGAATCAACCGTTAAAGAAAGTGCCTGTTTATAATATTTTATGGCTGCTTTGTATTCTTTCCTGAAACGATATACCTTGCCAATACTTACTACTCTATAACTGGCCTGCACTACATCTCCGATTCTATTGAAGAAATTTATAGATTCTACAATTTTTTTTAAAGCTCCTTTGTCGTCCTTTTGCAGAATGAATATATCAGCTAAATCTGAATAAATATTACCTAATAAAAAATATTTATCAGATGATTTAAGCAAATCCCGTGATTTTAAATAGAATCCGGTTGCAACGTCAAAACGTTGCCTTTTCTTATACATTCTTGCCTTATAAAAGTAACTTTTTGCCAGATTTAGTTTATCATTTTCGGAAAGATAATGATTGATGGAAAAATCAATCAATGAATCAGGTTCCAACGGTTTATCTTCTTTATCCAACGCCTCAAAATACAACAAACCATATAAGGCTCTGTGTGAAGGCGATTTTAAATTTATCGGATTGATTTTCTGCAAAATACACAAAGCAGAATCTGGGCGGGTTTCGATTAGCCTCTCTGCCAACTTTAGCTCATTCGGCATCTGGTTGCAAGCAGATAATAACAGAAATATGAAAAAAACGAGGAAGATTCGTAGTCTTATAATCATGGTTAAATATCACAAAGTTATCATCTCACTTTTCATCTACACAGGCACATTCGAAATTCTTTTCAGCTCTGAATCAAGGTCTTTGGTGGACTTGAGGTTCATCTTTTGGGCCAACCGTTGTTTTAGTTTGTAAACACTGTCAGGCGTGCCATTAAGGAGTAAAATCCGGTCGGTATTCGGAACATCGAGTAAATGTAGGCAGCACCAGATAATCTCTTTTTGCGTTATACCGGCATAATCCGTTTGCAGCACATCGACGATTTGGTTGAAAGCGTGGTTCATCTCGCACGAAAAAGCTTCCCAATTACTAAGATGAAGGCATTTTTCATAAAGCTCTTTGTCCAATCGCTCCCGTTCTTCCGGAGAAGCTTTCACTCTCGCTTTTACTTGTGATTCGCGAGTATCTGCAATTTTTTTAGCCAAACTCTGTGTTACAAACTCCTGTTTTTGAGTCAATTCTTTCCTATAATCTTCCAACTGTTTCTTTTTAAAACCATTCCGCTTAAAAAGTAAATAAACTCCCCCCACCGAAAACAACAAAACCAGAACTAAAACCGAAGTAATCCAAATCATGCTTCGCTTAGTTCCGGTAGTTTCCTGGTCATTATTATGCAAACTTTCTAACAGGCTTACTTTCGATTGGACTTCCAACTTACGCACCGAATCTGTACAATCCTGATATTTATGTATATAATCGCCCATTTTTTCAAAATCACCCCGCTGATATTCCGAATTAGCCAAAATACGGTAGCACTCTCTTTGATTATAAAAGGTAGTGGGGTACTTCAATGCCAAATTAGCATAAAACAGTGAAGAGTCATATTGTTGCTCTTGAAAAAACAAATCAGCCATATTAAAGCACCTGATAGCATAACTATTCCCTCTGAATGGATATTTCAGGCTCTTTCGGAGGTAATAATGAGCCGAATCGTATTTCTTTGCCCAGAAATAATTCACCCCAATCTCCTGAAAAGCAAAACCAACTAACATTGAATCGGAACTTTGAGAAAAAGCTTGGCGGTAATAGTACAGGGCTTTTTTGAATTTTCGTTGGAAATGATAGATTTTTCCAATGGATATCACCCTATAGTAAGCTTCAAGCTTGTTGCCTGCCTTATTGAAGTAATTTACAGCTAACAAATTCTTATTTAAAGATCCATTAAGATCACTCTGTATACCACATATATCGCTCAAGTCAGAATATATGCGCCCCAACCAATAATAATTATTAGAAGACTTAAATAAATCGAGTGCGTTTAAGTAGAGTTTTGCTGCATCTTCAAAATGTTGCCTTTTCTTAAGCATTCTTGCTTTCAGAAAATAACACTTCGCCAAATTGCTCTTATCATTTTCCTTTAAATAATAATTCAATGAAAAATCAATCAGAGAATCTGGTTGCAGTGATTTGTCAAGCTTGTCCAGCGCCTGAAAAACCAACAACCCGTACAAAGCGCGATGTCCTGGTGATTTGTAATCAGTTGGTCTGAATTTATGCAGAACGTGCAAAGCAGAATCGGCGGAACGAGCCAAAAGTCGTTCCGCGTTTTCTAATTCAGTCGGTACATGAGAGCAACTGATAAAAATTGTACAAAAAAACAGCAAATATATTCTCTGAAGAAAAAACTCAGATATTCGAACAAAATGAATTTCTCTTGACAAAAACATCATAAATCATCACGGTAAGCTGCAAAATTACTAATTTATTTTCACAGTTTAACGTCATTTTCTTAGCAATAAAAAAATGGATCGAAAAATAAACCGCTACCATTGGTTCGAAAATTTTCTTTTAAATGTACAAATTCTACTTTATCAAGCTTTACACAGCCAGCGGCGAAAAGCAACACCACAAGCAGGAACATCATTTTTTATATTTAAATACCTGTCAGTAGTACCAATTACCCGGCTATCAACTGACGAATTATTTGCTGACAAATCAATTTGATTCGCGTCAGTAATTTCATTTTTAGAAACATTATTTTCCATAATTTCTACTCTTGTCTTTTTCGTTTCTTGAATTAAATCCAGTCCCGGCCTGAAGATAATTCCAATCTTATTTATTGCGGGATCCCACTTTTCATTAAAAATTAAACCTCTAACCTCTGAATGCACTGACACTAATCCGGTATTGACATTATATCCGGAAAGCACTTTTTCTGCTATTTTGAGATTGAACTGTTTTATAACCTCAAGCACCATTTCGCGCTCTACAGCCAAACCATCACTAATAATCTCGTCAATAATATCATTTGTATGAAGATTACCAGCTACTACAACATGTGCCTCGCTATATTTGAGATCATTTCCATTATGACTTCTTGTCAATCTACTTTTTAAGATGTTCTTCATATATAAAAACTATGTACATGCAAAAAATCATATTTCCCTTGCAAAGTAGCAACGGGACGGAACTATCTACCGCCCCGATGCAATGTTTAATTACAACTGAAAACCGCTAACAAAATTGGTACTTTCTGAAGTAACAGTGATTGTATAGCTTCCAGTTTCCCAGTTTTCAATCGGAACATACAATACTGATTGAGTATTCGTATTAACCACAGATTGATAAATAGTACTTCCATATTGATCTTGAATAGTAACTGTTGCTGTGCCAATGTTTGAATTAAAGCATATTGCCTGGTTACTCCCTATAATATCATAAGTAACCGGAGATACCGTTTCAATTTGAGCCATTGACAATGATGGGGTATTAAGGCCACCACCCCCTGGATATGGATCATCAGTTCTAAGTGGAGTACCCGCAAATCCACCCTGAGAAGAGAAAGTACTGACAAATAAAAAAGAGGTAGTAATAAATTTTAAATTAATTTTTCTCATAACATTTGAATTATAGTGTTGAACATAGAATTATTGAATATCTCAAGCAATTTGCTTATGGTGCTAAATTAGGTACAAGAGGCGAACACAACAAATTTAGAGGCAAAATAAATTAGGACAAGCAACTTTACAATCATCTGATTTTAAGGCAACTACATGTGATACAAGATAAATTATTAGGACATAAAAAAAAGGCAACAAAAAACCCTGTTAAAAAACAGGGTTATTAACAAATTCAATATTCAAAAACAGAAGAATAGTGATTTATTTTCCTTTTGACAAATTATGCAACAACAGCTCAAGTTCTCTTGTACTCTTTAGGTTCATTTTTTGGGTTAGTCGCTGCTTTAACTTATAAAGACTGGCAGTTTGGCTATCCAGTACAACGGCAATATCAGAGGTAGGGATATTCAACAAAAAAAGACAGGACCAAATCAGTTCTTTACGTGTAACTTCGGGACATATTTTCTCTAACGATTCTTCTACATTATTAAATGTTCGGTTCATCAGTCGCCTGAATAATTCCCAGTCATTTAAATAAAGACACTTATTATATAACTCTTTATCCATCTGCTCGCGCAGTGTAGGCGATGCTTTTTTATAACTAGCTGATTGCATTGAACGGGCTTCCTCAATCTTCTGTTTCAAACTGTCAATTAACAGCGATTGTTTCTGACTAATTTGCACTTCTGCTTCTTCCAGTTGTTTTTCCTTTCCTTTATTTCGAGTGCGCAATTGATAAACAATCAGGAGACTTACTAATACTATAAAAGGAACAACCCATGCTAAAACAAGCAATAATTGCTTTGTGATACTAGCTTCCTGAGTAGTTTGATGCATGTCTTCCAATACGGTTGTTTTGGTTTGGATCTCTATTTTTCGGACAGAATCAGTACAGTCCTGATATTTGGACATATAAAACCCCATTTTATTAAAGTCTCCGCGTTGATATTCCGTATTTGCTAAAATCCGATAACAATCCCGTTGGTTAAAAAAAGTAGAGGGGTATTTTAGAGCCAAACTCGCATAAAAAAGAGCCGAATCATATTGCTGCCTTTGATAAAAGAGATCAGATATATTAAAACACCTAATAGCATAGTTCGTTCCTTTGTATGGAAATCGAAGACTCTCACTTAGATAAAATTGAGCTGAATCGTATTGCTTTGCCCAAAAGAAATTAATTCCAATTTCCTGAAATGCAAAACCCTGGAGTAATGAATCAGTCGTTAAAGAAAGTGCCTTCTTATAATAACTATGCGCCATTTTGAATTTTTTTCTGAAATGATATATTTTTCCAACCAATATTATTCTATACCCTTTTTCAATTGTATTACCAGCCTTGCTAAAATAATTCATTGATCTGAGGTACTTTCTCAGCGATTCATTGTAATCCTTTTGAATTGCACAAATATCCCCCATGTCGGAATAAATCTTTCCTAACAGGATGTAATTTTCTTTGTTATCCTGAGTTAAATCCAATGCTTTTAAGTAAAGAACCGTTGCCTCATCGAAACGCTGAGCAAATCTGGTAATCCTTGCTTTGTAATAATAACATTTAGCCAGATAATTTTTCTTATTATGATTTTGATAGTAATTCAGCGAAAAGGAAATTAAAGAATCTGGTTGAAGGGGCTTATTATTTTTATCCAAAGCTTCGAAATACAATAAGCCATATAATGCCCTATTGGCATCGGACATAGTTTGAACCGGTTGCATATGTTGCAGGATGTGTAAGGCAGAATCGGGGGAGGTTTCCATTATTTGCTCAGCCTGCTTCATCTCATTGGACATAAGCGAGCAGCCTACCAAAATTAAACTAAAAAAAGAAAGTAGCACGCAAATTTTCTTGAACATAAAATACCACACCTATTTTTATACGGAAATGAATTGTATCTACATGCAAAACTACAAATTAATATTCTTTTTTAAAGTGGCTCTATCTGGGCTTTTCAGGGAATTGAAGTTAAATCTTATCTGGATATTTGAATTATAACAATTAGAATCCGGCTATTGTTTCTATAAGTGTAAAAATGGCCTGTCAGGCTACTGCTAGGGCAAAGACACTTACTTTAATGCCCTCGCATGCTAACAGTATTTTGACACAACCTTCAAGTGTTGACCCTGTCGTTAATACGTCATCAACCAAAAGAACATGCTTACCGGACAATGCATTTTTATCCAGTAATCCAAAAATGTCTGCGGTGTTCTCGTACCTTTCAAAGACAGATTTTTTGGTTTGAGTCTCTGTTTCCCGAAGTCTGCATAGAGTGGTTGTATCATACGGTTTACCTAAAACTGAAGATAAACCTTTAGCAATCCATTCACTCTGGTTGTACCCCCGCTTTTTAAACTTTCCGGGGTGTAACGGGACAGGAATAATCACATCGACGGTAGTAAAATCAACCGATTCGGACAAATCAGCTGCAGCATACCTTCCCAGCACTTCACCGATTTCCTTATTCCCTTTATATTTGAGAGAATGCAGTAATTTTTGAAAAGGCGAGCCTTTGTGAAAAAAGAAAAAAGCAGTGCCCCTGAAAATGGGAACTTTACCCCAAAAACGCTTTTCGATTGGATTTTCGGGAAGTAGATGATAATTGGTTTTGGGAATGCTGTACAGGCAGGTCAGACAGATATGTTGTTCACCTCTATTAAGGTTTTCCCCACAAACCGTACACAAGTCCGGAAACAAAAGATTAAAAAAATCAACCATCGGATTGTGCTTCATACTACAATAATCAATTATAATGGAGACGAAATGCGAAAACTATCTAATGGGAATCATTGATTATCAAACATGTTTCATCTTGTTTCAAAAGGCAACTACAACCATATACATCTGGCAATCAAATTATTGAAAAAAAAATTTTATCCTCAGTTAAGGGATTCTCATAAAACTCAGAAGAAATATCGGATTAATCATTTATTTATCGCAATACACTCATATATAAGATTCCACAAGAATCCACACCTTTGGAACAAAAATCAGTAACCCAACAATAACCGAGATAATGGCACAAATCAGCACTGCTCCCGCTGCAATATCCTTTGCTTTGCCAGCCAGAGGATGCAAATTGGGTGAAGCTAAATCAACTACACTTTCGATGGCTGTATTCATCATTTCAGCACAGAAAACTAATCCAACACAAAGCAGACACAATATCCACTCGGTTATACTGATTGAAAAACCAAAGCCACATACTATCACCAAAATGGCTATTGCAATGTGAATCTTCATATTAGCTTCTGTACCAAAAACAATACGAATTCCACGTCCGGCATAACCAAAACTTCTAATTCTCTTTTTCATATGTAAATAATTGATTCAAGTCAATGATTCCGGCAAGTTTAAATAACTCTATCCATTTTACAATTCAAACCTGTTCCTGCCTTCATCATACAAAACAACACTTTATATTAATACAAACCGAACGCAAATAACGTAAAAAATCTGCATATTGTCACAAAAATCAACAAAAAAAATCGCCAGACGCAATTGTCTGACGATTTTTATAAAATTTCTATTCTTCTTTTTATGATACCTTTACCCTACCAAGGTAAGAACCATCACGGGTGTCAATTTCAATAGTTTCACCTTCAGTGATAAATAAAGGCACACGTACTGTAGCACCCGATTCAACAGTTGCAGGTTTCAGCGTATTAGTAGCGGTATCACCTTTAACACCAGGTTCAGTATATGTTACTTTCATTTGAACCTTAACAGGCATGTCGGCATATAAAACAGTTTCGGTAGAGGCATCCGAAACAACCTCCACGCTCATTCCTTCAAGCAGAAAATCAACGCCATTAATAAGGTCTTTACTAATAGGATGTTGATCATAGGTTTCCTGATTCATGAAGATAAAATCTTCATTTTCTTTATATACAAACTGATATGGACGACGTTCGACACGTACATCTTCCAGTTTTTCGCCAATATTAAAACGACGTTCAATTACACGTCCATCCACTACATCTTTGAGAGTTGTACGCATAAAAGTATTGCCTTTACCCGGCTTTACATGGAGAAATTCAATAACGAAATACAGCTTTCCATCCATACGGATACAAGTTCCGTTTTTGATATCTTGAGCATTAATCATGAAGTAAGTTTTTTATAAGTTTATTTTTCAGGCCGCAAAATTACGATTTTAATTCTAAATATCAAAATTAATTGATATTCAAATAATTAAAAAAGCCTCTACAAAATTTGCAGAGGCTTTTACCGATATTATTTAGTTTTATTATTTCAGACTTATTTATCGTTCCTTTTCTGAACGTTGTAATAAATTTTCATTTGATTTCCGAGGATTTTTGTGAATCCTTTCACATCATCAGCGCTCCACGCACGGTTTACTTCACCATATTCGCCAAAATCTGTTTTCATCAAATCAAAAGTACTGTCAACTCCTACCAACGTGTAACTATACGGACGAAGTTTGACAATCACGGTACCTGTGACGTTCTGTTGTGAACTTTCAAGGAATTGCTCAATATCACGCATTACCGGTTCCAGATATTGTGCTTCATGCAGGAACATTCCGTACCAATTGCCCAACTGATCCTTCCAATATTGTTGCCATTTGGTAAGCGTGTGCTTTTCAAGCATTTTATGAGCATTGATTATTAACAATGGAGCAGCAGCCTCAAAACCTACACGCCCTTTAATACCAATAATTGTATCGCCAATGTGCATATCGCGACCAATACCGTACTTGCTGGCTATTTCTTCTAATTTATTGATTAAAATAACTTTGTTGTCATTCTTCTCACCATTTATGGCTGTAATTTCCCCATTCTCAAAGCCGATTGTCACCATTTCTTCGCCTTGTTTTTCAATCTGGCTTGGATATGCTTCTTCCGGAAGTGTCTGGTCTGATTTTAATGTTTCCTTTCCACCAATACTTGTACCCCAAAGTCCTTTATTGATTGAATATTCCATTTTTTTGAAATCAGCTTCAAAACCATGTTCTTTCAAATAGTTGATCTCATACTCACGGGTCAACACCATATCGCGGGTTGGAGTGAGAATTTTAATATTTGGTGCCAATACGTCAAAAGTAAGGTCGAAACGTACCTGATCGTTTCCGGCTCCTGTACTGCCGTGAGCCACATAATCGGCTCCAATTTCTTTAGCGTAATTAATAATGGCTATGGCCTGAAAAATGCGCTCCGAACTAACCGAAATAGGATAAGTTCCGTTACGCAACACGTTGCCAAAAACCATGTATTTAATACTTTTCTCGTAATATTCCTGTGTAACATCTAACGTAGCGTGAGTCTTAGCTCCTAAGCGAAAAGCCTTATCTTCAATCACTTTCAATTCTTCTGCGCTAAATCCCCCCGTGTTTGCAACTGCCGTATGCACTTCATACCCTTTTTCCTGAGCCAGATACATGGCACAAAACGAGGTATCCAAACCACCGCTGAACGCTAATAATACTTTTTCTTTCATATTCTTTTGTCTAAAGTCAATTGTCTAAATCACAAATTCTTACAAAAAAAGAACCCCACTAATCAATCAATCGACTAATTAACTAATTACCTGTTTATTTTTCAATGTCTTTGGCCGGATCAAACAACATACCCGTACACAAACAGTGTTTGCGGTTGGTACGCTGCAAAATATCGTAGTTTACACAACTTTGGCATCCTTTCCAGAAGGCTTCATCGTCAGTCAGTTCTGAGAACGTCACGGGTTTGTAACCTAATTCTGAATTAATTTTCATAACTGCCAATCCGGTAGTCAATCCAAATATTTTTGCATCAGGATAGCGTTGGCGAGAAAGCTCGAATGCTTTACGCTTAATGCGTTTAGCCAAACCATTTCCACGATATTTATCAACTACGATCAAACCGGAATTGGCAACAAATTTCTTATTGCCCCAAGTTTCGATGTAGCAAAATCCGGCAAATTCTTCCCCTGCTAAAGCTATAATGGCCTTTCCTTCTTTCATTTTTTGCTCGATATACTCGGGCGAGCGCCTGGCAATACCTGTTCCACGAACTCTGGCCGCGTCAGCTATTGTGGTCAAAATCGTATCGACATAATTTAAAAAACGCTCATCAGCAATCTGTACCGTTATCTCAACAACGGCCTTCTCTTCGTCCATATTCAATTTTGAATGAGTTCTTTTTACTTTTGTAAGAAACTCTTTAGCACAACACACAACGTTCATTTGTATTCTTTCAATATTTGAAATTTTTAAAAGGCTACAAAAGTAATTATTTAAGTGCGTTATGGCAAATAATTTCCCTATTATTCCTTCTCCGAAAAGGTGATATTCATCATCTCGAGAATATCCTCACGTGTAACGCCTTCACGAGGAATTACCAGAATAGTATCATCACCGGCAATAGTGCCTAATACATGTTCAGTAGCTTTGTTGTCAATGTCCCATGCAATAGCACTTGCATACCCCGGCTTGGTCTTAACTACGGCCAATTGTCCTGAAAATTCGAGGCTCAAAACAGCACCATGAGCAATAAGAGTATTAAAAGCACCCGAATTTGGAAGCGGTTTATTGTATGATGGTAAAATATACTTGTAGGCCCCATTCGATAAAGGAGTTTTGGCAACTTTCAATAATTTCAAATCGCGCGACAATGTGGCTTGTGTCACTTCGCACTGTCGCTCACTGAGCATGTTGAGCAATTCTTCCTGACTACCAACGACAGTCGATCGGAGAATTTCCGAGATAATTTGTAAACGGTTTCGCTTATTCTTCATAAATGCATAATTATTTAGATTTGGCGCAAAAGTACTACAAATTTTGCATACAACAATACTACCAGTAGATTATATTTCATAATTATTCTAAAACAATAAATTTTAATCCATGATTTAACTGCAAAATGCATATTTAAAAGAAATAAATACAAACAGTATGCATATTATATACCCTTTTAATTTATATGAACTATTTCCGGGCTAAAATAGTTCATGTAAAACAATTAATTGTCTTATTAAATAATTATTCATTATCTAAGTAGTATCTTTGCAGGTCCAACTTTTTGATAGTTTTTAAACAGTTGATCTGCAAAAAGAATTGTATTATTTCAAATTAAGAATTACTTCGATTTATTTAAACTCATGTCCAAGCAAGGAAATATAATTATAAAAGGCGCGAGAGTACACAACCTCAAAAATATCGATGTGGAAATTCCGCGGAATAAACTCGTGGTGATTACCGGGCTCTCCGGATCCGGGAAATCATCATTAGCATTTGACACGCTCTATGCCGAAGGCCAACGCAGGTATGTGGAAAGCTTATCGGCTTACGCGCGTCAGTTTTTAGGACGAATGAGTAAGCCAGAGGTTGATTTTATCAAGGGAATTCCCCCGGCTATTGCTATCGAGCAAAAAGTAAACACCAGAAATCCTCGCTCCACTGTGGGCACTTCAACCGAAATTTACGAGTACATTAAGTTGCTTTACGCCCGGATCGGGAAAACCTATTCGCCCATTTCCGGCGAACTGGTAAAAAAACACGAAGCACAAGATGTGGTTGACGCAGCTATGGAATTTGTAGATGGAACCAAATTCATGGTGCTCACTCCCGTTACCCCCACTGCAGAAAAAAGCATCGCAGAGCAACTTGCAAGCCTGCAACTTCAAGGATTCAGCCGGACAGAAGTGGATGGAGAAACATTTCAGATTGCCGAACTATTAAAGCAGCCGGAGAAATTAATCAGCAAAGAAGTGTATTTGCTGATTGACAGATTGGCGGTAGACCATACACAAACAGCCATCAGCCGGTTGACAGACTCTGTTGAGACCGCATTTTTTGAAGGAAACGGAGTTTGCGTGCTAAAAATGATTACCGAATCGGGACCACAACTGCTTTATTTCTCTAAAAAATTTGAGGCAGATGGCATGCAGTTCGAGACACCGACCGTCCATACTTTCAGTTTCAACAGTCCCATTGGAGCTTGCCCGGTATGCGAAGGGTTTGGCCGGGTTATCGGAATTGACGAAGATCTCGTTGTACCCAATAAAACGCTTTCGATTTATGAGGATGCCGTAGTGTGCTGGAAAGGTGAAGTTATGAGCGAGTGGAAAAACCAACTGGTCCGCACCGCAACGAAATTCAACTTTCCCATTCATAAACCTTATTATGAACTGACTGATGAACAACGGCAACTGATTTGGACCGGTAATCAATACTTTGATGGGCTGAACGCTTTCTTCAAACATTTGGAATCCAACCAGTACAAAATTCAATATCGTGTTATGCTGGCCCGCTACAGAGGCAAAACCACCTGCCCGGAATGTAATGGCAGCCGACTGAAAAAAGAAGCTTCTTATATTCGTGTGGCCGGAAAATCCATTTCGGAGCTGGTACTTATGTCAGTCAAAAATTTGAATGAGTTTTTTGAAAATATCCAGCTCGATGAACAGGATGCAGCTATTGCGAAACGCCTTTTAATCGAAATAAACAACCGGATTCATTTTTTACTTGACGTTGGACTGGGCTATCTGACGCTAAATCGTCTGTCAAATTCCCTTTCGGGCGGCGAAAGCCAACGTATTAACCTGGCCACTTCGCTTGGAAGCAGCCTGGTGGGATCGTTATATATTCTGGATGAACCAAGTATAGGACTCCATTCCCGCGATACTCATTTACTGATAAAAGTATTGAAACAACTGCGCGACCTTGGAAATACAGTAGTTGTGGTGGAACACGACGAGGAAATTATGCGCGCTGCGGACTACATTATTGACATTGGCCCCAATGCAGGCCGACTGGGTGGAAATGTGGTATTTCAGGGAACTCCCGACTTGACTGACCCAACTAAAAACGACGCTATTGCAGAGCAAATTGAGAATTCTTATACACTAAAATACCTGCTCGGGAAAGAAAATATTGGAATGCCTGCCCACCGCCGAAAATGGAATAATTATATCGAAGTGATTGGCGCCCGGGAAAATAACCTGAAAGGCATTGATGTGAAATTTCCATTAAACATAATGACAGTTGTAACCGGCGTCAGCGGTTCAGGAAAATCATCATTGGTTCGGAATGTATTTTTCGCAGCCCTAAAAAAACATTATGGTGGAGTAGCCGACCGCACCGGACAGTTTGGAACGCTGAAAGGCAGTATGCATTTAGCCAAAGATATCGAGTTTGTAGACCAAAACCCGATTGGACGTTCCTCGCGTTCCAATCCGGTTACCTATATAAAAGCTTACGATGAAATCCGCAAATTGTTTGCCGACCAGCAACTTTCAAAACAAATGAATTATTCTGCATCGCACTTTTCGTTCAACACCGAAGGCGGGCGTTGCGAAGAATGTCAGGGCGAAGGAACCGTAACCGTAGAAATGCAATTTATGGCCGACCTGGTACTCGAATGCGAACATTGTCATGGAAAACGATTCAAACAAGACATCCTGGATGTGCAGTACAAAGGTGTAAACGTCTACGATGTACTTGAAATGACAGTCAACCAGGCTATCGAATTCTTCTCGGCGCAAACGGGAAATACTGAAAAGAAGATTGTAAAACGCCTGAAACCATTGCAGGATGTGGGTGTGGGTTACGTGAAACTCGGTCAATCCAGCAGTACGCTATCGGGCGGAGAAAGCCAGCGCGTGAAACTGGCATCGTTTTTGGCCAACGAAAAATCGGAACCAACCATTTTCGTATTCGACGAACCGACAACCGGACTTCATTTTCATGACATCAAAACACTTTTAAAAGCATTCGATGCTTTGATTACGAAAGGTCACACCGTGATTATTATCGAACATAATATTGAAGTGATCAAATGTGCCGACCACATTATCGACATTGGTCCCGAGGGTGGTGACAATGGTGGAAACCTTGTTTTTGAAGGAACTCCCGAAAAAATTATCTTCTGCGATGATTCCTATACAGGGAAATTCCTGAAAGAGAAATTTAATTAAAAATAAATCAGGCTTTTAAGCATATGTTTAAAAGCCTGATTTGTTTTCGAAGGGGTAGTTTTTATAAACCCGCAATTTTCGCATCTACAAAGAAAGTTGTTTTTACATCGACATTATAATCTGTTGTAATTAATTCATCAGTGGTTGCTTTTACCTTAAGTCCAAATTTATCTTTCAAAATATAAGGCTTTAAATTCATGGTATCAACCGTAAGCTGTAATGGCATAGCTGAATTGTTCGGGATATTTTCTAAAGACGCAACTTTCAAATCATTCAATCCTTCTGCTGATATGTAAATTTCAATAGTTTTCAGAAAATTGAAATTCCCGTTGGTTGGCGAAGTCACGGAAAGCTCAAGCTTCTTCAGCGTAATCTTGTCGATCAAATCCACATTGACATTTTTGGATGAAAAGAAAGTAGCCGAATTTGTTTCAATCTCGGGCGTTGGCAAATTGAACGGCAGGTTTATCGGTGTTGATTTAGGAATAGTAACTGATGTTGTGAATGGCATTTCGAACTGAGTGAGCTTGCTTAACTGATCACAGCTCGTCAAAACAAAGACCATAAACAGAGCTATTAAAAGATTGCTTCTCATACAACTGTTTTTTGAAATTAAAAATTGGTTTCTACTTTCCCTAACACAACAGACCTCAATTATGTTCAGAGATTAAGCGCAGCACGCAAAGCTTTATATCCGGCCGGACTGGTTTTTATTTGTTGTCCGGTTTTAAGCGTAAGTAATTGATTTTGTTTTTCGTAAAGTTCAATGCGGGAAATCATCTCTACATTTACAATCACTGACCGATGCACTCTTACAAATTGACTATCAGGCAAATGTTCTTCAAAATACTTCATAGTCTGTTCTTTCAGATACTTTCCGTTACCTGTAAATATCTGAACATAATCACCATCCGCCTGTAGGTAAATGATTTCCGGAACCAGCACCACGTGAATTTTTGATCCTGATTTAACCGCAATACGCTCCAGAAATTCCACTTCCACAGTTTTTGAAGACACAACTTCCTGTGGAACTTCAGTCGGAACTGCTTCAACCTCCTTTTCAGTTTGTTGAACTGCCAACCTAAATCGCTGCATTATGAGCAAATAAACAAGCAGACCTATAAATCCGCGTGCAGGCAATATTTCATACAACTGAGCACTGAATTCAACACCATAAATCCAATAGAACAATCCGTAACCCGCACCCAACCAAACACCTATAGCGAGCAGTGCCAGAGCAAGATAATTTATTATGCGCTGCTGAACACTCAACACGGCATAATTTCCGTACTGAACAACACTCCAGAGCAAAATACCCAACAAACCCAATAATGCCGCATGAACAAAACCGTCCAATATCAAAATTCCTAATGGCAACTTTACAATTGGATATAAAGCAAGAGTCTGCAACAAAGCATACACAAACCAGACAAGGATGTATTGAACGGTTTTTGCGGTATTTCCTAAAAATGGGTGCAGCATTTTTCCAATGAATATCAATTTATTTACTTCTTGCTTCTGTCTTAATTTCTCAATTCACCACCTCCAAACACACATGACCCCGTGATAATAAGCTTTCTGGTTTTGTCAAGCGGCTCTTTGGGTAAGCGGTTGTCCTGAAAACCTCCAAATACAGCATCCATATGAGTTTCCACATACCAATCACTTGGAACAAAGATAGTAATTCCTCCAAAAACAGCATTTACATCCAGTCGTGTATCACCCTCTGGCAAATTCGTTCTGCGCAAATCAAGCGTAATTCCGCCAAAAACAGCGTTCAACTCGCCACCCTTAAATTCCGGATCGAGCACAATGTGTTCGCCACTGCCAAATACGCTGTTTTTTGAAAAACCGTTAGTGTTCCACTGCGAATAATCCTCATACTTGCGACGGCGGTGATGGCGATAGCGTTGGTCGTGCGAATGATTCCATTCATTAAAGCCCCATTTTGGACCGAAAATTTTACCGGTAATAATTAAAACACCTGCAGCAATCAGCAATAAAGGCCAGTAAATGTGGGTAAAATCACCATTAAATCCCGGAAACCAGGCAGGAAACGCTTCGATAAACCGCGGAATCAAAAAGAAACCACCGATCAACACCAAAATAGTACCTGAAAATACATGACGTTTCAAATAGTTGCCAATTCCGATTACTATCAGTAACATTGGCCAAGAGATAATTACATACCTTAATTGTTCGGGAATCAATCCAAAGTTAAAGCCGAGAAAAACAATGCCAATCAGCATCAGAATAAGTCCGAAACCAAGACCCTTGGTATAACCCGTGCGAAACGAGTTTTTTACTTCATTTTCCATAATAATTCTTTTTTTGATTTTTATGGTGCAAAGATAAGGGAGTGTGCAAGCCAGAAACAAGCTTTAATCGACGAAAAAAACCTTTTTACCCGACGAAAGTATAGAAATGTACCTACAAAAATACCCCATTTGCACAAATTTCTATTGCAAATGGGGTATTCTTTGTCTTTAAGAACTTACTTTTTCAACAAATCACGGATTTCAGTAAGCAATTGTTCTTCTTTGGTTGGAGCCGGAGGTGCCGCCGGAGCTTCATCTTTTTTCTTTGACATAGAATTAATTCCTTTAATGAAAAGGAATATACAGAATGCCACAATCAGAAAATCAAAAGTCACCTGCAAAAAATTGCCATAATTCAGAGTTACGGCAGCTTTTTGAACTCCATCAATCATTTCGGCCGGTTTCATTTCCCATTTCAGGTCGGTAAAGTTTACTCCACCAACCAGCAAACCGATTGGAGGCATAATCACGTCAGCAACCAATGATGCAATGATTTTTCCAAAAGCACCACCAATAATAACACCCACAGCCAAATCAATTACATTGCCACGCATGGCAAAATCTTTAAATTCTTTAAGCAAACTCATAAATTTAATTTTTTTTCTTGACTATTAATACTTATAATGAACGTGAGAATATATCAACCTTAATAAAATTATATAACCAGATTCTGAACAGTTTTGTTTTATTTATGCTTAAAAACAATACTTATTTCAGTTTCAGGTCATTAAATAACTGGAAAACAAAATCAAAGCAATTAACCCTAAAATGAAGCATCATCTTATAAATTTATAAATTATCGTTAAAAGACAACAAACAACAAGTCATTTTATAAACATATTTTCAGACTAATTTGTTTAAATAAAGCTATAAAAACTATTTATATACGAACCAAAAATTTAAACTTATGAAAATCAAACAGACACTACTAATCGCCACACTGATTTGTACACAAATTTTGGGGGCACAAACAGCAGATAACAGAGTTGCTTTAGGACTAAATCTGGTCAAGAATGAGTATAATGGAGAATACGGAAGCGCCATTTGGAACTTCAATCAAAGTTACTACGCTGGCGGATTATCATTAGGATATTATTTAAATTCATCCTTTGATTTAGGGCTTCAGGGCACATTAGGTAATTATGGCTATCATAAAGATGCAATTAATCAATTCGCCGGAAACAAGTTAGATGCATCGGTGTTTGCACATTATAAACTGAATAATGGATATATCATAAGCGAGAGTTCAAAACTATCTCCTTTCATATCGCTTGGTTTGGGTTTTGCCAGTTATAGCGTCAATAATAACGCAGCGCCATGGACTACTATTATAATAGACAAAGCCGATTTTGTTGTTCCTGTAGGTGTGGGATTAAAATATCAATTCTCAAAGTCAATTGCGATACAGTACCAATACTTATATAACTTCACTTCAAGCGATGTACATGACCAAAACAGAAGTGGCGGAGTTGTAAACACCGTATTCGGACAACCAGGACAACCGGCACTTAAATCGGGTAACGATGCTTACGGACAACATCTGATTGGGTTTGTGTTCTCTTTTGGAGGAATTAAAGATTCTGACCACGATGGGGTTGCTGACAGATACGATAAATGTATCAATACTCCTGACGACGTAATAGTTGATGCTGATGGTTGCCCTATTGATTCGGACAAAGATGGAGTACCCGATTATCTGGATAAATGCCAGAATACACCTGCAGGTGTAAAAACAGATGTAAATGGTTGTCCGCTTGATGGTGACAAAGATGGAGTACCTGACTATCTCGACAAGTGTCCTACAGTGGCAGGTTTGGAAAAATACAATGGCTGTCCCGATACCGATGGCGATGGTATAATTGATAGCGAAGATAAATGCCCAACGGTGGCAGGTTTGGAAAAATTCAACGGTTGTCCGGACACCGATGGTGATGGTGTGATTGACAGTGAAGACAAATGTCCTACCATTGCCGGTCTGGCAAAATACAATGGCTGCCCCGATACCGATGGCGATGGCGTTCCTGATAATCTGGACAAATGTCCTACAGTGCCAGGCATAGCTGCCAACAAAGGATGTCCCGAAGTAAAGGCTGAAACAAAAAAAATCTTTGCACAAGCATTACAGGGAATTCAATTCGAATCCGGTAAAGACATTATCAAAAAGACTTCGTTTCCAATTTTAAATAAAGTTGTGACCGTAATGAAAGACAATCCGTCGTACGAACTCGAAATTAACGGACACACCGATAGTCAGGGAGACGATGCAGCAAATTTAACTCTATCTCAAAACCGGGCAAATGCAGTTAAAGCATATCTTGTAAACCAGGGAGTAAGTGCTGCCAGACTTACTGCAAAAGGCTACGGCGAAACTATTCCGGTTGCCGACAACGCAACCGCTTCAGGCCGGGCTAAAAACAGACGGGTAGAGTTCAAGGTAAACTTCTGATCTATATCTAAATATAGAATTCTATACTGAAAATAAGAAAGCCTCCCAAAAGTTGTATCCACAGCTTTTAGGAGGCTTTCTTTATCTGCTTTAAGGGCAGATTAAGTATTTTGTAATTAATACAATGCCATAAAAAAACGTTTAATACTTTATGATGCGTTTTTCTTTCATATTTGACAAAAAAGCACTACTTTTGCGGTCAAATTATCAAACTATTAAATTCAACAAAAATGGTAAACTACAAAGAACTCGGATTGGTGAATACCAAAGAGTTATTTCAAAAAGCAATTGAAGGCAAATATGCTATTCCTGCATTTAACTTCAACAACATGGAACAAATGCAAGCTATCATTGCTGCTTGTGTTGAAACAAAATCTCCAGTAATCTTGCAAGTATCAAGCGGTGCACGCAAATATGCTAACCAAACATTGCTTCGCTACATGGCTCAGGGAGCGGTAGAATACGCCAAAGAACTGGGACAAGAAATTCCTGTTGTTTTGCACCTTGACCACGGCGATACTTTTGAACTTTGCAAAAGCTGTATCGATTCAGGTTTCTCTTCAGTAATGATCGACGGTTCACACCACTCATACGAAGACAATGTAGCTCTTACTAAAAAAGTTGTTGAATATGCACACGCTCACGGTGTAACTGTAGAAGGCGAACTTGGTGTATTGGCTGGTGTAGAAGACGATGTTGTTGCAGAGCACCACACTTACACCCGTCCAGAAGAAGTTGTTGACTTCGTAACCCGCACAGGTGTTGACTCTTTGGCTATTTCTATTGGTACTTCACACGGTGCTAACAAATTTACTCCAGCTCAATGTACACGCGACGAAAACGGAATCCTTATTCCTCCTCCATTACGTTTCGACATTTTGGAAGAAATTGAAAAACAAATTCCTGGTTTCCCTATCGTACTTCACGGTGCTTCTTCAGTTCCACAGGAATATGTTGAAACAATCAACAAATTTGGTGGCGCATTGAAAGACTCAATCGGGATTCCGGAAGAACAATTGCGTAAAGCTGCTGCTTCTGCTGTATGTAAAATCAATATCGACTCAGATGGTCGTTTGGCTATGACTGCCTCAGTTCGCGAAACTTTCGCTACTAACCCTGGCGAATTTGACCCACGTAAATACTTAGGTCCAGCTCGCGATGAATTGAAAAAATTGTATGCTCACAAAACTGTAAACGTTTTGGGTAGCGCAGGCAAAGCTTAATTCAGCTGACTTAAGTTATAAAAAAAAGCAAAGGTCGTTTCTTCAATGGAAACGACCTTTGCTTTTTTAATATCATTTCTGAATATTGAGATTAAAAACTATTTGTTTTGAGCAAGCGATTCTTCTTTATTGAAAGTAAGTTTGCAAACCATCCTAAAATCAATGCTAATCCATTCGCTCACTTTGATTAATCCCATCATTTCAACAGGCGGCTCAAGACCAAAATCGCGAATACTTATCTTTTTCCCTCCTACCACAGAAATATAATCGCCATGTTTATTCGACGACACAGGAATGGAATATTGCTGTGTAACTCCGGTAATAGTGATATTTACAAATGCATTTCCTTTTGAATAAATATCCTTTTCATTGCCCGGAGCAGTCTCAATATAATTCAGCTGAGCTTTTATTGCAGGATATGCATCAGACTTTATTAGCTTCATAAAATCACGAAGAGCCATTGGGTTATCAGAAGAAAAGTTCTTTACCTGAATAGCTAACTGATTCTGGCTCAAATATAACTTATTCTGGTTTTGCGTAGCTGTCATGGTTATACTTTTACCCAACAGTTTATCTCCCGAGTGAATCAACTTAAACGGCAAAACGTTGGTCGTACCATTAATGGCAAGCCAACTGTTCTTCATCAGATCCACCCTGACGCTCGTTTGAGAAGACAAACTACCTAAAAACAAAATGATTAGCAAAATTACGCTACCAATTCTTTTCATAACCATAAGTTATAAATATACCGGAAAATAAACTGGTAAGAATTTGTTCATACCAGTTTATTTCGTATTCAAATAATTAGAATCCAACTACAGCCTGGGCAACAAAACCGTTGAAGTTCCCTTTGCTTCTGATATCATTATACAGGAACCCACCATAGTTTTGGTTGACATATTCAATCTTAGCCATTACATTTTTTGTTATAAACCAACCTGCACTGATTGCTAAGCGGTCAATACTTACATCGTACATACCTTTTGAAACAGCATCAAAAGCATGACCGTTAGATAATGCATCTGTTGCAAGTACAGCTGGTAAATTTGCTGAAAGATATTGCTGTGAATTTAGAACATTGTAACGTCCACCCACCCAGAAATTTTCATCTTTTCCAAATCGGAAAACTAAATCTGTAGCTAATTGAGTTGTTTTGCGTTCTCCAGTTGCTTCTTTAATTCCACGACCCGAAGCAGATTCAAGTGTTGTAAACCACTCTAAACCTTTAAATTTAACAAACAGGTTACCCATAAGAGTTGAAAGTTTATCACTGTAAGCAGGATTATAACGACCAGACCATGCATTAGCTGTTGAAGGAGCCGCGTACTCCATTACACCAAAATAATTCGATCCCGTACGGTCTCCCCACATTAATGTATTCGAAACAGAACCAGCTGTATAATACACAGATCCAGTCAAACGAACACGTAGATCTTCAGTAAACTGCTTATCATAACCTAATTTAGCTATAAAGGCTGGATTATTCTTACCTGAAGATATAAGAGCTTTTGGAGTCACCGATGTGTCAAATGTAGAGTCAACTACAGAAATATTTCCTTTCAACAAACCATTGGTAATTGAAGCAACCCCTACAATACCGTTATAATTTACATCCGCCTCAAGTCCTACTTCAGTCGCAAATTCATCCATAATATAATTTTCAACAAATGGATTGTAAATAGCATTACCACCATCTGTACGACGGAAATGCGCATCTCCGTAGTTTACATCCATCTGACCTACCTTAATGGTAGTGTACTTCATAATATTATCAACAAAATCTAATTTCAAGAAAGGAATTTTGTCCATTTGAATGAACCCTCCTTTAACCCAGGTCTCATTATGATGTCTGGCAGCTAAATTAAGTTCCATTTTCAAAGCTACTCCATCAGCCAACACAGTATTAATAGCCAGATTTGCAGATGCTAAATTAAATCCAGGTCTGATAGGTGTCAATTTTGTTGCATCATATGCATCACTACCTGCTTTTGAGCCAACTGGGTTAACTGCTGCCTTAGGAACAGAAACAGCTTCATTACTGTGGCTAAGAGTCTGGAAACCTTGAGTAAACCCTCCTCCAAAAGTTACTTTCACCCCATCAAATGTTGTTTCTGTCTTTGGTGTCTCAAATACATTAATTCCGTCCTTATCACCAGCACGAAACTGAGCAAACATTGTGCTGCTGGCTAAAAGAGCAGCTGCTACTGTAAAGATTGTTTTTTTCATTTTACTTGTGTTTTGTTGTTGTTCGTATTTTTATATATAGAATCAGAAAACTCTATTATTTAATTTATTGCTGGCCCTTCAAATGTCACATCATATTTGAGCGTAACAGCATCTCCTACTTTCATCACTCCCAGCATAGCAGTCGGGGGACTCATTTTGAAGTCAGTCATTTTCAGTGGCACACTGCCTTTAAATTGATACACACCAGGCTTTACAATTTTACCAACGGCTTTCATAGCTATTTTTTTTGTAGCTCCACCCATGGTAAGATTACCTGTAACCGTTACACTAATGTCATTTCCATTCACTTGCAATCCACTGGCTTCAGTCATTTTAAAAGTGATGCTTGGATTCTTATCAGCTTTAAAAGTCTCATAAGTTTTGGTGTCCATAAGCTTCTCACCACTTTTAATCGACTTTACCGGAATTTCCACAACCAACGATTGAGCCTGCTTTGAACCGTTTATCACCAATTCTCCTGTGGCCTGGGTTACTTTACTCTGAAAATCATGTACGTTAGTTGTGCCAAAGATTGTCATGCTGAACGTCTTTGGATTAATCTTTAGAGTTTGTGCAACTAAAACATTGCCGGATATTGCTATAATACTGACCACGGCCAGCATGCAATACCTTGATAATTTTTGCTTGATCATAATTTTATTTTTATTTAATTTATTGTGAATATTACAATTAAAATAGCACGTTATATATCCTATAGGATTAATAGCATTTTGTTAAACAAAAACTCACTCATAGAAAATTAAACTGATTATAAATTCGAGTTCATTTGCTTTCATAAGCCCATAAATACAAATACTATAACAATAGTAGCATTAAAAACTAAAAAAATATTTGCTTATACCACTAATAATTCCCTTGCCACAAATACGAATCCTATAGGAATGATAGTATTATTTAATAAAAAAAATAGTATTATAATAATTTGCTTCTCGAATCTGCTTATATAACAAACCAACTTGTTAATTGTTTATTCCGTAATAAGCAAATCTTTACACTCGTAATAGGTATCCTGTATAATTTGTTCAAGATTCTTTTTCATGAGTAATCTTGTGAAATCTTCACGAAATTCGTGCCAATAATTCCGCCCCTTGCAATCGTGCAACGACCTTTCACAATAACCCAAATTATTTATGCATTCAATTATTACAATTTGTTCGAACGCTGTGTAGATATCATACATGGTGATATCTTTGGGCTCACGCGTTAATTTATAACCACTTCCTCTACCTTTTGAATTTGTAATCAACCCCTTCAATTTGAGAGAAGAAATAATAGGATCGAGGTATTTCAACGAGATATGCTGGCTCTTGGCGATATCTTTTTGCAATACACCATTAGGATCTGTAGAAGATGCGATCTCTATCATTGTCCGTAATCCGTACCGTATTTTTGTATTGACTCTCATTTTAAAGAAATATTTCAGCAAATATATTAGAAATATTTTGAATGCTACCACTTTAGTAGCATTCAAAATATCAATTTAGATATAATTATAAATAAAAAACAAATTAAAACATTGGATAACAATTGGTTTGGCGTTACAACAACACATTAAAAAAGTTTTCAATGTGCTTCCAGCCAGTTTGCGCCAACCCCACAATCTGCAATGAGCGGAACTTTCAGTTGAATTGCCTGTTGCATTTCTTCCACGACGGCCTTCCTGACTGCTTCCAATTCATTTTTTGGAACTGTAAAGTTCAACTCATCGTGCACCTGCATGGTCATTTTAGCTTGCAAATTCTCTTTTTCCAGCCGGTTTTGAATGCGAACCATTGCAATTTTGATAATGTCAGCAGCTGTTCCCTGAATCGGTGCATTTATGGCATTTCGTTCAGCAAAACCGCGAACTACACTATTTTGCGAGTTGATATCGGGCAAAAAGCGTTTGCGGCCAAGTAAGGTCTCTACATAACCAAGTTCTTTGGCCCGTTGAATGGCATTGTCCATATACTTTTTTACTCCGGAATAAGTCACAAAATAGCCATCGATTAATTCTTTTGCTTCAGCGCGCGGAATGCTCAGCCTGTCGGACAAACCAAACACGGAAATGCCGTAAATAATTCCAAAGTTGGCTGTTTTAGCTTTACGGCGCATGTCGGAAGTCACTTCATCCAACTGCACTTTGTATATTTTAGCAGCCGTGGCAGTATGGATGTCATGCCCGCTATTAAATGCCTCCATCATATTGGCGTCGCCACTCAGATGGGCCATAATTCGCAGTTCAATCTGTGAGTAGTCGGCACTTAGGAAAATACTGCCTTCGTCCGGAATAAAAGCTTTCCGGATTTCTTTACCCTGAGCATCGCGGATCGGGATATTTTGCAAATTCGGATTCGTAGAACTAAGTCTTCCAGTGGCAGCCACCGTTTGATTGTATGAAGTATGCACTTTGCCTGTAACCGGACTAATAAGTTGTGGCAATGCGTCAATATAAGTGCTCAGCAGTTTTTTAAGCCCGCGATAATCCAGAATTTTTCCAATAATAGGATGTTTCGAGCGGATTTTTTCCAACACATCTTCAGCAGTTGAGTATTGGCCGGTTTTTGTCTTTTTGGCCTTATCATCAAGCTTTAACCGGTCGAAAAGAATTTCGCCGACTTGTGCCGGCGACGACACATTGAATTCATAGCCAGCAATCTGATGAATTTCTTCTTCCAGCTTCAACATTTCGCCGGTCAATATCTCTGAACTTTGACGCAATGCTTCGCTATCGATGCGTACACCGGTCCGTTCCATGGTGGCAAGGACTTTCAGAAGCGGCATTTCTATTTCATAAAAGAGCTTTTCGAGCGAATTATCTTTAAGCTCCTTTTCAAGCACCTGCTTGAGTTTAAAGGTAATATCGGCATCTTCGGCAGCATAATCGCACAATTTTTGTATATCAACCGTACGAATATCTGCCTGATTTTTTCCTTTGCCAGCAACCAGATCTTCGAAATGTATAGTACGGTATTTCAGGTAAATCTCTGCCAGATAGTCCATTCCATGACGCAACTCAGGCTGAACGAGATAATGCGCAATCATCGTATCAAACAATTTTCCTTTGAGCTGAATGCCGTATTGTGCAAGCATCAACAGGTCAAACTTAATGTTTTGCCCTATTTTTTCGATCTGCTCGCTTTCGAAAACAACTTTGAACTCATGCACTACGTGGCGAGCTTCTTCTTTATCAACAGGCAAAGAAACATAGTAAGCTTCACCAGCTTTGAAACAAAAAGACATTCCGACCAAATCTGACATGAACATGTCCAGTCCTGTGGTTTCCGTATCAAAGCAAAACGATTTTTGCATGAAAAGCTTTGAAACCAAATCGGCACGTTTTACTTTATTGTCGACCAGTATATAATGATGAGGAGTATCATTGATAGTCCGCAAACCGGTAAAATTTTCATCAGGAACAGTAATAACAGTTGTTATCTGTTGCTGAACCTTTGGAATAACCTCTTCCTGTTCGTCAGGTTGATCAAACAGCGACATTTGACCTGTAGCTTTCTTGGGCTTAGCGAACGCAATAGTAGTTGTAGGCTGGTCGGGCGGAAGCGAAGTGAATGGATTAGCACCCATTTTGGCAGACATAGTCCGGAATTCCAGTTCGTCGAACAAGGCTCGCAAGTCGGTTTCATTTCGTGGTTCCAGCTCCAGACTTTTTTCATCAAAATCAATAGGAACATCAATTTTAATGGTAGCCAAAAACCTTGAGAAAATAATTTGCTCCTTATTCTCTTCTATTTTGGTTTTCAAAGCACCCTTTAATTCATTGGTACGCTCCAGCAAAGCATCAATACTTCCAAATTCTTTCAGCAGTTTTACAGCTGTTTTCTCCCCTACCCCAGGACAGCCGGGGATATTATCGGACGAGTCGCCCATTAAACCAAGCAAATCAATTACCTGTTCATGACTATGCAGTTCGTATTTTGCCTTTACTTCTTCGGGGCCCATCACTTCGAAACCTCCTGTATGTTTTGGACGATACATAAAAATATGATCGGAAACCAATTGCCCGTAATCTTTATCGGGAGTCAGCATAAATACTTCGAACCCGGCTTGCTCAGCTTTCTTAGCCATGGTACCTATCACATCGTCAGCCTCATACCCCGGAATTTCGAGCGCAGGAATATTGTATGCCTTGATCAAATCCTTGATAATGGGTACTGCTAAACGGATATCTTCGGGCGTGGCTTCGCGTTGAGCCTTGTATTGTTCGTAAGCTTCGTGGCGAAATGTTTTTCCTTTAGGATCGAAAGCAACTGCAATGTGCGTAGGTTTTTCACGCTTAAGTACGTCCTCCAGAGTATTCACAAATCCAAATATTGCAGAGGTGTTTAGTCCTTTCGAATTTATGCGTGGATTTCGAATGAAAGCATAATAAGCCCGATATATGATAGCATAAGCATCAATCAGAAAAAGTTTTTTCATAAAAACAGGTGTATAAATCTGTGGAAAGTAATGTTTCAAGATATAATAACAACTAAAATTGCTTATTGTGCTGATATTTATAAACTTTTTTAGTTATATGGTCGTTAATTTACTAATTGTTCTGAATTAAAATACCTGTTAAATATAGGCAGAAATATCAAAACGACTGTAAAAGTAATTAAAATTTAGTGAGAAATAATCCATAAGAGTTAAACAAACGGCAAAATTGTTTACTTTTGCAGAGTACACCAACATGAGCGTTCAGATGAACTTTATTGAAACCATCAAAAGACCTATTTTAGCAGAAATGCAATTGTTTGGAAAAACATTTGCCGATTCACTCAGCACGGATAATCCTATGCTTGAGTCTGTAAACGAATATGTGCTTCAGAAAAGTGGAAAACAACTGCGCCCGATGATGGTAGTTCTTTCCGCTAAACTGTGCGGAGAGGTTAATCAATCGACAATAGACAGCGCCCTGTCGCTGGAATTGCTTCATACTGCAAGTTTAATACACGACGACGTCGTTGACGACACGTTGGAACGCCGTGGCAAACCATCCATAAATGCCCGCTGGACAAACAAAATAGCTATCCTGTCAGGCGATTACATCCTTTCAAAATCGTTGAGTTGTGCTGTAAAAACAAACAACTTACCTGTTTTAAAAGCTATTGCCAATATCGGAATGCAACTTTCGGACGGGGAATTGCTTCAGCTGGTAAATGCCCGCATTTCGGCGGAATCTGAAGAAAATTATTATACCATTATCAGAAAAAAAACGGCCTTATTGTTTTCGACCTGCACCGAAGTTGGAGGATTATCAGTAAACGCAAACCAAGAAGCCTTGCTGCACCTGCGAAATTTTGGTGAATACCTTGGAATTTGCTTTCAGATAAAAGATGATATTTTCGATTACTCGCCGGACATCCAGATTGGGAAACCAACCGGAAATGATATTCGCGATGGAAAAGTGACTTTGCCACTTATTTATGGTTTACTGAACACTACGGGCGCTGATCGTGACCAAGTATTATCGTGGATTGAGAACAAAGACTTTACAACTGAAAACATACAAGCTATCACCGAATTCACGCACAAAAGCGGTGGCGTTAAATATGCTGTTTCGCAAATGGAAACATTTAAAAACAAAGCCATCGAGGAACTCAATGGCTTTGCGGACAGCGATGTAAAACAGTCGCTTATTTTATGTGCGGAATATGCAGCAAATAGAGAATTTTAGATTTTAGATCGACGATTTACGATTGGAGCATTCAGCAATTTTATTCCGTGCAATCGGCAATCGTACATTTAAAATCTTCAATTAAAAATACTTCACTTCTTTTCCTTCGATCGAACTTAGCAAATTATTAGCTAAGCGGCTTGCTCCAAAGCGGAACATGGTATTATTCAACCACTCATCTCCCAGGATTTCTTTTACCAACGTGTAATGCTTAACGGCATCTTCGGTGGTTACAATTCCACCGGCAGGTTTGTAGCTAACCTTTGCTCCGGTTTTTTCATTCCATTCCTTTATTGCTTTACACATCACGTAAGTTGCTTCCAAAGTGGCAGCTACCGGGATTTTGCCCGTTGAAGTTTTAATAAAATCAGCGCCCGATGCCATTGCCAGAATGGCTGCTTTTTTGATATTAGAGGCTGTTTGCAACGCTCCGGTTTCCAGAATCACTTTCAAATGAGCGTCGCGACAGGTAGCTTTGAGTTCCGAAAGTTCTTCGTATACTTCCTGGTAGTTGCCTTCCAAAAATTTGCCGATAGAAATAACCACATCAATTTCGGTAGCACCTTCCATAACAGCCATTGCTGTTTCGGCTACTTTTACTTCGATAAAAGTCTGCGAAGCAGGGAATCCAGCTGCAACAGAAGCAATTCCCACATTTTCGGTCAAATGATCCCTTACAACTGAAACCAAAGACGGATAAACGCAAACTGCTGCTACATTTGGTAATTCAGGGAATGCTGTTTTGAAATCATTCACCTTTTCTACCATTGAAATGATTTCTGCGTGGGTGTCAGTCCCGTTAAGCGAAGTCAGATCTATCTGGCTAAGACACTGTTTGTAAACTTTGGCATTATCGTTTTCGGCATAATGCGCAGAAAGAATTTTTTCTACGTCTTGTTTTACGCTCTCATCTTTTATATTGCAATTATATTGCTTAAATAGGTCTTCGAATTTGCTCATATACTAAGAGTTAATTGGAGATTAGTTGATTCGAAAAGGTTGATTGAGACAGTTTAAAACGCACAGAATTATGTGCTTATAAACTATTGACTGAGTTTGTCGTTTTCCAGATGCCGGGTGCTGTCGCGATCTGTTTTCTTTCTCATATTTTTTTCAAAAGCTTCGGTGAGATCCACACCGGTTTGATTGGCAAGACAAATCAGCACCCAAAGCACATCGGCCATTTCGTCGGCCAGATTAGCTTCCTTGTCAGATTTTTTGAAAGATTGTTCACCGTAAGTCCGGGATATAACCCGCGCCAGTTCGCCAACTTCTTCAGTCAGAATGGCCATGTTGGTCAACTCGCCAAAATACCGGACTCCATAGGTTTTAATCCACTCGTCCACCTGGTTTTGAGCATCACGGATAGTCATTTAATCTTCGTTTAGGCGGGCAATTACAGTTTCGTTTCCAGTGGTTGATTCGCCAACTTGCACGAAAATTTCTGTATCAAGAGGAAAATATAAATCCACCCGTGAGCCAAATTTTATAAAACCCAAATGCTCGTTCAGATGGCATTTCTTTCCGGCATGAGCATACGTTACAATACGACGTGCCAATGCTCCGGCAATCTGACGTACCAGAATCTGCGTTTTACCTTCTGATTCGATAATCACTGTGGACCGTTCGTTTTCAGTACTCGATTTGGGAAGAAAAGCCGCCATGTGACGGCCGCTGTGGTGAATAGATTTGATAACGGTTCCTTTAATCGGATACCAATTGGCATGTACATTGAAAACCGACATAAAAATGGAAACCTGAATACGTTTATCGCCGAAATATTCCAACTCATCGGTTGGCTCTACCACTACCACAGTTCCATCGGCCGGAGCAACAACAAGGCTCGGATCATCGATATAAACCTTACGGGGCGGATTTCGGAAGAAATATGCAAAGAAAGATAACAATAAGGCAGATACAATGATATTGATAATTGGGAAAATACCAAATGTAAAATTAGTCAATATGTATAAATTTAAGAAAAATATGACTAAAGCTAATGCTATTAAAATCAATCTACCTTCCTTATGTATTCTAACGTATCTCATTATTGTGTTTTTCTAAAAATGGCTCTCAACGCCTGAATTATTTCCGTCCTCCGGGCGATTTGCCCGCTTAATGCAAAACAAAAGTATAGAAAAAGAATCAGTGCTGCAAGTGAGGGGCAGAAACTTTTCTAATCCGACAGAATTGATTAACTTTGCAGCTTAATTTAAAGCGATTAAGGCTTAGTTAATAATCAGCAAAACAACAAAAAGACTCTTTATGAATTTATCTCTTCTGACCGCAATTTCCCCTGTCGATGGACGCTATCGTACCAAAACCGAGTCATACGCAGCATACTTTTCTGAATATGCATTAATGCGTTACCGCGTATTGGTGGAAATTGAATATTTTATTGCATTATGCGAAATTCCATTGAAACAACTGGAACAGGTTCCTGTATCGGTTTTCCCAAAATTACGGGCCATATATACTGATTTCTCTGAAGTTGATGCTTTGAAAATTAAAGAAATTGAAAGCGTTACCAATCACGACGTAAAAGCAATCGAGTATTTTGTAAAAAAGAAGTTTGATCTACTCGGCCTTGAAGCATTCAAAGAATTTATCCACTTCGGATTAACATCCCAGGACATTAACAATACGGCAGTTCCATTGTCTATTAAAGATGCATTGGCAAATGTTTACTATCCGGAAATGGACACGTTGGTACAAGGCCTTACGCATTTGGTTGACGAATGGCGCGACGTATCCATGCTGGCAAAAACCCACGGACAACCAGCTTCACCAACCCGCTTAGGTAAAGAAATGATGGTTTTCGTGAACCGATTGAACCAACAGCTGGCTATTTTAAAACAAACTCCAAACTCTGCTAAATTCGGTGGTGCAACCGGAAACTTCAACGCGCACGCCGTTGCATATCCTTCTATCGACTGGAAAAATTTCGGAAATAAGTTTGTTGCTGGAAAGCTTGGGCTTGAACGTGAGCAATGGACTACCCAAATCTCCAACTACGACAATCTGGCCGGCCAGTTCGACGCCATGAAACGCATCAACACCATCCTTATTGATTTTTGCCGCGACATTTGGACCTATGTTTCGATGGAATACTTCAAGCAAAAAATCAAAGCAGGCGAGGTTGGCTCATCGGCTATGCCACACAAGGTAAACCCAATTGACTTCGAAAATGCAGAAGGAAACCTGGCAATTGCCAATGCTTCATTTGAATTTTTGGCCGGAAAACTTCCCGTTTCTCGCTTGCAACGCGACCTTACCGACAGCACTGTTTTGCGCAATGTGGGCGTGCCTTTTGCACATACGCTGATTGCAACCCAAAGCATCTTGAAAGGAATGAATAAACTGCTTTTGAACGAAACAGCTATTTACCGCGATTTGGATAATACCTGGGCCGTGGTTGCCGAAGGAATCCAGACTATCCTTCGCCGCGAGGCTTATCCGGCTCCATACGAAGCACTGAAAGCATTAACTCGTACAAACGAAGGGATTACAGAAAAATCAATCCGTGATTTTATTGAAACACTGGATGTCAGCCAATCGGTTAAAGAAGAGCTAAAACGCATTACACCACGCAATTACACCGGAGTTTAATCCATAAATAAGCAGTAAGAGGCATGGAGTAAGCATTAATTTTTACTCCAGTTTGCCTCTTTCTTTTTAATTAGCTATGGCTTTAAGTTTTACATTACATTTATAATTTATGTTCAAATTTGCAACCCTCCTGAAACGGTTTGTACCGCCCTATAAAAGATACGTACTGTTGTGCTTTATATTCAATATTTCCACAATGGTATTTAGCTTGTTTACATATGCGGCTGTCATTCCTGTTTTAAGAATTCTTTTCAAAATAGAAACAGCTGTCACAGTATACAAACCCTGGGAATGGAGCGATAAATTTGAAACCATTGCCAAAGCCTTTGCAAACAATGTATCATATTATTTACAGGAATTTATTGCAAATGTAGGACCCGGCCCGGCATTGCTTTATATTGGCGGTTTTTTAATTCTTATGACTGCTTTAAAAGTTGGCACAGCCTATATGGGTTCGTACTATATGATACCAATTCGTACAGGAGTAGTGAGCGACCTACGAAACTCATTGTACAAAAAAATTGTAAGTCTTCCCATCGGTTTTTTCACTGCCGAACGCAAGGGCGATATTATGTCGCGCATGATGGGTGATGTTACTGAAGTTGAGGCATCCATAATGAGCTCATTGGATATGATTTTTAAAAATCCAATACTTATTCTGGGTTATCTGATAGTCATGTTTGTAATGAGCTGGGAATTGACGCTTTTTGTGCTACTTCTACTTCCATTCAGTGGTTGGTTAATTGGTAAAACCGGAAAGTCATTGAGACGAAGATCCACCTTAGGCCAGGAACAAACAGGTGAATTACTTTCGCAGATGGAAGAAACTCTGGGCGGTTTACGCGTAGTTAAAGCATTTAATGCTGAGCATAAACTACAAACTCGCTTTGCGCTACAAAACGAACGGATTCGCAAAACATTTAACCGGATCAACCGTCGTTTCAATCTGGCTCATCCGGTAAGTGAACTGTTAGGTACAATTGTAATTGCTATTCTTCTGTGGTTTGGTGGCGTACTTATTTTAAATAATCAGGGTGGCATTAGTGCTGCGGAATTTATCTATTACATTCTCATTTTTTACAATATCATTCCGCCATCTAAGGATTTATCAAAAGCATCCTATAGTATTAATAAAGGAATGGCTTCACTGGATCGTATCGACAAAATTCTTCAAAGTGAAAACACCATTAAAGATCCCCAAAGCCCGGAAACGCTTAAACCATTCTCGGACAAAATCGAGTTTCGCAATTTAAGCTTCAAGTATCACAGTCATTGGGTGTTGCGGGACATCAACCTATCCGTTCCGAAAGGAAAAACAGTAGCTTTAGTCGGCCAGTCCGGTTCGGGCAAATCAACACTGGTGGATTTGTTGCCCCGTTATTACGATCCCAACAAAGGCGAAATCCTGCTTGATGGTATCGACATAAAAAAATACCGCACTCATGACCTGCGCTCGCTCATGGGAAATGTAAATCAGGAGGCTATTCTGTTTAATGATACAATTTTCAATAACATTGCTTTTGGTGTGGAAAATGCCACGCTGGAACAGGTAATGGAGGCAGCAAAAATTGCAAACGCCCATGATTTCATTATGGCTACAGATAATGGATATGAATCGACCATTGGAGACCGCGGAAGCAAACTCTCGGGCGGACAACGGCAGCGTATAAGTATTGCCCGTGCCATACTAAAAAATCCACCCATTCTGATTTTGGACGAAGCCACCTCGGCCCTCGACACCGAATCGGAAAAAATGGTTCAGGAAGCGCTCGAAAACCTAATGCTAAACCGCACCACACTGGTGGTAGCACACAGGCTCTCAACTATTAAAAAAGCGGATGAAATCTGTGTATTGCACGAAGGCAAAATTGTTGAACGTGGCAAGCACGATGAGTTGATTGCCCTGGAGGGTTATTACAAACGTCTTTGCGACATGCAATCGTTTTAATGGAGCGGCAAGAAGTAAACAGTAAGAGGTAAGAATACGATAGCTTTCCACCATATAAATAAATAAAAAAGGCTTTATTCAAATGTTGTAATTTCATTTGAATAAAGCCTTTTTTAATGTTTAATGCCTCCCTATTTCAGCACCGAATCCAGCAAGTCGGTCATTCTCCTGAATTCCTCTTCGTTATACAATCTCGTCAGGAGAATGATTTTCCCTGTTTTATCGATAATGACATTACGTGTAACTCCGGCTTCACGGTTAGCATAGAGAGCAAAAATATCAGCCTGCGGATCCAATCCAATGGGATAAGTAATGGGGATGGCCTTCGCAAAGCGATTCACCGTTTCAAGCGGCTCGTCGCGATCAATAGCTAACAAAGCAAAGTTCGGATTAGCCTTGTGTTTTTGCCAGATATCACGCTCTATAAAAGGCATTTCTTTCCGGCAAACGCTACACCAACTGGCCGTAAACTGAAGCATGACTATTTTTCCATGCAAATCCGATAGCTTAACCGTTTTTCCACTCGTTAGTTTCATACTGAAATCCGGGGCTATATCACCCACCTTCACCAAATAGCCACGGTCGTCCTTGTTTTGTGCCATAGTAATACATGAAATCAGCAATGCAAATGCTATGAATACGTTTTTCATCTCTTATTTTTTTTAGATATTCGGTACAAAAATAAGCAATTTATCAACTTATTGTTGAATTACTGCTATAGAAATGCATAGTAAAAGAGGATGCCTTTGCACAAGACATCCTCTTCTCATTTATTTAGAAAACAATATTAATTACATTTCCCACTGCTCACACGAGTCAATCAGGTCATCAAAAGTTTTAATCTTGGCAGTTACTTGTATTTCTTCAATTTGAGCTTCCACTGCAGCATCGTACGTTTCTTCTTCCACTGCACGGATAACTCCCATAGCAATTGGCAATTCAGGACCTTCCATCATGGCTAGTTTGGTTTGCAAGGTTGCATCGGCACAGGTAGCATCATGAACCAGAACATCTGATTCCGTTACCCCGTTTTCGCCAATAGTAACCACCTTCAGGCTGAACCCTTCCAGAACAAGACCCCTGTTTCGCTCTTTCCCGAAAATCATGGGTTTGCCATGTTCCAGGAAAATAATGCGGTCAGCACGTGTTTCCTTTTCGGCTAGCCAATTGTGAGCACCATCATTAAAAATAACGCAGTTTACCAGACATTCCACCACCGAAGTTCCTTTATGTTTAGCCGCTGCCAACATAGTAGCCTGAGCATTTTTAAGGTCTACATCCAGTAAACGTCCGAAGAAAGTCCCACGGGCACCCAGCGTAAGTTCTGCCGGACGGAAAGGACGCTCAACCGTTCCGAATGGGGATGACTTGGTTACAAATCCTTTTTTAGTCGTCGGAGAATATTGGCCTTTTGTCAAACCATAGATCTGGTTATTGAAAAGAAGCACGTTTATATCTACATTACGACGAACACTGTGAATAAAGTGATTTCCACCAATAGCAAGGCAGTCGCCATCGCCTGTAATTTGCCAAACGGTAAGTTTAGGATTGGCCACCTTCACCCCTGTTGCCACTGCTGCTCCACGCCCGTGAATAGTGTGAAATCCGTAGCTGCTTGTATAATAAGGCAAACGGGATGAACATCCGATACCAGAGATAACGGCTGTATCATGTGGCGCAACGCCAAGGTCTGCCATCACTTTTTGCAATGAATTCAGCACAGCATAGTCACCGCAACCCGGGCACCAGCGAACATACTGATCACTTTTAAAATCTTTGGCAGTATATAATATTGATTTTGTTTCTGTAGTTTCCATAATTTGATTCTTTTTTAATTCCTGATACAAGTATGGGGTTATCACATTAATTCACTGAAATCATTTTCCAGTTCAGCCACCGTAAACGGTTGTCCCTGTACTTTGTTGTATTGCAAGAATTCCACACCGGGAACTTTCGAACGAAGGAAAGTGGCAAACTGACCACTATTCAGTTCACAAACTACCACTTTCTTATATTTCTGAATCACTTCTACCGCATTTTTAGGCAGTGGGTTGATATAATTAAAGTGCGCCAGTGCAATTTTTTTACCAGCTTTATTCAAATTATTCACCGCACTCATCAGGTGTCCGTGTGTTCCACCCCAACCGATAACAAGCATATCTGCATCAGCATTTCCTTCTACAGTTACATCAGGCAGGAAATTACTGATATATTCTACCTTGGCCTGACGGGCATTCACCATCTTTTCGTGGTTAAGCGGCTCTGTAGAAATGCAACCGGTTTCATAATCCTTTTCGAGTCCGCCATTGCGGTGCCCAAAGCCTTCCATGCCCGGAATGCTCCAGTAGCGCACTTTCGTCTCCTCATCGCGGGCAGTAACTTTACAACCTTCCATGCCCGGCTTCACATAATTTGGTTTTATCTCGGGCAATTCTGCCAATTTAGGAAGCTTCCATAGCGATGTCCCGTTTCCGATAAAGGCATCGGTAAGCAGAATGACCGGAGTCATGTGTTCCAAGGCAATTTTACTCGCCATATAGGCATAGTGGAAACAATCATCCGGGGTTCCGGCAGCCATTACCACTGCAGGACTTTCGCCGTTACGACCGTAAAGAGCCTGCAACAGATCGGTTTGCTCAGTTTTAGTTGGCATACCGGTCGAAGGACCACCGCGCATTACGTCAATAATTACAATGGGTAATTCGGCCATTACTGCCAGGCCAATGGCTTCCGACTTTAAAGCCAGTCCCGGACCTGAAGTATTGGTAGCAGCCAAACTTCCGGCAAATGCTGCTCCAATGGAAGTGGTGATACCGGCAATTTCATCTTCGGCCTGAACCACTTTTACCCCCATGTCCTTGCGCAACGAAAGCTCATGCATGATATCGGTGGCCGGAGTAATCGGGTAACTTCCCAGGAACAGTTCCAGACCTGCCTTTTTAGCAGCTGCAATCAATCCCCAGGCAGTCGCTTTATTTCCGCTTATGCTGGTATATTTTCCTTTCGGCGTTTCGTGCGATTTTTCTACAAAATAAGTCGAAATCGTCAAATGCAGATTATTTCCGTAATTGAAACCATCGGTCAACACTTTCACGTTTGCCTCCAAAATAGTTGGTTTCTTGCTGAATTTGTTTTGCAGGAAATGTATAGCCTGATCTATTGGCCGGTTGAACAACCAGCAAATAAGCCCCAATGCAAACATGTTTTTGCTCCGCAATACAGTTTTATTATCAAATCCGAATCCATCCAAACTGCTTTGTGTAAGGGTAGACAGAGGTGCCGGAATAAGTTGTATGGTGTCTGAAATGGACAGTTCCTCAAACGGATTTTCGGTTTTAAATCCGGCTTTTTCAAAATCAGATTTCTCAAACGAATCCACGTCGTAAATAATAACTCCGCCTTTTTTAATTCCTTTGGCGTTTACCTTTAATGCGGCGGGGTTCATTACCACTAATACATCGGCATCGTCACCTGGTGTATAGATTTTACTGGAGCCTAAATGTACCTGAAATCCTGACACGCCTCCTAAGGTCCCTTGCGGAGCGCGAATTTCTGAAGGGAAATCGGGAAATGTTGAAATCTCATTTCCTAAAATGGCCGAAAGATTGGAAAAAAGTGTTCCGGTAAGCTGCATACCATCCCCGGAGTCGCCCGAGAAACGCACAACTACATTATCCAATTCGGTTGTTTTCGTTTTATCCATTTTCTAATTTTATAAATATACACTATAAATTTTCAATGCTTGCAAATATACACATTGTAAGTTAAAACTGCAATTTTATTAACCTAAACATGCATAAACTATCTTTTTTAGCTGGTTTTTGCAACTTTGGCTGTATTTTTATTCAACCAACCTCCGATTTATTAAAATTGCTTGTCTGACAATTTAGAATTGCAGATCACACTGCAACTGAAAAATTGTCAAACAAGCAGTTATTTTTCAGCCGGCGAATTATTCTAAAATAATAGTCGGTTGAAATAACAAATCAGAACTCTGCATTGTTCGGTGTACGTGGAAAAGGAATTACGTCACGAATATTCGACATTCCGGTTACGAACAACAACAAGCGCTCGAAGCCCAGCCCAAATCCGGAGTGTGGAGCCGTTCCGAATTTACGGGTTTCCAAATACCACCAGATATCCTTTGTAGGCACACCCATTTCTTCAGCCCGTTTTTTCAGTTTTTCGTAATCTTCCTCACGTTGCGAGCCTCCGATAATTTCACCAATCTTAGGGAACAAAACATCCATTGCACGAACTGTTTTCCCATCATCGTTTTGCTTCATGTAAAACGATTTAATTTCTTTTGGATAATCGGTCAGGATTACCGGTTTCTTGAAGTGTTGTTCCACCAGATAACGTTCATGTTCTGATTGGAGGTCAGTTCCCCAACCTACCGGGAATTCAAATTTCTGCCCTTTAGCAACTGCTGCTTCCAGAATCTCGATACCTTCAGTATATGTGAGCCGTTTAAAATCATTTTCAATGACAAAATTTAATCTTTCAATCAATTCTTTATCATACATATTGGTCAGAAACTTCAAATCATCCTGACAATTGTCAAGCGCCCATTTCACGCAGTATTGAATAAAATCCTGAGCCAACTGCATATTTTCTTCTATTTCGTTGAAAGCCACTTCAGGCTCAATCATCCAAAATTCCGAAAGGTGACGCGGAGTATTTGAGTTTTCGGCACGGAATGTAGGCCCAAACGTATAAATAGAACCCATTGACATAGCCGCCAATTCCCCTTCAAGTTGCCCCGAAACCGTCAAACTGGCCTGTTTCCCAAAGAAGTCATTATCATAAATAATAGATCCGCTCTCATCTTTTTTCAGATCATACAGGTTCATGGTTGTTACCTGGAACATTTGTCCGGCCCCCTCGCAATCCGAAGCAGTTATAATTGGCGTATGGAAATAGAAAAATCCACGATCGTGAAAGAACCGGTGAATAGCCATAGCCATGTGGTGACGAATACGGAAAACGGCTCCAAACGTATTGGTGCGCGGGCGAAGGTGAGCAATTTCGCGCAGGAATTCGAGCGTATGTCCTTTTTTCTGCAACGGATAACTTTCCGGATCGGCAGTGCCGTAAATTTCAATTTTATCGGCCTGCACTTCCACACTCTGCCCCTGACCGAGCGATTCAACCAATTTTCCGGTGACACACAGACACGCACCTGTTGTAACAGGTTTCAGATACTCATCGCCAAATTTTTCTATGTCTGCTACAACCTGGATATTATGAATAGTTGAACCATCGTTTAACGCTATAAAGCTAACGTTTTTGTTACCACGCCGGGTCCTTACCCAACCTTTTATAGTCACTTCTGCACCAAAGTCTGTTCTTTTAAGTGCATCTACAATAATAGTTCTGCTCATTTATGTTCAATTTATTGAGATTTGTAAAATATCAAAAAGAAATTTTCAGACCGCAAAAGTACTAATTTCCATTGGAAAATCAACCTAACCAAAAACAAAAAGCACCATATTCATTGAGAACAGGTGCTTTTAATAAATATTTGTCAATTCGTTATTTCTTTGAATTTTCAATATTCCCGATCATACTCATGGCACAGCGGAAGCCAATGTCATTTGTAGATTTATTTTGGTCCAAATAACGGCGGGTTGAAGGATTCAGCCAATAGATTCTGTCTTTCCACGAACCCCCTTTATAAACCCGCGTATTTTCGTCGATTTTAGGACGTAAAATATCGGTAGGGTCAATTTTCTTATTTTTAGTCAGGTTTGCATACCCAACAGAATCTGCCAACTGAAAATCAAGCTGCGAAATTGCATCACCATCTTTGAAGTTACGCACATCATCATCCTTAGCCACTTCTGTTGCAACTCTACCGAGCGAATCAATTTTAAATATTTTATTGCCAACTTCATCTACACTCGAAACAACTGGCGTAAGGTATCTGTTTCCCCTGAATGAGTTATATTCAGCAACATCGTCGTAAGTTGTAGACCGATAAACATCCAATACCCACTCGTTTACGTTTCCGGCCATATTATACAACCCGAAATCATTAGGGAAGTACCAGTTAACCGGAGCAGTGATAGTCGCTTTATCGTTCAGTCTACCCGATGTTCCCATCATATCACCACGGCCGCGAACAAAGTTGGCCTGCATCTGACCCAGTTGCTTCTTGGTTGGATTGCGTACCTGGGCACCAGACCATGGATAAATTTTACCTTCGGGTATTATTCCATCTTTACCTGCTCTTATGGCATATGCTGCAAACTCCCATTCGGCTTCAGTGGGTAAGCGATATTCAGAGAATAAAATTCCATCCGACATGTCAACTTTCCGGTTTTTACCATATAAATCTTTTTTAGGAGTTTTACCCTCAGCTGGCTGATAACCCGATTGAGTAAGATATTTCTGAGTATTGAATACAAACGTATTGGCAATTGAGTCGTGGTTTGTCTGTTTTTCCAACTTTGTAAAATCTGGAGGAAGGATAATTCCGGCATCCACCAATGCCAATTCGTTTACACGGTCGGTACGCCATGTACAATAATCCATTGCCTGCTGCCAGGTAACACCCACCACCGGATATTGATCGAAAGCAGGATGCGTAAAATAATTTTCGAGATATGGTTCATTATAAGCCAGTTCTTCTCTCCAAACCTTAAAATCGGGCTGAGTCTTAGCTACCAGTTTGGGAGCTGTTTTGCCAAAAACGACCTTCATCCAGTTGGTATATTCGCGCCAGTCCACATTCCGTATTTCGTACTCATCCATATAAAATGAGCTAACAGTAATCCTACGTGGTCTGTTGTCGCGTGGAGCAGTGATAAACTCGCCTTTTTCTCCAATAGTAAACGACCCTCCTTCAATTGCAACCATTCCACTTGGGGCTTCAGAAACGTAATTTCTTTTCACAGCAAATCCGGTTCCCGTTTTATCATTGTAAGCCCACCCGGTCACGCGGGAATAACTTTCGTCAGCCGACTTGTTTGCACAGCCTGTTAAAGCCAAAACCAAGCAAACTGATGCTAAATTAGCTATGTTTTTTAATTTCATAAGAGTATGGTAAATTAATCGGTGAACATTGTTTCGAAAACAACTTTGCAAAAATAGTGTTTTTTTCCAGTAAAAAGCCAATGCAAATTAAATTTTTAGATTTTAAGGCCAAAACTTATATCATAATAACTCATTTTGCTCTAAAAACGTATATTCACAATTAATATTTTCTATTTTTTAGGATAAATACAGCTCACTCACTATATTTTCTTACTTTTGTGAGTGGATAAATAATCTACATTTCCGATTATATATTGAAATATGAATGCCAGCAATTTACAAATCAAGCTAAACAACAAATTAATCGACTTATCGACTCCTATCGTAATGGGAATCGTAAACGCAACCCCTGATTCTTTTTTCAAAGGAAACAGATTTACAAGCGATAAGGGAATTTTGAATTGCGTGGAGAAAATTTTATCTGAAGGGGGGACAATCGTTGATATTGGAGGATATTCTACCCGCCCATCTGCCGATGCGGTTACACAGGATGAAGAAATTGAGCGGGTGTCCGGCGCATTGGAAATAATACTCAAAAAATTCCCGGAAACTATTATATCAGTTGATACATTTCGGTCGGGAGTTGCCCGTCACGTTGTAAGCAACTTCGGAATAGCAATGATAAACGACATCGGAGGAGGCACACTCGACGATTTAATGTTCGAAACTATTGCCGACCTGCAAATAGCCTATGTACTTATGCACACCAGGGGAACACCTCAAATTATGCAATCGAACACCCAATACGAAGACGTTGTCTCCGATGTGATGTATTTTCTAGAAAAAAGAGTTGCCAGGCTCCACCTGCTGGGGGTAAATGATGTTGTTATTGATCCCGGGTTCGGATTTGCCAAAACTCTGGAACAAAACTTCCAATTACTCAGCAAAATTTCTTATTTTCAGGAATTAAACGTCCCTGTTTTGGCCGGACTATCACGTAAATCGATGTTATATACACTACTCGGCACAGACGCTTCGGGAGCACTTAACGCCACTACAGCCGCGAATATGCTCGCCCTTGCAGGTGGAGCATCCATTTTGCGGGTACACGATGTAAAAGAAGCAAAAGAAGCAATTTCGATTTTTCAGCAATGTAGTCAATGATAAAATTGTAACTTTAATTGTATGGGAGGATTTCAGATAGGATTTAAAGATATAATTGATGTTTTTTTGGTAGCTATACTGCTTTACCAAACATTCAAACTACTCAGGAAAACCGGTGCAGTAAACATTTTTATCGGCATTCTTGCATTCATAATATGCTGGTTCCTGGTTACTTATGTATTCAGAATGGAATTGCTCGGTGGTATTTTCGACCGGGTAGTAAGCGTGGGAGCTTTCGCCCTTATTGTGCTCTTTCAGGATGAAATCAGGCGCTTTTTCTACCGCATAGGAACACGCAGAAACTGGAGTACCTTTGGAGCTCTTAAACGTTTTTTCGGAAATAATTCCACCCAGAAAGAGCAAACCGATTACGATTTGGTTCAAATTGTACTGGCCTGCAGAGGCCTTGCAAAAAACTCAACAGGGGCACTCATAGTATTGACCCGCACCAACAACCTTGATTTTTACTCTCAGTCGGGCGAACAAATCAATGCCAACATCAACTCCAGGCTCCTTGAGAGTATATTCTTTAAAAACAGCCCTTTACACGATGGAGCTCTGATTATCTCGCAACGCAGACTGAAAGCAGCAGCCTGCATTCTACCTGTTTCGAAAAACCAGGCAATCCCCAAACGTATGGGGCTGCGACACCGGGCCGCCTTGGGCATAACTGAACATACTGACGCTATTGCCATTATTGTTTCGGAAGAAACCGGCCACATCTCATGGGCTGTCAACGGCCAACTCACCGTCAACGTAAAACCGGAGCAGCTGGAGCATTTCCTCTCGGAAGAGCTATCGTAACAATCCGCTAATATTTTACGTGACATAAATCATTCCGACCCCAACTTTTTTCACCCATATTTGTTTTAGTATATTCATTGCAATTATTTTAAAACAATTTAATCATAAAATTATGGGTAAAATTTCAGATGCAGTTAAACCGGGTGTTGTAACCGGAGCTGATCTTCAATTTGTATTTAAGGTAGCCAAAGAAAACGGCTTTGCTATTCCTGCAGTAAATGTGGTTGGTTCATCAACGGTGAATGCGGTAATGGAGTCCGCAAAAAAAGCCAACTCACCAGTAATGATCCAGTTCTCAAATGGCGGAGCCGCATTCAATGCAGGCAAAGGATTAAAACTGGAGGGTCAACAAGCTGCTATATTAGGAGCTATTGCCGGAGCTAAGCACATCCACACACTAGCCGAAGCCTATGGCGTGCACGTCATTCTCCACACCGACCATGCAGCAAAAAAACTACTTCCCTGGATTGACGGACTTCTGGATGCCAGTGAAAAGCACTTTGCCGAAACAGGAAAACCACTTTTCAGTTCGCACATGCTCGACCTTTCGGAAGAACCGCTCGAAGAAAACATCGAAATCAGTAAAAAATATCTGGCCCGTATGAGCAAAATGGGCATGACGCTTGAAATTGAACTCGGAATCACAGGTGGCGAAGAGGATGGCGTGGACAACAGTGGTGTGGACAACAGCTTGCTTTACACCCAGCCCGAGGATGTATATTATGCATACAAGGAACTGAGTTCTGTATCCCCGAATTTCACAATTGCAGCTTCATTTGGAAACGTTCACGGCGTTTACAAACCCGGCAACGTAAAACTTATGCCTGTAATTCTAAAAAATTCGCAGGATTACATTAAAGCCAAAGATGGCTTATCAGTCGATCACCCGGTGAGTTTCGTGTTCCACGGCGGCTCAGGCTCCACACACGAAGAAATCCGTGAAGCTATAAGCTATGGCGTGGTAAAAATGAATATCGATACCGATACCCAGTGGGCATATTGGGATGGCATACGCAATTTTGAAGCTAAAAATCATGACTATCTTCAGGGACAGATCGGAAATCCGGAAGGGCCTGAAAAACCAAACAAAAAATTCTACGACCCTCGCGTTTGGCTTCGTCAAGGCGAAGAATCACTGATCGCCCGCCTGCAGGTTGCCTTTGAAGATTTGAATGCTATAAACAGCTTGTAAGATATCCGCATAAGAAATTTATTCGAACATTTAAGACCGCTTTCCACGAAAGAAGCGGTCTTTTTTATATCCAAACGGACAAGCAGATGACAAAAAAGCCCTTTTCCAATTGGAAAAGGGCTTCTGTATATTTATAAGAAGCTATTATGCTAACTTGTTCACGTAAACAGCCAACTTAGATTTCAAGTTGCTTGCTTTGTTTTTGTGAATGATATTACGTTTAGCCAGCTTGTCAAGCATTGCACTGATTTTTGGCAACATTTCTGTAGCTACAGTTTTATCAGCAGTTCCGCGCAATTTGCGAACAGCGTTACGAGCTGTTTTTGCATAATAACGGTTGTGCAATTTTTTCTTGTCGGTTTGACGTATTCTTTTAATTGATGATTTATGATTTGCCATCTCAATCTTATTTTTTTAATCGGTAATTTTCTTATTTAGTAGTCCCTAGGGGAATCGAACCCCTCTTTCCAGGATGAAAACCTGGCGTCCTAACCGATAGACGAAGGGACCATTATGGTCATTTGCTTTGCGATTGTGATTGTGTCCCTCTCAATTGCGGGTGCAAATATACGGCACTTTTTTGAATTGACAAAGCCTTTCGATAAAAATATTTCATTTTTCTTGTAAACCGCTATTTATCAACTCATCATTTTTTTGATCAACTCAACATTTTCACTGCGCTTTTCAATTTCAGGCTGAATAATTGCGTATATTTGTGCTCTTATCACACTTTTTATGCAGGTAAAAACCACCGGAATTGTACTTCATTCGACAAAACACACCGATTCGTCATCAATTATTACCATTTATACGCATCAATTTGGGCGGGTTTCATACCTGATTCACGGTGCAAATAAAAAGAAATCATTGGTCCGTGCAGCTATGGTACAACCATTATCGCTGGTGGAACTGGATGTATTTCATAAACCCGGCAAAGAGATACAACAAATAAAAGACATACGAATGGAGTATCAGTTCAACAATATCCCATTTGATCCGGTAAAGAATTCGCTGGCTTTATTTATTTCGGAGTTGCTGTTTCGGGTCTTGCGGCAGACAGAACCCGACGAAAGTCTGTTCCTGTTCCTGGAAAATTCGATACAGCAATTGGACTGTTGCGAAACCGGCGTTGCCAATTTTCACTTGGTCTTTATGCTTAAACTTTCGCGTTATCTGGGCTTCGAGCCCAATAAAGATGAAGATGAAGCTAATTACTTTGATTTAATGAATGGGGTATTTCAGAGACAGAGACCGCTACATTCACACTTTTTATTGCCTGATGTATCGGTTGACTTCAACGGCGTATTGCTGGCCAACTATTCCGATATGGGGAATCTGAAATTTACCCGGGGCAGACGGGCCAAATTACTCGAAAGCATGATTGAGTACTACAGATTACATATACCAGACTTTCACGGGCTGCATTCGCTGGCTGTACTGCAAAGCCTGTTTGATTAAAGCATACGATTATTACTTCTTAGCTTTAATGATTATTATGTCTCCGGGCTTAATTTTAGTTCCGGACTTTCCGTTCCATTCTTTCAGGTCGTTTACACTACAGTCGTATTTTTGAGCGATAGAATAATATGAATCGCCTGATTTTACTTTATGCTTTATTGTTCTTTGTTTTGTTTCCGCCTTTACTGGCGCCTTTTTCACTTCAGCTGTTGACAATTGGCTTACAACAAGCTGTTGCCCGTAATTGATTTTATTGCTTGTCAGGCCATTCAATTCTTTCAGTTCGTCAACAGTCATATTGAATTTTTCGGCAATTGTTGCCAGATTTTCACCTTTACGCACTTTATGAGTAACGGCTTTAGCCGGCATTTCAATCTTTTTTGCCTCCTCTTTCGAACTTACCTCAGCAACATCCTGTTCAAGCTTCAATTCCTGACCAACACTGATTTTATTGCTCGTGAGGTTATTCATCTTTTTCAAATCCTCAACAGAGACATTGAAATCTTTGGCAATAGTGCCCAGATTTTCACCTTTACGTACTTTGTGAATAACTGCTTTTGCGGGCATTTCAATCTTTTTTGCCTCCTCTTTCGAACTTACCCCGGCATCGGGCTGCACAAATTTCAGCTCCTGACCAACACTGATTTTATTGCTCGTGAGATTATTCATCTTTTTCAAATCCTCAACAGAGACATTGAAATCTTTGGCAATAGTGCCCAGATTTTCACCTTTACGTACTTTGTGAATAACTGCTTTTGCGGGCATTTCAATCTTTTTTGCCTCCTCTTTCGAACTTACCCCGGCATCGGGCTGCACAAATTTCAGCTCCTGACCAACACTGATTTTATTGCTCGTGAGATTATTCATCTTTTTCAAATCATCCACGGAAATATCAAATTCTTTGGCAATCGTATTCAGGTTATCTCCCTTTCTAACTTTATATGAAAGCGGCTTTTGTTCTGCTTTTTTCTGTGTCTTTTGTTTCTGTTCCGATTTCGAAACCACATCTGCACGGGAAGCAACGGCATTCTTAGCAGGATTTATGGTTGCTTTTTCCACAGGCTGTTCTTCCACAATTGGTTTCGAAGCAGCAGTTGCAACCGGATTTATTACCACAGCCTCCGTATTCAGGCAAATAAATACTTCCTGACCAACATTCAGCTTTGTCGATTCGAGATTATTAATTCTCTTCAACTCATCCAAAGACACTTTAAAATCACGAGCTATAGTAACCAGACTTTCACCAGCATGAACTTTGTGCTTAATGATTTTAACAGGAGATCCGGTCTTTGTAACAACTTCGGTTTTTACATCTTCGGGTTCCGATTGTTCTGGCTCAGGCTTTGGTTCTGCTCTTTGCGCCAAATCCGTTTTTACAACAGGTTGCTCTGTTTTCGGAGTTGATTTTGTTTCTGGTTTAACCTGAACAGGTTTTGCAGGCTGTAGATTATCAGCAATATTTTTTTCTTCCGGAACGTTAACCTTCAGAACCTGACCAACATGCAAAGCATTGCCGGTCATTTCATTCATTTTTTTCAATTCAGCAACCGAAAGGTTGTACATTTTGGCTATGCTGAACAATGATTCGCCGGAAGAAACCTTATGAGTAGATACTTTAGGTTGCTGCTCGTTCTGCGTCACCATAGTTGTCGGCTGAACATCACCTTCAGACACTTTTATCTCCTGACCCGGAACGATTTTTCCGGTTGGAATATTATTGATTCTTTTCAACTCTTCAACCGGAGTGTTGTATAATTTAGATATGCTAAACAGCGTTTCGCCTCTTTTTACCTTATGGGAAACAATAGAAGAGGCTATTTCCGCTTTAGATTTTTCTACCGCTTGTTCTGCCGATGCATCAGTTTTTTTCGCGGGCACCTCTTTTACCGGTTCAAAAACAGTGTAAGTTTCACTATCCTTCACCTTCAACTGCTGTTTCAAATTAATTTTATTGCCCTTAAGTCCATTTTTGCGTTTCAATTCAGCCACCGAAAGTCCGTACTTTTCGGCTATTTCCGACAATGTCTCTCCTGATTTAACCTTATGATATTTAGCAGGAATCGTTTTCTTTACTTTTTTGGCCGGATAAGTCACTGGGGCGTTATTATCTGATTGAATATCGGCATTTGCACTTTCAGAAACAGATGGAGCTACCGCTAAAAGCTGGGTTCCACCAATTACACGGTTTGCTTTTATGTAACGGCTGCTATAATACGGCTCTTCTGAACTCGAAATAGTGACCCCTTTATCGCACGAAGCATGAATAAAATTAAATTTTCCATCTTCGCTTGCTGTAGTAACAATACCTACATGCCCTACTCTTTTACTTCTTCGGCTACCTGCAAAAAAGACCAAATCACCTGTTTTAAGATGAGTTCGCTTAACGGTGTCGAATTGTTGCGCCTGTTCGGCTGAAGAATGTTCAAGTTTATAACCAAAGTTACGGTACACAAAAGATGTAAATCCCGAACAATCGAACGTATCGGCACCTCCGGATCCATAGCGATAAGGGCGATTCAAAAATTGCTTTCCGTAATTAATTATCGAATCAGTAATCGACACAGAGCCTGTCGACAAATAATCGATACGTGAAGTTGCAGATATAGTGTCAGTTACAGCTGCGCCTATAGCATTCGCAACCGAAAACAGTGTAGAAAATATAAATCCGAAGAATAAAATAATGGGTCTTTGCAATGGCATAAGAGAAGGGGCTGAAAGTTACTATATTTGCAAAGATAGTTTTTTCAGGCAAAAAACCCGAGTCAATTTTCCCTTTTTAATAAAAAAGAGATTCTTTTCAGAAATCATCAAAAAGTTAATACCGATGAATTTGAGTCCACATTGAGGCATACATCTGCACCCAGAATCAATGGCAAATTGTAATCCACATGACCTGACGGAAAATTAAAACAAACCGGATAAGCATAATCATTCACAGCGTTTCGTATAATTTCCGCAATGGTTTGCTTCATCAGAGGATCCTCTTCACAATCGCTGAATTGACCGACCACCAACCCCGAAAGTCGTGACAGCATTCCGCTAAACCGCAGGTTTTGCATCATCCGGTCGATATGGTACGGTTTTTCGGCAATGTCTTCGATAAACAGGATATTGTTCTCATACGGCAAATCGAACCGGCTTCCACGCAAGCCCATTAATACCGATAAATTTCCACCGATCAGTTTTCCATGAGCCACTCCTGTACGATTGAGAGACTCGCTGGCGATTTCATAGTGTGGAAGTTTGCCAAATAATATATCTTTCAATCCTTTTGACTGATCCGAATCAGCGGGCAATTCACTAAGATGCTTAGCCATAATACCATGAACAGAAGCTATACCCAGATTTGTAATAACATTGTGCAAAATAGTGATATCGCTGAAACCAACCATCCATTTCTGCGATTTCTGAAAAGCTGCGTAATCCAGTTTATCTACAATTTGGGCCAAGCCATAGCCTCCACGACTGCATAAAATCGCTTTCACATCCTGGTCGTCAAGCGCTTGTTGTAAATCGAAAATCCGCTGCTCCTCAGTTCCGGCAAAACGGCCGTATTCCGTTCGGGCAAACTCACCTTCGGTAACCTGCAAACCCCACTTGGCAAGCACGTTAGAAGCTCCGTCGATAAACTGCGGATCAATGACTCCCGAAGGAGAAACAATGCGAATCTGGTCGCCGGGATTCAGAGAGGATGGAAACATGCGGTAATTCGGTTTTTTATTTCGTAGTTCTGCAAAGATAAAAATAATTCTGCGGTAAATTCTGAACCTATCCTTGTTAAGGCAGAGAAATAATCAAATATCCAACGGTAGCTTTTACTTCGGCAATAAGGTCGGCCGGATTGACATGCAATTGCAAACCCCTTTTGCCTGCACTCACATAAATGGTATCAAAGCCGAGGCAACTCTCATGAATAAAAGTCGGGAAATGCTTTTTCATTCCCAACGGAGAACAGGCTCCACGAATATATCCGGTTATATACAGCAGGTCTTTCATCGGAATCATGTCGCAGTTTTTATTCCCCGATATTTTAGCTGCCTTTTTCAAGTCGAGGTCCTCAGCTCCGGGAATTATACACACAAAATGACCGATTTTGTCGCCTTTTAGCACCAAGGTTTTGAAAACCCTTTCAACCGGTTGATTCAGTTGTTCGGCCACATGAATGGCACTCAGATCCGTTTCATCTACCGTGTAGGATATTAATTGATAACTAATTCCGGCCTTATCCAGAAGCCGGGCAGCATTTGTTTTTTCCAAAGCCATTATTTACTTTTGCCTTATCTGTTTTTATTAATACCTCAACCACTTCCACAATTCCTTCCAACTTGGCTTTTTACCATACATCAATATTCCGGTGCGGTAAATTTTACCAGCCATCCACGTCGTACCAATAAATGACAATACAAGTATAGCCAATGAAAGAGCTATCTGCCACACAGGCACATCAAACGGCAAACGAACCATCATGACAATGGGCGAAGTAAACGGAATCATGGAGCACCAGAAAGCCAACGGCCCATCGGGATTTTCAGCACTAAAAATTCCGGCATAAATGGCAAATATAATCGGCAGCATGATGGGCAACGAAAATTGTTGCGTATCGGTTTCATTGTCCACTGCAGAACCAATGGCTGCAAACAACGAGGCGTACAACAAATAACCTCCCAGAAAATAAACGATGAATAATGATACTATTTCTACGTAATTCAAACTGCTTAAAGCTGTAAACAATGATTGCACTTCGGACGGCATAACATTGGTCTGGGCCGGGTGCATGCCCATTTGCCCCATTTTTTGTAACGAACTTACATCCACATTGCCGCCAAAGAATGACCCTATGGCCAGAGAAATAACTCCGGTAAGCACCACCCACAATAGAAACTGCGTTAAGCCCACCATCGCGATGCCGATTATTTTCCCCATCATCAACTCAAATGGTTTTACCGAGGAAATGATAACTTCCACGATGCGGTTGGTTTTTTCCTGCACCACACCGCTCATTACCTGCGCTCCATAAATAACGATGAACATGTAAATAATAAAGGCGGAAATCATACCAATAATCAGGGCCAATTCGGCCGACCCTTCTTTTTCGTTGCCATTCTCGCCCCATTTAATAGTTTTCAGGTCGATGTTGGTGCGCGATTCTTCCACCATTTCTTTCAGGTTGGGAATGTTGTAGGCTGCCAGTTTTTGCTGTTCAATGTATTTGTTCAGCAGTCCGGCCACATAATTCTTGAGCTCCATATTCACCTGTTTTTCCGAAAACAGAGTAGCAGCAGTGGAATCCGCCATCAAATCGCCGGTAATATAAAGCAAAGCGGTAAAACGCTCCTCCTGTTGATTTTGCTTTTTCAACTCGTCAACATCAGCATCAACAAATTCAAAATTGTATGTTTCGTTGCTTTTGAGTACATCTTTGTACTGGTGGGTTTTATCAATCACCACAATGGTTTTTACTTTGTCGTCTTTGATACCACCCAGCCAAATGACAAGGGCAATCATTCCTGCAAAAAGCACGGGAGTCAAAAACGTAAGCAGGATAAATGATTTTTTCATTACCCGTGTGGTGTATTCCCGTTTTATTATTAATGATATTTTGCTCATCTTTTTACCGTATTAATAAATATATCATTCATACTGGGCAGAAGTTCTTCGAACGAAAGGACTTCGGTTTTCCGGATCAATGCTTCCAATACTGAATTGTTAGTCGCAGCCTGCTGCTTCTTTATTATGCTTTCGTAGACCTTGTTTTTTTGTGTTTGCGATAAAATTTCAAAGCCATTTCCTTCAAAGGCATTAGCGGAACGTACCAGAAAGGTATTGGTAGCATGCGATGCCCTGATTTCAGCGACATTGCCCTGAAGAACAATTTTGGAACGGTCAACCAACGAGATATTCTCACACAGGTCTTCCACGGTTTCCATATTGTGCGTGGAAAAAATGATGGTTGCCCCATTGTCCCTTAGCTCAAGTATTTCACGTTTAAGCAAATCAGCATTTACCGGATCGAACCCACTGAACGGTTCATCAAAAATAAGTAGCTTGGGTTCGTGCAGGATAGTGGTGATAAATTGTACTTTCTGCGCCATGCCTTTGGAGAGTTCTTCCACCTTTTTGTCCCACCAGGCCTGTATCTCGAATTTTTCGAACCAGTGCTTCAGGGCTTTTTGTGCATCGCGTTTGGTCATGCCACGCAGTTGCGCGAGGTACAACGCCTGCTCGCCCACTTTCATTTTTTTATACAAACCCCGCTCTTCGGGCAGGTAACCGATATGACGCACATCTGCTGCCGTCATGCGTTTTCCATGGAGGCGAACTTCGCCGCTATCGGGAGCCGTAATGCAGTTGATAATACGGATGAGCGTGGTTTTGCCCGCACCGTTAGGTCCAAGCAAGCCATATACCGTGTTTTCAGTTACCGTCAGGCTTACGCCATCCAGTGCCCGGTGTCCGGCAAATTGTTTGACTACGTTTTCTACTTCAAGAAGAATCATATTTTGATGTGATAATGTGTTGATGTGATGATAATTTGATGATGAAGGAATTGTCAGTTTTTCATCTTAGAAATAATGCTAGAGAGTAATTTCTTAATGCTAATTAGCTTTGTCATCAGCTCGGGATTATATGGATAACTTGGTGAATGCTGGCATAGGAGCAACCAATATTCTGTTTCATCAGCTTCTTTAGCTGCAATTTTTAATTTATGAACAAAGTCAGCTTTACTTTCACTGTTTTGAGACTCTCTCACATTTGCTCCAATCGATGTACCCGATTTTAAAAGTTGCTTCGAGATTACATATTTTTTCTGTTCCTCCAACAACTCTGTAAATATAATAATATCAAGTGCAAATTCAAAACTCAATTCCAGAATCTCATTTCTTCTTTCCATAAATCAATATTTTAAAGTGTATAATTAATTTTGGCATTACCAGACCATCTAATCATCTCATTACCATATTATCACATCACCATATCATCACATCAACTACATCTTCCCCTCGTCCGCAAAGCTGTAATAGCTGCCACGGGCAATAATTATATGGTCGAGGCAGGATATGCCAATGGCATCGCAACCGCTTTTGATCCGGCGTGTTATTTGCTCGTCTTCGTGGCTCGGACGATTTTGACCTGATGGATGATTGTGCGCTACCACCACAGCCTGGGCCGATTTTTCCAACGCCATTTTCAACAGCATAGGAATATCCACCACCGTTTGGCGGCTTCCTCCCTGGGTAAGACGCTTGATTTCGATCACTTTGTTGGCGCCGTTGAGTAGTCCTACCCAGAATTCTTCGTGGGGCAGATCCACCAACTGAGGCTCGAACAACGCAAATAAGTCGATGCTCGATGTAATTTTTTTGCGCTCCAGCACTTCATTCGTTTTGCGGCGTTTGCCTAGTTCAAGTGCAGCCATAATGGTTATAGCTTTTGCTTCGCCAATGCCTTTGAAGCGCTTGCACAGGTCGGCAATAGTGAGTTGGGCCAGTTCATTGATGTTATCGTGGCATTCGCGCATGATGCGGCGCGAAAGTTCAACTGCCGATTCGTCGCGGTTACCCGAACCAATCAGAATAGCCAGTAACTCCGCATCCGAAAGACTCCCGGAGCCTTTGTGCAGCATCTTTTCGCGAGGACGGTCATCTTCAGCCCAATCGCGGATAGTCAATCGTTTATCGTCGGTAAGCATGGGGTCAAAAATACTAAAATTTTACATTTCGGCAAACTATCTGAAAATAAAAACGCTGTTTCAAATTGTATATTGAAACAGCGTTCTATCTATTCGTAAAATCTTGTATGTTCCGTGCGATAGTGTGAGGGAACAAAGCATTTCTTTTCTAGTTGATTAATTCCTTGTATGCACTTTCATTGAGTATTTCAAGTGCTCTTTGAAAGTCTATAACATTTATTTTAATTTCAATAGTTTCAATTGGGTTCAATCCCGAATATGTACTTATAATAGATGAAGCTGGATTATCTGATTCTAAGATTGTATAAATCCCATTTTCTTCCAATATATTTTGAATGTCTTCAGCAATTATTCTGTCTTCTATTTTCATTAGAAGTTTTAAGTCGTTTGACATCATCGTTTAAATTTTGTAGATTTATATATCTTTTACTTACTCTGATACTCTTCTTTTAGTTTACAAATAATTAAGTTCTTATCATCAATTGAAATTATCTTCCATTGATAACTCGCCACACCACCCCAATAATCAACAGTAATGTTTATTAACGAATCCTTTTGCGCCCATATTCCATTAAAATTATCGTATGCAATCGGTGGCGTTCCACAACAGCCAGCATTTTTCCTTTCAACAAACACCTGCCCCGATTTAAAAGAAAACCCACTATTATCTTCTTTAAATGAACTGGCTTTCTCATATTTCCATATAGAATCAGTTACAACTGGATTTATCCAATAACCGATTAATTTATCTGAAGGGATAACAGTCAATTCATCATTTGCCTGGCAAGAAACCAATATTATGATTGATAAGGACAAAAATACTTTGCTAAGAGTTTTCATAATTTTTGCAACATTTTTATGTGAAATTCATTGTCTGTTTTTATAGATGCAATTTTCATTTCAAATGTTGCCTCCTAAAGCTAACAAAATGGCAATAATGTAATTTAACGTGAGTTCGATATAAGAAATATTAAAATTAAAGAAAATAGCTTGTTTTAAAAGTCTGAAGGACTTTAATGTGAATAACCGCGGGTGAAACCCGTGGTAGCTTACAAAAGTAGCACTGAACCCTGAAATGGCTCAATAACAATGAATTACATGTTGAACCCCTTCAGGGTTCTTCTTTCTGTTTTCCATGACCCACGGGTTTCACCCGCGGTTATTCACATTAAATCCTTTCAGGATTCCAAAGAAAACTATAGCTGATTATTAGCAGCTTACTTATATCGAACTCACATTAACTTACAAAAAACCACATTCAGGAGAATCAGTCTGTGGGCTTATGCTTCTTTCTATCTTGAAGTCATTTCATCCTTTTTCTCAACCAGGCCCTTACCGGTTCGTCGTACAACTTTAAACTTGCGTAAGCTAACACAATGGCTCCTGCAAATGTAAGCAATGCATATGGCCATGCCTGCGACAACGTAATACCCTTATGATTGCTTACCCAGGCCACATAAAAATAGACAAGTACGTAATGTGTCATATATAAGGGGTAAGAAAGATCGCCGAGGAACTTACAAATTTTATTCTCCATTTGAGTATGCACCATACCACTGGCACCGATATATACAATAAGTGGAAAGAGAATAATGATGCAAAAAGCTTCGTACAAACCATTCAGCCATAGATGTTCTGCACCACCGATTCGCGGCATAAATAAAACGGCCGCAACCAGCAGGCTACACCACAGAAAAGCATTTTTAATTTTGGCTGGCCGCGCTACCCGCGACAAAAGCAATCCGACAAAGAACGGAAATAACGTACGTATTATCCCAATGCGCATGTGTTCTGCATTTAGTGTCCAGCCTCCGGCAACGTCTCCATTCGGGCTGGTAACCGCCAAATGCACCAGCAACGCAGCTGCCACTGCTACAAAGCAAGCCAGTGCCTTGTTCGACAACTTTCGTAGCCCCAGTGCGTAAAGGATATTAGCTATATACTCGAAAAATAACGACCAGCCAACACTATTGAGCGGATGCATTTCCTGCCAACCGCGGATATCCATAGAAAGTGGTATGGGTAAAATCGTATATCCTATGAGCAGAACTACAATCAGTTTCCATACGGGAACGGTGTGAATTAGCGGCCAAATGGTGGAGTCGGTAAAGTAAAAGCCGATGGCACCGAGCGTCATACCCAACACAACGAGGGGTTGCAACCGTTCAAACCGACGCCGGAGAAAGCCCCCAAAGGTCAATTGTTTCCAGCGGTCGTCGTAGGCATAACCAATTACAAACCCAGATAAAAGAAAGAAAAAATCAACGGCCAGATACCCGTGGTTTACAACATTGTCGAGGTGGCTTGTGGAAAGCGGCTCAGCCAAATGAAAAAATACTACAATAATAGCTGCTACACCCCGAAGTGCGTCTAATATCTGATAATGCGGCTTTGTGCCAAGTTTGTTATTGTCCATTCTGATAATAAATACTTACTGCGTCTCCATATAACATTCGCCGCATATTATAATTAAATTTTGAGCTTAATGATTCGATAAGCTGTTCTGAAAACATACTGCAAATGAAACAAAAAAGCAGTTTGAATTTGAAAGCAATCTAACCAAAAAGGGACAAATATTACCCAAAATTCTAAACCAGCCTATCGGCACTCAATCCTCAATGGCTTCAATTCCCTGTTCTTTAAGTTTCGCCAAGGCGTCTTTCATTGCTTTTACCTGTTCCTGTGGGTGGCTTTGCCAAACAGTAATTTCACCAATAACCTTAAACGGATGCTGCGAGCGGTATGACATGGTTGGATTGCCCGGAAATTTTTTGTCCGTCAAATTCGGGTCATCCTCAATTGGACCCGTTGGTTCTACTAAATATATCCTTTCACGACCTTCTCCTAAAGCCAGTTCAGCACCCCAAATGGCAGCATCCAGTGTAGCCGTAAGATAGATATATTTCGCTTTTTTCTGTTGCCCGTAGTTGGAGTTAATGCCGGTTTCGATCAGGTCGCCAACTTTCATGTCCACCTTTGTTCCGTGGAAATAGGTTTGAACAAAAGGGCTGTGAATTGTTTTATTCGAATTACTTTCATTTTTTTTCATTGTCGCATCTAATTTAAGCAGATTATTTATGTCGGATTGTTTTTCATACTAACCCATAAAGATTAAATTTATGTACATTTGATGGGACGTCTGGATTATCAGCAACTACAATTTCTTTCGTTTTCTTCAATTTCAACAATCATTTCGAGAATTCGTTCGTTCTTTATAATGGTCAGTCCAAGTCTTTCAGAGGATATGCCGTCTTTCAGTTTGTAATTATATATCGGTTGTTCTCCTTCTAGTTTCGATTCAAAACATTTAAAACAAATACTGTCTGATTTTTCAAGTTCTTTTCCAACCTCAACAATATGTGTAGAAATAAAAAACACACAATTTTTAATTTTTGTAAATCCCTGTGTAATCATTAAAGTTGCGTCAAATGCATCTTTTACGTTTGTTCCCCGAAATAATTCATCAAAAATGACAAAAACTCTTTTTCGTTCCTTAATCAACAATGTAATATCTTTTACTCTCCTCACTTCACTGTAATAATGGCTATACCCTTTAGTTATGTTATCCGGGATATTAATGGTTGTATATAGCCCATGAAATAAAGGTGTTACCATAGCTTGTGCCGGAACCGGAAAACCAATGTGAGAAAGGTAAACACACAATCCTATTGACTTCAAGAATGTGGATTTACCAGCCATATTTGCACCCGAAACAAAACAGAGATTTTCGTTATTCCTAAAATTGATATTATTTTTCACCGGATTATCAATCAGTGGATGAAAGAAGCCTTCAATTTGTATTTTTTGATTGGACGTTTCGATAAATATAGGAAACCCTAATTCCTTCTCCTTTGCAATGTTGGCCAGGGAAATGTAACTGTCAAAAATGTATGTCAATTCGAGTATCTTTTCTATTGTCTCTTTCTCTGTTTTTCGAATCAAATAATCGAATCGGTTTATTTGCCTAAAGTTCAGTTTTTTCCTGTCTTTATCGATAAACGACTTGAAATCCGGATGATATTTTATCCGGTCTACTTCGCTTTTAAACTCAGCTAAAAAACCGGAAAACTCGGGTATGTCATCGTTTTCAAAGAAGTCAATCAGATTCCTGACATGTTTATAAAGACATTTAAGACCTCTTGAAATCAGGTAGTATTCGTTGGTTGGTTTTACACGATCCGAAAGATAATTATATACAGAGTCTATAATATGGTCTTTTAAGACAGCTTTGTCCAGATTAAGATAATATTCAATGGCATCCAAGTCCTTACTTTCAAGTTCGCAATATAAATTATTATCATGCAAAAATTTTATCGAATAAATTCTGGAATTTATTTCAGTCAAGTCCCTCAGAGGCTCACGCATTATACTTAAAAGCAAGTCTTTTCCTCCTTTTGTCTGAGTTTGGTTGTAATAATCAAAGACAGATTTTACTCCTCTTTCTTTCGGGAATATGTTTAAGTCCGATAATGTTTGTCTGTCTGTGTCAAAAGTCATTTTTTCTTTCTTTATATAACTGATAATGCCTGCTGCCAAACGATTCAATCGTGAATCAAACGAATCTGTTCAACCTGTAATTTTTTCATTTTCTAATTCCCACTCGATGCAATCGCGCGGGAGCTGAGTCAAAAATACTAAAATTTTACATTTAAACAAACTAAACCGGATTTTCCGCTTCTGGCACCGATTTTCCATCAGCCTCTTCTGTCTTTGCTTCTTTCTTATGCTTTTTCCAACCATCGCGAATGGCAATGCTCCTTTTTTCATCGGCAATACGCGTATTGAGTTGCCGTACAAAGTGGCTGTATTCCTCCGGACCGTTTACTATCGAAAGTGCATTTATTCGCTGCACCATAGCCTGATAAGCCTTATCGGTAAGCTCGCGCGCCACACGAACGTTGCCACTTCCGCGCGGGGCTTTTTCGCTAAACCGTTTATCCGAAATAGTTTCATAAGCCAGATTCAGTTCGTCCAGTTTGTTCAGCCAGCCGTCCAGTTGCATCATTTCCACAATAGCAACATACTTTGGCAAACGGATATTATCTATGATTTTTCGGATATTCCCGCCACGGCTGATATTGGAACGATTATGCATATAAGCAATACTTTTCATGATATGTGAAATACCCTGAGCGGCTATGCGCATATCGTTATTGTAATGCCGCAGACAACTCTCGTAATGATATACAAATCCTGCATATACTTCTTCCCGTTCATCGTTGAGTTTTACCAGTTCCCCGGTCAGGGAACTCTTTCTTTTTACCCGCATGGCCGCATCTTCAGCTTCCAATGCCAGATTGAAAGGTTCAATTAAGTTTTCGAGCCCGTGTGAAGACATATTTTCATCTGTCAGCAGACTTCCTACCTGATGCATGAACGCATTATGCGTCAGGTTCTGCATTTTCTGAAACGTCATTGCAAGGATTTTTGTCATTGATAAAGCATTTTAAAACGATATTATTACTACCAATATGTGATAATACAAATATATACATTATATTTAATATAAAAATATAATTTCCTAAAAACATAATAATGTACTTATATTATATATAATTGGCTTTAATAATATAAATATATATTTATTTTATCATTATATGGCAATATAAATATAATATAAAAATAAAGTTTAAGAGCTCAAAAATATCTACTTGGGAGAATGTGCAGTTGAAAACAAGGCTAAAAATATCTTTTCTGAAACTGAATGCTGATGAATTCTATTTCAAAACATTAAAGGGGCAATACTGGAAACAGGAAACAAGCATTAAATTCTGCCAATAACACAAAAAGCTGCCTCAACACCATGATTGAAGCAGCTTTTGCGGGCCTGAACGAGTCCTTATTTCTTTAAATATCTTTCACCTTAAGCGGATTGTACGAAATACCCCGGTCGTACACGTCGGTTTGTTCGTGTTTCTTCACGTACTTCACCACGATGTTGGTAATGGGCAAAGCCACAATTTCGTAACCGGTTTTGAGGGCTGTCTGCGTAAGAATAAGCATCAGCAGCGCTTGCGTGGGGATTATCCCCGAAAAAGCAATGGTGAAAAACACCAGCGAGTCGGCTCCTTCGCCCACGATGGTGGAAGCCACCGCCCGAATGGAAAACCCACGTCCGTGTTGCAGGATTTTCATCTTACTCATTACGTAAGCGTTCAGAAACGAACCGAACAAAAACGCGATAAAACTGGCCACCACAATGCGCTCGGTATTGCCCAGCACCGAGGCAAAAGCCTCCTGATTGGTGAAATGCTCCGAACCCGGCGCCCAGATACTAAGCCTGAAAACCAGCACAGCCAGGAAATTCATCAGGAACCCGTTCCAGATAATGAGGCGCACTTTGCGGTAGCCCCACACTTCGGCAATAAGGTCGTTGATAATATAAGATACAGGGAAAATGAGCAAACCGGCAGTACATTCGATGCCGAAAATGGTAATTAATTTTTGCTCAACAATGTTGGAAACGATGAGGCATACTGTGAACAGCAGGCCACACACCATAAAGGCGACGGAAACTTGTTTTTTCATAACTCTTGTTTTTTACGTGGTGTTCAAGCACACGTTTTGCAGAAGTGCAAAAGCGAACGCAAAGATAAGGGATTTTTTCCGGGTTTCCCAATTCCAGCTTTTCCAAAGTTCAGAACTTTGGAAAAGCTGGACATAAAAAAAGACCGGGCATCGCACCCAGTCTCTTCGAAACAAAATATAATAAAAAACGCAAAAGACAATTTATTGTATGTTCAGGTCGTACGACATGCGGGCCTGAATTCCGTTTATCTTATCCACATTCCGGATTTGTTTCAGAATGTTGTATTGTTCGCCAAGCTGGGCTTTCATAACACGGGCTTCAATATCTTTTCCGAAGCTTTTCATAAACTTGGTAGCAAAATCTTCTTTTTCGGGATATTCGGTTACGTTATACGATTTCAGTTTGGCTTTGTCCACTGCCAGTTTAATGGCATCCTGCAATCCTCCAATTTTATCTACCAACCCTATTCTCAACGCATCCTGTCCGGTCCATACACGCCCTTCGGCAATGGTTTTAATCTGGTCGGTAGTCATTTTACGTCCATCGGCACACCGTTTTACAAACAGTTCGTAGCCACGGTTCACGTAATTTTGCATCAGGTCGCGTTCTTCGGGCGTAAACGCACGGTTTACTGAAATAGCATCACTCATTTTATTGGTTTTCACACCATCGTAAGTCAGTCCGAGTTTTTCGTTCAGGCCTTTAATGTTTGGAATCACACCGAAAATACCAATGGAACCGGTAATTGTGTTGGGTTGCGCCACCACCTGGTCGGCCATACACGAAATATAGTAACCGCCCGAAGCTGCATAATCGCCCATAGACACAATCAATGGTTTCTTCTTTTTCAACATTTCCAGCGCATGCCAGATTTGCTCCGAAGCATAAGCGCTTCCACCCGGCGAGCTCACGCGCAAAACCACCGCTTTCACAGCCGAATCTTTGGCCACATCATTGATCATTTTCACCATATTTTTAGCCACAATACCTTCGCCCTCGGAGTCGGTAATATCGCCAATGGCATAAATCACAGCCACTTTGTTTTTATCGTATTTGCTGTCAGCCGGCAAATTAGTCATCTCGGCGTGCGACACAAAAGCAAGTTCATCTTTCTTTTCCAGTTTCCTGGCACTCTTCTTCAAAATGCTGTCCACCTCGTCGATATACACCAGTTTATCCACCAATTTATATTGCAGCGATTTCTCTGTGGGTTGGAACATCAGCATTTCGTCGGCATATTTGTTCAGTGTATCCACCGGAATTTTGCGCGAAGCAGAAATTTCTTTCAACATGGTATTCCAGATAGAACCCATAAATACAGTTACCTGCAAGCGGTTGGCATCACTCATTTTAGTATTCACCAGCGGTTCAACAGCCGATTTGAATGTACCTACTTTCACTATCTGCATTTCGATACCCAGTTTGTCCAGCGTATTTTTCAGAAACATAGTCTGAGCCGAAAGCCCTTTCAGCTCAAGCATTCCCTGCGGATTGAGCAGCACTTTATCGGCCACCGACGCCAGGTAATACATCCGTTGTGAATAATTATCGGCATAGGCCACAATGAATTTTCCGCTTTTTTTGAAATCAAGCAACGCATTTCTGATTTCCTTTATCGAAGCAATACCACCTGCCAACGAACCGCCCCTGAGATAAATCCCAACGATATTGTCGTCTTTTTTAGCCTTTTCGATATTAGCCAGCACGTCGTCCAGCCCAATGGTGGTTTCAGCAGTTTGACCGGTAGCATCAGCAAATGCTGCCGCAAAAGGATTGTCTTCCGAACGGTCGACCAACCGGCCTTCCAGATCCAATTCGTACACCGAGTTCGGTTTCAGCTGGGTGACCTTTTCGGTTGAGCCTGCAATGGCACCAACAACAATAAAGAAAATAAGAATACCCAACATGGAAGTGATAATAATACCTACTATCGTGGCAAGTGTAAATTTAAAAAACTGTTTCATACGTTTTTCTTTTAGTTAGTTGTTGCAGAAACCTACACATGAATACGCTCATTTTCATAGTCAAAAGCCAGTGTGTATGTTCGTTTCAAACAAATAATGAATGTTAGTTTATGCAGGTACAAAGAAAATCATAATTATGTAAATAACAAAATATATTGTACCTCATTAAACAAATCGGCTGCATCAGCCCCGATTCAACCGAATTTTCTGATTTGTTGCATCAACGTAGCCTTATCCATACCACCGGCATGCTTCCATACCACTTGGCCTTTTTTGAAAATAATGAAAGTAGGTACGGCCTGCACACCATATTGTGCCGCAATAGCCTGGTTTTTATCTACATCAATTTTCAAAACACGGGCCTGACCCTGCAATTCTTTTCCCACCGATTCCACAACCGGACTCATGGCTTTACACGGTCCGCACCACGTTGCAAAAAAATCGACAAGCACGGGTTTATCACCCTTAATTATATCCTGAAATGTTTCCATAATGATTTGTGATTGTTTATAAAAAAAAACGGAGCACGACTTTAAAGCCGTACTCCGACTAAGATTAATTGATTTTAATGCCGATATGTTCAGCATTTTTTGAATGCATTAGCTAATTTCAATCATTCTTGCAGGTTTTGGCTTAGCTTCTTCCTTTTTAGGAATGCTTACATTCAAAATTCCGTTGTCGTAACTTGCCTGTATCCGGTCGCCATCAGCAGTCTGAGGCAAAGTAAACGTACGGCTGAACGATTGATAGCTGAATTCACGTTTAGTGAATTTTTCACCTTCTTTAGTTTCGTTTTCTACTTTCTTTTCGGACGAAATGGTGAGTGTATCGTGGTCGAGTTCCAATTTGAAATCATTTTTATCAAATCCCGGAGCTGCGACTTCCACTTTATACTCATCAGCATTTTCTTTAATGTTCACCGATGGTAAAGTAGTATTTGTGAGTGAGTAATTGCGGTTTGACCAATCGAATAAATCGCCTTCAAAAAAACGGTCAAACATCGAAGGTAACTGGTTAGAAAATCGAACGAGTGACATAGTTTTATCCTCCATTTTTTAGTTATACATTAATTTGTTTTGCGACTGTCTATATTCAAACTAAATGCCAACAGCATTTTTGTGCCATTTAGTCACTAACAGCCAGATAATAATGACATTACGGCACAAAACACATAAACATTACATAGCTTCCGGTTGTTATAATAGTCCATTAAAAAACTAATTTTCAAAGTAATATAGAAATATCTCAATAAATTCCGGAAACTGAAAAAATGTCATTTTTCATTATTATAATAAACTATGCTAAAAGAACTGTTTGTCAACAGATTTGAACAAGATATTATTACTATATTTGCCTGATTTACTTTAAATACCAACATTTTAATGCTTCATAGTAAAGCGTTTTTTTTCTTTTGTGTACTTGTTTTCCAACTGACCTGCTACCATGTATACGCCGTAAAAGCGTACCCATTCCCTGTGTCTGTTACCCAACCTGACGGCAAAAAACTTACTATACTATTGCGTGGTGATGAATCGCATCATCACCGAACAACCGAAGATGGCTATCTTTTAAAAGCCAATGCCAAAGGATTCCTGACTTATGCCACCCTGAATGCCACCGGTCAGATTGTAGAAAGCAACTATCCGGCACGCAATATAAATCAACGAACTGCTTCTGAAATCAGATTTCTTAAAACAATTTCCAAATCAACCATTTTAGAGCGGGCACAAAGCACCTCTCCTTTAAAAATAAAAGGTTCGGCAGCTCCTAAGCAGAACAAATCACAAAGCGCATTTCCCCTTTCCGGCTCTCCTAAAGTGCTGGTAATACTGGTGAATTTCAGCGACAAAGCATTTGTTACTCCATCGCCACTGACTTCTTTTCGAAATATGTCAAACAGCGAAGGATACAGTGCAAATGGCGCCACCGGTTCAGCCCGCGATTACTTCATGTCGGCTTCCTACGGTAAATTTACACCGGATTTTGATGTGGTAGGCCCATATACATTGCCTCAACCAATGGCTTATTATGGAGCCAACGATGCAAACGGGAACGACATCCGGCCCCAATACATGATAGCCTCTGCCTGCGAAGCCGCCGATCAGGACGGAGTTGATTTTACCCGCTATGATAATGATAACGATGGATTCGTGGATAATGTGTTCGTATATTATGCCGGCAATAACGAGGCTGAAGGCGGACCGGCCAATAGTATCTGGCCACACAGATGGAGTTTATGGGAAGCAGGGTATCCGGGGAATAATGTTTTTGATGGCAAAACGATCAATTACTATGCCTGTACGTCAGAACTCAAAGGCAGTTCAGGCACTGAAATGTGCGGCATAGGCACTTTTTGTCACGAATTCGGACACGTGCTCGGACTTCCCGATTACTACCATACAACTTATTCGGTAGACATCAATACGCTCAACGAATGGAGCATTATGGACGAAGGCTGCTATCTTAACTCTGGCAAAACTCCTCCCACCTATTCCGTTTTCGACCGGTTCTATCTGGGCTGGCTCACTCCACAACAAGTAAGCAGCAGCTCCGATCTGACTTTAAAACCAATTTACCAGGGAAAAACCCCACCGCCAAACACACAAAACCAAGCCTTTCTGATCTCAGAAACAACCCACAACCTGAATGGGAACAACCCGAGTCCTACGGAGTTTTATGTATTGGAATACCGCAAACTAACCGGCTGGGATGCCTATCTGCCCGCCGAAGGAATGCTTATCTGGCATATCGACTACAACGAGACGGCATGGCTGTACAACATGCCCAATAACTATGGCGGATCGTTACAAACAAATGTAAACCACATGCGGATATATCTACAGCCACTAAGCGGTTCGGAAACTACACCGGGAACGGCTTTTACCAGCGGGGCATTTACACCAACGACGTGGTGGGGTACAAACATGAACCGGGCAATTACAGAAATTACAAAAACCAGCGACAGCATTACCTTTAAACTAATGGGAGGCACCCCACCCCCAACAATAGCAATCAACGGAATTATAACTAATTTCATTACAAATACAGGAACACCATCAGATATCCAGCGTATTATTGTGCATGGTTCTGCATTGAAAGACTCAATTGCAATTACATTGAAAGATAAAATTCATTTTGACATCAAACGATCAACTGACAGTAGCTGGAAGAAAAACCTGAAATTAATACCAACTGTTAACAGCATTACCGATACTATTCAAATCAGATACAATCCCTCAGTGAGTGGTATACATACAGACGTGTTGCAACTCACAAGCGCAGGAGCATCCTCTGTTGATTTAAAAATTACAGGTTCAGCATCTGCGCAATACACTCCATTAAAACCCGTAGTGTTTGCAGGAAAAATTGATAATGCCATTCAATTTCCGGCCACAAAAATAAATTCAATAAAGACCAAATCTTTTATCATTAAAACTACCGATATTACAGATACGCTAAGTTTGACTTTGACTGGACCTGATGCAGGCATGTTTACTGTTTCTGCAGGCATATTGATAAAAGAAGACGTTAATGCTACTACCGGCAAGAATATAACTATAAACTACCGGCCTGCTTCCATTGGAATTCATTCGGCAGTTCTGACCATTTCGGGCGGTGGGTTGGTGCCCGCAAGAGAAATAATCCTGCAGGGCGAAGGGAAATAACTATTCGAGGCGATAGGAAAGTGTAAGCGAAAGTCCCTGAAGGACATCGTTGCTTATTGAATTGGGATAAGGAGGTTTGAAGCCATCCAGAAAATCGGAAAAAGTGTACCTCCAACAAAACTCTGCTCCTACCGAAAACTGGTAATCAATATCATATTTATACCCGAAACCATAGGGAATAACTGGGGTTACATCATTCTGACGATATTTATAACGCCCCCTGTTATCTAATGAAGGCCGGGTGAGATCCGCATTGCTTGCCATCACTCCAACTCCTAAAAACCCATAAACAGTGTTTGGCCATCTTCTACGGAATCTTTTCCCAAAATGATAATAATACTCTCCTTGTCCTGTCAGTTGGAACGCATTCGTTTTGAATGCATAGTTACGGTCTGATTTCAAATCCTCACCGGTAAAATGATCGTAACCTAAAGCCACTTTATAGCCAAAATCGTCCGAAAAAGTATACCTGTATCCAAAACTCAGGCTTTGGTTTTCAAAAAAATTCTGATTAATAACCGGACCAAAAACCCCTTTGGAACAATCCGGATCTGCAAAACTGTAATTTGGGCCTAAAGTAAAAACGAGTGAACCGGAACTTTGTGTTCTATGACCAATCAACCCATTTCTTCGCTGAGCGTGAGCCGCAAAGGAAACAAGTATGAGAAGAAAAATAGACAACAATATTTTTTTCATTCCTGATTGGTATATTTCTATTTACTAAGATATTGGGCGCAAAAGTACAAAAAAGAAATTAAAATCCCAGTCTAAGCCACAGTAAAACTTATTACAATTCTGCATTAATACCTGAAACTACTGCCTCCCACAAATTCGCGCAACAAAGATGTTGGCGGTATTTCCCGGTCGTGAATTGGCACAAAATAGTTAAGAAATTTTATCATCCGGTGCGCCTCGGTATATTCATCGCAATATTTCGGCACCTCAGCCAAAATCGGTTCTGCATGCTTTTTCAAGACAGCCAATTCAAACAAAAGTGCCGAATTAAACATTACATCTGCATTTTCCTGATAGGGAAAAATCCACTTCTCCTCGCCGCGGCGCACGCTCGGCCAGCGGGCAATGGTTTCACGGGCAGAATAATTCCGGTAGCGATAATCGCGAATAATTCGTCTGAGCAAACGGGTATCGGCAGTTGGAATCCAATTGTGATTATCAATGGAAATGGTGGTAAGTGCCGAAACATATATTTTAAATGTAGTCTCAACCGGAATATCGGGAATCAGTTCAGGATTCAGTGCATGAATACCTTCCATGATCAGAATTGTATCATCAGTCAGTTTTAGCTTTTCTCCTTTGTAAGATCGTTTTCCATCCTCAAAACTAAACACAGGAAGCGCCACTTCTTCGCCGGCAAGCAGTTGCTTCAGGTGCTGATTATACAAAGCCAAATCCAACGCGTGCAAATGTTCAAAATCCAGGTCTCCATTCTCATCCCGCGGTGTATCGTCTCTATTCACAAAATAATTGTCCAACGACAAAGCAACAGGCTTTAATCCACTTACCATCAACTGAATAGAAAGGCGCTTACTAAAAGTAGTTTTACCGGACGAAGAGGGCCCTGAAATCAAAACCAGACGTACTTTTCCGGCTCGTTGCGAAATCATATCGGCAATTGATGCCACTTTCTTTTCGTGCAAAGCTTCTGAAACCTTAATCAGATTAAATGACTCATTGTTCTGGCACGAAATATTAAACTCACCCACATTATTGAGGTTCATAATTTTATTCCAGCCCATATACTCCTTAAAAATATCGAAGATTTTGGGCTGTGGAATTATTTCTTCCAGCTCTACAGGATTTTCGCGGTTAGGAACCCGTAAAAGCATTCCATCATAATAGGGCACCAAATCGAAAATCCGCAGATAATCTGTCGTGGGCATCAAAACTCCGTTATAGTAATCAATGAAATTATCAATTCTGAAAAAACGGCAGTACGGCGTTCCGAGGGTTTCAAAAAGTGCAATTTTATCCTTATGGTGAGGCTGCCGGGCAAACAATTCCTTAACCTCGGCAGTTTGTTTTTCCTCAGTGTATATTCGTTTTCCCTGAGAAATAATCAGGTTTACCCGTTCTTTGATTTGTAAGATTAATTCGGGGCTAAGCTCCTGATTCAAATTTTCTAACTTACAATAATACCCTTTAGAAATAGGATGTTCAATTTTAAGAATAGCACTGGGAAACAACTCGGAGACAGCTTTGGCCAGCACCATGCTAAGGGTGCGAACATAAACCCGCATTCCCGATGAAGAACTTAAATCGATAAAATCTATGTCTTTGGGCTTGTAAACTAAAAAATTCAGATCTTCTACCTTATAATTAACCCGCGCTGCAACAACCTTATACTTAAGATTGATATTGAGATCATTGTAAATTTCTATTAATGAGGTTCCCAGAGGATATGTATGATATGACTGTGTGTTTTTGCAAAAGATTGTAACCGATTTTTCCATATTTCAGAGCATTAAAAAAGAGTTTTTTACGTAAAAAACTGACGTAAAGTTACATTATTTTTTTTAATTGTATTTATTTGAGTGTATCTAAATTTTAAATTACATTTGCAGCCAACTTTCGGTAAAAGTGAAAAATAACATTTTTCAACCGGGTTGCTGATTAAAAGAACAAACTTTTGTATAAACGATTGCATCTATGAATTTATTTAATGTTTACCCACTTTTTGATATTGAAATTGCAAAAGGAATTGGTTGCAGAACATATGATAACCACGGCATTGAATACCTCGACCTGTACGGGGGGCATGCAGTAATCTCCATCGGACACTCTCATCCGTATTACGTTCAAAAACTGACACAACAACTGGAAAAACTGGTTTTCTATTCCAATTCCGTTCAAAATAAATTGCAGGTGGAGCTTGCCGATAAACTTGGCAAACTATCCGGCTATGAAGACTACTCTTTATTTCTGGTAAATTCGGGAGCTGAAGCCAACGAAAACGCGTTGAAATTGGCTTCTTTCCATACCGGCCGTACCAAAGTGATTGCTTTCAACAAAAGCTTTCACGGTCGTACATCAGCTGCAGTCCGTGTAACCGACAATCCCAAAATTGTGGCTCCGATCAACGAAGGATTCGAAGTGGAATTTCCTGCGTTGAATGACATCGAAGCTGTTCGCAAATCATTGCAAAAGAAAGATGTTTGTGCCGTAATTATCGAGGGAATACAAGGTGTGGGCGGAATCCGCACTCCGGAAATAGAATTTTTGCAAGCTCTGAGTGCCGAGTGTAAAGCCACCGGAACAGTTCTTATTCTGGACGAAGTTCAATCCGGCTATGGTCGTAGCGGAAAATTCTTTGCGCATCAACACGCCGGCATTCGCCCTGACCTGATCACCGTGGCTAAAGGCATGGGAAATGGCTTCCCTATTGGTGGGGTTCTTATCAGCCCCATGTTCGAGGCTTCACATGGTTTACTTGGCACTACTTTCGGTGGCAGTCATTTGGCTTGTGTAGCTGCTATTGCCGTGCTTGACATTCTCAAAGTGGAGCACTTAATGGAAAATGCAGAGAAAATTGGAAATTATTTGATGGATGAATTGAAAAAAATCCCTCAGATAAAAGACGTTCGCGGGCTTGGGTTAATGATTGGGATGGAATTTGAAAAGCCGGTGAAAGAACTTCGCAACAAATTATTATTTGAAAAAAAGATATTTACCGGTGCCAGTGGAACAAACATAATCCGTTTGCTCCCTCCTTTATGTCTGTCAAAATCGGATGCCAACCTATTTTTAAACAGCTTCAAAGAAGTAATTGCATCGACTCTCACCGACTGATTTTCAATTTAAATCCTCATAAATGAAACACTTGTGTATTCTTATTCTAACGTTGTTTCTTTCCTTCCACCTGTTGGGAGAAGAACCGGCTTTTCTGGATAAGATTACACTCAACTCCGGTGAGGTTTATGTTGGCGAAATCGTTGTAAAAACGTCCGAGATCATCATGATCAAGACACAAAACGGCGCACGCTACCAATTCCAGCTGACAGAAATCAGACAGGTAGAAAAAATCCCTATAGCTGAACAAACTCAAAACCAGACAAAAATCAGTGGGGAACTGATTCAGCAGGAAGGCAATTTCAGTGGACAACTGGAGTTTGATGCCGGCATTTCAAATGCAAAATTTGCATTTACCTCTTCGCCAAACATGCAGGTTTCGCTTACATTCGGAAATAAAAAAATATTTGGCAAAGATTTATTTCTGGGAGTTGGAGCCGGTTACAACAAGACATTGCTGGAACCAAACGCTACTTCTGTGGATTTAATTCCCGTATTCGTTCGTGCTCAAAGCACTTTAAGCAAAAAAAACACTGCACCATATTTTGGAGTTGATGCTGGTTACGCATTTTCAACTGCCACAAATTACGACGGAGGTACTTTCGTCAAATTCTCGATCGGACTCAGCCACCAATTAAATCACAAAACAGCTTTAATTACAGGGCTTTATGCAGGTCTAAACTCTATTTCGGGAAACCTTACGGAAACAAATAATCTGGGCACCTTTTCCTATTACGGAAACACCGTAATGAAAAATCTGGGATTGAAACTCGGGCTCCAGTTTTAGTGTTGATTATTCTTCATAAAAGAGCATACTTCTGCAATGCACTTTTCAACCGGTTTAAACCGAAAACCGATTGCATTCTCAATTTTCCGTGTCGAAAAAAATTCTCTTTTTGAAGCTGTGCGGGCTGTTGCACGGTCGATTGCAGGACTAAAACCAAATATTTTACCAACCATCTCCATAATAAAACCAACCAACCCGAGCAAACGCCGCCCAATGCTAATAAACGGTCGTCGCTTTCCAAATCCATCAGCCATCCAACTCAGAATATCCTTATTGGAACAGTTTTCACCCACCAATATAAACCGCTCGCCCGAAATATCAGACTTAATCAGCTGAATCATAACCGTTACCACGTCCTGCACATCCACGTAGCCGGTCCCTCCGTTGGTGTAGAACATAAAACCATTACGAACTTTCGAAAATAACTGCGAGCTTCCGGTTTCTGTGCCGGAAATACCAAGTATCACGCCCGGATTCACAATCACAGCATTCAGTCCTTTTGCAATTCCTTTCCAAACCTCCTGCTCCGAGTAATACTTACTTTGGGAATAAAGTGAGCGGTTGGGGTTATCTTTCCATGGCAATTCTTCATCTATCAGCACCTTCCCCGATGCATGCCCGCAGGCAGCAATCGAACTTACGAAACATAATTTTTTCACGCCAGAGCCGATAGCCGCTTCAATCATGTTCCGGGTACCAATGACATTAGTATCCAACATGCCTTCTCCGCTATTTACCAAAGAAACCTGCGCTGCGCAATGGTAAACCACCGACACATTCTTCAATGCCGTTTGAAGGGAATGTGCATCCATCACATCTGCCATTTCCCAGTCAATACGACTCAGATACTCATCCGGGTTTGGAGTATAAAAACTGAAAATAGTGCGCAACGGCTTCAGGTCACTGGTTACGCGGCGGATTGCCTTTACCCGTTTATTTTCGCACAGCAGATGCCACAACAAATTTCCACCCACCAAACCTGTAGCACCAGTTACCAATATCATTTTGTTCTATTTTTAAAATGAACTTCAAAAATACGGAAAGAAAACTGTATTTTTGCACTTATTTTTTGAAAAACGAAACCACTCACAACTGTCTATGCAAACCATTTGTGTTTATTGTGCCTCAAGTACCCAAATCGATCCACGATTTTTCGATGCAGCCAACCGTTTAGGAAAAATTCTGGCTGCTGCCGGCGTTTCTGTGGTTTTTGGCGGAGGCGCTACCGGACTTATGGGAGAGCTGGCCGACAGCGTATTGGCGGCCAACGGAAAAATAAGTGGAATTATCCCACAGTTTATGTGTGACGAGAACTGGCATCACAGCGAACTCAGCGAGTTGATTGTAGTAGCCACTATGCACGAGCGAAAGGAAAAAATGGCCCGAATGGCCGATGCCGTGATTGCATTACCAGGCGGCTGTGGCACTCTGGAAGAATTACTGGAGGTGATTACATGGAAGCAACTGGGCATTTTTACAAAACCAATAGTTATTGTGAACACTGATGGATATTACGATTCGTTGATTGATATGCTTCACCGGGCCATTGACGAAAAATTTATGCGTGATATCCATAAAAACATGTGGGAAGTGGTGGAAACACCCGAAGAAGTTCTTGAAGCCATCAAAAAATCTGTTTCCTGGAACGAAAATGCACGTAGCCTGGCTGCAATTTAAAAAAGACATTTCAAATCTGTGCTTAAAATTATTTAATCAGTCGAACACAAGTGATACAGCAGGACACCATACAAATGCTCAACGACAGCACAAAAGCGCTGTCGCCGGATTCATTGGCCCGACTGGATTCATTAGCCAGAATTGACTCCATTGCAACTGCCGATTCACTTGCCCGGATTGACTCGCTGCACATTGCTGACTCTATCAGAAACGTGATCCGCCTTACCCGCGGATTTGTGGGTATTCCACATCCGTCTTTGCCCCAAACCGAAAATTGGGTTTTTATTGTTTTGGCTGTTTTATTCTTTTTACTGGCATTTTCAGTTTCGCGGTCAGGAAGCTTAATTTCCGAAACTGCCAAGAATTTCTTTCAGGTAAAAGAACGCTCAAGCATTTTCAATAAAGCCACCGTAAACGACTTTCAAATAAGGCTTTTCATTATCACTTTCTCCATCAGTGTGATAAGCTTAAGTTGCTATTACCTGCTTCACACAGCAGGCACCGACTTTTCCATCCTTAAATTTGGAATCGTTTTAGCAATCACTTTTACTTTCTTTGGATTAAAATCACTTCTTTTTGATTTGCTTGGATACATATTTCTGGATCCTGCAAGCACAAAAATGGCCAAAGACAGCTACTTTAACATCATCTCTTTGCTGGGCATGATCTTATTTCCTCTGCTTATAATACACATTTATGTACCCTACGACATTCATTACATCACCCAGTTTATCGGCCTTTTAGTATGCATTTTGAGTTACATTCTCATAATTTTCAAATTATTTCAAATATTTTTTCACAAGATTGTAGCTTCGTTTTATATATTGTTGTATCTTTGCACCCTCGAATTTTTACCCCTAATTGCTTTATATCAGGTGTATAAATTTATAATATAGCATGTTTTATTATAGAAACTATGGCCTTGAAAATTAAAAAGATACTAGTCTCCCAGCCAAAACCAAGCACCGAAAAATCACCTTATTTTGACATTAGCGAAAAGTATAATGTGAAAATTGATTTCCGGCCTTTTATTAAAGTTGAACCCATTTTTGCAAAAGAATTCAGGACTCAACGCATAGCTATTTTAGACCACACAGCAATTATTTTTAACGCTCGCCATGGAATCGACCATTTTTTCCGCCTTTGCGAAGAAATGCGTATCACCATTCCCGAAACAATGAAATATTTTTGCGTTTCAGAGTCTGTAGCTTTATATCTGCAACGCTACATCCACTACCGCAAACGTAAAGTTTTCTACGGAGCCACCGGCAAGTTAGCCGATCTGGTGACGATTATGAACAAACACACAGACGAAAAATACCTGCTGATAACTTCGGATGTCCAGAATGAAGAAACTATGTCTCAACTGGAAAAATCGAAAATCACGTACAACAAAGCCGTAATGTACAAAACGGTAAGTAACGATTTCGGACCTGATGAAGAATTTAACTACGATATGTTGATTTTCTTCAGCCCGGTAGGAATCAGTTCATTGCTGAAAAACTTCCCGGATTTTGTACAAGGTGATATTGTTATTGGATGTTTTGGAGCCACTACGGCACAAGCTGCCCGCGATGCCGGATTGAGATTGGATATCGAAGTTCCAGCACCCGGAGTAACTTCCATGACTATGGGTATCGAAAATTTCCTGAAAGAAAACAACAAGAAAGCACGAAAATAAATCGTTTTTCCACACAAAGTACACTATCCCATAAGTATCGAAGATTTTTCGTACTTTTGGGATAGTTTTATTTTAAAGCAATGAACCACCCGAATTCATTTTCCAAACCAGAGCACCTATGCGGCGAAAAACGCATTACCCGGCTATTTACGCAAGGTAATGCATTTATAGCCTACCCTCTGCGTGTGGTTTATCTGATTGAACCCCGAAACGACAACGTCCCGGCGAGTGCCATGATGAGCGTTCCTAAAAAACGTTTCAAACGTGCTGTAAAACGCAACCGGCTGAAACGACTGATGCGTGAAGCATACCGCTTGAACAAACAAGAACTGCACGAAAAGCTAACCGAAAAAGAATTACAGATTCATGTGGCATTCAATTACGTTTCGGACGATGTAATGGATTTTGTTCAGATTGACAAAAAAATGAAAGTAGCTCTGCAAAAGCTAATTGAAAAGATTTAAATTAATACCGTGTATTTTTCGGTTTACCTAAGAGCAATACAACTCACAAACAATCCATCTTCACACAAACAAACACCCTGCTAAGTTGTTAGTTACTCAGGTTAAATCATCATGAAAAAAATACTCCAGTTCATTATATTGCTTCCGGTATATTTTTACCGGTACAGCATTTCACCTCTTTTCCCGGCCCGATGCCGTTACACTCCCACCTGCTCACAATACGCCATCGAAGCTATCAAAAAACACGGCATTATCAAAGGCGGTTGGCTATCTATCAAGCGTATAAGTAGCTGTCATCCATGGGGTGGAAGTGGGTACGATCCCGTACCCTGAATATCGTTATTTTTCAAAAAGTCAAATTCCTGAAAGTAAATACAAGTAGTTTATTATTAAGAAAATTGTATCTTTGTCATCAAATTCATTTTTCTAAAATGTATTTCTATTGAAAAAGCATGCAAAACATATTGCCCTTTATCCTTTTTCGCTCCTTTATGGATTAGCGACCGGCATACGCAATTGGCTCTTTGAAAATGAAATACTTACATCTACTCATTTCGACATCCCCATTATCTCCATAGGCAATCTTGCAGTTGGAGGAACAGGCAAAACTCCTCACACTGAATTTATCCTCACCATTGTACAGAATGAATGGAAAACAGCTGTATTGAGCCGTGGTTACAAACGCAAGACCAAAGGATTTCAATTGGCAAACGAGAAATCAAGCAGTCTGTCTATTGGCGATGAACCTTTTCAAATTTACCAGAAATTTCCCAAAGCAACAGTTTCTGTTGACGAAAAGCGGGTGCGCGGCGTGCAAAAACTCCAGACATTATTCCCTGATTTACAGTTGGTATTGCTCGACGATGCCTTCCAACACCGCCATATTCATGCAGGCTTATCAGTTTTATTAACCGACTATTCAAATCTATACACCCGCGACTTGCTACTGCCTGCCGGGCGTTTGCGCGAATGGCATCAGGGGAGCAAAAGGGCCAATGTAATTATTGTAACCAAATGCCCACCGGATATTTCTCCGATAGAAATGCGATTAATTGAAACAGAATTGAAACCGGAGAACAACCAGTTGCTGTTTTTTTCTTCATTCGTATACAACGAGTTAAAGCCGGTTTTTCCGGATCTTATTTCAGAAACGACTACTTTAAAAGAACTCAGAGAACAAGAAACAGGCGTATTGTTGGTTGCCGGAATAGTTTCACCTGAGCCTATCGTTGAGTATCTCAAACAATTTTCAGACAACATCGAAACTTTGTTCTTCAGCGATCATCATGATTTTCAACCTAAAGACATCAGCATGATCATAAGCAGATTAGAGTCTGTTCCTTCTCAGAAAAAGATACTTTTGGTTACAGAAAAAGATGCAGCGCGCCTGCAATCAAACCCTGATTTTCCTGAAAAGCTAAAACAAAACACATACGCTTTACCCATTAGGGTAGAAATATTACAGAATCAAGAATCATTATTTATTCAAAAAATAAAGAACTATGTTGTCGAAAATTCAAGAAACAGCTGATTTTCTGCGCAGCAGAATCCCATCGAAACCTAAAACAGGCATTATTTTAGGTACTGGCCTGGGCAATCTGGTTACCCAGATTACCGAAAAGACAGAAATTCCATACGAAACAATTCCAAACTTCCCCGTATCAACCGTGGAAGGACATAGCGGCAAACTTATCACCGGCAAACTGGGCGGGGTAGATGTATTGGCTATGCAAGGACGCTTCCATTATTACGAAGGCTACGACATGAAAGCCGTTACTTTTCCTGTGCGTGTAATGAAAGCACTGGGCATAGACACCCTGCTGGTTTCGAACGCATCGGGCGGAATGAATCCCGATTTCGAAATTGGTGATTTAATGATTATTACCGATCACATCAACCTCTTTCCCGAACACCCGTTACGGGGGAAAAACTTCCCGGAACTGGGCACACGCTTCCCCGATATGAGCGAAGCTTATTCAAAAGAATTGATTGCAAAAGGAAAGCAAATTGCTGCAAAACACAACATCAAAGTGGTGGAAGGCGTCTACGTTGGCACCACCGGTCCTACCTTCGAAACGCCTGCTGAATACCGTTATTTCCGCACGATAGGAGGCGATGCTGTAGGAATGAGTACCGTTCCCGAAGTAATTGTGGCCAATCATGCCGGCATGAAATGTTTTGGTATTTCCATTGTTACCGACCTGGGTGTTCCTGGAAAAATTGTAGAGGTTACTCACGAAGAAGTGCAGGAAATAGGCAACTCGGTACAACCGCTTATGACCCTGATCATGAAAGAACTGATCTCCTGATTACAGGAGTTGCTTTTGGCATTATTGTTGCAATTCGCCAATTTATTTGCATAAATAATATTAAAAATAACTTCAAATTTTATCCCTTATGAAAAAAAGAAATATCTCTGTTTTGTTACTTGCCACAACTTCATCGTTTTTGTTTACTTCCTGTGTTTCAGACTGGTTTGGAGTAACCGGCAAAGGAAACATCGTTATGGAAAACCGTGTGGCGACAGATTTTCAGTCTGTACAACTGCTTTCTGCAGCCAACGTCACTATTGTGAAGGACACCCTATTTAAAGTAGAAGTAGAAGACTACGAAAATATTGTAAAATATATTTCGGCCAAAGTGGTTTCGCACAATTTGGTGATATCCATTGATCCAATCTCGACTATCCTTCTGAAAAGCGAAGCTAAAGTGCGTATTGCTATGCCCGATTCACTCATTGGACTTACCATTGCCGGCAGTGGGCATATCGATGTCGACTCCACATTCAAAGACATTCAGACTTTATTAATCACCGGGAGTGGAGACATCAATCTAAACAACCCAGAAAACCTTAATAAAATAACTGCATCGATAGCCGGAAGCGGAAATATCAAGGCAAAAGGCAATGTAAAAACACTCACTGCCTTAACCTCGGGAAGCGGAAATATGAACCTGGCCGAACTTGCTGCCGAAAACGCTACCTGCACAATTAGTGGTAGCGGAAACATGTATGTAAATGCAACAAAAACATTAAATGCGATTATTTCTGGCTCTGGGAAAATAGAATACTCAGGAAACCCCACATTAACTCAAAACATAACCGGAAGCGGGAGTGTGATTCATAAATAAAATGACAACGATAAAACAACAGCCGGGAATTGCACTAAGCAATTCCCGGCTGTTATTTATTTGCTATGTTATGAAAGTTGCATTTTTGTCCAACCTTTATTAGAAGAATGGTTATGAGCAATAAGGCGATTATCTATATCCGAAGTAAAACCAATATAGATCTTGTCAAAATTCGTACTATATAAAACATAGACATAGAACATTTCAAATAACCTTAAATGTAAAAAAAGAGAAACCGTCTATTAAACAATTTCTCTTTCACTTAGTTGCGGAGGCCCGACTCGAACGAACGACCTTTGGGTTATGAGCCCAACGAGCTACCACTGCTCCACTCCGCGATATTTTGTGCTGCAAAAGTACTGCTTTTTTTGAAACCTCCAAATTATTCTGAGTTATTTTTTTGACCATTCGTCAATGCCAAGTACTACGAAATTGATTTTAAGGCCCTTTAAGTTTAATTTTATTGAAAAATAAAAGCAAAACCAAAGCAAAATGTTAGCAGTTCCAATCAAATTGATTCAAACAAAACAAAAAAATGTTTATTTTAGCCTCAATCGGATTTCTGAAACCTGATTTTTATGTTTGTAACAAAAAAAACGTTATATTTGCACCTCTTAAAAAAAAGTGAAATAATTAATGTCTTATTTTAAATAAAATTTCCATGCAAAACAAAGGACTTGTCAGGCTTTTTGCAATTGCACTTTCATTAGTGTGTATATTTTATCTATCCTTCAGCGTTGTAACTAACCATTACAACAAAATGGCAAAAGAATATGCCAAGGGAGATAAAATGAAGGAGTACAATTATCTGGACTCTATCGGGAGCGAAAAAGTATGGTTGAACTACACGCTTAAAGAGTGTCGCGAAAAAGAAATTAATCTTGGTCTCGACTTAAAGGGAGGTATGAACGTAACACTTGAAGTGTCGGTTGCCGACATTATTCGTTCATTATCTGATTTTAATCAAAATCCGACCTTCAATCAAGCCGTTAACAATGCTATTGAGCTTCAGAAAACAAACAGCCAAAAAGAATTTGTGGATTTGTTTGTAGAGTCTTACACTAAATTAGATCCTCAGGCTAAACTGGCAACAATCTTCAGTACTTTTGAGCTGAAAGATAAAATTTCACTGACAACCTCAAATGCTGATGTGGTAAAAGTACTGAAAACCGAAGTTGAAGGTGCTATCAGCAACTCATTCAATGTTTTGCGTCAACGTATCGACCGTTTCGGTGTGGTTCAGCCAAACATTCAGAAGTTGGGTAATGGCCGCATTCTGATTGAACTTCCGGGTATCAAAGAACCTGAACGCGTACGTAAATTGCTTCAGGGATCTGCAAATCTTGAATTTTGGGAAACTTACGATTTCAACGAAATCTATACAAACATTGCAGAAGCAAACAAAGTATTGGCTGCTCTGCAAGCTGCCGGTGGCAAAACTGCTGTAGCAGATACTACTGCCGCTGCAAAGGCTGAGGCTGCAAAAGCTCCTGCCGTATCGGGAGTTGACAGTCTGAAAGCTGCTCTGGGCAAGAAAACTCAAGCTGCTACCGATTCTACCAAAATGATGGAAAAAAGCCGCAAAGAGAATCCTCTGTTTGCAGTGCTTCAGCCAAACTTCGGTGCAGGAGGCCAGGTTGGCCGTGGTCCTATCGTAGGTATGGCTATGGGTAAAGATACTGCTACGGTTAATGCTTATTTTGCAATGAAGCAGGTTCGCGAAGTTCTTCCACGTGACTTAGGTCTTCGCTGGGCTGTTAAGTCTTTAAGTGACAAGAATGAAATTTTCCAATTATATGCGATCAAAATTACAAACCGCGATGGTCGTGCTCCTCTTGGCGGTGATGTGGTTAGTGATGCACGCGCCGACTTCCAACAAACTTCTGCCTATGCCAACGTAAGCATGAGCATGAATGCTGAAGGAGCTAAAGTATGGGCAAGAATGACAAAAGAAAATATTGGAAAATGTATTGCTATTGTCTTGGATGGTTATGTTTATTCTGCGCCCGTTGTTAATACTGAAATTGAAGGTGGTAGTTCACAAATTACCGGAAACTTCACTGTTGAAGAAGCAAAAGACTTAGCAAACACATTGAAATCAGGTAAAATGCCTGCTCCTGCACGCATTGTACAGGAAGACATTGTAGGACCTTCATTAGGAAAAGAAGCAATCAACAACGGTTTGATTTCGTTTATCATTGCATTTGTTCTTGTACTTCTTTACATGATTCTTTATTACGGATTTATTCCGGGTCTTGTTGCCGACATAGCTTTGTTTGCAAACGTATTCTTCCTGATGGGTATTCTTGCTTCGTTCTCTTCGGTACTTACTCTGCCGGGTATCGCGGGTATTGTGCTCACCATGGGTATGGCCGTGGATGCGAACGTGCTTATATACGAACGTATCCGTGAAGAAATGCGGCATGGTAAGAATATGCGCGCTGCCATTAAAGAAGGTTTCAAACACGCATTAAATGCCATTATCGACTCGAACGTAACCACGCTTCTTACGGGTATCGTATTGGTGATTTTCGGACAAGGACCTATCAAAGGCTTCGGGGTAACATTGAGTTTTGGTATCCTGACAACATTTATGACTGCCGTATTCCTTACCCGCTATATGATTGAAGCGTATGCAGCTCGTGAAAATGCTAAAGAACTGCCTTTCCATACTAAAATCTCGGAGCACTTCCTTCAGAATACCAGCATTGATTTCATGAAGATCCGCAAACCGATGTATATTTTGTCGGCAGTATTGTTCACCGCCAGTTTTATTTCTTTTGCCACACGCGGTTTCAGTTTGGGTATTGACTTTACCGGTGGACGTAACTATGTGGTTACTTTTGACCAACCTGTGAAGACTGAAAATGTAAAGAAATTACTGAAAGATGCTTTTGAAGGAGACATGCCTCAGGTTATTACAATTGGTAGCGACAATCAGGTACGTATTTCTACTAAATACAAAATCAACGAAAACGGAACCAACATTGACGATGAAATTGAATCTAAACTGTACACCAATCTGAAGCCATTGTTGAACAATGTAACAGAAGCTCACTTTAAATCAGTTAATATCAAGAGTTCGTCGAAAGTAGGACCTACCGTAGCAGACGATATCAAAACTTCAGCCGTATGGGCAATTCTGATTGCGATTTTCGGGATCGGTTTGTATATCCTGATTCGTTTCCGTGAATGGGGTTACACACTTGGAGCAATTATCTCTCTGGCTCACGACGTGGTAATCACCATGGGAGCATTCTCTATGTTGTGGGGATTCCTGCCATTCTCGATGGAAATTGACCAATCGTTTATAGCGGCAATCCTGACTGTACTCGGTTACTCAATCAACGATACGGTAATTAACTACGACCGTATCCGCGAAAACGTGGGTCTGTACCCGAAACGAGACAGGGTTTCGATTATCAACGACTCAGTAAACCAGATGTTGGGACGTACATTTAGTACAACCTTCACCGTAATTATCACGCTCGTGGCCATGTTTATTTTCGGTGGTGATTCTATCCGTGGATTTATCTTTGCCATGTTGTTTGGTATCTTTATCGGGGTTTACTCTTCAGTATTTATCGCTTCGCCTGTTACCGTAGAAATGGACAAGCTTGTAAAAACGAGAAGAAGCAAAAAAGCATTGGAAGAAAAAAAAATAATTCATTGAATTACGTTTTATAAAAGCCGGAAAAGCCTTGCTGAACTTAATCAGCAAGGCTTTTTTGTGTGTTGGCACCCATTGTAATCATAACCTTTGATGGAGAATGAAGTTTTGCTCAGGAATGTATTCATTGCAGATCTTACTTCAGATTCCAACCCGCCTGAAGTAAAACCTTTTTGCACTTCGGGCAGAAACAGGTTAGTTCATCAAAATGATTTTTTCGGGTTGTTCTCATCAGGCAGGTTCTTTTATGACAGTGATGCAACCCATACGTGTGCCCCAATTCGTGCAAAGTCAGTTTGAAGAAATTTTCTGCTTTATTCTCTGCCTTCAGACGATACAAAGACACCACACAAGCTTTACCGGGACGATAGGCCAAACCCATTATGCAGCCATCGGTAGTTTGCCCTCTGGTTACACTCACATCCTTCGAGGTAAGACCTAACGTTATATGGCCGGACCGGGTGTAGTACCTGTAATCTCTGAGAAATCTTATCAGAGAATCAGCCCTGTATCGCGTTCCCGCGTGATTTAATGCTGTAGAAGGCAGCTTTATCGGGGGTTGTACCAATATCCGCGGGTATACTTTTCTTAATTCCCTGATTGCAGAATCAAGATACTGCTCAGGCAAATCGTCGAATGGTTGGACAATTATGGTCAATTCGGTTGGCCGGGCTTTGGCCTTTTCATTCAACTCACCTGCAGATCGAACAGGCTCATTCCGTATGCAGGAAACAAGCAATATAGCCAGAAAATAAAACAACATTTTCGGAAGTTTCATACGCCTGAATTTATAATGTGTACTCTGATTCACTCAAAATAAACATTTTACAATTGCTTACAATTGGAGGTCATAACGCTTCTTCTACATGTCAATTAGCCCAACTTTAACCTTTTCTTGATATTAGCTGTGTCGATTCGTTGGGTCAACCAACAAATCCGGCTCTACGTGAATACCTCTGTTTATATAGAACAAATAATTCAGGGAAATATAATATTTAGAGTCACAAAAATTGTTAGTATATTTGTCATAACGTTTTACATCCTCTAAAAGATCAAATTTTGGAATTACTCATTATTATAGCACTTATTCTTCTCAACGGCATATTTTCCATGTCCGAAATGTCGCTTGTTTCTTCCCGAAAGTTTAAACTTGAAAGTTCAAAAAAGAAAGGAAGCAAAGGAGCCAAAACAGCTTTGGAGCTTTCGGAAAACCCTACGAAGTTTCTGTCTACCGTGCAGATAGGCATTACCCTGATTGGTATTTTGCTCGGGGTTTACAGCGGCGAAAAGCTCACACGAGATGTGGAAGTGTTTCTGAACAAATTTGAAATGTTTGCTTCTTATTCGCACGATCTGGCCGTTGGGTTGATTGTGGTTGCCATCACCTACCTGTCTATCGTGCTGGGCGAATTATTTCCTAAACGGCTGGGGCTTGCATTCCCCGAACCTGTGGCGATATTTATGGCAAAGCCCATGAAAGTGCTGTCAATTATCACCTCACCGTTTGTATGGCTGTTAACCATTTCCAACGATATTATCCTGAAAATACTCGGCATTCAAAACACCATGGAAAGCAAAGTTTCGGAGGAAGAAATCAAATCTATCATTAAGGAAAGCGCCGAAGGAGGTGAAATTCAGGATATTGAGCAGGATATTGTAGAACGCGTTTTTGAACTGGGCGATAGAAGGGTAAATTCCCTGTTTACACACAAAAATGATATTGTATTCTTCAACGAGACCGATAATCTGCAAACCATCCGCATGAAAATTACTTCCGAGAAGCACTCTGCATACCCGGTTTGCAGCAACAATAACATTGACGAAGTGGTGGGAATTGTTTTGTTGAAAGATCTGTTTACGCCTTCTATTGAGAAAAACTTTAAACTACAGGATTTTATCCGCGAACCATTATTTATAAATGAGGGTACTTTTGCCTACAAACTCCTGGAAAAATTCAAGAAAGAACGGATGCACTACGGAATTGTGGTGGACGAATACGGTTCAACTCAGGGCATTGTAACTATGGACGATGTGGTGGATGCTCTGGTTGGCGACGTAACAGAGCATAACCAGAGCGAGTATCAAATTACTCCGCGAAACGAGAACAGCTGGTTCGTGGATGGACAATACTCTTTTGCCGAGTTTTTGCGGTATTTCGACATTGAAATGGAAGAAGATATCGACGGTAACTTTGTAACTATTGCAGGCTTCTTTATCTACAAATTCAATAATTTACCCAACATAGGAGACAAACTCACCATAGACTCCTACGAACTGGAGATCATTGACAAAGACCGGCAACGGATTGATAAAGTACTGGTAACAAGAATAGAATAACAGGCAAAAAGTAACGATTTAATACAAATCGTTCTTCTGATACTTATCGATGATGGTTTCGATCGTTGAGTCTTCCTGCTCCTTATGAAACTCGGATTTAAGATCGGTCCCGAAAAGTTTTCCCACACCGTACCAGAACGAAGCCGAAAAACCACCTTTGTAATCCTTGATAATTTCGTAACCGGTTTTATTGGTTTCACGGGCAATAAGCTTAAGTAGCAGCCGACCCTGCGAGGTGGTCATAGTACGCACGGCCGATTCGTATTCCTTAAACAAGGTCTGTTCGGTTTCTTTAATCAGCTTCTTCTTGTCAGATTCGTTGGTCATCGTAGCCAGCTGCTTGTTCAAATTGTCCAGTATCTCACGTGTTTTGAGAGCGTATGGATACACTTTTTTGAAATTCCGAATGCTCTTGTAGTTTTGCTGATAAAATTTGAATTTCTCGCGTTCTTTCTGGTAACGTTCGTTGCTGGTATTGGAACGTGTAGAAGTTTTCTGCAAGTCGGTTATCTGGGCCAGGATAACAGAATCCTTCCCAGCCTGCTTAACAGAATCCTCTTTTTTCAACATAACAATTTCAGGTTTGGGCACAACAATTGTATCGGGGTTAGCAAGTGCCTGCTCTTCCTGTTCTTCCACGGTACGTTCGGGTGCGGCCTCTTGTTGCGCCTTTTGCAAACCTTTCCCTTTGGATACGCTCTCGGAAGCCTTATCAATTTGTTCGCTCAGTGGATCTTTTCCCGGAGGAGTGATGGAAATATCTTCGGGAGTCAAATTTTCCATTTGAAGTTCCAGGTTTTCAATATCTTCGTCCGACAATTTAGACGATCCTTCTCCTGAAAATTCGAGATTAAGCATCCCCAACAGCAATGCATGTATGAGTACTGTACCGATTGCTGCAAAAAAATGGCTTTTCGATTTTTTGAAAGAAATCATTGTTTCTCCAGCTTCAAACGGCAATTATCCATGCTCAATAAAAAAACTGAACATGGATAATGCTGTGGGTTAATTTGATGTTGCTTATTGAAATTCAATAAATTATTCTTTGCGGGTAGCCAAAATCATTTTGACGTTGAGCTTGTTACCTATTTCCAACACGTTGACTAATTGCTGTATGGCCAATGTGTTGTCGCAACGCAGCACGACAAATGCTTCTTTATCTTTGGATGCTTCAACGGACAAAACCGTTTCAAGTTGATCAAAAGGCACTTGCTTGTTATTAACAAAGTATTGCAAATCCTTATTTACCGAAAGCAGGATTTCCTTTTTATGAAGCGATTGAGAGTTCTTTGCACTTGGCAGGCTCAACTTGATCACGTTGGGGCTCAACAAAGTGGACACAATAATGAAGAACAACATTAAGAAAAACATAATGTCGTTCATGGCAGAGGTAAAAATTTCTGCACTGGGTTTATTTTTTGACTGTAGATTCATCGGATAAAAATTGTTCTTAAATAGCCAAATGCAATTTTCAATGCATCAGAAACTTACTTTATTTGTTAGGTTCCTGCAGGAAGTCGATGAAGTTCATGGCATTGCGTTCCATTTTATTCACCGCTTTAGCCACTTTAATGTTAAGCCAGTTGTAGAAAACGTATGCCAATATACCTACAATAAGTCCCGAAGCACTCGAAACCATTTTCACATAAAGACCTGAAGATACAGCGCCAATACTTACATCGCTGGTTTGCGAAATATCGAAGAAGATTTTGATTACCCCCAAAATGGTTCCCAAAAATCCGAACATCGGTGCTATACCGGCAATAACTGCCAGAATAGGAAGACCTCTTTCCAGCTCATACACCTCAAACTTACCAACAATTTCGATAGATTCTTCAATTTCTTTGATCGGACGGCCGATACGTTTAATCCCTTTTTCCACCATACGGGCAATAGGCAAACTGGTTTTTGAACACAGTGCCAATGCTTTGTCAATCTTATCAGACTCAATCATGGATTGAATATCGTGCATAAAATTACCTTCGCTCGCCGAAGCATTGCGGATAGTAATATAGCGCTCGATGAAGATATAAATAGCTACTGCAAAAAGGATTCCGATCGGAATCATGATTATTCCTCCTTTTTGGATAATATCCCAAAGCGAAACTGCAGCTGGTTGCGAAACGACAGGAATAGAATTAACTGCTGAACTAACTGTATCAGCGAGCGGTGCGGCTTGTAGAATGAGTGAAAGCATCATTTTTATACTTGTTTTGTTTAAAGATATTTTTAATAACGAATACTCGTGTGGTTTATTTTAAATTGTCCAAACCATTTGATTTGAAAAATGCATACAAAAGTACGTATTTTAATCAATTAATGGATTTTTTTTGTCGGGAAACAGCCCGTATTTATCATTTTTTGATGAATGGAAGCCAATCCGGCCCGGTAGCAATCAATAGTTGGATATCCATTCGGTAATAGTTTTATGAGCCGGACGATGAAGAATCAAAATCTGTGCCACGACGATTAGCAAAGAATGAACCGCCAGCGGTATAACTTAAAAATACGATCTGTTTATCAACCGGAAATAGTTTAAGCTAAATTTATTTTGCCATGTCACGGAACTTTCCGTTATTTGTGAGTTGAAAAAATCAATACCTAAGGTTCGCTTTACCTAAATCATACGCTTATGAATGTGCTGTCAGGAAAGTATCTACTTCTTACACTGATTTTCATCTCCTTCACCACCCTTGGACAAGAATTCACCCCTGTTGTTACCCAATTTACCAAGAAAGATTATAATGCCTCCAACCAAAACTGGTCGATCGGTCAGGGTAAAAATGGCATTATGTACTTTGGGAACAACCAGGGCTTGCTGGAATTTGACGGATCAATGTGGCAAATACACAAAATGGCCGGCAACAAAACAGTTCGGGCGCTGATGGTCGATAAAGATAACCGGATTTACGTTGGATCATTCGAAGAATTTGGCTATTTCGAAAAAGATGCTGCGGGCCGGCTGAGCTACAAATCACTCTCGGCAAAACTGCGTAGATATCCCATGCAAAACGATGAAATCTGGACTATCCTGAATCTGGATGGAACCATTATTTTCCAATCGTTCACATCTTATTTTACCTTTAAGAACGGTGAAGTCAAAGGTTATCGCTGCCCGTACACCTTTTTATTTTTCAATAGTTACAACCACAACGTACTCACTCATACCGACCAGTACGGATTGAGTATGCTCAACTTCGGAAAAAACTCTGTCGTTCCGGTAAAAAATGACGTATTGAAAAGTCCGGTTATCTCCGTGCTGCCATTTGATAAAACCCGTGCCTTGATGGTAACCAAATCAGACGGATTATTTTTATACGATGGCACAACTTTCAGCCGGTTTCAAACGAATGCCGATGAAGAAATTAAAAAGGCTGAGATAAACCGGGCAGTCATATCGCCTGACGGATTAATCCTGCTTGGAACGATACTGAATGGTGTGACGGCCATCAACAAACAGGGAATAAAACTCTGGACACTCAACACTTCCAACGTATTGCAAAACAACACTGTGCTGGGCATGTATTGCGATCGTGACAACAACCTCTGGCTGGCATTGGATAAAGGTATTGCACTGCTGCAACTCAATTCCTCCATCCGTTATATCCATTCTTTCAATCCGTCGGTGGGCGCCATTTATTCGCTCAGTTATGCCGCACCAACTCTTTTTATTGGTACCAATCAGGGACTTTACACGGCGGAACTCAGCGCCGACAAAAAAAGCATCCGCAACCTGAAACTGGAACCGCAGGTAAAAGGCCAGGTGTGGAGTGTGGATAAATTTGACGACCAGCAAATTTGCGGCAACAACGAAGTTACGTTCGATGTCTCAGGCAGGGGCGCAAACTTTCTCTCGCCTGTTAAAGGTGGAATCTGCATTAAAAAAGGCTATATACACGGCAAAGAAGTGCTGGTTCAGGGCACATATACCCAACTTTGTGTCTATGAAAAAGTGAATGGGAAATGGGCTTTCAGTCATGCGGTGGACAATTTTGTAAATCCGGTCCGCTATATCGAGATTGATTATACCGGTACCATCTGGGCAAGCCACCTGCATCAGGGCTTGTATGCCATTCAGTTGGCCCCCGATTTGAAAAAAATTGAACGGATACGCACCTACAACTCTCTTGACGAAAAGCACAATTACCCGATTAATGTTTTTTCCATCAATAACCGGGTGGTTTTCACTGATAACAATGCATTTTACACTTATGATGATATTCAAAAGAAAATTATCCCCTATAATGAACTCAATAAAAGCCTGGGGTATTTCTCACGTTCCTACAGGGTTTGCCACTTTAAAGCAGACTTATATTGGTTTATTCACGATGATGAATCGGCTCTTGTTCAGGTAAAACCGGGGGACACCAGGGTGCTTGATGTGGTTCAGTATGCTCTTTTCCTGAACCAAACCGTAGATGATTACCAAAATATTGTACCTATTTCGGATAATGACTGTGTGTTTACGCTGGAAAATGGACTGGCACTGTATCAGGCGGATAAATTAAACCGAAAAACGGCTGCTACTACCTTGCAGTTGAAAAGCATTCAGGCATCAGATGCCGAATCGAAAGAAACTGTTTTCCTCCCACTGTCGTCGAAACAGCCTCCAGCTACACCATTTAAACGAAATAATATCCTTTTCACAGTATTTTTCCCGCAATACAGCAACCTGAACAATGTCTTTTTCCGCTATAAACTGGACGGGCTGGACGTGGTGTGGAGCGAAACAACCTCTTCGTCGCAAAAAACATACAACTATCTGCCTCATGGCCAATATAAACTAAACGTGGAAGTGCTTACAAAAAGTGGCATCAAACTATCGGCTACGAGCTATGTGTTTACAGTGGAACCGCCATTTTACCTGAGTTTGGCAGCCAAAATCGCTTACGCAATTCTTGTCGTTTTGGCCGGAGCAGGCATTAATTTATATGTACGCCATTTATTTCAGGTCAAAAAGGAAAAAATTCATCGCGAACAGGAAGAAATACGCCACAGGGAAATTGAAAAACGTGAACAGCAGATTATTGCCCTTCAGAATGAAAAATTAGAGTCGGAACTGACCATTAAGAGCAAAGAGTTAGCCGAATCGACCATGACGCTGATTAAGAAAAACGAAATTCTGGTTACCATAAAAGAAGAAGTGGTTCAACAGAAAAATGTGCTGGGCTCCCAATATCCGAATAAGTATTACGATAAACTGATCCGGTTGCTGGACGAAAATCTGTCGTCGGAAGACGATTGGGCCATTTTCCAGACCAATTTCGACCGCATTCACGAAAACTTCTTCCGAAATCTGCACAGCACTTATCCTGAACTGACTTCGAATGACCTTCGTTTTTGCGCTTACCTCCGCCTGAATCTCTCCAGCAAGGACATTGCCCACCTGATGAATATCTCGCTGAAGGGCGTTGAAGTGGGCCGATACCGTATCCGTAAGAAGATTGGCCTCCCTTCAACCAAGAGTTTGACTGAATTTATGATTGAATTTAAATAAATTTTCTCAAAAAAGAGCATCTTATATAAACTTAATAGTCAAGAATTTAAAACCCTGTTTTAATCCTTTGTAGGGTTAAAATAGGGTTTCGTTTTTGGAATATTTTTTCATGTAGTGTTGATATTGGGTCAGGAAATTTGTTTACTGAAAAATAGCGCCGTTACTTTGCAGCGTTAACTTTTTAAGGTACAAATAAATCACATTGACATGAAAAAAAACATTGCTCTTGCAATTTTAGCGGCAATCCTCCTTACCGCTTGTAAAAACATGGCGCAAACTTCGCAGGAAGATAAAATTGCAGCCAGGGTCGATTCTGTTATGAAGTTAATGACCCTCGAAGAAAAAATTGGTCAAATGGTTCTGTACACCAGCGATTGGGATGTGACAGGCCCCTCCCTCAAAAAAGGATATATGGACGAAATCAGGAAAGGAAACTGCGGAAATATATTCAATGCACATACAGCAGCTTACACACGCAAACTTCAGAAAATTGCTGTCGAAGAATCAAGATTAAAAATTCCGTTGTTGTTTGGCTACGATGTTATTCACGGGCACAAAACGATTTTCCCGATTTCGTTGGGCGAATCAGCCTCGTGGGATTTGGCTGCTATTGAAAAATCGGCCCGTGTTTCGGCCGCTGAAGCTGCTGCATCAGGTATTAACTGGACTTTTGCACCCATGTGCGATATTTCGGTAGAACCCCGCTGGGGCCGTGTTTCCGAAGGCGCCGGCGAAGATCCTTATCTGGGAGCTAAAATTGCTGCCGCCCGCGTTCACGGTTTTCAGGGCGATAACCTCGCCGACACGCTCACCGTTTTAGCATGCGTGAAACACTTTGCTGCTTACGGTGCTCCACTTGCAGGACGCGATTACAATACGGTAGATATGTCTCAACGCGTTTTTCTGGATACCTACCTTCCACCCTATAAAGCTGCAATTGATGCAGGTGCCATGAGCGTAATGTCATCATTCAATGAACTGGATGGTATTCCTGCGACCGGAAACCATTATTTGCTAAGTGATATTTTACGAAAACAACTCGGGTTCAAAGGCTTTGTGGTTACCGACTATACATCTATCAACGAAATGGTGAATCATGGCGTGGTTGCCAATGAAGCCGAAGCAGGCAAACTGGCTGCCAAAGCCGGTGTGGATATGGACATGCAGGGCGAAGTGTATTTCAAATACCTGAAAAAACAAGTTGAAGATGGCGAAGTACCCATGAAAGTGGTAAATGATGCTGTGAACCGCATATTAACAGTAAAATTCATGCTTGGCTTGTTCGACGATCCATACCGCTATTGCAACGAAGCCCGTGAGAAAAGAGAAGTATACTCCCCCGCCCATTTGGAAGCTGCTTTTGATGTAGCCAAAAAATCGATGGTTTTATTGAAAAACAACAATCATGTATTGCCATTGAAAAAAGGAGAAAAAATTGCCGTTATCGGGGAATTGGCAGCATCAACCCGAGATTTGCTCGGATCGTGGAAAGCAGCCGGCGACTGGAATTTCATGAAGTCCACACTCGATGAATTGAAAGCTTACAATGGTGCTACTAACGTGGTTTATGCCGAAGGTTGTAAAACGATAGGCGATGACCGAAGCGGATTTCCGGCTGCTTTGGCAGCTGCCCGGAGTGCCGACAAAGTAGTATTGGTTATAGGCGAAAACTGGGAATGGAGCGGAGAAGCTGCCAGTCGCGCAAACATCAATGTGCCGGGAGTACAAACTGAATTGCTCGAAAAACTGAAAGCTTTAAATAAACCAATTGTAGTTGTGCTCATGAATGGGCGACCATTAGATTTGTCTAAAGAAAATGATCTTGCCGACGCCATGCTGGAAACCTGGTATGCTGGAACAATGGGCGGAAAAGCCATTACTCATGTTCTTTTTGGCGAATACAATCCGTCAGGAAAACTAACCATGACTTTCCCACGCACCATTGGGCAGGTTCCGATATTTTACTACGAAAAAAATACCGGTCGCCCTATTTATCTGGCCAATCCAAAATACAAATCGAGATATATCGACTGTCCGAACGATCCATTGTTCCCATTTGGTTTTGGGTTGAGTTACTCTACGTTTGCCTATTCCGATATTAAACTTTCAAGCACAGAACTCACCGAAAATGGAGAGATTAAAGCTTCGGTAAACGTAACTAACACGGGTGGAAAAGACGGTGAGGAAGTGGTTCAGTGTTATGTTCGGGATTTGGTGGGCAGTGTCACCAGGCCATTGAAAGAGCTAAAAGGTTTCGAAAAAATAGCTCTGAAAGTAGGCGAAAGCAAAGTGGTTACATTCACCATAAAACCGGACATGCTGGCGTTTCACCGGGCCGATATGACCTATGGAACTGAACCCGGCGACTTCAAACTATTCATTGGTGGAAATTCAAGGGATGTAAAGGAAGTCAATTTTAAATTGAAATAAAGTACCAAAGCCCTTTAAAGTATATTTTAAACAAATATCATGAAAAAACTAATCATACTCAGCCTATTAATTCTGGCTCTTGGAAGCAACATGGCCCAAAAGAAGAATTATGTTGTTCCTTTCGAACTAAAAGGACAGGCTTATCCGGCACACACCGAATTGAGCTGGGTAAATCGCAACGGATTCGTGTACGAAATTTACCGTTCGACAGATGGCGGTAAAAAATATGTAAAAGCAGGCGAAACAAACGCTGACTCTTATCTTGATTTCTTTGGAAAAACTGTTGAAAAAGAACAAACATACTTGTATCGGATTCTACCCAAAGGACTAACTCTGAAGAATCCGGATGCATCTAAATTTGAAGTAAAAGTAACAGTGAAACCAGCCACCGATGATGCTTTGCTGGACATGACACAGCGTTATACCACGCGTTATTTCTTCGATTTTGCTCAACCACAAACCGGCCTGGCACGCGAACGAAGCAACGACATAAACGGCGACATTATTACCACCGGCGGAACCGGATTTGGAATTATGGCCCTGATAGCGGGAGCCGAACGGAAGTATTTTACCAGAAACAATGCGTTCAAGGTGCTCGAAAAAATTGTTAGGTTTCTCGAAAAAACCGAGCGTTTTCACGGAGCATGGGCACATTGGTACGATGCGAATACCGGGAAACCATTCAGTTTCAGCGAATTCGACGATGGTGGCGATTTGGTGGAAACGGCTTTCCTTACCCAGGGGCTGCTCACTGCACGAGCCTATCTTCGCGATGGGAATACCATGGAACAAGCTTTGGCAGACCGAATTACAAAGCTGTGGGAAACCATAGAATGGAATTGGTACACGCAGGGTTCGACCGATGCGCTTTACTGGCATTGGTCCAAAAACTACGGTTTCAAAATGAACCACCGGATTAAAGGATTTGATGAAACGATGATAACTTACATATTAGCAGCATCTTCGCCCACATACCCGATTGAACGTTCTGTGTATGAGAATTGTTATACTAATTCAAACTATTATTTGAACGGAAAAACTTATTATGGAATAAAACTGGATTTGGGAATGGAATATGGTGGTCCGTTATTTTTCACCCATTATTCGTTTTTAGGATTAAATCCGAACGGATTGACAGACAAGCATACTAACTATTTCGAACGAAACCGCGCACATGCACTGATTCACGTTGCTTATGCTGTTGACAATCCCAAAAAGCAAACGGGTTATGGAGCAAATTGCTGGGGATTCACCTCTTCGGACGATCCGATTGTAGGTTACACATCGCATCATCCGGGCACCAATGATGAGAATGGCACTATTTCGCCAACAGCTGCTATCTCGTCAATTGTTTATACTCCCAAAGAATCATTAGACGCTCTTAAGCATTTTTATTACGACCGCGGCAAACAGCTGCTCGGGAAATACGGATTTTACGATGCATTTAATCCAGGAATGGTGGAAGGACAACAGGTGGTGCATAGTTACCTGGCTATCGATCAGGGACCTATAGCCGTGATGATCGAAAATTACCGCAGCGGCCTGCTTTGGAAATTATTTATGAGCAACCCGGAAATTCACACCGGACTTCAGAAATTAGGATTTAAAACAGCGAAATAAGTTAACCGAAAAAATACTAAACACCATGAGAGAGAAAATCACCTTACTATTAATCGTTTTGCTTATAAACACAAGCATGTTGCTAGCTCAAAATCTGACTATCAGTGGTGTGGTTGTTGATAAAAACTCGGGCGAAACATTAATTGGAGCTTCTGTAGTTCAAAAAGGAGCAAACGCCAGAACCATAACAAACATCGATGGCGCATTCAGCATCTCGGTTCCCAATGGAGCAACATTGGTTGTTTCGTACATTGGCTATATTGGGCAGGAAGTAGTTGTGAAAAACGACAGCAAGTTGCGCATACAGCTCGCACCGGATACAAAATCACTGGAAGAAGTGGTGGTTGTGGGATACGGAACCCAGAAAGTAAAAGACATGACGGCACCTATTTCTTCCGTGAAAGGTAGCGATCTGAATAAGCAAATTGCAGCAAATCCAATGTCAGCCTTACAGGGTAAAATGTCCGGAGTACAAGTAGTAAACAGTGGAGCACCAGGCGCAGGACCTAGTGTGAAAATACGTGGTGTCGGATCCATTGGCGACTATGCCAACCCGCTTTACATTGTGGATGGAGTTTTTGTTGACAATATAGACTTCCTGAGCAGTGGCGATATTGAAGACCTGACAGTATTAAAAGACGCTTCTGCAGCAGCTATCTATGGCGTTCGTGCAGCTAACGGAGTAGTGCTGGTTACTACTAAAAAAGGAAAAATCGACCAGGCGAACATCAGCTATGAAGGCTACGTTGGCGTCCAAATTCCGACTAACGTAATGAAACTGGCCAACACACAACAATATGTTGATTTAGTAAATGAAGCTAATGCCAACACAACCGGATATACTCCCAAAGTAGCTGCCAATTATCCGGCAAGTACTGATTGGTATGCTCAATTACTACGCAATGCCATGATGCACAGCCATGCAATTGACATTTCAGGAGCATCAGAAAAAACAAGCTACTCCGTTGGTGCTAATTATTTCTATCAGGAAGGTATTATGAATACCAAAAACGACTACGAACGGTATAACTTCAGAGCACGTGTGGATCAAAAAGTAAATGACTGGTTTAATATGGGGGTTAATACAGTTGTTTCAGATTATAACAAAAGCAATCCTAATAATAATGCATTCTTCCAGGCGTTTGTAAATCCGCCGGTTTACAGCGTTTACGATGATACAAATACGGCAGCATATCCTGTCCGGTTTGGTTCGGCTCAGACCTACGGATTTGGAAATCAGTATGGAAATCCCGTTGCCGGAGCTTATTACAACAACAGCAAAGAGGACGGATTAAAACTTGTTTTCTCCACTTTTGCCGAATTCAACTTAATTCCCAACAAACTGAAATTCAAAACCTCTTACAACCTGGATTTCGGATTCTGGAAATCGCAAAATTACACACCTGAATTTAATGTCGGAGGGTCACAAGGTGTTCGTAAATCAAGCTTGAGCAAAACATTTGGAATGAGTTCCAAACAAATTATTGATAATTTACTGACCTACACCGACAAAGTTGACATGCATAACTTTAGTGTCATGCTGGGGCAATCAACCCGTATTGAAAAGCAATCGTGGATGTCCGGCAATGCCCAGGATGTTCCCGGATTTGATGAACAATCCATCTACTTAACCACAGGCTCTTTCCGCGACAGAACTGCCAATGATGGTGCCGGTACATATCATGGCCTATCATTTTTCACACGTGGAACTTACAACTATGCCGATAAATATGTTGCTTCGCTTACTTTCCGTGCCGATGCGAGCTCAAAATATCAGGAGAAATGGGGTTATTTTCCATCACTTGGCTTGGGCTGGATATTGACTGGTGAAGATTTTATGAAAGAACAGAAAACATTCCAATATCTGAAAGTGCGTGGAAGCTGGGGTATGCTTGGAAACGACAATATACCTGCCAATTCAGCAGTCATCCTTGGCTCATCGGGAGCCGGCAGTTCCGGTATTTTTGGTGATGCGCTGGTAGATGGAATCGGGGCACAAACCGTTGTACAACGCTATCTGAAATGGGAAGTTGTCAATGAATTTAATCTGGGAGCTGATTTCACCATACTGAATCAGAAACTGAAAGGTGAATTGGATCTGTATAACCGGGTAACCAATAATGTGGTTTTTTACGCACCCATTGCAACTGGTGGTGGTGTAGCTGAATTATTAAGCAATAACGGAACGGTTCAAAACCAGGGTGTCGAACTCAATCTGAACTGGAGCGATAAAATAAGCAATGATTTGTCATACAATATCGGTTTTAATGCCACGACAATTGATAATAAAGTACTGAAACTTGAAGGCCGCGATTATATCCCCGGCGCATCGGTACGTGGCAATTATACCACTCGTACAGCTGTGGGACACCCTATCGGAGCATTTTACGGATATGAAATAGACAAAGTTTATGCAAGTGAATCAGAGGCGTTGCGCGATCCGGTAAGCCAGGATATTAAACTTGGAGGTTACTTTAAGTACAAAGACCAAAATGGAGATAAAGCCATAGATGCAAAGGATAAAGTGTATTTGGGAAGCCCCATTCCGTGGCTAATGAGTGGTATCGACTTCGGAATGAATTACAAACAAATGGATGTAAGCTTGTCATTGCAAGGACAAGTTGGGAACAAAGTACTGAATGCCAAACGAATGAATAGGGATGTATTTGCTGATGGAAATTATGATCAGGATTTTTATAAAAATCGCTGGACTACAACCAACAAATCAGAAATCTATCCATCTGCTGAAGCTTACAACACATCATTCATCCAGCAGGCTAACAGTTTCTTTGTAGAAGATGCATCATATATCCGTGTACAAAATGTGCAGGTTGGCTATACCTTCAATCAGATTAAAGGCGTAAAAAGTTTACGGGTATATATATCTGCACAACGTCCATTTACCTATTTCACTTACAAAGGCTTTACACCCGAAGTAGGAGGAGCTCCTATCAGCAATGGGATAGACACCTCTGTATATCCAATGCAAGCTGTTTACAGTGTTGGCTTAAAAATGAACTTATAAAATCTACTCGTTATGAAAAACAAAATATTATTAATTGCATTAAGCATTATCCTGCTTTCGGGATGTCAGGATTTTCTGGATATTCGTCCCGAGGCAACAGTTCCTTCGAGCGGATTGGATTATTCCAAATCGGAAAACATATTTCTTCCTGTTAGCGCTGCGTATGCCAAAATGCGGACTGCCAGCACTCACGCCTTTCCATACATCGGTGCTTTCGAAATAACTTCCGACGATGCCGACAAGGGCAGCACGCCCGAAGACAATCCAACTATGAAACAATTGGATGATTTCACTTTCGACTCAAGCAACGGGTTGCTAAATGAATTATGGACTGGCTATTTCGACGTAGTGAGTGGTGCAAATCATGCCATTGAGCAAATGCCGCTTTTTGAAAATGCTTTGCAGAACGCGGATTCTAAAAAGTACACACTTCAATGTGCAGCTGAGGCCAAAGTCATTCGTGCATACGCATATTTCAATCTGACAAGGCTTTTTGGTCGGGTTCCAATTATTGAAACAACACTTACTGCCGAAGAATTGGCTGCAAAACAGCAATCTTCAACCGCCGAATTGAACAATTTCATTGAGAAAGATTTGCTGGAAGCCATCCCCGTATTACCCGAATCGTATACAAAAGACTGGGCCGGACGAATCAATAAATATACGGCTATAGCATTGAAAGCAAAAGTACATCTCTATCAAAACGAATGGGATTCTGTGGCCTCGTTAACTGATCGGATTATGGCTTCAGGTAAATATGATTTGCTGCCGAATTTCCGTGAAGTTTTCTCCATTGATGGTGAAAACAGCAAAGAATCATTGTTTGAAATTCAAAGTTCAACGCTTGGAAAATCCACGGGCGATGCTACATTTCTGGAATATGCTTACGTTCAGGGACCGCGTGGAAATTCTCCGGGCAATATGCAGGGTTGGGGATTCTGTACGCCAAGTACAAGTCTGATTAATTTCTTCACGGCCCGTGGAGAAACAGTGCGGGCTGCCACGACATTTTTATACCGGGGCACAAAAACACCTGAAGGCGACAGTATCAAAGCAGCCTGTAGCAATCCGGTTTACAACGGGAAAGTATATACTCCGTCGCAATATAACCTGTGGAACTACAATGGTTATGGATTCGATCATAACGTACGCATTATACGTTATTCTGATGTATTGCTGATGTTTGCCGAAGCAAAAGCACATGGAGCTACCACCGGTAATCTTAGTGGGTTTGACGCAACTTCGGCGGTTAACAAAGTCCGTGAGCGTGTAAAACTATTACCGCTGGGCTCGGTTACTTTGCAGGATATCTGGGATGAACGCCGGGCAGAACTGGCGCTGGAGGAAAACCGGTTTTTCGATTTAGTCCGCACCGGGCAAGCTGCTACAGTTTTATCCGGGAAAGGCTTTAATGCTGCTAAACATGTATTATTCCCGATTCCGGCCCAACAAATGCAACTCAATACGAACCTGACCCAAAATCAGGGTTACAATTAATAATCAACAAAAGAAAAAACTATCAACAATTAATTTTATTTCTAATTTTAAAACACAATTATTTATGAAAAAAATCAATCTTCTCAGCGTATTCGCTGTAGGTGCTCTTTTATTGAGCGTATCATTCACCTCGTGTAAAACAGAAGAACCGGATCCTTATGCAGGAAAAACAAATCCGTCGACTATTGCTGCATCTAATTTAGTGGCTTATTTCCCATTCGAATCGGAAACTGCTTCAATTGAAGTAGGTGCAGGTGTAACATACAGTAAAAAAGGTGGCGCTGCCAGCTTCGTAACCGGCCGTAGGGGCAATGCTTACAAAGGAGCAACTACCGCAGCTTATCTGGAATATAATGTAGCAGCTACCAATCTGTTCAAAAGCATGAGTGAGTTTACCATGGCAGCATGGATTAAAACACCTGCTGCCGGAGGTGCAGCTGATATTTTCAGATTAAATGGAGGTGATAGCTTTATGGGCAATCTGGTGTTAATGCTCGAAGGAGGTTCAAACACTGATTCACTGGATATTAAAGGTTACCTTTATAATTCTACAACTGAATGGAAAGGTCAGGACATTCGTAAAGCAAACAAAGCGTTTTTGTCTGACAAATGGGTACACATTGTTTATTCGTACAACAAAGCAACTTCGACAGAAACATTGTATGCCAATGGGTTGCCTATAACGACTTCTGTTCGCTATGCAGGTCCGAAAGTAGGTGATACTCAACCTCCATTAGGCCCTATTACCTTTGGAACAGATATGAACAAAATTCTTATCGGTGCATGGGCTCAACAATTAGATGGAACACAGCAGGATTGGATGAGGTTCTATCCCGGCTTACTTGATGAGCTACGCATTTACAACAAAGCATTGACTGATGCTGAAGTGAAAGCATTGTACGATGCTGAAGTTACTGTAATCAACTAATTATTCATTTTCTTTGGCAGGGAGGATGTATCGCATTCTCCCTGTTCTATTTATAAGGGGAGCTACAAAAATGAAATCACAATTCTTCTATATACTGTTTGCCATATTCTCAATGTTTTCCTGCAAACAAGATCCGGAACCAACACCGCTTACCAATACCTATATTGAATCGGTTAGCATTAATAGCAATACGGTTTACAATGGAGGAACTGCTTATAATATTCCTGTTGATTCTGTCGTAATCAGCATTCATTTTTCTACAGCCATTGATAAAAGTAAACTTGACCCTTCTAAATTTTTTATCAATAACGGCATTGATACATCTTTTGTAATTCAGGGCGACACAGCATCCAAACTGCTAACTTTTCGCATTCGCAAACCCTTGAATCATTACACAAATTACACCCTTTACATTGCCGATGGTGAAAACCTGGGAGTAAAACTAATCGATTCCTACCAATTTACTTTCGTTACCGAGTTGGATATAACCCCTAAATTTCCAACAATCACGGACGACAGTCTTTTGTCATTGGTTCAGAAACAAACTTTCAAATACTTTTGGGATTACGGACACCCAACATCCGGTTTAGCACGCGAGCGGTTGGGTTCGGGCGAAACAGTTACCTCTGGCGGATCCGGATTTGGCGTAATGACTATTCCGGTAGCAATTGAGCGTGGATTTATTACCCGCCAGCAAGGCTACGAACGTATGGATAAAATTGTCAGTTTCCTAACAAATACAACCGATAAATTTCATGGAGCTTTCCCACACTGGCTGAACGGTACAACCGGAAAAGTGATACCTTTCTCTACAAAAGACAATGGTGCCGATTTGGTGGAAACAGCTTTTATGATTCAGGGATTACTCGCCGTTCAATCTTATTTTAAAAATGGGAATGCGGCCGAGAAAGCCATGTGTGACAAAATACAAACATTATGGGAGAATATTGAATGGGACTGGTTTCAGCAAAACGGCCAACAAAAACTCTACTGGCATTGGTCGCCAACCTACAATTGGGATATGAATATGTCCGTAACAGGTTGGAACGAAGGGCTGATCATTTACGTATTGGCAGCTTCGTCGCCCACTCACAGCATTGTAAAATCGGTTTATGATAACGGCTGGGCACGTAACGGTGATATAAAAAATGGTAAAACTTTCTACGATGTTGTTCTCCCGCTGGGTGAAGACCGCGGCGGACCGCTGTTTTTTACACATTACTCATTTTTAGGACTCGATCCGCGACATCTTTCGGATGCATATGCCAATTACTGGGCGCAAAATACGGCTCATGCACAAATCAATTATCGGTATTGTGTAGCTAACCCCAAGAAGAATTTTGGTTATGGAATGGACTGCTGGGGGCTTACAGCCAGTGACATACCTAACGGATACACAGCTTCGTCGCCCAACAACGACGGCGGAACTATTGCACCCACGGCCGCCCTGTCGTCATTTCCGTATACACCCGAAGAAAGCATGCGCGCCCTGCACTTTTTTTACTACACGCTGGGCGACAAGCTCTGGGGCGAATATGGTTTCAAAGATGCTTTCAACCTCAATAAACATTGGTTTGCCGATTCGTATCTGGCCATCGATCAAGGACCAATTGTGGTAATGATTGAAAATTACCGCACCGGATTACTCTGGAATCTGTTTATGCAAAACCCAAATGTACAATCCGGGCTAGTCAAATTAGGATTTAGCTATCGGTAAACAAAAAAGATCGTTACGAAACTGCTACGCCAATCAGATTTCCAATTCCGTAAGTTATTGCAGCCGCAATCAGCCCGAAAAGAACCTGTCGGAAGCCCGAATACCAAAGATTTTTTCCGGTAAATAACGTTATAGCTCCACCAATGAGAAATAAACCACAGGCACTGGATATTACGCTCAAAATAATGGCGTGAAATCCTGTTGTGAAAATAAATGCTGCTAAAGGAATAATGGCTCCAATGGCAAATAAAAAGAACGAATATAAAGCCGCTTCAATAGCTGATCCCTGAAGTTCTTCGGCGTTAATCCCAAGTTCTTCTTTCACAAGCACGGCGTGCGCGCGGGTTTTGTCTTGCATAATTTCGGCTGCCATAGCGTGTGCCTGAGCTTCTGGTATCCCTTTGGCAATATAGATCAACGCCAACTCGCGCGCTTCGCCTTCGGGGTTTGTTTCCAGTTCGTCCATTTCAATGGCCATTTGATTTTCGTATAATTCCTGCGAACTTTTTACCGAAATCCATTCTCCCAACGCCATGGATAATGCCCCGGCCAATAATCCGGCAATTCCGGCCAGCAAAACACTTTGCCCACCACCGGTAGCTCCGGCAATTCCCATTACCAGACTGAAATTGGAAACCAGTCCGTCGTTTCCACCCAATACGGCGGCGCGAATAGCATTTCCGCCCACCGACCGGTGCCGTTTTTCGAATTTAGCATGTTGAGCGCCTGATATATTTTTATCGTTCTCCAAAATCGACCACAGGATTTTTACGTGGTTCGTTTCTGCTCCAGTTATTTCCAGTTTATTTTTTTCTTTAGATTTAATAATGGCGTTCGACAGGCTTTTTTCTGTATCCATCAATGCACCCAGGACATAGTCGTAACCAAATATTTTTCCTATCAAATTGATTGTTTTGGCACGCCAGGAAGGGTTTATGAGATTTTCGGTGGATATATTTTCCCTGCGTGCAAAGGCTTCGGCATGGCTTTGTTCTATTTCGCCCATTTGACTAAATACAAGGGCTACTGCCTTGTCCGATTCGTTTTCGGCTAATTTCCGGTATAAGTAACAGGCATCTATTTCTGTTTGCAGGCTTCTGTTTTTCATGGTCGATCTATCTTTTTTAATGTCTAAGGATATTTTTATTCTTGAAAGTTCAAAATTAGAAAAAAAATCAATGCATTGTATAATAAAAAAACGAGTCCGGAACTTTACGTTGCGGACTCGTTGCTGTATGTTGTGTTGGAAATGTACCCTCTAAAAAACGCGAAAGGTAGTAACGCCTTACTACCAATCTTTGTTAACCTTAAATCTAATACTATGAAAAAATCACGATGCAAAGATAATGTGTATCTCGTACACTTGCAAGAGTTTTCTTGAAAAATTATACGAAAATCATGTTTTATAACATATTTTTATGCTTTTACGGCAGTTTTATTGTGAAAACACCTTGTTTTTACATATTTTAATGATACTGGCTTCTAAAAATGAAAGACGGAGTGACTTTTTAGCCGCTCCGTCATTCATATACTTGCAATATTTGTGTTTTGGAGAATTAAAATCCAATCGATTTAAGTCCTAATCCGGCTTTTTCATCGAGTCCGAACATCAAATTCATGTTTTGAACCGCTTGGCCGGATGCTCCTTTCAACAAATTGTCGATCATTGATACTATCAACAACTTGTCGCCATGTTTCTCCAGGTAAACAATGGCTTTGTTGGTGTTTACCACTTGTTTCATATCCGGATTTTTGTCAGTTACGAAGGTAAAAGCAGCGTCCTTATAGAAGTCTTTATACAGTTTTTTGGCATCTTCCAGACTCAAATCACAGTGAGTATAAGTGGTTGCATAAATTCCACGGGCAAAATTACCACGAACCGGAATAAAATTCACCGCTTTTTTGAACCCTGCCTGAAGTTGGCGGAGCGATTGTCCGATTTCCTCCAAATGTTGATGCCCAAAAGCTTTATAAATGGAGATATTATTGTTACGCCAGCTGAAATGCGAAGTTTCAGACGGTTTCACACCTGCACCGGTAGAACCGGTAATGGCATTCACGTGAATCTCGTCGGTAAGCAAACCGGCAGACGCCAACGGATACAATGCCAGCTGAATAGCCGTGGCAAAACAACCCGGATTGGCAATGCGTGAAGCGTTGCCAATTTCGTCGCGATTCAATTCGGGTAATCCGTACACAAAATCGTGGTTCGGGCTTTTAGCACGGTAGTCTGTTGACAGGTCGATGATTTTAATGGAAGCAGGAACCTCGTTATTGTCCATAAACTTCTTGCTGTCGCCATGTGCAGAGCAAAGAAAAAGTGCATCCACTGAGCCAAAAGGCAATTCGGAAGTAAATACCAGATCCGTTTCACCAATCAGGCCACTGTGCACGTCGGTAATCGGATTTCCGGCATTGCTGCTGCTGTTTACGAACACAATGTCCACAGCCGGATGATGAATCAAAATGCGCAACAACTCGCCGGCAGTATAACCTGCACCGCCTATTACGCCTACTTTAATTTTTGTCATATTTTGAAATTAAATTATTTTATAAAACAGCATATAAATGCCAAATATCCACACAATCATCACTAACCACGTCCACACCCAGTAACTAAACTTCCGGTTTTTATGCCGCAGCGTGTACATTAGCAACAGGTTGGCAAATACACCGCCCAGAATCTCCAGCAAATGCAAGGTTCGTTCCGAAATCCGTTGCCGGTTATTTTTTGCCGCGTTTTTATCATATGCAAAAAGCAGTCCGCTAATCACATTCACACTTCCGAGATAATACCAGAGCCAGTAATTATGCATTATGAATTCACAATTATGAATTATTCAAGCAAGTCCGGTCTCAGGCGTTTGGTCCGCTCCACCGATTGTTGGTGATTCCATTCATCTACTTTAGCCTGATGCCCGGAAAGCAGGATATCAGGCACTTTCCATCCATTATAGTCTGCCGGACGGGTATATACGGGCGGCGCCAGCAAATTGTCCTGAAAAGAGTCGGAAAGTGCTGATTGTTCATCGCCAATTGCTCCCGGAATAAGCCGTACAAGGGCATCGGTCATAATAGCTGCCGGCAGTTCGCCTCCGGTAAGCACAAAATCGCCCACTGAAATTTCACGGGTTATCAAATGCTCGCGAATGCGGTGGTCAATGCCTTTGTAGTGTCCGCAAAGGATAATCAGGTTTTGTGACATCGACATGCGGTTGGCCATTTTCTGGTCAAATTTCTCCCCATCGGGCGAAGTATAAATCACTTCGTCGTAATTGCGTTCGCTTTTCAGTTTGGAAATAATCCGGTCAACCGGTTCAATCTGAATCACCATCCCGGCACTGAAACCAAAGGCATAATCGTCCACACGGCGATGTTTGTTGGTGGTATATTCCCGCAGATTATGTACGTAAATTTCCACCAATCCCTTTTCTTTGGCACGTTTTACAATGGAATAATTCAACGGACTGTCCAGCAATTCTGGTACGGCGGAAATAATATCGATGCGCATTCTTTCTGATTAATTATGAAAGTGCAAAGGTACGAAAAAATGATTTAATGTATTGATGTGAGGATTAGTTGATGTGATAATGTGTGGATTAAAGAATTGGGTGATAAAGATAATTTCCTAAATCTATATATTTTAATAATCCATTAAACCACTTATATTCAATTATGACATCAACTATTCACCACATTGTCACATCATAATTTCATCACATCAAAGATTAGCAGCCATCCATTTCCTAAGTACTTCGGGCGATTTTCCACTTCGGCGGGCGTAATCAACAAACTGGTTTTCATCAATTTTTCCTATCATGAAATATTTTGATTTCGGGTGGGCAAAATAAAGACCGCACACCGACGCGTTGGGAAACATAGCTCCGTTTTCGGTTAGTTCAATACCGACTTCATTGAATTTAAGCAGTGGGTCCAGCGCAAAAATAATTGATTGGTCGGGTAAGGAAGGGTAGCCCACAGCCGGACGAATGCCGCTGTATTGCGTTTTCAGCATTTCTTTTATCGACAGGTTTTCGTCGGTTGCGTAACCCCAATATTCGCGACGAACCTTGTAGTGAAGCCACTCGGCAGCTGCTTCGGCCAGGCGGTCGGAAAGCGTTTTTGCCAAAATGGAATGATACACATCATCGTCTTTTTCAAAAGCTTCGGCAAATGCTTCTACGCCCTGAATGGTAGTGGCAAAAGCTCCTACATAATCGTTTTCAGGTGCCACAAAATCAGCCAACGAATAGCAAAATCCATCAGTAGCCGGATGCTGTTGGCGAAGCATGGGGACAACGATAGTCTGGTCATTGTCTTTTATATACACATTTTCGTCCTGTGCGTATCCTTCGAAAACACCAAAACTGGCATTGACCGATACAATCTTTTCGTCGAGCATTTGACGCAACATTTCCTGAGCATCTTTGTATAGTTTCAGCGCTTCTTCGGCTTTGGCACGGTCAGCTTCGGGGAACTGCTGAAGCCAGCTCATTTTGCACGAAAGGCAATCGTGAACGGTTTCGATGCCTTCATATTTGCCGGACATACGCCAGGCCATAAAGAAAAATACCCAGTCGATAAAAGGTACGATTTCGCGTAAATCTATGTCGGTAAGCTGGATTAGTCCAAGCGTGTTTGGTTTTGCAGGAATATATTTCATTGTTTGCGGTAGGGACAGGTCGAGGCCTGTCCGTGAAAATTGAATTAATTGCATTAGAACACAAAAATACATGAAAAAGTTGTAAGTTTGTGGTTTGAAAAATCATTCATACGCCATTAAATCATGAAAAATCTGATCATTTCATGCTCCTTGCTGTTGGCAACTTTTGCACCGGCACAAACCACTTCGAAGGCAAAAGCCATCCAGTCCAATGCTCCCATGGAGCTGTCCTCTTTCGACACCATTAAGCTCCTTGCTCCCGACACGTTGGGAGGAAAACCGCTGATGCAGACCATTTCGCGCCGAAAATCCGATCGTCAGTTTGATACAAGAAATCTATCAATGAAACATTTGTCGGAAATACTGTGGGTGGCAAACGGGATAAACCGCACCAATGGGAAACGCACAGTCCCGTCATCTATGGCTCAATATCCGCTGCAAACCTATGCGGTGCTGGCCAATGGAATTTATTTCTACAATCCGCAAAAACATCAATTGGAACCGCTTGTGAAAGGCGATTTTCGCCCGTTGGCTGGCCGGCAAACATTTGTGGATGCGGCTCCGCTTAATTTACTTTTCATAGCCAAAGCCCGAAATGCAGGCGATAAATTCGAATCGGCCATGATGGATTCCGGGTATTGTGCCCAGAATGTTTACCTGTATTGTGCTTCGGAAGGACTGAAATGCGTGGTTCGAGCCGGTGCAAAGGAAGCTGAATTGCTGAAAGCCATGAATCTGGGCGAAAATTACAAATTTATTATTGCCCAAACGGTAGGGTATTGATTTTTAAACCATAAAATAACAGAAGGTTACTCTCACGGGTAACCTTCTGTTGTTTATAATCTTTGGCTAAAATAAGTCCTGATTCAGAATGCTTAGTTCAGCGAAATGTTATTAAGTCGTTGCATCTTTCGTGCTTCAATTTTTTGAAGCATTTCTTTTGTTGGAACAAATTCCACCGAGAATTCTCTTTCGCCGGTGATGGCGTCCAACTCGCCAAAGTGCGGGTAGAATGTACCAAACGAGGATTTTACGGAGTACCCCTCTTTTAGTTTGTCGTAAAGCGCTTTCTGGAATTCCATCATAGCCTCTTTCACTACCCTTGGGGTGTAGTCAGAATTTTCAATGATTATATCAATAATATCATTCAGGGACATGGCATCGGTCAATAACCATAACGGAACTTCTGGCTTGTGGTTGTCCTTTTTCATATTACTGCAATTTAATTTGTTTAACCTCCTGTTTCACAAAGTTGGAATGCTCATTCCGGTAATTTTTCGGTATAAATCCAGCGCGTAAACATCTGTCATGCCTGAAATGTAATCCAACACAGCCATTATTTTTCCGTAAACAGTTGGGTTGTTGGTTTCGTATTGTTCCGGAATCCGGTTTAAAAGCTGTTTCGAATAGGCTTTTTCAGGACTTAAAACCGCTGTAACCAAATGTTCCAGCAGCGTAAGGATAATTTTATAACCCGCTAACTCTATATCTAACACTTCTGACGACCGATATATTTTGGCATAAGCCATATTTTCACATTTTTTATAGGCTTCGGCCGAATGTTGGGGTAATTGCTTGATAAGCGGTGAGGTAAAAGTGCCTTTCAGAATGCCATCCTCATGTTCGACAAAGACTGCGGAACACTCTTCTATCAATTGCCCAATAACCGACGAACGTAGGTAGGCAATCTGCTCGTTCACATCAGTCACCATGCTCATAGTTTCAATGCGGCGTGCTCTTCGTTCTTCACTAAAAAAGTCCAGAAACAGTTTTTTGGTTTCTTCCGAAGTCAGGATGCGAAGTTTGTGCGCATCTTCAATGTCCATAATCTGATAACATATATCATCGGCCGCTTCTACCAGAAAAACAAGAGGGTGGCGGGCAAACCGATCCGGATTTTCTGGCGATCTCGGAATGCCAAGTTCTGCAACTATCTTCTCAAAATCAGCTTTTTCGGAATCAAAAAAACCAAACTTTTGCTTTTTCTGATCCGAATAAATGGATGCATACGGATATTTCACAATGGCGGCAAGGGTACTGTAAGTGAGCACAAAACCTCCGGGCCGACGGCCATTAAACTGGTGGGTAAGCAACCGGAAAGCATTGGCATTTCCTTCAAAACAGATAACATCTTTCCACTCCTCATCGGTCATTTGCTCTTTCAGGTGCTGCCCATTTCCTTCCGAAAAATAGGTGGCAATGGCCTTTTCGCCCGAATGTCCGAAAGGTGGATTGCCTAAATCGTGAGCCAGACAGGCGGCCGAAACAATGGAACCGATCTCCTCCAGATAAGGCGTTTCAATATGTTTCTTCGATTTCAATTTATGCGCCACCGTTACTCCCAACGAGCGGCCTACACAAGCTACCTCCAGACTATGTGTCAACCGGTTGTGTACAAACACACTTCCGGGGAGTGGAAAAACCTGTGTTTTATTTTGAAGTCGGCGGAATGGTGCAGAGAAAATCAGCCGGTCGTAATCACGCTGAAATTCGCTGCGGTCGTCATCGCGCACTGCGTGGTAAGCCTCTTGTCCGAAGCGTTTGGTGGATAAAAGTTGGTTCCAGTTCATTTTATTATTTTCAAAACTCTTCCAAAGTTTGAAACTTTGGAAGAGTTGCTCTATTTTTTATTGGGGCATATGGTAATTCTTAAGTTCTTTTCGCAATTCCTTGCTTTTTCCATCGGTTACTTTATCCATCCAGCCCCAAAACCTGTCGCCATGATTCATTTCACGGGTGTGACAAAGTTCATGCAGAATCACGTAGTCAATCAAATGGGCAGGAAGTAACATCAGGTAAAGCGAGAGATTAATGCTTTTGGAGCTGGAGCAACTTCCCCAACGAGTTTTGCTCGATTGAATTTTGACATCCGAGAATGTAAAACCAAATTTGTCGGCAAGCTGTTTTGTCCGGCCCGGTAAAAGCCGTTTGGCTTCTTTGCGCAGGAAATAACTGATTCCGTTCCAGAAATACCGCTGTGTTTCGTTAGCAGAGCAGTCAGTCCCGACAGGGAATTCAATGTTTAACGTATTGCTTTTTAATGCAAAATAGATGTTTTTTCGGTTGGCCGGTTTGGCCTCAACCACAAAAGTAAGGGTTTGCAAGCGGGAATTTTCATCTATCAGGATATTCCGTTTCTCGAGGCCTTTTTCGAGCTTCGATTGTTTCTGAATTATTTTGGAGCGAATGGAATTGATGAATTTTAATGCATCTTTCTCTGTTGAATGGGGTGGCAAAGTCACTTTCAAGCCATTGCTCAAAATACGTACGCGGATGTGCTTCGACCGCTCGTTGCTAACAAATTCAATGGTTCCTAACTCCGGGTCTGATAACATAGAAAATTCATAATTAATAATGCAGAATTCATAATTAGAAATTCAAAATTCCTAAAAATTGATTTTTCTCAACAAAACATAAAGCTATTTTTAGTTGATAACAAGACAAAGATACATTTTTTCTAAGCAAAAAATACGGGTTTATTGTCTGAAAGGAATAACTTTGTACAAAATTTCGGAAAACACGAAAAAATGATAAAAGCTAAAAACATACACAAGAGTTTCGGCGATTTGGAAGTCCTCAAAGGCGTTGAACTGAACATAAATAAGGGCGAAATTGTCTCCATTGTGGGCCCAAGTGGTGCCGGAAAAACAACTTTGCTTCAAATTCTGGGAACGCTAGACAAACCCAATGCGGGCGAAGTATTGGTTGATAACATCGATTTCAGCAAACTGGGGGAAAAAGAACTTGCAGCCTTCCGCAATAAACATATTGGTTTTATTTTTCAGTTTCACCAACTGTTGCCTGAGTTCACGGCACTCGAAAACGTGATGATTCCAGCCCTGATTGCACGAAAAGACAACAAAAAAACCTCTCAAAAAGCCAAAGAAATACTGGCCTATTTAAAACTTTCCGACCGCATGGATCATAAACCCGCAGAACTTTCGGGTGGAGAAAAACAACGTGTTGCAGTAGCCAGAGCGTTGATTAATGATCCTGCATTGATTCTGGCCGACGAGCCATCGGGAAGCCTCGACTCCAAAAATCGAGAAGAACTGCACCGGTTATTATTTGATTTACGCGACCGTTTCGGACTAACGATTGTAATCGTAACACACGATAAAGAATTGGCAGCGCTGTCGGACAGGGTGATAGAAATGAGGGACGGACTTATTCAATTGACAAGTGATAATTGACAGTTGTAGTCCCGCCGGGAATCGAACCCGGATCTAGTGTTTAGGAAACACTTGTTCTATCCATTGAACTACAGGACCTCTTTTTAGGTGGCGCAAAAATACATTTTTTTGACGAGAAATAAAAACGAATAGTGGCTTAACTTTTACAACTTGCCTGTTTCTCTGAATTATTATTCTTTCACGTTAGATTTTTTTATAGCTGGGATTATATGTTTAATTTGATTTATGCATTTTTCTGGATTATCACGTTGCTTCCGTTGAGGGCAATGTATCTTATATCCGATCTGTTGTATTTACCGGTATATTATGTTTTTGGGTACAGGCGCAAAGTAGTGCGCCGGAACCTGACGAACTCATTTCCCGAAAAAAGCATTGAGGAGATTAAGAAAATCGAACGGAAATTTTATCATTTTTTCTGCGACATCTTTATTGAAACCATGTGCCAAACACATTTGGGTAAGAAACAAGTATTGAAGCGAATGAAGTTTAAAAACACTGAAC
>CAYSTC010000009.1:0-14033 GCA_964433885.1 uncultured Paludibacter sp. | reverse complement strand
ACACATTTGGGTAAGAAACAAGTATTGAAGCGAATGAAGTTTAAAAACACTGAACTGATTACCGATCAATATGCGCAAAACAAAAGTGTAATGCTTATGACCGCCCATTATGGCAACTGGGAATGGATTTCCTCGTTGGCTATGCATTTACCGGCTGACAAAACATTCTACGGCATTTATAAGCGACTTAAAAATAGACATTTCGATAAGTTGATGAGTATCTTACGCATGAAATTCGGAGGTGGAAGCATTGAATCTCAGGACTTATTTAAAACGATGCTTAACATGAGGAATAATTCCATTCTGGGTGCTTTTGTCATGGTAGCCGATCAAAGAGCAGCGCCAAAAAGTGTGCGACTATGGATGGATTTTCTGAATCAGGATACAGCCGTATTAGTTGGAACCGAACAATTAGCCAAGAAATTTAATTATCCAGTATTGTTTATGAATGTAATCCGGGTGAAGCGAGGTTATTATACCTGCGAATTTGAAATGATTGAACCGGACCCTCTGAACTCGGGAAAACACGAAATTACAGAAAAATATATGCGTTTGCTGGAGGATAAAATACAGAAATATCCTGAATATTGGCTTTGGACGCACAATCGCTGGAAACATAAACGCCCTGTTGAACAATAATCTGACTTATTAAAGCATCTTCTTTTTGAAAGTATACGCATTATGGCAAAAAATAAATTCTTTGTAGTTTGGGAAGGCAAAGAGCCTGGTATTTACCGCTCCTGGGAGGAATGCAAGCGCCAGATTCACGGCTATGGAGGTGCCATTTACAAAGGATTTGCCACCGAAGCCGAAGCACGTGAAGCCATGGCATCGCCCTGCTGGGATTATATCGGGAAAAATGCCAAACCCAAAAAACCAAGTGCTGAAGACATTGCCAAATTCGGTACACCAAATTTCGAAAGCCTGTCGGTAGATGCAGCTTGCAGCGGCAACCCTGGCTTGATGGAATATCAGGGGGTTTACACCAAAACCGGAGAAGTGATTTTCCATCAAGGTCCGTTTAAAGATGGCACGAACAATATCGGAGAATTTCTGGCCCTGGTCCATGGGCTGGCTCTGCTAAAACAAAAAAACAGTCCGGTTCCGATTTACACCGATAGTAAAACAGCAATAGCCTGGGTAAGGGCGAAGAAAACGAAGTCATTATTAGTAAAAAACGAGAATAATGCCATTCTGTTTGACATGGTTGCGAGGGCCGAAAAATGGTTGGCCGAAAATACCTACAGCACCCAAATTATAAAATGGGAAACCGAAATCTGGGGCGAGATACCGGCAGATTTCGGAAGGAAATGATTTAAATGGTATAATCACTTACCTTTACCTTTTTTATCACGTTATTCTCTATTGACAGAACCAGTAATGTTATTACTCCAAACAATGCGGCAAAAGGCCCTGTCAAAAACATGTCAAAAGTACACTGGTAAGCACAAAGAGTAAGAAGCATTATACTGAACAACCTCTGTTTTTTATCAGCGACCAAAATAGGATATAAAAGAACATACAAAAGCCAAATAAGACCAATAATTCCAAACTCCATGGTCGTTTGCAAGTACTGATCATGACAATCTAAATGATTAAAATTTTTCCAGGTTTCTCTGAATTCAACAGTTTCGTAATTGAAACGAGCCTTGTCAAAATATTCCTGTGCATCACTAATACCATATCCTAGTAATGGTTTCGCTTTTATAACTGACATTGCTGATTCCCATAAGAAGATACGAGGCTCCGTTTCTAACGATTTTTCTGACATTCGTTTATGTGTACTGGCCAAACCAATCAACAAAAAAGGGATCAAAAATCCAATAACAATTCCCACTGTCTTTCTTCTTTTCCATATTTCAAAGAATATAAAACTCAAGGCCAGCAATATACCGATCAAAAAACCACTTCGTCCTTCCGAAACAGATAACGTACATATAATCAAAGTGAATGCTGCTATATACATATAGTTTTTCCACCAAACCGTTGTCCTCCATGACCGGGTAAGAATATACCAAATGCAAATGAGCGACACATTAAGGTAGAAATTGAACAGCATGTGAGAATTTACATACTTTATGCGGGTTAATGTGAATACATCTACCCGCAACGGATCTTTAATAAACTCCATTAGTCCTATACGATAAAGCAGTAAATATAAAATAGCTACCACACCCGAAATAATAAACGTATTTAGAAAATAATTAAGTTTGTAAGTTTTATTCACACCAAATAGTCCGACAATAGCAAAACCAAGCAACGGCAATCGTTTTTCGAGCAATAGCACGGTATATTTACGCGAAGTTTCGAATGGTAAATAAATTATTGCCAGAAAGAAGAAAAGGGCCAGTAGAACAAAGTAAATACGTTTTTTATCAATCTTTATGTACTTCCACTTTTTTTCAAGTAATATTTCGAGAAAATAAGTGGAAAAGAACATATAAAAGGCCAACCTTTGCACCGGATAATAATAAATTAATGTGGCAACCAGACACAAGGCCGAAAAGAGGTTCAGGTAATTGAGAAATTTTATTGTTTGCTTCATGCTTAAATGAGTATTTTTTTAAAAATTCATACTTTTTTAGTGAGTTATTTTCATACACCTATTTTTTTTCGAAGATGTGATATTATTTGAATGAAATAAATTCGTATTTGAATAAAATGAAGCATAAAAATCTGAAAACGGGTTCCAAATTTCAGGGTGTATCCCGTCATTATTCCTGCGGTTTCCGTTCTACTCATACCCGAGCGAATCAAATTTTTCAGCATCTTTTTCATCCTTCTTTTTTCAAGCTTTGGAAGCAATTTCTTTTGTTGATTTACTGAAATATGTTGCTCAAAAAGCGGAAGTTGTTTTTCCCATTTTCTGAAAATCAGATCAAGTTTTTGCAGATAATCAGCATCCATTTTCCCGGTAGAAAAATGCTCCAAATCAATATCGTAAATTACATAATTATTGAATCCAGCTACAATAGATTGTGCGCAAATATCGTAATCATACCCATGAAAACCACCCAGAATTTCATCAAATCGTATGTCTTTGAAAAAACTTCGTTTCATACATAAAAACACACCATCGAGTAATACCACCGAACGCCTTATCCCTGTAAAATTCACAGGAAAATGAAGCACCTCCTCAGGCTTTAGACCTGATTTGTCGGTATGAGTGATATGAATACTTTTATTCAATGTCCACCATTCGGCAGGAATCCTTGTCATCACATCTCCTCCAGCCAGTCCGATTATTCCAATATTTGGCATCTGCAAATGCGTCAATACTTTTTCACCCCAATTCACGGTTTGAAATAGAACATCCTCATGTACAAAGCACAGGTGTGGATATTGCGCCTTATGTACACCTGCATTATAAGCCGAGTATATTGAATACTTGTTCTCTGAATTATCTATATGAATCAGCTCATAGTCCACGCCTACAGTTTGTTGAATATTGTTGGCAAATTCAGGGAGTGGTTCTTCGTGCCTTGAGCACACAATAATGGATAGCATCTGTTTTTTTATTTAACCACCGGGGCTTTAAAAATACGGTTTAATCCGGGAATAGTGTGTAACGGAAAATCACGTTTAATCAACAAAGTCAGGTAACCAATCATCAACACTGATTTCAGGGCAATATTCACACTTTTGTGCGGAGTATCGATAAATGTGCTAACTACATACAAAACGATTGTTACAACGGTATAAAGCCCGATTGTTTTTAAATCGTATTTTATCGGCATGTACTTTTGTCCAAAGTAATACGAAATGAGCATGATCACAAAATAGCATGTAAACGCAGCCCAGGCACATCCCATATAACTAAACTTAGGCACCAGCAGAAAGTTCAAAGCTACAATAATTACCGTTCCGATTACTGAAAAAACAGCCCCATACATGGTTTTATCGGTAAGCTTGTACCACAACGAAAGATTGAAGAATATACCCTGGAAGATGAACGATAGCATTACAATAGGTACCACTTTGAGTCCTACCCAATAGCTATGCTGAATAACGTATTTGAAAATATCCATATAAAGCACCATACCCAGGAAAATAAACAGGGCAATCAGAATATAGTATTTCATTGCATCTGCATACGTATCCAGGCTGTTTTTATCCTTTTTCTGTGCAAAAATAAACGGCTCGTAGGCATAGCGAAAAGCTTGCGTGAACATGGTCATTACCAGCGCTATTTTAGATGTTGCACCATAAATACCCAGTTCTGACGCACCAGTTTTTCCATCCAGCAAAAATGGAAATAAAATCTTATCAAGAGTCTGATTCATGATTCCTGCAATACCCAAAACCACCAATGGAAGAGAGTATTTCAGCATCTGCTTCAACAATGCTTTATCAAATTCGAATTTCACTACGAAAACATCAAAAAGCAAAGCCACGGTTACCATAGCAGTGGAGAAGATATTAGCAATAAACACATAACCGACACCGTAATTGGGATCGTAAAACCAGTTTATCAGGTTAGGTGCTTTCACTGCCAACCAGGGACAAATCACTAAAAAGAAAATATTGAAAAATATATTAACTGCGATAGAAAATAGATTGAGAAATACAAAACGTACCGGACGGTTTTTAAACCGAAGGTAAACGTATGGGATACACCCAAAAGCATCCATTGCTACTACGGTGCCAAGCAACGCAATAAATTCTGAGTGATTACTATATCCCATGGCTTTGGCAATAGGATGCGAGAAAAATATGCACACCAGTGCAAAGATGGTAGAAGTGGTTCCTACGGCAATGAGTGTAGTGCTATAAACTTTGCCTGCTTCTTCTTTATTTTTGTTGGCAAACCGAAGAAACCCGGTTTCCATGCCATACGTAAGCAAAACCAACAGTAATGCCGTCCAGGCATACAAGTTGGTTACAATTCCGTAGTCGGACGAACTAGCCAGAACGTATGTATAAAGCGGAACCATCAACCAGTTCAGAAACCGACCTAAGATACTGCTAATTCCATACATGGCAGTTTCTTTCGCCAGTGTTTTCATGTGTTTTGCCATAATTCAAATGTCAGGACAAAGCCCTATTTCTTTTTAAAATACTTCAATACTTTTTCAAACCATTTCATTTCGGCAGTTGGCTCAAAATCTTCAGGTTTCAGATATCCGGCTTCCAAAAGCAGCTTAACAGCTTCCTCGGCTTGTTCCGTGCGTACCTGAAGTTTTATCCCCCCATCCACCAAATTTATATAAGCCCTGTTTATAATTTCGTTTTGTCCGAAACACTCTATCCCGAATGATTCGAGATACGATTTTACCATTTCAAAATCAATTGATTGGCTAAAGCTTCTGATAGTTACCAGTTCGTTCATAAGTCATTTATATTAAGGGTTATAAGTTCTTACTTTCTTGCCTCTAAACTAAAACAGCGTCCCGGTTTCACCTAATTTTACTTTTCCCAAATGTTTGTAAGCCAGCTCTGTCACTTCGCGTCCGCGAGGCGTACGTTTCATAAAACCCTCTTTGATCAGGAATGGTTCATACACTTCTTCAAGCGTTCCTGCGTCTTCGCCAAGAGCGGTGGCAATGGTAGTTAAACCCACCGGTCCTCCACGGAATTTATCAATAATCGTGTTCAGGATCTTATTGTCAATTTCGTCCAGACCGTATTTGTCAATATTCAGTGCTTCGAGGGCATAACATGCTATTTCTACATCAATATTGCCGTTTCCTTTTACCTGCGCAAAATCGCGAACGCGGCGCAGCAAGGCGTTGGCAATACGAGGCGTCCCACGGCTGCGGCTACCAATCTCAACCGCCGCATCATGTTCGATAGGCACGTCGAGCAAGCTGGCCGAACGTTTGATAATTCCGGTTATCACCTTAATATCATAATATTCGAAGTGACAATTGATACCAAAGCGGGCACGAAGCGGAGCCGTTAGCAGTCCGCTGCGGGTAGTGGCACCAATCAGCGTAAACGGATTTAATTCCAGCTGAATGGAGCGTGCACTTGGTCCCTTATCTATCATAATATCAATGCGGTAATCCTCCATGGCGGAATACAGGTATTCTTCCACAATCGGACTCAGGCGATGAATCTCATCAATAAAAAGCACATCATTCGGTTCCAGACTGGTAAGCAAGCCGGCTAAGTCACCGGGTTTATCCAATACTGGACCCGAAGTTATTTTAAAGCCCACGTTCAGTTCGTTGGCAATGATATTTGAAAGCGTTGTTTTACCCAGCCCGGGAGGTCCGTGCAACAACACATGGTCAAGTGATTCGGTACGCATGCGGGCTGCCTGCACGAATATCTTCAGATTTTCGACAATTTTATTTTGTCCGCTAAAATCTGAAAAAGTCAGTGGCCGCAAAGCGTTCTCGAACTCCTTTTCACCTTTCTGGTTGTTTCGTATATCGAAATTTTGATCCATATATTTATCTCTCGCAAAGGCGCAGAGACGCAAATTACAAATTATTTACTATTCGGGTAATGGCATCTTTTATGAGATTCTCATTGAAATTTATTAGTAAACCAAGTTTCAAGCCAGTTAATTTTAAATAGGTCAAGACCTGTTTTGAATGAACTGGGGCTAATGTCTCAACAGATTTAAGCTCAACTATCACTTTGTTTTCTACAATTAAATCGGCCCTGAAGCCAATTTCCATTTTTATTCCATTCCAAAATACCGGAATAGCTTTTTGTCTTTCAACCCTTAAACCTTGATTCGTAAGTTCAAAGTACATAATTTCCTCATAAACAGATTCCAAAAGTCCAGGTCCAAGATTGACATGAATCTGATAAGCAACATTCACGATTATTTTTGATAGCTCATTTTCCGTCATAAAATTACTTTTTTGCGTCTTGGCGCCTTTGCGTGAAACTAATTAGTCAGGCTCCGGAACACCTCTTCCATAGTGCGTTCCACTTTTCGCATCGTCAGTATTTTGTTATTCGCACTTACCGCAAAATCAAAAATGCGTTCACGAACATCGGACGAGGCAGTTATGCTAAAATGGGTTTCATCAAGGGTTGTCACACTGGTTACTCCATCAAGTGCCTCTATTTTTTTTGAATCTATTGCTTGCGAAAATTCAACTTCAAAGCTAAGGCTATTTTCATCGAACAAGGTAATTTTAGACAAATCGGAATAATCAGCAGCAATTTCTCCTTTGTTTATTACGATTACACGATTGCAAATAGCCTTGATTTCCTGCATAATGTGTGTGCTGAGCAGCACTGTTTTATCTTTTCCGATTTCGCGAATCAGACTACGGATTTCTTCCAGCTGGTTGGGGTCGAGTCCGGTGGTAGGTTCGTCCAGAATAAGTACTTTCGGGTTGGGAATCAGTGCCTGGGCCAGCCCTACGCGTTGACGGTATCCTTTGGAGAGTTGTCCTATTTTTTTATGAAACTCAGGTCGAAGTCCAACTTTATCAATCAATTCATTGACACGCTCCTCTTTATTCTTGCCCAGTTTATAGGTTTCAGCCACAAAAAGCAGATACTCCTTCACGTACATGTCGGTGTAAAGCGGATTTTGTTCCGGCAGATAGCCTACCAAAGCACTCGTTTGCAGTTGATTTTCGCTTACCTCCATGCCACACACTTTGGCCGAACCGGTTTCGTAGCCCAGCGCTCCGGTCAAAATTCTCATGGTAGTAGTTTTTCCGGCTCCGTTTGGACCAAGAAAACCAACTACTTCCCCTTCACCAATTTCAAAACTGATGTTGTTGAGCACAGTTTGGTCGCCGTATTTTTTCGAAAGATTTGAGATGCTGATTGACACAATTACTGTATTACAATTGAATTTGCAAAAGTACTAATTCTGAATGGGAATGGAAAATCAGGCTGCATTGCCACCGGATTTGTTGAAAATGGCAGCCAGAACAGACAACAAAATGTACCAACCGATTATAGGAGCAAAGGCATTTACCTGAAAAACAGCCAAGAGAGCAACCGTCACCAGCAGAAAAATGTACTGGATCTGATTGTCTTTCCAGGCCAGATTTTTTACTTTGAGAGCAAACATGGGTATTTCGACCACCAGCAAATAGCTGAACAACAAGGCAAGTATGATTAATACCCAATAATTCTGTGTCAGCACCGGCGAATACGAAAATGCCAGACCACCCCAAAAGATGGCATTGGCCGGCGTTGGCATTCCGATAAATGATGAAGTCTGTCGCTCGTCGATATTGAATTTTGCCAGACGCAATGCCGAAAAAACAGGAATCACAAAGGCCAGAAAAGGCAGCCATTCGTTGATATTTGCTTCGGTCAGAAGTGAGAAAACGATAGCTCCGGGGGCTAATCCGAAACTAATCATGTCAGCCAGCGAATCAAGCTCCTTGCCCATAGGCGAATAGGCTTTGAGCATACGTGCAGCAAAACCATCGAAAAAATCGAAAACAGCAGAAACCAAAATGGCGATAAATGCTCCCCCGTAATTGCCTTTGAATGCCAGATATACAGCCACACAACCCGAAAATAAATTCAGGCAGGTAATAAAATTGGGGATATGCCGAAGCCCCCTAAATCCCCCCAAAGGGGACTTATTTTGGTTAGTATTTGAATTATTCATGTGTAAATAATTTGCTTTTTAAGGTCACATGGAACTGACATGTCAGATTTTCACCGACTTCGGTGATTGTCTGCAATCATGCTCGTTTCATGATGTTGTTTATCTTTGAGTTAATGTTCTCTTACAGTCCCCCTTGGGGGATTTAGGGGCCTTCTATTCTTTATTTTTACTGTCTATCCAAATAGTTACCGGACCATTATTAACCAGCGCCACTTTCATATCAGCAGCAAAGGTACCTGTTTTTACTTTTCTTCCAAGTTTTTGGCTGAGCGAATCGCAAAAATGTTCGTAAAGTGGAATGGCTATTTCATGCTTTGCTGCTTTAATATACGACGGGCGATTCCCTTTTTTGGTCATAGCATGAAGCGTAAACTGACTTACCACCAGAATTTCCCCATCCACATCAGTCACCGAACGGTTCATCACCCCGTTTTCGTCGTCGAAAATGCGCAGTCCCACCACTTTCCCGGCCAACCATTCGCTGTCTTCCGTTCTGTCTGCCTCCTCAATTCCTACCAACACCAACAACCCCATTCCAATAGACGATTTTAATTGATTATCTATCTCAACCGAAGCCTCATTTACCCGCTGAATTACTACCCGCATTCCTATTTATTACATGTAAATTATCTGGTTACAAAATTACAAAAAAATGTGGATAGTCAATTTTATGGCTATTTTCTGCTAACGCAACTCATGGCTCAATGATTCGGGTTATGCCGATTTTGACTGGTTCCAGGTGGAAGCGGTGAAGTAAAATATGTTTTGCAGGCTTTTCAAAATACTGAATTTAGAAAAAAGCAAAAGACGCAGGAAGTTGACCTCCTGCGTCTTTTGTTACTAACAGTTTCTAATAAAAATCTATTTTGATATGTTGGATATCCGATCCACTTTTTTTTCAAAACGATTATTTTTCGCCTTGTTGCCAATAGATCCCAATCTTAACACCCACCGAAACAGGAATGATTTTATCGGTTTGAGTTGAGGCTAAAATCCCGTTATAAGTCCTGTCTTGAAGGAAAATATGTTTGCTATCCGGAGTCAGGATATTATTTAATCCATAATTAAAATATCCACCCAGGTACAAATCTATTTTCTTTGAAACTTTATACAAACCACCTAAATCGGCAACAGCCATATAAGCCGGTTTTACTGCCAATTTTCCCTGATAAGTATCATTGGTCGTAAAAAATCCATGCTGCGGCAAGTCATACAAAACCAGATTCCATTGGCTGTAATATCCGGTAGTGGTAATGTCGCCACCGGCAGTTTTAAAGGCTTTGTATGCCGGAATAGAAATTTTAGCTCCGGCAGAAGCTATAAGCCCCCATTGGGAATTGAGTGCATATTTGTACTGCCCGACCACCGGAATTTCTATCGATAAAACCTGTTGTTTCTCTTTCAGGTTGTTGTATTTGGTACTAAGTTCGTACGATTCTCCGTCGGCATCAACAGCTGGCTCAGTGGTTAATAAGTTGAGTGTCGATTGAGAACCGAATGATTGTAGACCAATGCCCGACTGCAAGCCCCAATGCTCATTGAAGAAATAGCTGTATGCAGCATTGATGGTGTAACCGGCAGCTCCTTTTTGTGTACCATCTTTAATCTGGTAGTTCAGACTGTTCGAACCGCCTCCGATATTAAAATGAAGATATTGCTCGCTTTTTTGTGCTTGAAGTGTTCCTATAGTCAGCAAGCTTAAGCCTATTATAAATTTCTTGTTCATGAGTAAACTTTTTTTGAGAAATTCAGGTTTGCTTTGTCAGCAGCCAAACTTTTTTCCCGGTTTAATTTGAATATTAAATAGCTCTCGGAATTTGTTCACCAGGGTTGAATTAACCCCGGTGAACATGTTGTTGTTTTTATTCTTCCACCACCAGTTTGAACGTATGGGTAGAACCATTTTCCATTGTCAGATGTCCGACGTAGATACCAGCGATACCATTGAGACTTACCGGATTGATTCTGTTGACTGTACCGGTTGAATAAACCAGAATACCCTGTGCATTGTAAAGTGACAATTTTGCATTTTCAAGCTCCCGATCAGAATAACCTTCCACTTCTACAGTACAATTATGGGCTACTTTTATCGGATTAGGGTAAGTTCTTACTTTATGCACTTTAGATAATGTCAACTCTTTCGGACAACTAAAAATAGTATCTCCGGCTACCGTTTGAATCTTCACAGAATATGAACCTGACAGACCGAGAGGATCAGCATAGAATTGTTTGGTAGCACCCGGTATTTCAACGCCGTTTTTATACCATTGATAAGCGGCGAAATTCTTACCTGAATTATCAACAAATACTACATCGTCAAATTTTGTGTGAATGTCGCTTGATGATACATTAACCGTGAATTGGAATGTATATTCAGCACTTTCAGTACCAAGTTCGTTCTGCATCCGCAATGCTCCGTGGAAAGTTCCATAAGCAGTTCCAACCGGAATTGCCAACGTAAGAGTTCCGTTCTGATTGCTTGAAGGCAGATTGGTATAATCCACGTTTTTCATTCCCGCAGCTATAGCTTCTGAATCATACGTGATTTTGTACCGAGTCGGAGTTCCTGCCTGAATGGTATATGCCAATTCAATGTCGGAACCTTCGCAACCGGCAGTTGCAGGGATCAACAATGGAGTAAGCGCAACATTGTCGGAAATTTTTGTACCGGTAATCACAAAACTGGCAGGAGCCACGTAATTATCTTTAGCACTACCACTCAGACTGTATGTCACCGTGATGGTCTTTCCTGTACCAACATTCGCATTCTCGTAGGTAGCAATGGCGTTGATAATCAAATTATCTGCATCAGCAGCCACTACTCCGCTGAGTTCTCCCAATTTAGTTATTTCTGCCTGCGAATTTCCATCCACCAATTTATTAGCAACAACCACCGGATCAGTAATTGTCAACTGTTTAGGCTCAATTTTAACCTCATCTGCTGAGTATGTGTAATCTGCAGGAGCCGTATAATTTTCGGCTGCCGATCCACTTATCTCATATTTTACAGTGATTGTTTTATTACCGCCCACATTATTATCAGAGTATGTTGCTATTGCGTTGATAGATACCTTTCCTGTATCACACGGCTCAACATTCGAGAGGAACCCTGCAATTACTTCAGCAGTGTAATTTCTATCGTACACTTTAGCCTTTTCGATAGTCGGTTCAGATACTATCAACTCCTTAGCAGTAATGTTCGCTTTCAAACCGGTTGGCTGGGTCAACGTATAATTACCGATAGCTGCTCCGGTAATGGTCATTGCAGGAGTCACCGCAACATCAGTTCCAATGCCGCTCTGTGCAAAAGTACCTTCTGTGGCTGTGGCAAGAACCACATCCTCTGAACCTACGATACCGTTGATTGTAGCACCTTCGATCATAGCTACATTGTTGCCGTTGTAGATTTTATCTTTGGCAACCGCACCTGTTACAGTCAGTTCTTTGGCAGCAATGTTCGCTTTCAAACCGGTTGGCTGAGTTAATGTATAGTTACCGATAGCTGCTCCGGTAATAGTCATAGCAGGAGTTACCGCAATGTCAGTACCAATGCCACTCTGGGCAAAAGTTCCTTCTGTTGCTGTAGCAAGAACCACGTCTTCCGAACCTACGATACCGTTGATTGTGGCACCTTCGATAATGGCTACATTGTTGCCGTTGTAGATTTTATCTTTGGCAACCGCACCTGTTACGGTCAGTTCTTTGGCAGTAATGTTTGCTTTCAAACCGGTTGGCTGAGTTAATGTATAGTTGTCGATAGCTGCTCCGGTAATAGTCATGGCTGGAGTCACCGCAATGTCAGTACCAATACCGCTCTGGGCAAAAGTTCCTTCTGTTGCTGTAGCAAGAACCACATCCTCTGAACCTACAATACCGTTGATTGTGGCACCTTCGATAATGGCTACATTGTTGCCGTTGTAGATTTTATCTTTGGCAACCGCACCTGTTACAGTCAGTTCTTTGGCAGCAATGTTCGCTTTCAAACCGGTTGGCTGAGTTAATGTATAGTTACCGATAGCTGCTCCGGTAATAGTCATGGCTGGAGTCACCGCAATGTCAGCACCAATACCGCTCTGTGCAAAAGTTCCTTCTGTTGCTGTAGCAAGAACCACATCTTCCGAACCTACGATACCGTTGATTGTGGCACCTTCGATCATCGCTACATTGTTGCCGTTGTAGATCTTATCTTTGGCAACCGCACCTGTTACAGTCAGTTCTTTGGCAGTAATGTTGGCTTTCAAACCGGTTGGCTGGGTCAATGTATAGTTGTCGATAGATGCTCCGGTGATAGTCATAGCAGGAGTCACCGCAATGTCAGCACCAATGCCGCTCTGGGCAAAAGTACCACTGGTAGCCGTAGCCAATACCACGTTATCGCTGCCTACCACACCCGAAAGGGAAGCGCCGGAAATCGTGGCTGTATTATTACCATTATAAACTTTGGATTGAGCTGTAGCACCTGTTACAGTAAGTTCTTTAGCGGTAATATTCGCCTTCAGGCCGGTTGGTTGTGTCAACGTATAGTTACCAATAGCCGTTCCGGTAATATTCATAGCAGGAGTTACGGTAATGTTAGTTCCAACTGTCGTTTGAGCAAAAGTTCCACTGGTAGCCGTAGCCAACACCACGTTATCGCTACCTACCACACCCGAAAGGGTGGCACCGGAAATCGTGGCTGCATTATTACCATTATAAACCTTCGATTGAGCAGCAGCACCCGTTACAGTAAGTTCTTTAGCTGTAATGTTAGCTTTCAAACCGGTTGGTTGTGTCAACGTATAGTTACCGATTGCTGTTCCGGAAATAGTCATAGCAGGAGTTACCGCAATGTCAGTACCAACAGTCGTTTGAGCAAAAGTTCCACTGGTAGCCGTAGCCAGCACTACATTATCGCTACCTACCACACCCGAAAGGGTGGCACCGGAAATCGTAGCTGTATTATTACCATTATAAACTTTGGATTGAGCAGTAGCACCGGTTACTGTAAGTTCTTTAGCAGTAATATTCGCCTTCAGACCGGTTGGTTGTGTCAACGTATAGTTACCGATTGCTGTTCCGGAAATAGTCATAGCAGGAGTTACCGCAATGTCAGTACCAACAGTCGTTTGAGCAAAAGTTCCACTGGTAGCCGTAGCCAGCACTACATTATCGCTACCTACCACACCCGAAAGGGTGGCACCGGAAATCGTGGCTGCATTATTACCATTATAAACTTTGGATTGAGCTGTAGCACCGGTTACAGTAAGTTCTTTAGCTGTAATGTTAGCTTTCAGGCCGGTTGGTTGTGTCAACGTATAGTTACCAATAGCCGTTCCGGTAATAGTCATTGCAGGGGTTACGGTAATATTAGTTCCAACAGTCGTTTGAGCAAAAGTTCCACTGGTAGCCGTAGCCAACACCACGTTGTCGCTGCCTACCACACCCGAAAGGGTTGCACCGGAAATCGTAGCTGTATTATTACCATTATAAACTTTGGATTGAGCAGTAG
>CAYSTC010000008.1:0-147632 GCA_964433885.1 uncultured Paludibacter sp. | reverse complement strand
AGTTTGCTCAGGTTGAGGCTTTTGAGATTATATTCAGGCATAATCATTTTTTTGAAGCCCAGTTTTTCGGCTTCCAGGATGCGTTGTTCGATGCGATTAATAGGACGGATTTCACCTGAAAGACCAACTTCGCCGGCCACGCAAACGTGTTTTTCAATGGCAATATCCACGTTAGACGATAAAATGGCCGAGATAACAGCCAGGTCGATAGCCGGATCGTTTACCTTGATACCGCCGGCGATATTGAGGAATACGTCTTTTTGTGCAATTTTGAAACCGGCACGTTTTTCAAGCACCGCCAACAGCATGTTCAGCCGCCGCAGATCGAAGCCCGTGCTGGATCGTTGCGGAGTTCCATAGGCTGCCGAACTTACCAAAGCCTGTGTTTCAATCAGAAAAGGACGAACGCCTTCGATAGCCGAAGCAATAGCCACACCGCTCAGTCCTTCATGATTTTGCGAAAGTAACAGTTCAGAAGGATTGCTCACCTCGCGCAGACCATTCTGTTGCATCTCGTAAATACCCATTTCGGAAGTGCTTCCGAAGCGGTTTTTGATGCTTCGCAAAATGCGATACATATAATGCTGGTCACCTTCGAATTGGAGTACTGTATCCACTATGTGTTCCAGCACCTTCGGACCGGCAATGCTACCTTCCTTGTTGATATGGCCAATGAGTAATACCGGCGTAGAAGCCGTTTTGCAAAATTTGAGCAAATGAGCGGCACACTCACGCACCTGCGACACCGATCCGGGCGACGATTCAACCATTTCTGTAGAAACTGTTTGAATGGAATCGACAATAACAACATCCGGCTGAATATTCTGAATGTGTACAAATATCTGTTCGAGTGAAGTTTCGCTCACAATATAGCAATCGGGATTATCAAATTTCAGGCGTTCAGCACGCAGTTTCAACTGCTTCACACTTTCTTCGCCCGAGACATAAAGCGTACGTTTGCCTTTGAGGTTAAGCACCACCTGCAAAACCAGTGTAGATTTTCCTATGCCGGGCTCACCGCCAATCAGCACCAACGAGCCAGGAACAAGCCCGCCACCGAGCACACGGTTTAACTCATTGCTGGAAGTGTCAATGCGCGGCTCTTCGGAAGTTTCAACCTCATGAAGCCGAACCGGTTTTTGTTTGGTTATTTCCAATCCGCCCAAACTAACTTTTGGGGAATTGTCTTTGCTAACAATTTCTTCTACATACGAGTTCCATTCGCCACACGAAGGGCATTTGCCTATCCACTTGGGCGAATCGGCGCCGCAATTCTGGCAAACGTATACTGATTTGGTTTTGGCCATTTTAACAATTAGCTAATGTGAGAATGTGTTGATATGATAATTAAGGAAAACAAAAGTATAAAAAATAAACCATTGAACCAATTAGTCAAATTCGCCATCAAATCATCATATTATGACATTCTCAAATTTCCTTCAACCGCCAATTCCCTTTCCAGAGATACAAATAGCCCAGCGAACCAACCAAAGTCCAATATACAAACTCCGACAGCCAAACTACCGCTGCCGAACTTGGATGAATGATGGCCGTGTAGTAAACATAGCTGATATAAAAAAACAACGTGAGGAATTCGATGGCAAAGGCGGTACGCGTATTTCCGGTACCCGAAACACCGTTGAACACAATGAAACTCATGGCAAAAAGCAGATTGGCAAGCGACACAATCCGCATAACCGGAATGCAGGCTCTGACCAAACCTTCATCGTCGGTATAGATGTGGGCAAAGAATTCGGGAAAAAGTACAGTTAATACAACAAATGGCAAAACAACCAAAACGGATATCCTGGCCACCTTATTAATGAATGGCAATACTTCCTCTTTCCGTCCGGCGCCAATCAAATTGCTAACAAGCGTATTTACAGTTGTAGCCAGAGCTGAGGCCGGAATCATAAGCAGGATATACATGCTTCGTCCAATGTTCGAAACTGCCAGCGGACGTTCTCCCATGTGTTCGATAAAAATAAAAAACAGAAACCAGGTGGAAATGGAAATAAAGTACTGAAACATAATAAAGACAGACAATTCAAGAATCTGCAAAACAATTTTCAGCTCCACTTTCCGGAATTGGAACAAGCCATAAAGTTTAGTATCAGTACGCCAAAATGTATATCCAATCACGTAAATGAGCGTAACAAACTCGGCTATAACCGATGAAATGCCGGCTCCTTCGATTCCTAACCGGGGAAATCCCCAATGACCAAAAATCAGCAGATAATCGAAAAGAATGTTGGTAATTGCCATTAAAACAGCCGAAATGGTCAGAACACGAGTTTGCGTGATTCCCACGTAAAAAGCTCTGAAAATAGCATTGGCAAACGCGAAGAAGTAACCATAAATGCGCCAGTCCATGTACGCAATGGTGGCATCATACACCTGCGGAGAACTTACCGCATATTTCATCACTAACGGAACACCTTTTACTGAAATTGCGAAAATAAGTATGCTTAACAATATATTGAAAAGCAACCCGTTATTGAATATCGGACCGATTTGCGTGAAATTTTGTTCACCATTCCTCCGGCCAATAAGAATCTGTGCACCCTGGCTAAATCCAAAACCAACCATAAAAATGGCAAAGTAAAAAACACCACCAATGGCCGAAGCACCCAATTCCACTTCGCCAACTCGCCCCAAAAAGGCTGTATTGGTAACATTAATCAGGTTTTGGGCAATTAAAGTCAGTAGAATCGGATATGTAATTTTAAAAATATTTTTGTTGGAAGTCATTGTTTTTGGAATTTCTGAAGAATTGTTTTTTTGATATACTCAAACGCTCTGTGAGTTGAACATGTTCAGGTGCTAATTTGATTTACTATTGCATCTATCCAGATTGAAAAACAACTGTAAAACACAAAAGGCCTACATTTCCATGTAAGCCTTTTATAATCAACAGTCGGGATGACAAGATTCGAACTTGCGACCACTGGTCCCCCAGACCAGTACTCTAAACCGGGCTGAGCTACATCCCGTTGATTTTTTAGTGGCACAAAAGTAATCAAAAAATCTTTTGAGAAAAAATTTTCAACCCGTTTTTTAGTTGTTTTTCCTTTGTTTTTCTACATCAGCGGACTAAACAACCGTGCAAACGACTCTTTCAACTTCTGCCGATGCCTGCGATTATTCCAGGCTTCCAGCGTAAGCTCCATACAATTCACTTCATCTTTCAGGAAGTGCTCTTTAAGTTCCAGCGCTGTTTCCGTGCCGTATATAAAAGCATTAGCCTCAAAATTCTGATCAAAACTACGTTCATCGATATTGGTAGAGCCAACAATGGAAATAAAATCGTCGATAACGATTGCTTTGCTGTGCAGAAAACCCTCCTTGTATATAAAAACACGTACTCCGGCTTCCATGGCTCTGCCCAAATAACTGAATGTGCTGGCATCCGAAAGCCGCGAATCAGAACGCTGCGGAATCATCAACCGTACATCTACTCCGCTGAGCGAAGCAATTTCCATACTGTTTGCAATCACGTCGTTGGGCATAAAATAAGGCGTATGAATGTAGATATATTTGGTTGCCGACATCATGGCCGAGGCAATTCCCTGCATGATAGCCTCCCAATCGGTATCGGGGCCGCTGCTTACCAATTGAACCAAATTCGATCCAAATTTAGCCGGCTCGGGGAAATACTCTGGCCCTTCAACATATTTACGGTCAACAAAATACCAATCCACCAGAAACAAAAGCTGAAGTCCATGAACGGCTGCACCCTCGAACCTTACAAAAGTATCGCGCCAATTTCCCAGTTTATTTCCATAAATATACCTGTCTGCCACATTCATGCCTCCGGTGAATCCTATTTTCCCATCAACCACAACCAATTTCCGGTGATTGCGGTAATTAATTTTATTGGTTCTGGAAATTTGCCAGCGAAACGGCAAAAAAGGTTGAAAATAAACACCTGCTTCTTCCAGCGATTTCAGGTATTTCTTAGACAAATTAAGGCTTCCCCAATAATCATAAATCATCCGTACACGAACTCCTTCTCTCGCCTTACGGATAAGCAATTCGCGCAATCGATTCGAAATCACGTCATCTTCAAATATAAAAAACTGAATATGGATGTGATCTTTTGCATTTTGAATTGCGTCAAAAAGTGAATCAAAAGTCGACATACCATCTGTAAATAAGTCTATTTTATTATCGGCATATCCAGCCGCTTCACTATTCTTATACAGCAGTTTTACAAGATTCAGCTGATTAGCCGACATCATGGAAGTGTCCAGACTGTCGAGGTCAAAAGAAGCAACCGGACGGTCAATCACACTGCGGATACTTTTTTTGGAAATGATTTTCTTCTTCCGGTAATCCTGTCCCAGCAGAAGATACAGCCACATGCCAATGAGTGGTAGAAAAATCAGCACCAGCACCCAGGAAATCGATTTTACCGGATTACGATTTTCCAACAGCAATACCGAAATGGTACTAATTACAGTATAAACATACAAAACAATAATAAAGGAGGTCAGAATGTGTGTCATAACGCATTGTTATTATTTTTCCTAAAAAACAGCCATTGATGATTTTCAAAAGTTTTACACGAGATTTCCTGAACCGGAATTTGTGGTGCAGCCACACCATCCGCAATACATACCGGCGAAATTTCCACATTAGCTTCGTCCCAAAGCCCGGCTTCAATAAAGCTGTTCAGAATGGTGGCCCCACCCTCAACCAACACCGAATGGATATTCCGTTCGTATATTTTCTGCAAAACAGTCTTTAGTTTATCATCATCGAACTCAATGACGATATATTCCAGATTTTTTTTGCTCTCCTGTGGCTTTTCGGTAAAAATAAGCGTGGGAATACTGCCATCTTTGATATTAAAGCTTTCCGGGATGCGCCCCTGACGATCGATAGCAATGCGAACGGGCGATTTGCCTGTCCAGTTCCGCACAGTCAGCGACGGATTATCCAGCAAAACTGTATTAGCCCCGACCAGAATAGCCTGATTTTCGGAACGCATTTTATGGGTCAGTTGCTTTGTAATATTATTGGAAATGAGTAAGGGTGTTTCGGAATTATCGGTGCGCTTGTAGTCAATAAATCCGTCTTTGGTTTGCGCCCATTTTAATAAAACATAAGGGCGCTTTTGTTCCTGAAAGATAAAAAAGCGCTTATTTAATTCCCTGCATTCGTTTTCCAACGCGCCAACTAATACTTCAACTCCTGCATTTCGGAGAATTTCAACCCCACTGCCGGCAACCTGTGGATTAGGATCGAGCGTACCGATAACAACCCGGGGAATTCCGCTGGAGACAATGAGATTGGCACAGGGTGGCGTTTTGCCGTAATGCGAACAAGGTTCGAGGTTCACGTAAAGTGTCGACAACTTAAGCAGGTCTTTGTCAACTACCGAATTGATGGCGTTGGGCTCGGCATGCGGCTCACCGTAGCGGCGATGATAGCCTTCACCGATAATTACGTCATCGCACACCAACACTGCGCCCACCATTGGATTAGGTGAAGTGTAACCGCCTCCTAACTCAGCCAGCTGGAGGCAACGGAGCATGTATTTTAATTCATAATTCATAATTGATAATTCATAATTTAGAATAGGTACAAGTCATCAGAAATCCAGCCTCAATAGCCATCAACCAATCGCTGACTGTTCAAATCTAAAATCGTGTATTTAAAATCATACATTCTTTCTATCTTTGCAGCATGCAATCCGTACTTCAACATATCAAATCCGAACTTCAGGGCTTATATCCCGAAACCGAAATAAAGAGTTTCAGCTATCTGATCATCGAAAAGCTGACCGGTTTTTCACGTACCGAAATACTCATTAACAAAAATACACTTTTTTCTGCTGAACAACACAATGTAATTGAAAGTTTTATTGAAAAATTGAAAAAATTTGTTCCGATACAATACATTTTGGGCGAAACGGAGTTTTACGGACTGCCCTTTAACGTGAATGAGTCGGTATTGATTCCCCGGCCGGAAACCGAAGAACTGGTGGATTGGATTAGGAATGAGAATGACTGCTATGAAAATTTGCAAATTTTGGATATTGGCACCGGAAGTGGTTGCATTGCCATCAGCCTGAAACATGAGTTTCCAAATGCGGCAGTGGATGCGTTTGATATTTCGGAAACGGCGCTTGAAACAGCGCAAAGCAATGCCAATCGCAACCGGTTAGAAGTAAATTTTTCGAAAGTTGATATCCTTAACGCTTCGGGAGTTGATAAAAAATGGGATATCATTGTCAGCAATCCGCCTTATGTTTTGGAGAACGAAAAGTCTCAAATTCATCCCAACGTATTGGAAAATGAACCTCATTTAGCATTATTTGTTCCGGACAATGATCCTTTGCTTTTTTACAGGGAAATCGCCTTATTTGCCCAAAATCATTTGACCGGCAGTGGCAAACTGTATTTTGAAATCAACCGGGAATACGGCAAAGCAACCGTTGATTTACTCTCGGAACTGGGATTTCAGGACATTGAATTACGTAAAGACATTTCCGGAAACGACCGTATGGTCAGAGGCAAGAAATAAGCAGTAAGTGGTAAGCAGTAAGAAAAAAAGACATGAACGTAAAACTACATAAAGACCATCCGTGGATTCATTACCTCCTGCTTTTGTTTGGCGTGCTCTGTATTTCGTGGTCGGCCATATTGGTGAAACTGGCTGACATCAGCGGATTTGGCTCCGGGTTTTACCGCTTATTTTTCGGAACGGTAGGGATTATACCCGTTTGGCTTTACTTCAAAAAGCCCATTACCGACCTCCGGGGAGTGAAAGTGGCCATCATTTGCGGCATTCTTTTTGCCTGTGACATAGCGCTTTGGAACACCTCCATCATGCTTTCGAAAGCATCCATTTCCACGCTGCTGGCCAATCTGGCTCCGGTGTGGGTGGGCATTGGTTCGTTACTTTTCATGAAAGAGAAACCGAACCGGATTTTCTGGATCGGGACTGCTATCTCAATACTTGGAGTAACTATTATCATCGGCCTGAACCAGATACTGAAAGCCAGCCTGAATCTTGGAAACGGGTTGGCCATTGTCGCCAGCATGTTTTACGGAGCCTACCTTATCACAGTCCGTAAAGGCAGGAACACACTCGACACATTCTCATTTACCGCCATTTCCATGATTTCAAGTACGGTGGTTTTGGGATTGATTTGCCTGTTTACATCCACCCCACTTTGGGGTTTTAGTACTCACAGCTGGCTGGCATTAATTGCCTTGGGGTTGGTTCCGCAGCTCTTAGGGTGGCTGGCCATCAACCAGGCCCTGGGACATATCAAACCTACAATTGCCTCAGTAAGCTTACTCAGCCAAACAGTTTTTACAGCCATTTTCTCCGTGTTGCTTTTAGGCGAAGTTCTCTCCCTTCACGAAATTGGCGGAGCCGTAGTGGTGCTGGTGGGGATTTATCTGGTGAATAGGAGGAAGTAGAAAAGGATATTTAGAACAATTTGTTAGGGAAAAAATTTCTCGTCAATCTCAATACCATGCTCCTCAAGTAATTTTCGATACTCATCTTCAAAAGTGATTGTTTTGTGATGTTCCCGTTGAGATTTAATGTAATTCACAATCGTATCTTTATCCAGGAAAGAATAAGTCAGGCTACAGTAGCCATCTGCCCAACCACTAAACTCAGGAAACTTGCCACATTCCTTCAACCATTTCGATGAGGCTGTTTTTATATCCCTTACATAATCCGCCAAAGCAACGGAGGGGTGCAAATCAGACAAAATATGAATATGGTCTTCCATGCCATTGATGCGGTATAGATATCCGTTTCTGTTTTTTATTATTCCCCAAATGTATTTGTAAAGCTCATCGCTATTTGTGAGGCTTAATGTTTTCCTACCGTCTTTTGTTCGAAAAACAATATGATAAAGGATTTGGCGGTAACTGGACATGGGTTGTGCGTTTTTAAGGTTATATCTAACTGTGGTATTCAACCCCTTCGGGGCTGAGTTTATGAGTTGAGTTTCATCCGTGCGTTGCACACACGGTTATTCTGATTTACTCCCTGCGGGAGAAAGAAATCAACAATCTGCATATTCAACCCCTTTGGGGCTGGAGATCTGTTTCGCTGTCAGCCTCCGGTTTCGCAAGCTTCACCGGAGGTTATTCACAGTTAGCCACTTCGTGGCAAAGAGATGTCCTGAAAGGACTAACTATGAATAACCGCCGGTAAAACCGGCGGAAGACATCTCAACCAGTAATTCTGCCCCGAAGGGGTAGAATATCATTGATAGCAAAATCCGTACGCTGAACGCACGGTTATTCTGATTTACTCCCTGCGGGAGAAAGAAATCAACAATCTGCATATTCAACCCCTTTGGGGCTGGAGATCTGTTTCGCTGTCAGCCTCCGGTTTCGCAAGCTTCACCGGAGGTTATTCACAGTTAGCCACTTCGTGGCAAAGAGATGTCCTGAAAGGACTAACTATGAATAACCGCCGGTAAAACCGGCGGAAGACATCTCCAACAAGTGATTCTGCCCCGAAGGGGTAGAATATCACACCCCCCTCTCCCACTTTACCCCATAAAGCCGGAGAGAGGATGGCAGGCAGATTATATTTGAGGAACTTCTACAGCTGCTTCAGTTTTAGTCGTGCGGGCTTTGCTTAAAGCTATCGAGTCCTTGGCACGGCTTATGCGGGCATTGAGTTCCTTTACAAATTCAGCGTAAGGAGCTTCGCCATTCACCACTATAAGTGCATTGATACGTTTCACTATTTTGTTGTAAGCCGCGTCCACTCCCATACGCACCTGTTTCATGCGGAGTTCGGAGCGGGTAGCCACTTCAGAGTTGCGGGTAGCCTCCAGAGCGATAAACACATTGTTGAGCCGTTCCAGTTCGTCTATCCAATCTACAATTCCCAGAGTTACAATTTCTGCAGAAACTTTCGTTCTCAAATCAGCAATTAAACTGGTAATAAGTCCCGATTCTTCATCGTCCGGTTTAGGAGTCAGATTGCCATAGGCATCGAAAATTACTTTCACCCGCCTGGCTGCTTCGCGCACTTCGGGGTTGAAGTGGTTCAGGCTGTTAGTTACTTTGTCGGACAAACCCCGAAACGTAAAATCGCGGTTCTTGTCGGCTCCGTCTATCTCCTCGGTAGCAGCACTTTTCGTGATTGCCACCAGCGCCACGCCCTCGTCGTCAAACAAAGGCAGATACGCTGCATAGTCGTCACCAATACCAAGTGCCCGGGGTGTGTACTTGATGATTGTACTGTTGAAATCGGTTTGAAACTGGTAATGCGCTGCATTACGTTGACTGTGTAAATCAAATTTTTGTATTTCCATACGCCAATTGTTTTAAAAATTAAACATAATAATTCAAGAATTAAAAGAAAAACATTCGAAACAAAAGAAATAAATACCGTCCGAAGCTTCGGAAATTGCCGTTGACCTATCAGCCGCAACTTCCGAACCTTCGGAGATTGCCAATGACATATCAACGGCAATATCCGAACTTCCGGAATGTAGTTTCGAGGGGTCAGAAACACTTTCCGAAGTTTCGGAACGCTTTGCTGAGGGGTCAGATGAGCTTTCCGAAACTTCGGACGGCATTTTCAGAAACAAAAAACAACGGTTTGCCTTCCAGCAAACCCGAAACAAGATAATAAACAGTGAGTATAGTGAACAGGAAATATAGGACAGAGATATGATTGTTAGTTATCGGCGAAACCTTTAACTTAACAACGCCAAATATAGGGAGGATATTTTACGCACACAATATTTCACAACTGTTTTCTAAAAAAAGTTTTCAACAATTTTAAAATAAATTGAAAATATGGTCGTTTATAAATTATAGAGTTAATCTTAATTTACAAAACCCTCAAATCCAAAATGCCATGAAACTAAAAATCAGAATCAGTTTTCTTCTTATTATCACTACTTTAGTTCTTACATCCTGCCAGTCAAAACAACCGAAGCAACAAAAAAATGAAACAAACAAAGAAACAAACAACCAGAATTTAAACAACAACATAATTTTAGAAGAACAGCATGATCTAAAACTGAATAACCCAGGAAATACAGATGTATACGATGTAGTTGAGCAAATGCCTGTGTTTCCGGGTGGAGATAAAAAATTGTTGGAATTCATATCAAAACAGTTGAAATATCCAGCCATTGCTAAAGAAAATGGTATTCAGGGCACTGTAATCGTTCGCTTTGTAGTAACCAGTACCGGGAAAGTTGAAAAAAGCGAGATCCTGCGTTCGCTTGACCCTGCGTGCGACAAAGAGGCAATCAGAGTGGTTAGCAGTCTTCCAAACTGGGTTCCGGGAAAACAAAATGGTGCAAACGTATCCACTTATTATACGCTACCCATTAAATTTAAAATATAGTAATAAGCAAAATCATTTTATATCAATGTAAATCCCACATAAAAGAATAAAAGCTAATTGATTGAATCCATTAGGCTTCACATATTTATAGATGATGTTGGGGATCAATAATACGACTCCGTATGGAGTCGTATTATTTGATTTATAACAATTTACTTCAAATATGAGATTCCTGCAGAATCAGCCAAGTCACGGTTGTTTAATGCTATTGAATGTCAGTTTATTCCTGATTTCATTATCCGAAACCAACTCATATTAACCCTTTAATCCGTCAAAATCATGAAAAAATCAATGTTGTTTTTATTGCTTATTGCCATGGCGGCATGTAGCAAAAAGGAAATGAGAGAAGAGTATGGTGTTACGACATTGTCAAAACTGGCACCAGCCGATGCTCAGGCTGCTTACAAAAGTGAGGAAGTCATATCAATAGCCGATGTCAATGGAAAAGATATTGCCGACGTAAAAGCCGATGTAACCCAAAACACCATGGAAACGCATCCAGCCCTGAAAGATAAAGTTGTATCGCAGTCTGCAATCCCTGTTATCAAAAAGAAAATCATTAAAGATGGGAAACTGGGTTTGCAGGTTCGCAATCTGGAAGCTGCCAAGAAACAAATCGACAGCCTTGTAAAAAAAGTGGGCGGTTATTATGCCAATGAAAATTTGGAAAACAACGATAATCAATCGGGTTATAATCTGGTGATCAGGATTCCGGTGGAAAATTTCGATAAGTTTGTGAACTCAGCAGAAACAGAAAACGGGAAAGTGCTTTACAAAGAAATATCGGCCCGCGACGTCACCGAAGAGTTTGTCGACCTGCAAACCCGCCTGGCAAGCAAACGAAATTCATTGGCCCGCTACAACGAGATAATGAAAAAAGCCAATGCTGTGAAAGATATTGTGGAAATTGAACAAGCTATCCGCATACTGCAGGAAGAAATTGAAAGTACAGAAGGTAAACTTCGCTACCTGAACGATTGCGTGAATTACAGCACATTGAATCTGACCATTTCCACCGAAAAAGATTTTGCCTATAAACCTGCCAAGCGCGATAGTTTCTGGGAAAAGTTCAAGGAATCGGTGGTTGAAGGCTGGTTTGGACTGGTAGATTTTATCCTTGGCATGTTTAATTTGTGGCCACTTTGGCTTGCTGTAGTAGGAATATATTTCTTAATCCGGCGTTGGATAAAAAGACTGCGGGCAAGAAGGAAACAAAAAAATACGAATGTTTAATTACCAATGTAGGGACAGGTCGCGGCCTGTCCCTACGAAAAATATTTTTCCTTAGTCGGGTTTCGCTGTTTCTAACCACGAAACCGATAAAACAAGAAGGGACTCTATTTATTTCAAATTCCCTTTATTAAACACCGAAGCAGGAATGGCCGCATCCAATTGAATTTCTTCAATAATCATTTTGGTTCCCTTGCCATCCTTGAGCATATCTTTATACACAAACGATTTGGGATACCACCGGTTCTGAATCCGCTGCACATCGCTGAACGTAATCCGTTTCAGCAGCTTTCCGCCTTTGGCAAACAGTTCCACCCGCAGCGGAACGTAGCGCTCGGCATCCACCCACATTTTCTGACCGGCATAATTTACATCGGCAATAATGGCCGTGAGGTTCACCACCCAGCATTTGCGCCCGTCAACCGTTTCTTCGCCCGTAACTTCCGCTTTGTATTGCTCCAGCAACGGACGATCGGTCATCATATCCTCATACGACATATCGCTTCCCATCACCGACTGGCGAAGCATGTGGCCCGAAATCTGAATAACACGGTCGGTAGTGGGCGAATAAATCCACAACTGGTTACTCAACTTGAGCATCTTGGTTCCCTTCTCACGGGCCGGCGCCAGATATTCGGTAAAGGCTTTTTCGGTGCCCACTCCCCACGACTTCGACTCCATCGTGCGGGTGCCCCGGGCCGAGTTGATTTCCATACGCGCCGTCAGTACCCGCGACTTAGCCGACATATTATCGTCGACCTTGTCGAGTATTGATTTTCCTGAAGGGTAGTTTTGCGCAAATGAAAAACTGGAAAACAGCATCAATAAAACAACCCCTAACCCCTGAAGGGGAACTGGGTTAGTTCGTATTTTTAAAGCATTCATATATTTATATTTAAAAGTTTTAGTTTGATTTAGCACAACCTAAGTATTTTTTACTCCCCTTTAGGGGGTGGGGGCTCTTTTAATTCCCCTTTAGGGGTTAGGGGTCATTTTACGCTTCCAACTCCTTAAACAAATTGGCAGTTTGGCGTTTGTAAACTCCGATTCCGGCCAGCGATGCCCCAATAACCGTGGAAAGCACCCCGGGAATAAAGCCTATAAAATAGGTAGTGGTGGTTATTTGCGACCTGAAAACGCTTGGCAACATCATGTTTGAATTTTTCATCATGCTGCGCGCATCAATGCCGTAATGCTGCATCAACCAGGAGAAACCTAGCCCGAATGCAATTCCGATAACAGAACCTATCAGCCCCACCAACAAGGCTTCGCCAATCAGCGAGCGGTAAATTTCGTGTTTGTTTTCACCAATAGCCAGCCGCAGCCCGAATTCGCCATACCTGCGCAATCCACCTACCAAGCCGGCATTCCAAAGCACAATAGACATAGCGAAGACGAAAATGAAGATGATTATATACTGGGCATTTTCGGAGTATGCAATCATAAAATCCATCCCTCCGATACCACTCATAGGCGACATGGCCAGCGAGAACTGGTCATTAGGTTTGGTGTTCTTTTGGTTGAATTCTTCAGAAAGTTCTTTGGCCCGGGAATCTTCGTAAGGCGAATCATTAAAGAAGCCTAGCACTTCGGCTGCCGCATCTTCCATATTCAAGGCCACCCGGATGTCTTCAATATCGGCAACCACCATTCCTTTGTCGAGTACTTGTGTTCCAAAATGAATCGTTCCCACCACATTGAAATTGTACATGGCCATATCGCCGTACATGGTAGTGGAAATCAACGTCACCTTGTCGCCAAGTTTCAGATTCATCTTTTTGAAAAGCTCGTTGGTAATCAGTACTTCGCCAGGCTTTGTTGGGAAATGCCCGGTAAGAAGCTTGGATTTCAAATCCATCCGGTTTATTTCATCCTCCGCACCTATCAGATGAATGCCCATCCCCATAACATTCCCCTGCGAGCGGGTGACACCGGCCGAATCCGGCGCATCGAGCAATCCTCCGAACTGGATACGATCCGTCCAGGTCATATCGGGATAGCTGGTTTTAAGTTTTTTCATTACACCCGAAATGCCCGTGATAGCGTAATCGTTAGGCATTTGCGACTGGTTATTCTTGTAAGCTGCGGTCATAACTTTCACATGCCCGGAGGAAAACTTAGCGGTAGTCTCAATACTGTCGCTAAAAATTCCGCTCATGTATGCCTGTAAAAAAACGGTGATCATTACACCTAACGAAACCACAATTATCGGTAACAGGCTCCGGCTTTTGTCGCGCAAGAGTCCGTGTAATAAGAACTTTATCATAATATTGACCCCCAACCCCCTAAAGGAGGCTTTTAGTTAGTATTGTTTATAATAAGATTTCAACTTTTCTATCCCTGTCGCCCTTTGGGGCTAGGGATTCTCTATTTAATTTTCCCTTTAATTGCTTCCGTAGGGTTCATTTTGGCAATTTTCCGTGCCGGCAGATAACTGACAACAGCAGTTACAATGAGTATAAAAATCATAGTCCCTATAACAAGTCCCGGCGTAATAGTGGCATACATGGTATCAGCCATGGGCACTCCTAACTCGCTTGCATCCATGTTGAACGAAATCCCTTTTACAGCCATATAATACATAACCGGTGCGCCCCATACAGTACCAACGGCAAAGGCAAGCAATGCATTGATCGTCCCTTCCAGCGTAAAGTGCCAAACCACCTGCTTTTGGGTCATCCCGAGGGCCACCATCGTTCCGATTTCCCGTTGGCGACGGAATATAGACAAAGTCTGCGTGTCAAAAATGGCCAACATAGCCAGCAATAGGAAAATGAGATATAAGAAACTTGTCCCGATGGATTTGGTTTTTACCAGCAACATGGTCGACTCGGTTAGTTTTTCTACGCTTTTAAAATCCCAACCCGAAACATTTATAGCAGCTGTTTCTGGTGATTTAATCAGCATGTTGGCACAATTCGGGCGCATGGTCATCTGTTGGAGCCGGTCTAGCGGAATCCACAACGTACCATTGTCAATGGTTGGCACCGAGGTTTTAAAAATGCCAACCACGCGAATATCGGCAGCTTCGAAAGTTCCGTTCCGGTCGCGCCAGCGCAGTGTCACTACATCGTTCAGATGCAATTTGGTTTGCCTCGCCATAAAAGCCCCCAGAATTACCGGAATTTCTTCTGTCTTTCTTTCAAGTTTTTGCGTAGGTATTTTCAGCAATTTCTGATCAGGCCGGATTCCTTTCAGCAACACACCCAGCATCCGTCCTTGCGGATAAATGCTGCCCTGTGTTATTAAAACAGGTTCGATTAAATGTTTATCCACACCTGCTTTAAATGCTGCCGGTATTTCCACCGTACTCGAATCTAATGTAAAAGGATCAAACGGATCGTATTTCGACTGCCAGTACTGTCCATCGGCAATTTCCCATTTCACGGTATCATCCACAGCCTGATTGCTCCAACCCTTCAAAATCCCCTGCAGTATGATAATCAACACAAAGGAAATGGAAAGCACAAATACGTTGAGCCATGTTTTCAGACCGTTGCCTATCAAGCTTCTGAAAGCTGTTTTGAATAGTTTCATAATTTTTACCCCTACCCCCTAAAGGGAAATGAAATTTTTATTATTTGTCTAAACTCTCATTTATTGAAGTAGCCCAATTACCCTTCCGGGCTTAGGGGTTCACTACCTTATCATCCACCACTTTCCCATCTTGCAAACGAATAATCCGTTTGAGGTAACCAATTACTTTCTCGTCGTGGGTTGCAAAAATGAAACTGGTTTTCAACTCTTCATTCAGTTTCACCATGGTTTGCAATATATTATGCGAGTTTGCTGAGTCGAGGTTAGCAGTCGGTTCATCGGCCAGCACCAACACCGGGTGCTTCACCATAGCACGGGCAATAGCCACACGCTGGCATTCGCCGCCGGACAACTGCGCCGGACGTGATTTCACCTTGTCAGTCAGACCAACCCAGGCGAGGGTTTCCATAACCCGCTGCTTCCTTTCTTCGGCGGTCATATTCATGAGTAAAAGTGGAAATTCCACATTTTCGAACACCGTATAAACCGGCAACAAATTGTAATGCTGAAAAATAAAACCTAACTGTTCTTTGCGGAGTTTGGCGGCTTCGCGTGGGGTGAGCTTCCCAACAGAATTGCTTAATACAACCACTTCGCCTTCCGAAGGAATATCCAGAGAGCCGATTATATTCAACAAGGTTGTTTTCCCCGACCCACTGGGGCCCACTAACCCAGTAAATTCACCCTCCGAAAATTGCAGGTTCAGTCCATCAAGAGCCGTAAATGAACCCGTTCCGATAGGAAATCTCTTCACTAATTTGTTTACTTCTACGATTGTTTTCATAAATATTTTATCTTTTCAACATTTCCAAAGTTCGAAATTTTGAAAATGTTCGATTAAAAATTATAATTCAGCATAATTTGAATACCCTTTCCTGCAAACATATTACGGCTTTGCGATTGGGCAGAAATCAACTGGACATTTTCCGGATTCCAGTACCCAATGGCATATATACTTAAGTTATCGTAAGTTCTCGCCCAACTCAAATAATTCATCCATATATTTTGCCCAGGCAGGTAAAATACCATCCCCGACATATTGTCCAGCATCGAAAGCGGATAAGTAAGCATGGAGCCAAGCACACTCACCGAGTTACCTGCTGTCACAAATTTATCGCCAGCATGATACCTGAAATATTCCAGCGTTACTCCTACCCCACTCCCGATTGGCAACGTATAATCCGCACCCAGATTCCACATATCCTGTACCTTTGGCAAAACAGGGGAATTGATATTCTCCACATCAGTCAAAGTCACACTTGATTCAAACCACAATCCTATTCCGACATCCCACTTGCCATCCAATCCGACTCGCGATTCATTTAATTCATTCACGTCCAATGAACTTGATATGGGATTTTGAAATCTCAATGTTCTGTAATTAGTACTTAAGGCTATTTCGCCCGGTCCGGCAGGAAACTCAAACCGCCCTCCCAATTCGGGTTTCCATAGTGCTGATCCCCACAGTTCAAACCCTTTCCGGTTGTTATTCCCAATCAATCCCCAGGCCCATAAATTGGCATTATTCTGAAAGAAATACTTTCCCAACACGCCATAAACGCCGTCAGTTAATTGCAGCGGATCGCGTACGTCCATGGCATCGAACCACATCAGCGGCCGGAACATCTTCGCCGACCCGAAATTGATTTTTTGTAATCCGGCACGTACTTCCCAATTACTGCCGGAATAACGTAACCACACCCTATACGGCTTCAATTGCCCCAACATAGTATCTTTTTTCAGAGCTGTAAAATATATCGAACCATTGAGATTCAACGATGCTTCAAAATCGAGCTTAGTATCAGGCGTCAACTTAAAATTTCCGAGCAAAGTGGGCACAAACCTTCCGCCAAACTGAGTCGGCACAGGATTTTCAAATTGTGCAATTCCCCATGCCACCAACTGTCCATTGAACGACAGGCGAGTTGAATCTTGTTGTGCATTTATAGTACCGGCTACGAACAATAAAATTAATATGTTGTAAATAATATTCCGCATTTCATTTTATCATTTCTTTTCCAACGCTTTTCCTTATCGGCATAATTCCGTAAAGCGAATATTCTGCCAATTGACGGGTCATCGATTCGGCGTTGGGAAACATAGCTATTAATTCCGGCATGCTGCAAAAATCTCCCAATTTCTGGATAATCCACATAACGAAGTCCAGATTCAGATTCGGATTCATCTCTCCTTTTTCCTGAGCGCGCCTGAAAAATTCACGCGACAAATCGACCGATTCTTTAATATAATGTTGAAAATAATCTGACACTTCGCCTGCATCCGGACTATACAAATCGGCAATAAATTCGAGCGATATAGTTTCACTAAATTTAAGTTTCCTATCCAGCATTATTTCCATTTTCTCTCCAAACGAAATATCTGATTCTAAGACTTTTATATTTTCCGTTTTCATTTTTTCAATGGTTTCGTTCAGGATATACAAAACCAATGCATTTTTATTTTCATAAATGGTATAGAACGTTTTCCTGCTGACATTTGCCTTCTTGCAAATTTCGTCAATAGTTACTTTTTTGAAGCCATGCTTCCAAAAAAGCTCTTTAGCCTTATGTTCTATCTGTTGCTTCTTCGTCAATTTCATATTCATTGTAAACAAATTCGCTGCAAAGTTACATTTTATATGCAAATAACAATATTTTGTAACCTAAAGTTTCTGTTTTTTTCAAAATAAATTTATTAGACAGCTTATTTTCCGTTAGATAAGCAGAAAATAATTACATTTGTCGGACTATTTCGAACGTTTATCTTTCTACAAGTTATAAAATGAAAAAAGAATATACCCGGGACGAATTACTCCACAAAGCTGCATCTTATTGTTCTATTTCAGAACATTGCATATCAGAAGTGGAAGAAAAACTAAATGCTTGGTGTGTTTCGTGTGATGATAAGACTGCCATTATTGAGCGCCTGATTGCAGAAGATTTTATCAACGAGAAACGCTTTTGCAACTTTTTTGTGAAAGACAAATTTCGTTTCAACAAATGGGGTAAAATAAAGATATCGTATGCCCTGAAGCAAAAAGGCATAAGCAATGAACTGATAAACAATGCGCTGAATACAATTGACGAAGGCGAGTACGAAGAAATGCTGGCTTCAATTTTAAGAACCAAACTCTCGGGACTAAAGTACGAGTATGAGTACGAGAAACAAGGCAAGCTTTTCCGGTTTGCCCAAAGTCGCGGATTTGAAAGTAATGTAATTGAACGCGCATTAAGATCAATAAATTAAAGATGAGATATTCAGTTAAAGAAGAAAGGGCCAACACCTATTCACATGGCATCGGGGTTGCGTTCAGTATCGTTGCCGGAGTGTTTCTGCTTCGAAAAGCTATTGTTTCTCACAATCCGTGGGCCATTGTGAGCGATACTGTCTTCATCATATCCCTAACGCTAATGTACCTTTCCTCGACACTTTACCATGCCGACAAGAACCGCAAAACGAAACAGATTCGCCGTAAATTTGACCATGCAGCCATTTATGCGCAAATTGCCGGAAGCTATACACCTTTTACTCTGATTGTTCTGCGCGAAAACGGAGCCTGGGGTTGGTCGTTGTTTGGTGTAATCTGGGCAGCGGCAGCAATTGGAATCACACTGAGCCTCATGAAGTTGAAAAGTGGAAGCAAACTCGAAACCATTTGTTATGTAGCTATGGGTTGGGCAGTAGTAATTGCTTTTAAACCACTAATTGACTCATTGACAGCCGCCAACTCCATTTCGGTTCTTTACTGGCTTATAGCCGGAGGCTTATTTTATACCGTTGGTGCCGTGTTGTATTCTTTCAAAAAAATCCAGTACATGCACGCCATTTGGCATTTGTTTGTGCTGGGAGGAAGTGTTTGCCATGTTATAGCTATTTGGAAGATAAAAATATAAATAGAAAGCGGCTATTCAATAAATCCACCTCCTAAAATTTTTCCATCCCTGTAGAAAACCGCAATCTGTCCGGGCGCAATAGATTCCAATGGCTCAGCAAGTTCTACTTTAGCTTTTCCATTGCCAAGAAACACAACACGACTCAGGGTGTTTTGTTTTCGATAGCGAATACGGCAATTGATATCAAACTCTTCAGTAAAAAGAGACTTGTCAACTACATTTACATCACGGATCAAGAATTCGGTTTTGTACATCGAAGCCAACGACGCCAAAACAACTTCGTTTGTTTCCGACCGGATTTCCTTCACAAATATTTTCCGGTTCAAGTGAATCAGACCACGGCGCTGGCCAACCGTATAAAGCGGAAAACCTTCGTGTTTTCCAAGTATATTTCCAGATTCATCAATAAAATTACCCGGATAAATATATTTTTCGGGCTCAGTTAATTGCTTTTTCAAAAAAGGGCGATAATCTCCCGAACAAAAACAAGCTCCCAAACTGTCTTTTTTTTCTGAAACCCGCTTATAACCGCGTTCTGCAGCCATAGCACGCACTTCAGTTTTATGAAATCCGCCTAACGGAAAAATGATACGTGAAAGTTGCTGCTGAGTCAACCCCCAAAGAAAAAACGACTGATCTTTATCCGGATCTTTGCCTTCTGCAACAAAATAGTGGTTATTCTCCTGAATAATATTCACATAATGCCCCATAGCCACCTTGTTGCAACCAAGTCGATCAGCCTCTTCGATAATCAGCTTCCATTTCAGTTCATTATTGCATTTTACACAAGGAAACGGAGTGCGTCCGGCCAGATATTCATCTACAAAATATCCAACCACCTTATTTCGGAAAACATCAAGTGCATCATACACTACATGTTCAATTCCAAGTTGCTCTGCCAGACGCGCAGCATCTTGCAAATGTGTATTTTCACCTTCCTCCCAAAAGCGGAACGTGATGCCCACAACCTCGTAGCCTTGTTCCAATAAAAGAATGGCAGCAACCGAACTATCGGTGCCGCCACTCATTCCAAGTAAAATACGTTTTTTCATTGACCCCAAACCCCTAAAGGGGCTTTTAAATAAATAGTACTAATCATTACTCCCCTTTAGGGGTTGGGGGTATTTTAAAATGGCAAATCGCTTCCTTCGCCAGCTCCGGGAGCTGCATCAAACGAAGCCACAGGAGCTGAAGCTACTGAGGGAGCATTAACAGCACTTTTCTCTACCTTCCAGGCACGAATAGAGGTGTACCAACGTCCGTTATATTCGCGACTTTCTACGTCAAAGCTCACATTCACCTGATCGTCTATTGCCAGAGGAAATTGATCAATTTTATCTCCAAACAGGTTGAAGCACACTTTTTTTGGATATTGATCACCTGTTTCCAACACATAATCCTGCGAGCGCCAGGTTCCGTTTTTTCCTTGTCCGGTTGCAATCGGCAATACGGCAATAATTTTTCCTGAAATTTCCATTATTCTAGTTCTTTGTTTAAATGATTTTTAGATGGACAAAGATAATCAAGAAAAAATGAAGTGCAAACAACCCGAAACAGATTTTATTCAAGTGAATCTGATTCTCTTGTTTTGAAAAAAAATCTAATAGCTATTTATCAATGCTTTAACAAACAACAACCAATTTGCTGGTTAAGATCAATGAACATAAATCTCTACGATTTTGTTTTATAATTTGAATCTTAATTATTTAAAACATAATACTATGAAGAAAAACATGGGGTCGCTTGACAAATTGATTCGTTTAGCCCTTGCTATCGTTTTGATCGTCCTCTACTATACCGGTGTTTTATCCGAAACTCTAGGAATAATCGGACTCGTACTGGCACTAATTCTTACATTAACAAGCCTTGTCAGTTTCTGTCCACTTTATGCCTTACTGGGAATGAACACTTGTAGAAAAGAAGAAAAATAAATTTTAAATCGTAACCTTAAAAGGCAATTCGCTTATAATATGAGCGTGAATTGCCTTTTTCGACCGAATAAATAACGAATAAATATAAATAATTCCTTTTCGGAAAAAGTTGAAAAGAAAAACTTTTACTTCTGCAGGTGTACATTTCAACGCTTAACATCATATTCAACTAAAAATCAGCGTCAAACTAACATTTTGCCATCTCTACTTTACATTAGAAAAAAAAGTGTAATTAATTGAAGAGGTATCATTGTCAATCAGACAAAATTTAGTACTTTTGTGGCGCAATTTAGAAAACTCAATTTTAAACAATAAATAAAATGATTAAAGTAGGTATCAATGGTTTTGGCCGCATCGGACGTTTGGTTTTCCGTGCTGCTCAAGAAAGAAACGATGTTCAAATCGTTGCAGTAAATGACCCATTTTTGGATCTTGACTATTTGATTTATATGTTGCAGTATGATACTGTACATGGTCAATTCAAAGGAACTGCTGAAAACAAAGATGGTAAATTGTTTGTTAACGGCAAAGAAGTTGCTTTCTTCGCTGAAAAAGATCCAGCTAACATTGGTTGGGGTGCTTCAGGTGCTGACTATGTTGTTGAATCAACTGGTGTTTTCACTACTATCGACAAAGCAAAAGCTCACTTGGCTGGCGGTGCTAAAAAAGTAGTTATCTCTGCTCCATCTAACGATGCTCCTATGTTCGTTTGCGGTGTTAACCTTGACGCTTACAAAGCTGATATGGACATCGTATCTAACGCTTCTTGTACTACTAACTGTTTGGCTCCTTTGGCTAAAGTTATCAATGACAACTTTGGTATCGTTGAAGGTTTGATGACAACTGTACACGCAGCTACAAATACACAAAAAACAGTTGATGCTCCTTCTGCAAAAGACTGGAGAGGTGGTCGTTCAATCCTGAACAACATTATCCCTTCTTCTACAGGTGCTGCTAAAGCTGTAGGTAAAGTTATTCCTGAATTGAACGGAAAACTTACTGGTATGGCATTCCGCGTTCCAACTGCTGACGTTTCTGTAGTTGACTTAACTGTTCGTTTGGAAAAAGCTGCTACTTACGAAGAAATTAAAGCTGCTGTTAAAGCTGCTTCTGAAACTACAATGGCTGGTGTACTTGGTTACACAGAAGATTCAGTAGTTTCTACTGACTTCGTTCACGAATCACGCACTTCTGTATTTGATGCAGGTGCTGGTATCGCATTGAATGGTAACTTCGTAAAATTAGTTAGCTGGTATGACAACGAGTGGGGTTATTCTAACAAAGTGTTGGATTTGATCGCACACATGGATACAGTAAAATAAGCTGACCAATAATAAAATCAGAAATCCCTTGTAACTTTGATTGCAAGGGATTTTTTGTGTTTTAATTTCAAAATTCTATCAGTCAAAACTCAAATAAGGTTTTATTCTCATTAGATCATTCTCATTAAGTTCTGATAAGACTTTCAGATCATTGATATCGTGTAATTTCCCCTTATTCCGGCGCAGTTCATAAATAGCACGTGCCTGATAAAAATTAAGATACGGATGAGCATCCAATCGTTGTGCTGTAGCCGCATTGACTTTTATTTTCTGAACTAATGAAAGATTTATGGTACAATAAGGGCGGATTTTCTCCATGTTCTCCGGCCGCATCCCATAAATTTCACTCAACTGATCGACAGAAACAAATCCACCGGTAGACTGCCTGAATCGGACAATTCCTTTGGCGTAACCGCGACCAATTCCTTTTACCTGCATTAGCAGGGTAGTATCAGCGGAATTCAAATCTACCACTAAATCAGTTCTTTTTGTCGAGGTGACTTCCTTCTTGTTGGGTTTTATTTCCTCAATAGCAATATACGGTTCAAGCTCCTTCATCTTTTCGGGTAAGACACCGTATACTTTCGCAAAATCAGCTGCAGTTCTGAATTTACCACCCTTATTCCTATATTTCATAATATTTGAGGCAACATAAGGCTTTAATCCTAACCGAACAAAACCCGCTGAATCAATCTTATTCGGATCGAAAACAAAAAGAGTGTAAGGATCCTTTTTCAATTCATGCACAGAATACGAACTCTGATTTTTATATTTCTCTGCGTATTGACGTTGCCGCTCTTCATACTGCCTTTGCCACTCCACCTGCCGAAGGCTATCACGCGAAACCAGAGATCTTTTGAAAGCCCTAACCTCTGCCTGAAAAGAAGATCCATCTTTTTCAGTTACAGGAAAGAAGTAAGGCATAAAGAAATTTGCTGAAAAAGCCAGAATAATCAAAACAATGAGAACAATAATGCCAACCCGCTGTCCCCGTGAGAAATAAAAAAAGTCCTTCCACATAGTTTTTATTTTAGGTTAAACAAAAATTATCCAAATATAAGAACTTTATTTACATTAACAAGCGCATGTTTAAATATTTTATTAACTAAGCTCAAAAAAAAAGAATGAATACCTCAACAGAGATATTCATTCTTGCTTTTAAATCAAAACTTTTAAAATCCAGAGCGGCAAGCAGAACTTAGATTGAAGTAACCCTACTACTTAAAAAACACACTAATTGTTATCTTTTTTCTTAGAAGAATCTTTCAGCAATTCTGCGGGCTTCTGCTTCAACAATGGCACAGCTTCATAATCCCAGGTTTCTTCGAATTCCCAGTTTGCCATCAAAGTTAACTTCTTAGGGTAATAAAAGACCTGCTCGGGGTGTCTGCGGGTTGCCAAATCGCCCGGATCCCACTTTCCGTTACCATTCTCATCAATAAACATCCTCACATAATAATCGCCCGGCTTCAGATATTCAAAAACAGTTCCCTTCTCTGCCGCAGGCTTGGTTGCCAACAAATTATCTTTGGCATCAAGAACCTGCAACATTACTTTCGGATTGAAACGAGCCAAAAACATTTTCACGCTTGAATACTCGTCCAACGAACGAATCTTAAATTGCCCGGAAAATGTATTGCTTACTTTTTTATAAATACTGAGAAATGCAGCTGAGTCAATCTTCAGTTCATACGAAGTTTCTGGCAACCATTTGTTTTCGATAGCAAAAGAGGTTTTTGTTGAATCCATCTGCCGCCATTTGAAAGGTATATTTTTCAGTATTGTATCCACTTTCTGACTGAGTTTTATCTTCGAAAGATCTGCATCCGACAAAGGTGCTTCAAATTTCAAAACTACAGGATTATAGATTTCAAATACCGGTGCCACATTGCTGCTTATCTTTAATGCCTCAACTTTAGGCACTGTTCTATAGACTTTTGCCTTTGGATTTACTCGCGCTTTTCGCATAAAGACATTCAGCGTATCAGTTACAGGAACAAGCTTCATTAAAGAATCTGACTTCATATAAGTAACAGTCATTTCGAGCGTATCAACTTTCCACACGGCAGAATCAGTAAGCCAATAGGTTAAACTATCTCTGGTAGCATTTTTTTGGAGCAGATATTTTCCGTCCCAATTAAAATTCAGAGGTTTTATTGTTGGCAATTCTGTTGCTGCTGTATTGAAAAACAGACTAAATGAAAACGGTTCTTTACGCTCATACTTAACAAAATACTGACGTTTTTTATTTTCCTTGAAAAATCGAAGCGTGATATCATCCGGCAAAAAACGGGTTCCAATGTAGGTTCTTACACTATCAAAGTGCAAAGAGTCTTTCCAGATAGAATCATGCATTTCTTCTCTTCTGAAAGTTGGCGTAACAAGCGAATCGTAAAGTGCCAGCCCTTCACCCGGCTGAAAAAAATAATCATGATTAGTATCACCGAGCGCAAAAACCTTATAGGCTCCCTTTTTCACATTATCTATAGAAAAATGTCCTTTTTCATCGGTTCGTCCAATACGCAGAAACGGTTTTTTATAAAAAACGGAATCCGAAGTTTCCACATAAATCCCCACAATAACCCCCGCCATAGGATTCAGATCTTCTGCATTAATTACCGTTCCTGATATTTTCAATGTATCAATTTGATTGCCGGTAGAAAACGAAAACAGGTAATTTTTAAGTGCATTCTTTTCATTCAAATCAACAATAGCACTCCCAAAGTTAACAGAATAGGTTGTGCTATCAAGCAAATCTTCGTTAAAGACAACCGATACCCGTTTCCCTGACGACTTCACATCAGGTGGTTTAACCTGAGGTGGCGAAATGATTACATTTTCGGTCGCTTTTTCAATGGAGACCATTTCATCAAAATCAATATAAATCTGCTTTTTACTAAAGTTCAATGAGTTGTTCAACGGAACAGATTTCATCACTTTAGGTGGCATTTCATCTTTGGGTCCGCCTGTTGGTCCTTGCGCTTTATTGGCGCAAGCGTGCACCAACAAAGAAATTCCAACGACAATTAACGCGGTTTGTATATTTATTTTATATCTCATATTTCAAGAACTACACTGTCAACGGAAGAGTCAGCACTTTATGGCCTATCCGACATCGTAAACATTTTTTTTCATCGCAATACTGTTTTTTTAATTGCAGTAAAGCTTGTGAATCGTAAGCCGATTCTGATTTTATTCCTGCATCTTGCCATCCGGAAACAATTGCATTGCGCTCTGAAGGTATTTTTTCAAGAATCAGGAGTGCACTATCTTTCAGCACAACATTCCCTTTCTGGCTCGCATAGCAAAACAAAAACGGAACCACAGTATTAATAAGTATCGTGTTAACTGACTGTGCACCTAATTTCTTCGATTTTAATACGCTTTCAGCATCAAATAAATAATGTGATTTCCAATAAGCGGATGGTTCGCACACGAACAAACCTCTTAAATAGTCAACATCCGGGTTTTCTACTATTTTTGAAAACAACTTGGAAGAGACATGAATTAAGGCCGCAAATTGTGCAATCCGAACATGTGGAAAATTATCTGGTCGTAATCGCAATAACTTCCATTGCGAACCTTCGATAGGGTGCAGTCCAAACTTTGCCTTCAAAAAAACATACTCTTGCCTTAATTTTGAAGCATATTCATCTGCGATAGCTCCGCTGAGCAAGCCAGCCTGACCAAACAACAGCGATTCCAATTGAAAAAGGTTATCCTTATGCTTACCCAGCACCGAAAGCGGCAACGACTTGGCAAGGGTTTCGAATGCCTGACTATTAGTTCCAAATCCAAAACTGCGAGCCAATGTTATATAAAATGCCTCTTCCCAATGTTGATTATTCTCAGCCAGCAAGCTTTGAATAGCATTCATTTTCTGCTCCAATCGCTCGGTAAGCAAGGCGTTTTTCCAACTTTGAATGAATATATCGGGCACTAATCGTACTTTTTCAGCACAGGCAATCCATTTCTGCTCATTAATCAATTGCTCATAATTCCGCACTACGGAAAGTGGGCAAACGAGCCTTACCTGAGGAATACGCTCTCCATCAATCCTGTAAACTTCTGCATCAACAACTGAAACTACATGAAGTATCACACTGTCGTACGCTTTGTCTGTGTGATGATTGTGTTTACTCCAATCAGTGGAACGCGTGTGTATTTCCACATTTCCGGCCCATAAAGTATCTCCGATTTTTATCTTGGCATTGAAAAAATCAGGTCCGGAGTCGGTATTGTATTTTCCCACATCAACAACTTCAACCAGTTCGCCATCGGCTGTTTGCAGGCCATGAGTATCAAAAAGCTTATTCTGCCAAACGTAATGTAATATGGATTCTTTCATGACATCTCCTCCAGAACGGAAGCTACGTTAGTTTAGTATTATTTAGCTCTCAAACAACCAATTCTTCAAAGCGTTCCAAATGAATATCCTTTATTTGTAAGATATTCAATCGCCAATGGCAAAACGGCTAACACATTCTCTTTTGCTTTTATTGAATCGTGAAAAACAATAATAGAACCTTTACGTACATGCCGCTTTACATTTCGAAGAATAGTTTCTGCGGATAAATTCCTGTTGTAATCATAGGTTATCAAATCCCACATCACAATTTCGTAAAAAGGCTGCAACAATTTCCGCTGCTTATAGGTAATCCGTCCATAGGGCGGACGAAACAGATTACTATCAATAAATTCAGAAGCTTTTTGCACGTTATCAACATAATTCTGTGCCGGTACCGAAAAACCTTTCAAGTGATTATAGGTGTGATTTCCGGTTTTATGCCCACGCCGTAATACCTCCTCATACACTTCGGGATATTTTTGCACGTTATCGCCAACACAAAAAAAAGTAGCCTTTACACCATATCGCTCCAAAATATCCAACACCAACGGAGTAACTTCCGGCACTGGTCCATCGTCGAAAGTGAGATAAATCACCTTCTCTGATGGATTTCTGCGCCATGTAAGCTTCCCCATAAACGGGCGTAAAACCCGTGGAAACTGAAAATTCATTTACATTTGAACTCTTTTTGTATAATCGATAAAACGTGGATAGTATTTCTCCACAATCGATTTCTGTTTGGCTTCATCGCTTATTCTAAGAACTTGCTGAAGCACTGCCAGATTATGACCAATACGGTTTGACACGCTGTTTCTGTTTCTTGAACTCATTCCCAGATACCAATCCAGATACTCAATACAATCTTTGGCAACCGCATTCATAATTTCATTTCCTTTTGCAGGCTCACCGAGTTTATAATAATATTCTGCCAGCTGGGTAGAAGTATAATCATGGCGAACAGTTGTTCCCGGGATTACTTTTGCACAATAATCCAAGGCTTTCTTAGCCCGTACAGTATCTCCTTTGGCAACCAACGCACCAATCAAATTACCAAACATCATACGATGTGTGTGGCACATCCGGAGGATATTTTCGTCCAGATATACTTTGGGATTATCAATTCCACCGAATTTGAATTTAGTCATCATGTTGGTGTACATTTCATCAACATTTACACCCGAACCTGCGCCTTTTGCACCAACAGGCAAAATCTGATAAGCCAACCCTGTAAGTTCGAAATGGTCGTTAAGTCCCAGATAATAATCATCACCAACGGTTACTGCAAAATAAATCGGACGTTTCCAGTGATTTTCTTTCAGTAATTCAAGAATCATCAATTCACTCTTGGTCAATCTTCTGTTCAGTGTAAAATCGATTTGTGGAATTATTTCAGAAGCTCTCGACATAGGTAAAGCTCCATTTTTAACCACTTCCTGAGCGTCAATCGGCAAGAACAATTGTTTGGTTGGGATAAATGCTTCACCCTGATATTTAGTTTGCGGATCGGTGCTTAGCATAAAGTCATATGCCGTTTTGATATCAATCGGTTTTTTCAACAAATCTTCAACGCTAACCACTTCGTTTTTACCGGCCATATAGTCTTTAGGTGCCCATGAAATTGGGAGCGGAGCCGATTTATAAGCACCACGTTTCATTTGCCCAATGTACCAGTCGGTTTGCAGATAGCTCAGGTTACATACACGAACGTCGGTACGCTTGCCCTCCACTTCCTGATTGTACCACAACGGGAAAGTATCATTATCACCATTGGTAAAAATTATGGCATTTTCTTTACATGAAGCCAGATAGTTTTGTCCGAAATCACGAGCCGTGTAGCGTCCGCTACGATCGTGATCGTCCCAGTTTTGCTCAGCCATCAGCGCAGGAACGCCAAGACATAAAAGCGTCACTACCCCAGCTGCAACTGTTTTCGGGACATATTTATCAAAGAACTTGATAATCGCCAACACTCCCAACCCAATCCAGATACTAAAAGCGTAGAATGATCCGGCATAGGCATAATCACGTTCGCGTGGTTGGTAAGGTGTTTGGTTAAGATATACCACGATAGCCAAACCGGTAAGGAAAAACAACAGGAAAGTAACCCAGAATCCTTCAACTCCGTGTTTACCTTCAAAAATCAGGAAGATTGCACCTAAAACACCCAACAATAAAGGTAGGAGATAATATGTATTGCGACCTTTATTTTCCTTTAATTCACTAGGCAGATTAGTTTGATCGCCAACCAAAAAATTATCAATAATACTGATACCTGTAATCCACTGGCCACGATCCATTTCGCCGTAGCTCTGCATATCATTCTGACGTCCGGCAAAGTTCCACATAAAGTAACGAACATACATGAAATTCACCTGATATTCAAAGAAAAACTGCATGTTATCCAGGAACGTCGGTTTCACCTCTGTTCGCTGTTGCCCACAATAGTCGAAAGAAATTTGTTGCCCGGTCACATATTGTTTGTAAAAATCAATATGTTGCTGAGTGGTACTATACATGCGTGGAAAAATCATATTAAAACGTTCATCCATCACGTAATCAGTTTTATAACCGGTCACTATGTATTCATCTTTGTCCGAAGCTGAAGTCTTAGGCTTTTTAGCATACTGTGCCTCGCCCTGCGTTTGCTCTGGCACACACATATTTCCATCAACACGCAGTTTCACCGGCGCACTGTAAACAGGCCCGTAAATCAATGGACGATCGCCATATTGCTCACGATTAAAATAATATTTCAAAGCGAAAACATTGTCTGGCGAGTTCTGATCCATGGTTGGCTTGGCAGAAGAGCGGACAACAACAACAGAATAAGAAGAATAACCTATCAATAATACAGTTACCATCAACAAAATGGTATTTATCCAGCGGGGATTTACCAATTGTTTTTTCAGATAGAAAAATGCTCCTAAAGCTGCAATAAGAAGAATTCCGACGATCATATGCGAACCGAAGAATGGTATTCCGACAGCGCTAATAGCCAACACAAATGAAATAGCCATCCGCAAATAGCTTTTGCTCACATTGGATTCATAGATAGCCCAAATGAGGATACCAATTGTCAGCAATATATAAATGTACAATCCTGTATTAAACGAAAATCCGAGCGTATTTACAAACAGCAGTTCAAACCAACAGGCAACCTGCACAAATCCGGGAATAAGTCCGTAAAGAACAGCTCCTAAAATAGCAGCACCAGCCAGCAAAGCTAACAGGATACCTTTTAAAGTTGGCGTATGTTTTTTGAAATAATAAACCAACACAATAGCAGGAATAGCAAGGAGGTTCAGGATGTGAACACCAATGGATAATCCCATCATGTAAGCCATAAAAATCAACCAACGATCTGAACCTGGACGATCAGCTACACGTTCCCATTTAAGAATAATCCAAAAAACAATAGCCGTAAAAAACGATGAAAAACCATACACTTCACCTTCAACTGCCGAAAACCAAAAGGTATCGGAAAAAGTATAGGCCAAAGCGCCCACCATTCCAGCGCCCAAAATACCAATGGTATTGGCAAGTGTGTAATCTTCTTCCGATTTGATCACAACCTTGCGAGCCAGATGCGTAATGGTCCAAAACAAAAACAAAATAGTGAAAGCACTCAACAGAGCAGTCATGGAGTTAACCATTTTTGCAACTTCAGTGGTGTCGGATGCAAATAAGGTAAAAAAGCGTCCCAACAACATGAAAAAAGGTGATCCCGGAGGGTGCCCCACATCCAGTTTAAACGCCGTAGAGATAAACTCCGGACAATCCCAAAAACTTGCAGTAGGCTCAATAGTAAGTAAATAGGTCGCGGCAGCTATGGCAAATGCTACCCACCCAAAAATGTTGTTCAGTAATTTGAATCGTTTCATGAATGGTGATTATTGTTATTAATTGATAGTTAACAGTTAAACTACTTCTGTTTGAGTTTTTGAAAAAACGTTCAAAGATACAAAAAAAATCAGTTTGTTTTAAAAAAGACACCTCTTTTAGTTAATATTAAGTGATTAACAGGTATTTAAGCATTTCTACAAGCCCCGAAAAACGAAAAGCACGAACTCTGGGCACATTTACGAATTTACAAAAACTAAAATTATACATATTTTCACACTTTAGAACTAACTCCATATCTTCGGAACTTGTTGAATTTTCAAAAAAAACACTATCAGCCCACAAAACTTTAATTTTGAAAGCTGATAGTGTAAATAAATCAAAAATCACTTATTCAATAACCATTTCGAATTGGTCGCAGACACCTGTGCGATGCGCCAGATGCTTGGTCGAAGGCGAAATTCCAAATAATGGAGAATAGGTTTTTACTTTAATAGTTTTACCATCGGGCATGAATTCGAGTATGCGGAGCCAGCCATCTCCTCCATTGCCTTCCCAACCGCCACCTGAAATTTGTACATTAAACATCATTTGATGTACATTTTTTCCAATTTTGTTCTTATCCACACGATAGCCAACAGCATCTTCAAATTCTCCTGGTTCACCGGTATGACCACATATAACTAAATCGATATTCGAAGACGGATAAACCAGTTTCTCCCATACTGCTTGCCCCCAATTTCGCGGGGTAATTTTATACGGCTCATTATCTGTGCGTTTAGCACTACGTTCCTGAATGAAAGAATGAGTTAAAAACACAACCTTATGATCCATATATTCTTTGCTTGCAGCTAAGTTCTTTGCCCAATCAAGTACTTCATCGCGCGGTGCAAATTCAGTTGTTATGATAAGTATTTTCCCCCAATTAGGAGTATTAAACTCAAATGCTGCATTTTCAAGTGACACTACTCCATTACGATTAGGAAAATCGGCGACAAGGCAATCTCTCCAGGTAGAATTACGTTTAAAAGGGAAATAATCGGGAAAATGTGTAATCCCGCATTCGGCACTTTTGTAGCCATAATCGTGATTACCACATGAAATAATATAAGGTACTTTATTATCAAGACGCCCGAATGCATGCGAAGCAGACTCCCACATTTCTTCACTCGTCTGATTAAGCATATTTCGGTTCATTGTTATGTTCTCGTTTTGTTCAACTATGTCTCCCGTACAAAGTACTGCCCTGATATTCAACTGGTCAACGTTGTCGGCGATCCATGCCGTACATAATTCGAAGATCGGTTGGTTGATATCGTATTTCGCATACCCCTGCGGATCGCCTAATACAATCATTGAAAATGAATTCTTGTCTTCAAGATACTGGCGATCTGCACGATGTTGTGCATTCATCGGCAGGTTGAATAATAACACTGCCTCAAAGCATAAAATTAGTCTTCTTATTTTTTTCATGAGAAATATGGTTGATAATATGATTACTACAATCAAAAATACTAAAAAAAATCGTATCTGTGATGAATTTCACATTATATACATCAACACAGTTTACTTTTGATTCAAACTGCCGGTTGGCATAAGATCAAAACAAGCGAGTGTTAAATAACGAAGTGTTTCAGTTAAAAGTATACTTACCACAAAATTACATTATAAATATGCCGATAGAGCCACAGTCTTTCATTTCGAAATAAAAAACCGAAGCAAACAGCTATTTCTTTCGATTTGCGACGAAAATGTAAAAATTAGAAAGATGAAAGCATAACTCAAATTACATTTATAAAAAACTAATAAACAAAGAATTAGAATCATTAAGTTTTACACAAAAACGGATATTGTTATACTAAAAAATATTTATACATTTGTCGTAGAAATCCACTGAAAATGACTTTGCATGGAATCAATCTCGTCGTTTGCTGAACTTACTGCCCACCTGAAAAGCGTGAACTCCCGAAAACGCATGGCCGTAGCCAACGCAGTGGATTCACATACACTGGAAGCCGTTCTGCGGGCGGTTGACATGGGTATTGTAGAAGCATTTCTTGTTGGCGACGTGGCTTCTATCGAATCACCCCAGTTATTTGCCCGCAACCCATCCCCCTTTATTCATATAATCGATGTACCAGAAGTAAAACAAGCTGCCATAGAGGCAGTGCGCATGGTAAAATCCGGCGAAGCCGATATTCTGATGAAAGGGCTCGTAAACACAGATGTACTGCTACGGGCCATTCTGGATAAGGAAAAAGGAATTTTGAAACCTGGAACGGTAATGACCTACAACTCGGTAATGGAAGTTCCCAAATATCACAAACTGATTATTTTTTCAGATCCGGTGGTTATTCCTTCGCCTAATGTGGTACAACGAACAGCCATGATAAAATATGCCATTGCCACAGCAAATAAGTTTGGCATCAAAAAACCCAAAATAGCGCTGATTCATGCCACTGAAGTAGCCAATCCCAAAATTCAATACATGCAGGATTATCTGGATATTATGCAATTGTGGCGCAACGGGGAATTTGGCGATGTGATTATGGATGGGCCGCTGGATATTTTTCTGGCCCTTGACTACGAAAAAGGCAGTATCAAAAATGTCCCCACACCCGTTTTGGGAGATTCGGATATTCTTATTTTTCCAAACTTTGAATGTGCCAACACGTTTTACAAAGGATTATCGCTATTTGCCGGCGCCGAAATGTGCGGGCTGCTTCAGGGACCTGATCATCCCGTTGTACTTACCTCACGAAGCGAAAGCACCGATTCAAAATTTTACAGCATTGTGTTAGCTTGTGTAATGAGTTGAACACCTACCGAACTAAACAACTAACTAAAGCCCATAAATATAACTAAAGCCCGGACATTACTCCGGGCCTGACTGCATTAAACATTGTGAACTACACTTCCAATTTGTGAGTTTTCGCCTAAACAATACATACTTCAATCGACCTTTTTTATCTATCTATCAAGGAATCTATATTTACGAATTTTATAAAACAACTTTTACTGTCTTACGGGCAGCTTTTACAATATATATGCTGCCTTTTGCCAAAGGTATAGCAATTCGATCACCGTTAGATATGACCTGTTTTATTTCTTTTCCCTGTAATGAAAACACTTGTATAATATCACTGACAGAAGACCCTTCTATGATTATCTCCGACTGCCTACTATATACTTTAACGTCAACTAAAGACTCAGCTTCCGTTTCGGTTAACGTACTACTATAAACAACTTCCAGCGTAGAATTAGAGTTGATGGGCGGCACTGTATAGATACCACCTACCAACGACGCTGTAACATCCTGCCCATTAAAAAAAACAGATATAATTCTTTGGCCGTTGCCGGGCGAGAGGTCAAATGTTGGAGTAGCTCCATAATCACAAATCAGTTTCGTTGTGCCACCATCACTGTTTCGAATAAGCAAACTATACTGATTTAACTCAAATGTGGCAAGCAGAACTCCATTTCTTGAAACCGCAGGGGTAGTATACTCATTATTGATCACTTTGGGCATAACATTTACTCCATCAAAAGTAAGAGCAGCCAACCTGTAATTTGCATTGGGTTTAAAATTAAGGTTCAGCGTCGAACCGGGATTTACCGGAATTAAAGCATTATCGCCTATTGTGCATGCATTTATAAGGACTTCACCACCTTGATTGCAATTTACCAAAACGCTAAAAGGCTCAACAATAGAGCTAAAGTCCTTCCAGTAATTGGTAGTCCGATACTTTGTTGCCGCCCCCAACGGAACATTTAAAGCACATGCACTTTTGGATACACTCATAAAAGTACTGTATTGAATAACCGGAGGCGTTGAACTCGATAGTAAAATTTTAGAAAGTCCGCTGCAATTGTAAAAAGCCAAACTTCCAATGGAGACTACCGAAGCCGGAATAACCAAACTCCCCGTCAGACTGGAACACGAATAACAGGCCTGAACTCCGATAGAGGTAAGTGAATTGGGAAATTTCAGAGATTTGAGAGTTGCTTTCCCGGTATTGGTTGCACTTACCAGAAATGAATTAACCGGCATCTCATTGGCAGGATAAACAACGCTCTTTGTAGAAGAATAATAAGTGCCGGCAATTCCGGTGTACGCAAAAATATTGGCATTGCTCAAGTCTAAAACCGCAAGAAATGGCATTTCGTCGCGCATGCATTTTACGTCACGGGCATCGATACTCCCAGTGACAGTTAAGTCCGTAAGGACACTTTTTTGACTAGTCGACAACAATGTACTTAACGCACCGGGTGTCGTAACATTGATAGTTACTGAAAATGCAACCGCACAAAAGTGCTGAATCAGTGCCAGACCGATTAGAGATAGAACTTTTTTCATAATTTCCCATATTTAAAATCAGGTTAGTTTATTAATAGAGAAAACAATCCCGGAGAAAATGCTTTCTTTAGATGCTTATATGAACTAAAAACGGTGCTTTCCCCCGGTTTGTAAAAGTCAGAGAATTCAATTTAGCCCAAATCCGTTTTCATCGGATCATTCGAGAAATAGTCCAAACTATTTAAATTGTTATTTGTTTCACGTGTAGGCGGTGAATTATAAGATTCAAGTTGTAGCGAGATTTCATTATCAAGAATAATCCTCTCAATAGCAGGAAATTGATAGATACGCTTATAAGTTGATTGAGTATTCGTTTCCATTTTTCTGTTATTTAAATATCCAGACTATCTATATTAAAAAGGCAGGAACAAACCAATTAGTTAAAAAATAATTTTTTCAGAAACACATTTAGCCCCATTTATAACCTTAACCAGATAAATTCCGGCATAAACGGGAGCTTCAAGAACAGAAATACGATTAGTAAGTGGTTTTGTAACCAGCAATTTACCTTGAGCATTATAAACCGACACAAAACCATTAGCATTCAAACCGGACAAGCAATTAACCGTAATTTGGTTATTTCCGTTTTTATTTATCAAAATCCGTTGATTGGCAAGTTCTTCATTTGTCCCGGTCGTAATAGAAGTTGTTCTGAAAATAAGGCTAAACCGATTGGCAGAAGAAAAAATGTCAGACGTAAAATCATACGGTTTATCCAACGAAAGTATCTGCTCCTGATCTGTCATTTTCTCATTATCTTTCAGTATAACCACAGTTCCATCATCAAAATTGTTCATTTCAGTAACCTGAATTGAGAATGTATTTGCTTCGCCGGTAGTAAATCCCAACGGAATTTCAGTATTGTAATACACCGTGCTAAAACCATTAATCACAACATGCTCATTGTCTGCTAATGTGTAAATTTCCGGAACAACCGGGTTCGCATTAGTCATCTTTGGAGAATCGAAGCCATCAAATCCATCTGAAGCATTAGGATTAAACAAAACTATAGCCTCATCACTGTTTGTTCCATTAGAAACCTTCAACCTCAGTATCTTTTGTTCTGATTGAATGGACGAAGGGGCCTTTAATATATTTGAAGTTATATCGCCATGTGATCTCATAGTATTATTAAATGAAAGTGTGGCAGAAGGTACCCCTTCATTTACTCTCACCCAAAACCCCTGCATAGGTGGAATGAGCTTTGATACCGGATTTGCCCCATTGGAAGTGTGTGTATTTCCGGATGCATTATAAGTATCGAAAGTGTATGTGTTTTGAGCAGTTTTGGTTCTATACCATATAGTTGTCATCACACCTGTATTTGCTGAAGAAGCCAATGACCAGTCAAGATAAGATGGATATGGATTTCCCACCAAATTGAAACCTTCTTTTGACTTGCTTACGGAACGCGTCAAATTGATAGATTGAGTACCGTTATTTAAAGTTCCGGTAAAAGTCACTACACTATTAACCGTTGGTGAAACAGCTATATAACCTTTCATTGGTGAAAGTGTATTTCCGTTTTCTACTACCCATGAAGCAGTCGGTTCATTATAACTTTCCACAGAAGCAGCAGTGCTAAAAATCGAAGCAGGTGCATTTGCTACCGGGCTTGAGACATACCAGTTACGACCCCTGGTCAAAAACTGTTGAGTTGTGGCCGTAGCAACTGTCAAAGTCCCTGTTCCCTTGTCAACAAATGTGCCGATATTAGTGGCATCACTCTGAATATCAAAAGATGTTACCGATAAATTTTCTGTACCAATGCGCGTCAGTTTTGCCTTGGGTTTAATAGTAATATTAGAAGCTGTCAGGGCACTCTTCAAGGTGACAATTCCTGAAGTATTGGAAATTGTGAGATTTTTAACGGTAGCAGGCAAACCTAAGGTTGCCTGATCAGTAGTTCCATTAAATTCATAATTTGCTGTTGTACTCAGAGATATATCAGCTGCAGGAAGTGGACAATTCATACCTGCAATTCCATATGGACTATTTGTTTTAAGAGTAGCATTAGAAGACAGCAAAAATTTGCCATTTCCTTGTGATAAAATTGTCAATTGATCTTGGTTGTTTAGAATTACCTGAGAGTAAGAATTTATTGTTATGGTGTTGTTTTTCTGTATGCTTAAACTCCCATTAATCTCTAATGTAACCACATTTCCTACCGCACCACTACCGATAGTCCAATTTTTATCAGTGACCATTGTTATTCCTGCACGAACTATAAATATATCTCCATTTGTGGTAAAGTTTGCAGGTGCAGTTCCGGTACCATCTGTATCAGTACCCCAGGAAGAATAAGCATCAGGCATACCGACATTTTTGGAATAATAAGTTGTTCCTCCGACACTAAATATACTAAACGATATTACGCCCAAAAGCATTAATATCTTTTGAAAAAAAAACGTCCTTTTCGTCTTAATAAAAGAGCATTTTAACAATACAATCTGGTAGGGTAGTTCCTTTTTCATAATTCTACTTGTTTGGTTAGTCAGTCGGTTAATTTTCTTCAGAATGACGAAATATGTAAATTTGTCGATCTGAACTTTATTACTTAAAAGGCGATACAAAACATTGTACCAAATCTTATGGTGTCGTAAATTTTTCATTAGTATGAAAACTAAATTCGACAGCAAATCTCAAATTAATTCTTAAACTCCAATTACAACCTTAATTTTACAAACACAAATTAAAAAGCTGTATTACAACACAATAAAGTCATTATATTTGTTTTCAAAGATAGATTTCTGTTTACAAACATTAATTATACAAAAATATGTATATTCCGTAAACAGTTAATTAGCATTAACCCTAAAAACAATTAGAGTAATTCCTGATTTTATACATAGTGTAAACCCTTAAAAAAAGAAAAAGCCTACAAAAGTCTTTATGACTTAAGCAGGCTTTATTTACTACATTTAGTTAAGTACTTTATGCTATATTTCCACCATTTTATTCCTTATGGCGTGTAGTATCAGATTAATTGTATTTTTTGTATTTGTTTTTTTAATCAAAGCCGAACGGTGAGCTTCTACAGTTTTGGGACTGAGAAAAAGCTTACCTGCAATTTCAGATACTGTCAGCCCCTGACAAAAATGAAACAACACCTCTTGCTCGCGTGCAGTTAGATTAACCTCAACGGCCAACTGTTTTTCACAATTATGATTTGAATCCGGCAATTCCATATCCATAATAATCTGACGAATTAACTCATTGGAAAAATATAGTTCTCCATTCATAACGGCATTGACAGCTTTCACAAATTCATTTTTATCAGACGACTTAAGCATATAGCCCATAGCCCCGGCATTAATCATGTCGTGATAATTTTCTTTATCGCTAAGCATTGTCAGAACCAATATCTTTATTTCCGGCTGAATTAACCTGGCTTTCTGTATTGCTTCAAGACCTCCCATCAGGGGCATTTCGATATCCATCATTACCAAATCAGGTTTATGTACTTCCAGCAAGTCAAGAAACATTTTGCCGTTCTCAGCTTCACCAATTACTTCTCCTATGTTTTCGGTTTCAATCAAAACTCTTATTCCTTCACGAAACAAAGCATGATCATCTACAATTATTATTTTAATCATAATTCGGAATGGTTAAATAAAACAAATATATCAAGTTTAGTAATTAATAGATTTTTAGAAGTTTAAACCAGCATTTTCATCAGTAGGAAATGACAAAGAAACTTTCATACCTGCACCTGGCTCGGTTTGAAATTCTATATTTCCTTTTAGGATGTGGGCTCTTTGAAAAATATTGGTAATTCCTAAACCTTTAGAGCTTTTACGGACAGTCTCCATATCAAACCCAACACCATTATCGACATAGCACAAACGAACTGCTTTAGCCGTACTATCATATCCAAATTCTATCATCACTTCACTGGCCTGCGAATAGGATAATGTATTTCTGATAAGTTCTGTTGTGATCCTGTACAATGACACCTCCAGCAATTTATTAAACCTATCATTCGTGTTTGTAGTAAAATTAATGCGGATTTTATTTGAATCATTTATTTGGCGAACAAAATCCTGAGTGGCAACAACATAACCTGACCTGGATAAAAACTGAGAACTTAGTCCGCGCGCTAACTCCCGCGTAGTTTGTATTGCTCTGTCGATATTTTTACTGCCATTTTCTTCAATCACCTTTCGTTTTTGGGCATCAGTTGTGGAACTTAGCATCTGAAAATAAAGTTTAATGGACGATAGTAATGGCCCAAGTCCATCGTGCAAATCACGTGAAAAACTATTTCGCTCACGCTCCGAAACATCCACCGTAACCCGAACCAATTGATTCTGCACCTCTACACTTTCAGTCACATCCCGATTAGACACTCTGATCCCCAGGTAGTTGCCATCCTTATTATAAATATATCTGCATATATGTGCAATCCAACGCACATCGCCCGTCTTAGTCACAATCCTAAAAGCACATTCAAACACCTCGCGCTCCGAATCTTCAGAACAGCGCTGCAATCTGTGATTTTCCCAGATTTCGGCATCTTGATTATGAACAATACAATTAATCAAATCGGGATTTTTCTGAAACTCAGCAACGGTGTAACCTGTTATCCGCTCAACAGATGGCGACATATAAACCAGATTTTTGTCGGGACCAATCCAATATTCCCAATTGTAATTATAATCAGCTACAGTCCTCAGTTTTTCTTCGGCATCCTGAAGAGACTTGTTTAACTCCAACAACTTAGAAGTGCGCTCTGCAACCCGGTTTTCAAGTTCATGATTCCAATTGAAAAGGGCATCCTCAATTCGTTTACGCTGAGTAATATCATTAATCAAAACATGATTTGCAAGTTTTCCATGATAATATATGGTGCTGGTTACTACCTCAACAAAAAACTCTTCCCCGTTTTTCTTTTTATGCCTTCTTTCTCCAAAATTCTTTTGTCCGGAAACAATATGCTCAATATCTTTTAAGAAAGCGGGAACTTCCTCTGGTGGTCTGATGTCAAGTAATGACATTGAAAGAAATTCCTCCTCTGAATATCCGTAATGTCTTAACGCGGCTTCATTTACTTCTATGAAATTAAGCGTTTCGCAATCGAAAATCCACATTGGTTGAGGATTTGACATAAAAAGCAGCCGGTACTTTTCTTCACTTTCCTTTAAGGCTTCTTCGGCTAATTTACCTTTAGTGACATCGTAAAGAATTCCCGTCCACAAAATATCACCGTTATTTAATCTGCGCGGTAGCGATTCCAATCTTATCCATTTGAGCTCATCATTTACCAACAATCTTCCCTCCCATTGAAACGGAATAAATTTTTTATTCGCCTCCTCGTTAGCCTTTACAAACGATGCTTTTTCTTCCTCACAAACCAAATCAACTATTTTATACGGGTTTTTGTCAAAATCACGGTGGCTCAATCCTAAGATTTCACAAAATCGCTGACTGGCAATTTCCATTGTATAAGGAGGCTGTTGCGAGCTGATCCAATTTGTGTTTTCAGCTTTATGGTCGCCAAATACTCTGATTCTGTATAAACCAGCAGGCTGATTATTAAATATGTCTTTGTAGTAATCCCGCTCTTTGTGAAATTCCATTTCAGCTTCGAGCAACTGTTGATTTTGGGAAAGTAGTGAGGTTTGATTTGAGAGCAGTTCTTTAATAATTTCCATAGCAGCTGACAAGGAATCAGATTGATCCTGTCTCTCCTCCAATCCGTAATTCAGAAAGGTTTCTGCTTTGCGTCGGATTTCCGCGGTAACCAATTTCAGGCTCTTATCCATATTCAGGTAAAATTATTAGTAATAACTTTTCAGGTTAATCGTAACCGGTTTCTGATTATAGTCAGTCTAAAAAAAATCAATCGGCTTTCCAAAAAGAGATAAATAACAGTAAGTCAAGAAATAAACATCGGGTGTAAACGGGTTCTATTCGTCAGCAACAAGACTGAAAAACCACACTCGCTATTTATACGACAAGTAAAGTCGTAGAAAATCGGACAAAGATAATCATTGTATTAACAACAACCAACAGATTTCAATAAAATTTGCTGAAATAGGTAAATTCCATTTGCAAAACATAAATATCTCACGTCTTTGAACGATTGACGTTATATAGCGAAATCACAAACTAGCAACAATTAGCCGGGCAGCTCTTTCAGCAGCACCCGGTTGACCCAACACATTTTTCATTTGAGCATATTCGTTCAGCATATTTTGGCGATAATCGTCGTTATTCAAAATCAGATCCAATTCTGAAACAATATTTTTCACGGTAAATAAATGTGCCAACAATTCTTTTACAACCAATTTTTCAGCAACAATATTCACAAGGGAAACAAATTTTGTACGAACTACAATTTCCTTTACCAGAAAGCCAATTCTTCCCATCGGAACATGATAAACAACCACTTCGGGAGTTCCAATCAACGCAGTTTCCAGTGTAGCAGTTCCTGAATTAACCACTGCCGCCCGGGCATGTTGAAGCAATTCGTAAGTCTTTCCGAACACAACCGAAACTTCACGATCTTTGAGTATGGAATTATACAATTCAGCCTCAATAGCAGGTGCACCAGCTATCACAACTTGATAATCCGAAAAATGCAAACCGGCCTCAACCATGCGTGGTAAACAACCAATTATTTCCTGTTTGCGGCTTCCGGCCAGAACAGCAATAATCGGTTTATCGGGCAAATTATTTTCAGCACAAAATTGCGTAAATGCTTGTTGCTGATTCGGCCTGGCAGAAATGGAGTCGACAGTTGGGTTTCCAACATATTCAACCTCATAATTATGGCGGGCATAAAACGCAGTTTCGAACGGAAAAATAGTGAACATCTTGTCAATATAACGTTTTATTTTCCGAATGCGGTATTCTTTCCAGGCCCAAATTTTAGGCGAGATATAATAGTAAACTTTCGTTGAATGCAGGTTTTCCTTTACATATCGGGCAATGCGCAGATTAAAGCTCGGGTAATCCACCAAAATCACCACATCTGGTTGAAAATTGGCAATCGCTTTTTTACAATCACTTAAGTTATTCAACACTGTCCGCGCATTTTTTAAAACCGCCACGATTCCCATGAAAGCCATTTGCCGATAGTGTTTAACCATCCACCCTCCCTGTGCTTGCATCAAGTCGCCCCCCAAAAAGCAGAATTCAGCTTGAGAATCTGCTTTTTTGAGTTCATGCATTAAATTAGAAGCATGCAAATCGCCCGATGCCTCGCCGGCTATTATAAAGTATTTCATTAAGTGATTAGTTAATGTGATGATTAGTTAATGTTTGATTAAAAAACATCTTTATTCGCTTCTCTTGCTACTTACTGCTTGCAGCTGGCTCAAAGCATTAAAATACTTCCTACAAAATATGGCATAGCCGAGAGTAAAACCCCTGTTGCAATTTTAAAACTGTCCGACTTATAAAACACAAAAACAAAAGCCAGATTGGGCATGACCGAGAGCAACAACAGTTTTCCTAACAAAGCACTGGGATAAATTTGTTTTATTATTTCCCAAAACGTGAAATCGCCTGGGTAAAACCGTACTAAATAAGCCCACATAAAGAGAACCGGAAGAATAATTCCGGGAATAAATCCATACAGAAAACGGTCAAAACGTTTCACAGAGTAATCACATTAAAGTATGATAATTAGAATATCCATTGACGAACAGCATCAATGGAGGCATAAGCCGTCAGATCAATTTTAGTTGGTACGATAGAAATATACCCATGCTCCAAAGCCCATTCGTCGGTATCTTCGGATTCTGGCTCGTGATTCTCGAAATGTCCGGTAAGCCAGTAATAAGCGCGACCATGCGGATCAGTACGTTTGGCAAATTCCTTGGTCCAACGTCCATCGCACTGGCGGGCCACTTTTACTCCCGCAATTTCACCAGCAGGCGCATTCACATTCAGGCAAGTTGCATGAGGTAAGCCGTTTTTCAATGCTTCTCGTACAATTTGCAAAATAAATGGTTCAAAACTACTAAAATCGGCATCCAACGAATAATCGCAGATTGAAAAACCAATAGAAAGAATCCCATTTTCGCAACCTTCCAATACGGCCCCCATTGTCCCGGAATAAATAACATTTATAGCTGCATTGGAACCATGATTAATCCCTGACACAAGCAAATCGGGCTGACGCTCTACAATTTCATTCAATGCCAGTTTAACACAATCAGTAGGAGTTCCCGTACAACTATAGCGTAGCAGACCTTCCTGCTCCTCCAATTTCTTAAACCGAATCGGGTGTATTACAGTCAGAGCATTCGATTGAGCCGAACGGGCTCCGTCGGGTGCAACTACCACCACATCGCCAATTTGCATCATCATCCGGGTCAATACTTCGATACCTTTTGCATCGGCACCATCATCGTTAGTAATTAATATGTAGGGCCTTTTTAATTCGTAGTTCATAATTCAAAATTCTTAATTCTACCGATAGCTATCGGTATCATAATTCATATTTTTTTAAAACCTCTTACTTTTCTTTCTGCCTACTTTTTACCGCGTAATTTCAAAACCGTTGCACTCAAAAAACCGACACTTACAACTACATAATAGAGTAAATCGCGTGAATCTATAACACCCCGGCTCATCGATTTGTAATGAGCATGAATACCAAAGGATTCAAGTATCTGAATAGATTGTCCGGAAGTAAAAAAGCTTGTCAGTACCTCGAAGCCATAGTAAAAGAAGAAGGAAAGGACTACAGCCGTAACAAATGAAATGATTTGATTGTTTGAGAGCGATGACGAAAAAACACCAATGGCAACATACACTGCAGCCAGAAAAAACAATCCGATAAATGAGCCCCAGAAAGCTCCGGAATCAACATTCCCAACCGGTTCGGCCAGATAGGAAACTGAAAAATAGTAGATCAAAGTTGGAAGTAACGCCAACGCAACCAGAAACCAACCCGCCAAATACTTCCCCAACACAATTTGCAACTTGCTTACGGGCTTTGTAACCAGCAATTCCCAGGTTCCGGTTTGTTTTTCTTCGGCCAAAAGGCGCATAGTTACTGCCGGGCAAAGGAATAAGAACAACCAGGGCGCCAGATAAAACAACCCATCCACGTTGGCATAACCAGCATCAAGGATATTATATTCGCCCGGAACGACCCACAGAAACAATCCCGTGAGTAGCAGGAAAATGCCTATAACTATATATCCGGTTGCATTACTGAAGAAAGTCCGTAATTCTTTTTTTAAAATTGAAAACATCTCTATTTATATACAATTAATAAATCCTGATTATTTTGTTACTTTTGCGGTGTCAAAGGTAACCAAAATTATTGAATCGGATATTAATATTTAACTGGCAAGTACATGAAAAAAAGAGTTCTAATTTGTCTTTCCATCTTCTTTTCAATTATAATTCAGGCACAAACTAACCAGGCATTTCAGTTTAAAGGTGAATATGTTTACGGAAATATTCTAAAACACACCAAGCATTTGGAAAATCTGGTAAAAGGCCCTGTAACCGGTGGCGAATTTGCAGTTGAGTGGCAAACCATGGGCGAAAAGCCATGGCACCAGTTCCTGAGTTTTCCTAAAGTGGGTATGGGAGCCGTCTATCTTAATCTTGGTAATCCGGATACTCTTGGGAATGCCTTTGCTTTATATCCTTATATAAACATTCCGTTGTTGCGAACAAATTTTATCAAATTATACATCAAACCCGGTGCAGGAATTAGTTACCTAACCAAAACATTCAAGGATGCAACTGCTTATTATACATCAGGGGGAGTTAACCTGGACAGGAGTAATGCCGCTATCGGCTCACACATTAATGTATATTTTGCCGGAAGCGTGAATTTCGAGATTCCGATAGCTGCAGGATTAAGTCTGACTGGCGATTGCGGCTGGAATCATGTTTCCAATGGAAGTTTTATCCAACCGAATTCAGGTATCAATATGCTCAATGGATTTATCGGACTTAAATATTTTCCAAACCACAAGAAATATGGCAATCCCGAAAAGCAAAGCATCCCGGGATTGCCGAAACGTTTAACCACTGAAATTATACTTTCCGGAGGTGCACGACAATTATATTACAAAGACAACAGATATTTCCCGATTGGATCTGTTTCAATTGCCGGGTTTTACCCATTAACAAACTACTACCGCATGGGGATTGGGGTAGATGCATTTTACGACGGTGTTTTCGGAGAAGTTAACGGATCGTCGGTAGCCTCTGAAAATGAAACAAAGTACCAACGAACCTTTATTAAATCTGATTTACCGGAAAATAAAATACGTATGGGAATATCGTGGCAACACGAATTGATAATGGGACGACTTACAGCCGGCTTCCACTTCGGGCTGTATCTGTACAATCCAATCAAAAATCTGGAACCATATACCACTGCGGCAACTACAGCAATCAACAAACCACTAATTTACTCATACAATATCGACAAAGAAGATGGCTGGCTTTATACACGTGCTTCCTTAAAGTATGCGTTATCAAAGCACATTTTTGCAGCTATAGGTTTAAAAACACATTTACAAAAAGCTGAATTTATTGAGTGGGGATTGGGATACCGATTTTAATGTAACCCAACCTGATCTATCAGAATTAAATCTCCTGCAAAGCGTCAAGCATTAATGGGATTTCATCTTTATCAATTCCATTTGAAATAAGATAAGACTGATCATCGTTCAACGATTCCAAGAATGCATCCATATTGTTATCCAGAAGGCTGAGACTTTTCCGATACAAATCAACAGCATCCTGTAACCGGTGCTGACACCAGGCAATATGGCCCGCATTGAGATAATCATGTGTGGTAGGTTTATCTTCAAGCAGTTTCTTTACATAATAATCGGCCTGCGAAATATTTCCTGAAACGAACGAACACCATGAGATAGCTCGCCAAACCTTCACATCCTCACCTTCAAGAGCATCCATTTTAAAATAGATATTCAATGCTTCTTTGAATTTCCCAAGCTCCAGATAACAATGTCCTATTTGCATCATGACAGCCCGTTGGTCGGGTTTCAGAAACTCCACATGCTGATAATACTCCAATGCTTTTGCAAAATTTCCGGACAAACGATAACAAAGCGCCATCTTTTTTATAGTCCACAAATCATCCGGCTGAATCAGATCGGCCTTGGTATACGCAGCAAGTGCTTTGTCAAATTGCGAAGTTTGTTGATAGGAATAGCCAATCTTCTGATAAAGAGATGCAAGCGGCGGAGTATCGTGTTGCATACTTTCAAACAACTCTAACGCCTGAGCATAGTGATTTTTTGAAAAATAATACTCGGCTATGCTACGCTTAAAATCTTTATCATCTGACAAAATATCGAACAAATAAGACCGATGCATCAATAAAGAAAATGCAAACATATCCGGGAAATCGGCATGTTGAGGATAAAGTTTAAAAAAGCGGAATAAATCCTGAATATATAATTTTGAGATATTTTTGGCGGCAATGTCCGGAGCAAGAATGGCTTCTTCTTTCGACATCTCGTCAAGTTGTTCTGCCTCCATCTTAAACGATTGCTTCAGCATTCCACGCTGCGACTCCGGCATTTGAAGTATACTCAGACAAAATGAATATTTATCTGAATTACACATCACATTATTATTGACGAATGCTGTCAACAAAGAATTATCATCAACCTTAAAAAGCTCATTAACAGAAGAGTATTGTGCATCAAAAGGTAAAAACCAGTTACTAAAAGTAGAGAAGAAAGGAAAACTTTTCAGTAAAGAAAAAGTACTCATATATACATCGGCACCCTCCATTTGCAACTCACTAAGTTCTTTTAGTTTATCGGAAATTCCACTTTCGTCGAGCAATTCCTGCCATTCAGGGTTTTCTTCGTTCAGTTCGTCAGTACTCAACAAGCTATCTGCATCCATTTTATCCCGAAGTTTCGGACTGATTTTCATCATTTCAGGAAGAATTTCTTCCTGCATCTTCTTAGAAATCATCTCAGTCTCTGCAGTACCAATTATCTGAATGATAATATTCTGGAAGTTGTCGACAATATGACTGTCGTCGGCCAACAACACCAAGCGGTTACGGACGGATGGAAAAAATGGCAAAAAGCGATTGTGTTTGGCCAGAACAAAACATAATCCGACCAATGCCCGTTGCTTTACTCTTTGATCTTCTTGCTGACAGGCATCAAAAAGCAAAGCAAGTTTATTTTCGTCAAACATTCGCCACAAATTCAGTGTCAAAGCAGATACTGCGAGGGTTTTCTCAAGCCAACCAGGATAATCGGGCTGCATAACTTTTGAAAACAGCGTTTTTTCATCAGTATGATAACTCCCTGACAACCAAAAAACACTGAACAACTCAGACAACGCAGTTTCGTAATTGGAACGTAAGCGTTTTAGCTCAGATTCATGCGCATCGGCCAAATTCATGATCAAAGCCGATTGCGAATGAAAATACTTTAATGATGTAAGTAACTCGGAAGCGGATCCATAACGTCTTGAAAAAGGGAAATATCTTTTTTGAGAGTATTCGAAATTAGATGAATTACGTAGCAACAATTCTTCCCTAAGTTCGGAATTGAGAACAAATATTTTTGCAACCAGCTTATTATAAACTATTTTGCGTTGCGGATCGTCAACTCCGGTAATGTAATAATGAAGCAGATATTCATAATTTTTCTGTAAATCCTGAAGGCGGTCTGCAAACTCACCAATCTGTAGCTCGTCAACCAGCACTTTGGTTTTCTCAAATGCATTTTTCAATTTTCCCAAAGAGAGAAATTGTAACGCCGACTTAAATGTTGCATGAATTTGAGCTGCATTCATTTCTTTTGTATTTCTTAACCGGTAATTAGTGCATTAAAACATCACGTAAAGAGTTATTTCAACCCATTTTGCTAATCTTACGAAGTCTTTCTTCATCTATAATTTTCAGTTTTCGGCCATCCATAGCTATAACATGCTCATTTACAAAGTTCGACAATGTACGAATAGCATTAGAAGTAGTCATATTAGATAAGTTGGCCAAATCCTCACGTGAGAGATAAATGCTGATTGTTGCACCATCCTCTTCCATTCCGTAATTTTTACGCAACAAGAGCAATGCCTCGGCCAGTCGACCACGAATATGTTTTTGTGTAAGATTTACTGTGCGAGCATCGGAAGCCCCCAAATCGGTGGCCATTTCCTCTAGGAAACGATAACAAAAAGCATTGTTGTTCTTTAGAATTGACAAAAAAATGCCGGCTTTAATCATATAAACAGTAGATGCCTCAAAAGCTGTAACATTCGTATTATACTGTTCATTGGCAATTATGGCACGATACCCGAAATGTTCACCGGGTTTCAGCATACGAATGATCTGCGAGCGGCTTCCAACACCTTCTTTGTAGACTTTCACTTTTCCGCTGGCCAAAATCATCATGTGCGTTGGTGTTTCTCCTTCGCAGTGGATCATTTCGTTCTTTTTAAAATGATGCACCGTATAATTATTACTTATAAACTGTCGTTCATCCGGGGTAAGCACATCCCAAACCGTCATAATTTCTTCTAATGGTTTGAGTTCCGAAGCTTGTTTCTTTGCCATAAAATTCGTACTGAAATATGTTTGACAACAATGTTATAAAGCACAAATTTAGTGTTTTTTTGAGACATTAGATCAAATAATGAAAAAAAAACATTAAAATACAGCTAAAACAGCATTACATTTAAAAAAAACGTTTGAAAAAATTCAACAACAAGCAAATAAACAATATTATTAACCAAAGCAATGCCATTCTGACAATATTTAAAATATATTTATTATCTTTGTTTTTCACATTATTCCTGATTATTTATGAAGAGAATTATTCTTGTTTTCTGTATCTTTCTCAGCATTATAAACATACAAGCACAGCAAATTTCCATCAGCGATTCGGCAGAAGTAAGCCTGATCACATGCTCTCCGGGACCTGAAACCTATGCTAAATTCGGACATACTGCGATACGTATTAATGATCCTGTACAAAAACTGGATCTTGTATTTAACTATGGAATTTTCAGTTTCGAAACAGCTAATTTTTATTGGAAATTTATCAAAGGTGAAACTGATTACCAGTTGGGAGTTTATGAAACAGGGTATTTTCTTCCAGAATACAAAATAAGAAACTCGAACGTATGGGAACAGGTTTTGAATCTGACTGTAGCAGAAAAAAGAAATCTTTTTAACCTATTGGTTACCAACTACCAACCCGAAAACAGAATTTACCGATACAACTTTATTTTTGATAACTGTGCCACCCGTCCACGCGACAAGATACTGGCCGCCTTGCAGGGTTATGCTCAATTTCAACCCAACAATGAATCAAAAACTTTCCGGCAGTGGGTGGGTGTTTATGTTGGGACAGATACCTGGCTGAAGTTTGGAATTGATCTGATTTTTGGATTGGATGCTGATAAAACGGCTTCTCAAAACGAAACCATGTTTCTACCAGAGGCTCTTATGGCTGAATTTCAGAACGCCCAAATCAAAAATCTCAGTGGCGATAGCCGGAAAATGGTTTCTGAAAAGAAGACGCTGGTAAGTAAAAATGAAGATTCCGTTCAGAATTCTTCAGCTGCCACTGCTTATTGGCTTTTCAAACCTTTGTCGATATCTCTATCGTTGTTAACATTGGGTATCATCATCACATTTTGGGACACAAAACGCAGACGTCATTTTAAAATGTTTGACTCAGCATTGTTAATTACAACCGGTACTGCAGGTCTGGTTGTATTTTTTCTGATGTTTTTTTCAACACATCCACTGGTACGACACAACTTAAATATCCTGTGGTTAAACCCATTGAATATCATTTTGGGTATTCTGATCTGGATAAAATCATCGGAACTACGGCGCATTTTATTTTTCTACCAGATATTCAATATCACATTACTAATTGCGGCACTTATTGCCTTTGCACTTTCTATACAATCATTTAACGTTGCCGCATTTCCCATAATTGTACTAATGATGATGCGAAGTACCCGTTGGTTTGCCTACACAAAACACAAACTGTATAAACGACGGGATTTGAAATAATTCAATTAACAAAAAAACTCCTGCAAATTATGCTAAAGAACAGGAAGCATAATCTGCAGGAGTTTTTTATTCGTTCTCAGGAGAACTCAGTCATTTATTATTTCAGCAAAATCAGTGATATGCTCATCAACATAAGCTGCAATCAAAGCTGTTTGCTGTTCTTCTATATCGAAATAAATTTCTTCCAATTCGTCGAATACTTCAAAGTCAACATACATCGCATTAAATTCTTCTTCAGTGGTTTCGCGTTCCAGTTCTGCTTTATTGGGGTCATAAATTTCCTTAGCCCTGTAAATCAGTTTTGCCAGTTCGGCAGCACCAAATTGTTTGATTGCTTTTGCAAACGGATTTCCAAAAATATAGCCACCATAACCATTTTGAATCAGTTGCACAAAACCTCCCTCCCGCATTTCTGTTGAGAAAAAATGCCATGCAAGCAACGTATGCTGGTGTCCATTTAGCAGGGGCATTGTTTCAGCGGTTAGTTTGCCACCAATAGCTTCCAGATAAGCATCTGTAAAAACCTGTAGAAATTCATCCATGCCTTCGTTGGCTGCCGCAGCCAAAACACTGTCTTTAATTTGAATCATATTGTAATTAAAAATTTCTTTCAGATAAGAATTTCAACACTGAAAGGAGGTAACTGAATACTAATTTTTCGTTTAGAAACTACAAAGTTATTATTAAAAGTCGATTTCAAGCCTTTAAGCTTTAAAATCTCCGGCATTTCAGTTTCAATTGTTTGGCTATGGCCGGAATTATTTATCAACACAACAGCCACTTTATCAAAGTATTTCCGGGCAAACACCCAGGTATTTTTAGTAGTCTGCACATTAATAAAATCACCATAAATCATCACCGGGTTTTCGCTACGCAAATGTGTAAGTTTTGAAACGCGTTCCCAAAGGTTAGCTTCTCGTTTATTCCAACCAACAAATTTCATCATCCGCCGGCAATCCGGGTCATTAGCGCCGGTAAGACCTATTTCATCGCCATAAAATATCACAGGAATTCCCGGAATAGTCATATTAAACGCATGCATCAAAAATAATTTATCATAAGCCGTAGAATCGGTAATACCTATACTGCGCTGCCAACCAGCTACTTTTGAATCATCGCCAAACTTCAAGTCGCCCGAAGCATAAGCCATGAAACGTGGTTTATCGTGATTTCCGGAGATGTTTCCCATTAAATTATGACTTCCATAAGTATATAAACTTGAGTTCAAAATTTTCTGTACTTTGAGCAAATCACTCCCTCCTACTCCGGCAAATGCAGTGTTAGCCACGTCGTATACATTAAAATCAAATTGTCCATCCAACATTCCTGTGGTGAGATAACTGTTTATCAATTCGGGACTTCCGTATGTTTCGCCAATTTGATACAGATTTTTTCCATGGTTTTGTTTTTTAATTTTTAAAGTTAAATCGCGCCAGAATTGCTCGGGAATATGCTTGCAAGCATCGTGGCGAAAACCATCCAACTTAAATTCGGTCAACCAAAACATGGCTGAGTCGGACATCATATCCGCCACTTTGGGGTTCGACAAATCAAGCGTTGGCATAAAAGTATCGAACCAGGTTGTCAGGCGCTGATCGTCCCAACGTTCTGTATTCAAAGTCCCATCGGGCAGATACAAAGGCGTTGTCCACTCCGGGTGCTGTTTATAAAACGGGTGTTCTTTGTGTACATGATGTGCCACGTAATCAAGCAGAACGTTAAGATTCTTTTCATGAGCATCTGCAACCAGATCTTTCAATTCCGGATTAGTACCAAAGCGTGAATCAACTTTCGATGATGAAACCGGCCAATAGCCGTGATAACCGGAGAATTTTGTCTTCATCGGGGCATAAAATCCGTAAGGTTCAGTTGGATTTTGGTTCAAAGGCGAAATCCACAAGGTGTTTATTCCAAGTTTTTTAAAATACTCATCGTCTATCTTCTTCTTTAATCCAGCCAAATCGCCTCCCCAGTAGTCAACTTTGTAGTTTACGTCCGTGCGATTCATTGGCTGGTCATTCGATGTATCGCCATTTACAAACCGATCCACTAACATAAAATACATGATTTGCGCCTGCTTTTCAGCACGTTTTATTTGAGCAGAACTGGTCAGCACTTTCCCTTTTTCAAGTGGAATCAGAACATCGTTACTCACTCCGAACTCATTGCTTGCCCAAACCCGAAGATACGACCGGTCGAGTTTCAAAGCTTCCGCCGGAATATCAATTGTTATCTTCCCATTGCCAACGGATACGAATTTCACAGGCAAACAGTAATTTTGCCAATAAGCAAACACCTGTTTTACATCATTTTCACTTTTCAACGTCACAGTTGAAGCTGAAAATTTATCTGTGTATATTTTCGGAAACTTATCATTTTGTCCGCCAACCTGTAAAATGGAGTTGAATTTTCCGTATCCGTTATCCACTTTATCCGGATTGGTAGAGTCGTGGTTTTGATTGCCATCTAGACTCAGTTGGTACAAATATGTTCCGGGGCTCAGATACAATTGAACTTCGTAAATGCCCTCATTATTCAACCTAAAATCCGGTGTTTTCGATGCTGTCCAATCATTCATTTGCCCGGCAATCTGGACTTTATTGTAGGTTTTGCCTTGCGGATTGAAGGTAAATTTATAATCTATCTTATCTGTCTTACGACACGGAATAGCAAATGGAACGCCTTTTATCCACAGGTTTACATTCACAAAGTGTTCCATATCTTTCTTCACAAAAAAATTTGCCGTAAGTTTATTATTATCCAGCCGACAGACCAACTTATCGGATGAAGTGGTAATTGAATCAATGTCAGCCGGATTCATCACAAAATCCTGCAGATAAACCGTATTTTTGCCCAACTTGAGCGTTGACAGCGAGTTTAGATTCTGGTTGTTTTCCGATTCAACCGGAAGGTGCAACTTTGGCTGGCAAGCCGTTAAGACAACAAGCGCAAGTACAAATAAATTAAATCGTGTCATATTTCAATGTATTATTTAATAAAAAGTTCTGCCTGAAGATCGGTAACCGTAATACCTGCTGTACCCGGCTTCTGAAAACCAACGATATGATTGATTATCAGTTTGTAATTCTCATTATCTTGTGTCAATTCATCTATGCTGAAATTATTCTCCTGATTTTGGGCCTGAATAATATATTTAAGCTTTTCTAACAGAGGTATCGACAACGTTTTCGCTTTGCTGTCCAGACTGTTTACCATTATTGTATTATTCTTATATATCACGCTTAGCTCCTTTGTTCTATAAACTTCCTCAACATCATTGGCTTTATTGATTTTGATAAATGTTTTGTAACTGCCAATTTCAACAATATGATTTTCATTGCGCACATTGGCGTTGAAATAATTTGCATTATTCCCGTTTCTGACTTTTGGTAGTATTTCATTGATTCCTAATGCCTTTTCAACATCCCACGCCGATTTGGTACCTACCGGTTCTTTATAAAACCGCTGCATAGCACCACTACCGAAAGTCATGCAAACGTATTCTACTTTTGTGGCTAACTCTGTGCCCACTGTGTCATTTATTTTGATTTTATAAGTGGAATTATCAATCACTTTTCCGTTTTTCAGCAAATGACTTTCGTTAAGGAGTTGCCCGATTTCATTCAACATATTGCGCCGTGTCACATTATAAACGCTCCATGGCCCTACAGACGATACGAATGCAATTACCACAAAAGATATCACAATCCACTTTAAATGAGCGGATTTAGTAATAAAAAGGTAGATACTAATGCCATATAACCAGAAATTCAGCAAGAAAACATAAGCGCGGTTTATAGTCAGTCCATAATCGTCGAACCGCCGGAAAATGCCGATAGTCATCAATACCAGCAGCGGCAGCAGAACGATTGGAAAATACTTTGAAAAAATACCAGCAATCCTATTTTCCGGATTTAAACGTAACGGATATAAAATCATCATACATAAAAATCCACCTAAGGCCAATATGGAAACCAGCCAGGAAACCCAACCTTCGGGCAACTCCCATTTTACCACAATCTGAATCAGATACACATAAAGAATCAAAGTATAAACAGCCAAAATCGGGAGTAAGATGTACAATCCCAATATTTTCAGGAATTTATCGAATGAAAATTCCTGTTTATGTTTTTCGGTTCCGGCAGGGACATTGGCCAGAAAATAAACCGGCGCAAACAATCCATAACATACAACAGCCAGATTTCCATATACTTTCGGATCGACATCAACTTTAAATAGTTGTTTTAATGACAGTATAGCCAAACTCAAGCCCATCATCAACACCTGAGAGAAAATAAAAGAAATAATCAACTGAATAACAGACACTTTACTAAACTCCCAAAAAGAAATATCCGAATTTCTACGAAAAAAAGAAACAACAAAAGCCGAAAGAATGAAAACTATTCCCAAAACTCCAAGTTGTGAAATATCAGCCGTGGAAAATTTATCCGGCAACGAAAAGCAATATACCAATAGCAACACAACTGCCAACAAATTAAACAAAACAGTCACAATCAATCGTTTGAATTCTTCCAGAAAGAGAGTCAGCGCGACAGTAAGCGGAATTCCTACAAAGAAAAAAGCCCAGTTACGATCAGGAATTGCAAGGTCTTTATTATTGATTTTCAACATAAATTCAATCGATAATCCAATAATAAAAAACAATGAAAAGGGGAAACGCACTACAACCAACTGAAGTTTTTGAAACAGATTTTGAATTGAGAATTTTTTCATGGCAGTAAGTTTTTAATTGATTTCTATAACATAAACTGTTTTTGCCGGGATTGAAACCGTATTTTCAAGTGAAAATTGTTTTGCAGAAGTTATTTCCACACCGGTTGTTTTACCTTGCAGCATCTCTGAAAATCTGTTGAGCACCAATTCTTTAGTATCCAAATTATTATTAACCACAATCATAATAGTTTTATTCTCATTATATCTGAAAAACACGTAAATTCCATTTCCGGGAATAAACTGTTTCATATTACCATTTTGAAGCACCGGGTTATTCTTTCGGTAATTCAACAAAGCTTTCGCGTAGTTAAACACCTCATTTTCATCCGAAGTTCTGCCTGCGGCAGTAAATGCATCGCGTTTATCGGACGGCCAACCTCCCGGAAAATCGAACCTATGCCCCTGATAATCGCCGGGAATACCGTCAAGCATAATTTCAGTTCCATAATAAATCTGAGGATAACCGCGCACCGTAGAAAGCAAAGCCAGCCCCATTTTATATTTCCGCACATCGCGTTTCACGGCCGTTGAATACCGGTCGATATCATGATTATCCAGAAAATTCATAATCATTTTCGGATTCGGGTACACAAAATCCTGCGCAAAATGGGCATAAAAACGAGCCAATCCTCCATCCCAGCTTTCATTTTCGTTGAAAGAAGCGCTGAACACGTCTTTCAGGCTAAAATCCATCACGCTGGTCAATCGGGAATCAAAACCATCTTTATTGTTATTTCCCGACTGATAATAAGCCACTTCGGCAGGCGTTTTCACCCAACACTCCCCTACTACATTCATTTTCGGATATTCGTCGCGAATGGATTGAATAAACTTTGCCGCAACATGAATATCATTATAAGGATATGTATCAACCCGCATTCCATCAATGTTTGCTGACTCTATCCAAAATACGTAAACCTGCCGTAAATAATCGAACAAAAGTGGATTTTCAAGATTGAAATCAGGCATATTGGGTGCAAACCAGCCGTGTGTAAGCTTATACAAATCCGCTTTTGAGGCATAGGGATCGGTCCACGCAGTCATCCGGTAATTGGACGAAGTGTAAACAGGCCAAACATTAAACCAATCTTTAGCCGGCAAATCTTTTAGCCACCAATGCTGCGAACAACAATGATTTGGTACCACATCGATAATAATTTTCATCCCATTGGCATGACAAACATCCGAAAGCCTCAAATAATCAGTATTCTTACCCAATCGCGGATCGATTTTGTAATAATCGGTACAGCCATAATGGTGGTATGAATAGGCTGTATCGTTGTTTTCAAAAAGCGGAGTCGTCCAAAGTGCAGTTATGCCCAAATCAGCCAGGTATGGAATTTTAGAAATAATTCCATCGATATCTCCACCATGCCGCGCGGCTGGATTTTTCCGGTTCACACCCTGATAGTAACCAACAACAGAATCGTTTGCCGGATTTCCATTCACAAACCGATCGGGCATCAGCAAATAAACTGCATCGGCTTCGGTAAAGCTTTGACGCTCCGAGGAACCCGACCGTCGCGCTTTAAGTTCGTAAGAAAGTGTTTTTAATTTCCCTTTTTTCAAAACTATATTGAACTTACCAGGCTTGGTGTCTCGAGCAACATTCAGATAAAGAAACACATAATTTGGATTATCGGTCATTTTTTTACTCACAACAGTCACTCCCGGATAATTCACAGTAAAGTCTGCAGCAGCAATTCCGGGACCGTAAAACATTAATTGCAGTTCAGAATGCTGCATGTCCGTCCACCAGAATGAAGGCTCCAACCGTTGTACCCACGATTGAGTTTTTGCACTGATATTCAAAGCCATAAAAAGCAGCAACGGAAGTACTAAGAATTTCTTCATAATTCTCAAAAGTATTTTATCTTTGAATCTCATCTGCATTAAATTGAAGTTTCCGGAACTCATTTTTTATTTTAATCTGCTGATTAGCTATACTTCCTTTCAACGAGATGTTAGCTTTTTCCCATTTTTGCAACCAAGCTGCGTTATTTTCCTCCATAAGTTCATTCCAACCGGCAGCCTTTGCCTTCAAGGCTTTTTCGCAAGCTTTGGCAGTAAGTTCCTGATAAGGACAAGTCAGCGAACTGAGCAGCGCAACAAATTTATACACACAAACCGAATCGCCTTCTTTTATGTCTATCCCGAATGAATAACCTGCTACTTTCTGCTTTTCTATTTTGGTGGGGTTGGTTTTGATTTGGGCATTATTTTTAAAAAAATCAAATGTCATAGCTTCACAAACCTGAAAATTGGTTTTGCGCGTTTGAATCCACAAATGAGCTACCTCCCGCTGAGTCCTTGACTGTAACACATTCCATTCGGGTTCATATTCAGGATGATATACTGCGTTAAAACTGCCATCAATGACCGGAGAAAATGCAACATGTCCCTCAAACCCCAATGATTTAACCGAATATTTTATAGCGCCAAGCTCTGGAGTAGCCAGACTCAGAAAACGTTGTACCGAGGCTTGAATGTGATGTCCGGCCGGAGTAATTATCTCGAAAGTACGTTCCAGCAGACCTTGTTGAATATGGAGCGTCCGTCGAAAGTTTTTAATTTCGCATTGAGCCAGATCCAATTGCTCAGCGTTAAGCCAGAGGTTGATAGTTGTCCAGCACGGAAGATTTGAAAGAGGATCAGACTCTGTCGTCACATCTCCGGACACATGTTGCACATTTAAAAATCTACTGGCATAAATATCTGCCATATAACTACCGGGAATGGTATTTCCGGAATAATGCTCCTCGAAAGTGCCCAGAACGCTGAGCAAACCGTTTCCCAAACTAAAAATACGTTCAGAATCAAGCTGATTATCTGGTTGAAAACCATCTTCAACAATACACCAGGGATTAATTTGCTGATTATTATTCATAGTATTTGATATTTTAAATTCGGACAATCAATGTTTTTCTTTAATGAAAAAAGACAAAATGCCACCAATAATCAACGAAACACCTGCCATTACAATGCATAAAACGGGATTATCTGAGAATAAATATTTTAATATCAAGCCGGTAAATATACCACTCACAATTTGGGGAATGGTGATAGACATATTGAACAACCCCATGTACATTCCCATTTTTTTCGGTGGTATGGAGTTGGCAAGCATAGCATAAGGCATAGCCAGTATACTTGCCCACGCAATCCCGACTCCAATCATGGGAAGAATCAGCCAATCAGAATTTTCAAAAATGAGGAATGAAAGCAAAGACAGGCCTCCTGCAAATAAGGCAATGGCATGTGTTATTTTTTTAGAAAGTTTTTTTGCCAATACTGGCAACATCAAAGCCAAAATGGCTGAAATTCCGTTGTAAATACCGAACAAAATGCCCACCCAATTGCCCGCTTCCTGAAATGCATGGGAATTCGGGTCAGTAGTTCCAAAAAAACGAAGAGCAACGGCCGGCGTGGTATACACCCACATTGAAAAAAGTGCAAACCACGAAAAAAACTGAACCAGAAGCAATTGCAACATGACAGGCGGAATAAAAAACTTTTTGGTTTCTTCTGTTGGTTTCTCTTCTTCCAGTTTTTCGGGCGGATATTCCGTAGTGGTAAATACTGTCCATAAAATACTGCTTATCAACACAAATGCGCCTATATAAAAGGAATAAACCACATTATCGGGCACAATACCATTTATGCCAGCATCTTTCGAAATGCCAAACCAGTTACCAAGCATGTATGGCAGCCAGGATCCGAGCACAGCCCCTATCCCGATCAATAATGTCTGAACCGAAAAGCCCAGCGTATGCTGCTCTTCGGGAAGCTTGTCGGCAACAAGAGCCCGGAAAGGTTCCATCGAAACATTGATGGAAGCATCCATAATCATCAACAGTCCACCGCCGATAAACATAGGAGCAATAAAATTGAGCAAATGCGGCGCATTTGGCATCAAAACCAATGCAATGCTCGTGAGCGTTGCACCAACGAGGAAATAAGGCCTTCGCCGGCCTAACTTTCCCCAGGTTCTGTCGCTAAAATATCCGATAATAGGTTGAATAATCATTCCGGTTATTGGCGCAACAAGCCAAAACCAGCTTAAATGATGAACATCGGCTCCGAAAGTCATCAAAATGCGCGATGCGTTTCCGTTTTGTAACGCAAACCCGAACTGAATCCCGAGAAATCCGAAACTCATGTTTATTATTTGGGAAAAAGTCAAGCGTTGCTTCATAAGTGGATAGATTTTATTTAGTAGTCTCTCTGATAATCAGATTCGTTTTTACAATTTTGTTTGTGTACTGCCCGTGAGTGACACCATTTATTTTGTCGAGCAACAAACTGGCGGCATGTTTTCCCATTTCATAACCATGCTGCTCCACGGTACTAAGCATGGGGTCGCAGGCCCGGGCAAGTTCGCCATCCGAAAATCCAAAAATGGCAATATCTTCAGGGATTCTGAGTTTTGCCAATTTCACAGCATACATAATTCCGGCTGCGCAATGGTCGTTTATGGCAAAAAAACCATCCGGACGATCGGGTCTGTCCAATATTTCGGGAGTAATGATAATGGCTTCTTCACGGGTATCGCAAACGCGGATTAATGATTCGTCTACTTTCAGGCCATACTTTCGCAATGCATCCAGATAACCATTTTTGCGGTTTTTGGATATTTCCAAATGAAATGGCGAGCTATAAAAAGCAATACGTTTGCAGCCGGTCTGAATCAGATATTCAACCGCAGCAAAAGCGCCAACGTAATCGTCTACCACCACGCGGTCGGTATTTATGCCGATACATATCCGGTCGAAAAAAACCAACGGGATACCACAGTCTATAATTTCCTGAAAATGATCGTAATTAGTTGTATGCTTGGATAGCGAAGCCAAAACGCCTGACACACGCGTTGCTTCCAGTGCTTTCGTGTTCATGACCTCCTTCTCGTAATTTTCGCTCGATTGACACAAAAGGACGTTAAAGTCGGCCTCGTTGGCCACATCTTCGATACCGGAAAGTACCGATGAAAAAAAATAGTTATTTATTTCCGGAACAATAACGCCAATTGTATTGTTTTTACTCATACGAAGGCTCAGTGCCAGGGTGTTAGGCTTGTAATTGTTATCCCGAGCATATTTATTTACCACATCCTTCGTATCCTGGCTTATATCGGGGTGATTTTTCAGCGCACGCGAAACAGTGGAAGGAGAGATATTTAAGGCGCGCGCAATGTCTTTGATTGTGATCGGTGGGTTTTTCATTTTGCGTCTATTTGTGTTCAATTATCAAACATAAATCAAAACAACTGATAGAAATAAGGCAACAAATTCAAAAAGAATCACTTACAATAAACAAGAAACAAATCTATGCTCCTGAAAGTTTTACTTTCGAAATTTCAAATACAAAATTAGAACAGTTTATCCGAATAAAAAATTTTTCGTATAATTATTGAAAAATACTCTTGCAAACGTTTGCATTGAATTTTCAATGCTTAATCAGAAAACTGAGAATACGAATGAACATTAATACTCTATTTTTGCCCACAGAATTCAATTAAATAATTTTTCAGCAATAATTGCAACATACATTAATCGTTTGCAATCCACCTGCTTAAAAATTAAAATTCAATTGAATACCTAAAAAGAATTAGACTAAAAGTTTCAACCTTAAAAAACTTAATGCATGATGTACAATCACTCTAAGCTCAAATTACGGGCATTATTTACCGTATTGGTGATATTTGTTTTGGGCGTAACAGCCAATGCCCAACAAATTTCGGTTTCCGGTATAGTAAAAGATGCCACTACAGGAGAACCTATCCTTGGAGCAAGTATTATTGAAAAAAGTACCAACAAAGGTATGATCACGAATCTTGATGGGGCTTTCACAATGACTGTAGCCTCAAATGCCACCCTCATAGTCAAATACCTTGGCTATGTAACCCTTGAAGTTCCTGTTTCGGGAAAAAAGAATCTGGTAATTCAACTTCAGGAAAGCTCCGTTGCATTAGGCGAAGTAGTTGCAATCGGTTACGGAACCGTTAAGAAAAACGATGCAACCGGTTCGCTCACGGCCATTAAACCTGACAAGCTTAACCGAGGACTCACCACAAATGCCCAGGACCTGATTACAGGCAAAATTGCAGGGGTAGTTGTAACTTCCGGTGGCGGAACCCCGGGCGGTGGTGCTACCATTCGTATTCGTGGGGGATCATCTCTTTCGGCCAGCAACGATCCGTTGATCGTCATTGATGGACTGGCAATGGATAACGAAGGCATCAAAGGTGTTGCCAACCCATTGAGCACCATCAACCCTAACGATATCGAAACTTTTACAGTTTTGAAAGATGCTTCTGCAACAGCTATTTACGGATCACGTGCATCGAATGGTGTAATCATAATCACCACTAAAAAAGGAGAAAAAGGGGCAAAACCACGTATTTCTTATGATGGGAACATGTCAATCAGTACAGTCAGAAACAGGCTGGAAGTGTTGACTGCCGATGCTTTCCGCACTTTAGTAGACAGTTTATATAAAGGTCAGAACGATATTCTTTCCAAACTTGGTAAAGCAAACACGGATTGGCAAAGCCAGATATACCGAACTGCTTTAAGTAATGATCATAACCTCAATATGACAGGCGCCTTTAAAAACACGCCTTACAGGTTCTCGTTAGGCTATACCAACCAGAATGGAATTATAAAAACATCTTATTTTGAACGTTTTACCGGAGCATTTAATTTAAGCCCATCGTTATTTGACGACCATTTAAAAATGAATTTTAATGGTAAAGCCATGTGGGCTAAAAATCGCTATGCCGATGGTGGCGTAGTTGGTGCGGCTGCATCCATGGATCCAACACAACCTGTACGGTCAGACTCTGTGGCCTTTAAACCTTTTGGTGGCTACTGGGAATGGCTGGACAAAACCGGTAAAGCTAACAATTTAGCCACCAGAAACCCGGTTGCCACTTTAAATCAAAAAAATGATGTTGCTAACTCGAATGATTTTATCGGAAGTGCCGAATTCGACTATAAATTCCACTTTTTGCCGGAACTGAGAGCACATTTAAATCTTGGCATTGACGCTGCATACGGGATTCAGGACTTATATATTCCGCTGGAAGCTGCCGGAAACAGCCCCTGGGGACGAATGGGTTCGGATACAGTCAGCAAAAGCAACAAATCACTGAACTTCTATCTGCAATACGCCAAAGAGCTGAACAAACATAAATTTGATGTTATGGGCGGTTACGAATGGCAGCATTTTTATCGCGAAGGTGGTAGCACATATCAGGGTTTGAAAAAAGAAGTTTACAATACAACTGTAATGGATTCAGTTGGACATAGCTACGAAAGAACAGCTTTTAAAACAGAGAGCTATTTAGTTTCATTCTTTGGCCGTTTGAACTATTCTTTTGACAATAAATATCTAGCAACCTTTACTTTGAGAGACGATGGAACCTCCCGTTTTTCTCCAGATAATCGTTGGGGATTGTTTCCAGCAGCAGCTTTAGCATGGAAAATCAGTGAAGAAGATTTTATGAAATCAAATCGCAATTTCTCTGACTTAAAATTAAGATTAGGATACGGGATAACCGGGCAACAAAATATTAATCAGGGTGACTATCCTTACATACCTGTTTATACAACAAATCTGGACGGAGCATTTTACCAGTTCGACACGGCTTTTGTAAAAACATCAAGACCTGATGCTTATAACTCCAAATTGAAATGGGAACAAACCACGACCTGGAATGCGGGAATTGATATGGGCATTTTAAACAACAGAATAACAGCTTCTCTGGATTATTATTATCGTATTACAAATGACCTTATCAACGTGGTTTCAGTTCCTTCGGGTACCAATTTCAGAAGTAAGGTTATTAGTAACGTTGGTTCGCTTACAAATCAGGGAGTTGAGTTTACGATTAATGCCAAACCTGTTTCTACAAAAGATCTGACATGGGATATCAGCTATAACGTAACGTATAACAAAAATTTAATCACTAAGTTAACAACAGGTAATGTTGAAGGTTACATTGTAGAAACCGGGGGTATGTTCCAGGGATCGGCTCAGGCTCATGCAGTGGGTCATCCGGCAAACTCATTCTACGTTTATAAACAAAAGTATGATGCCAACGGAAAACCAATTGAAGTGGGTGCATATATAGATCCTAAAGATCATTCGAAAGGGAAATACAAAGAAGTGGATGCATTCGTTGATGCGAACAATGACAGCATAATCAATATAAAAGACAAATACTTTTACCACAATCAGAATGCCGATGTAACCATGGGATTAGCGTCTAAAATTCTATATAAAAATTTTGATTTGGGCTTTACATTGCGAGCAAATATAGGCAATTATATCTATAATGCTGTTGCAGCAAGTAATTTGGATGTAGGCGATAAAGGCATCTTCAACCCGCTTTTATACTTCCAGAACAAACCGGTTGGTTCTTTTGATGCAAATTTTCAGGGCACATCTACATTGACGTTTCTGTCGGACTACTTTGTTCAGAATGCTTCGTTCGTTCGTTGCGATAATATAACACTGGGTTATAGTTTCAAGAACTTATTCAAGGAGATATCAAATGGACGAATTTATGCAACCGTTCAAAATCCGTTTGTAATAACTGGCTATAAAGGATTAGATCCTGAAATTTACGGTGGAATTGACAGCAGCATTTACCCCAGAGCAATGGTTACTGTTGTTGGAGTTTCTCTTAATTTCTAATCGTTAACATATAAATTTACTGAATATGAAAATCAAGATAAAAAATATATTGCATGTTGTTGTAGCTACACTTGTAATCATTTTCGCAGCTTCATGTGTTGATGATTTAAATGTAACTCCAATAAATCCGCAGGTTACGCAGACTTTTGACCAAAATGCAGTTTTTGCAAAAGCGTATGCGGCATTTTCATTAACCGGTCAAAAAGGACCTGCAGGAAACATTGATATTGACACCGAAATCTCAGATGAAGGAAAGTCTGCCTTGTACAGATGTTTGTGGAATTGTAATGAACTTACAACCGACGAGGCTATATGCGCCTGGGGAGACGTTGAGGTAATCGAATTGAACACAAATTCATGGTCATCGAGCAACCCGACTTCTGGAAGTATATACGACCGGTTCTACTTTGTGATCTCCATTGCAAATCATTTTTTGGAGCAAACAGAAGGAAAAACTGATGATGCGACCATAAAACAACGTGCAGAAATCAGATTTTTACGTGCTTTATCCTACTTCCATTTGATGGATTTGTTCGGGAATGTTCCTTTTACTGAAAAAATATCGCTTACCCCTCCAAAACAAATTAAGAGAATAGATCTTTTCAAATGGGTGGAAGCCGAACTATTGGCAATTGAACCTGATATGTATGACCCTAAGGCGGCTCCTTATTACCGGGTGGACAAAGTGGCAGATTGGTTATTACTTGCCAGATTGTATCTGAATGCCGAGGTGTACACTACGGTCCCCGAAACTAAAGCCACTGCAAACTTCCCGGCTACAGCTGCTGCAGCAGGCACTCCACGTTGGAACGACGCTGCCATTTACGCTAAAAAAGTGATTGACTCGGGTTATACGCTTTGCGGTTCGTACGAGCAGCTTTTTATGGCCGATAATGCTGGAACAATTGATGGTTCTACTGTAAATAAAGCACCTGGAGAAATTATTTTCCCGATAGCTGCTGATGGATTCAAAACAAAAAGTTACGGTTCATCCTTGTTCTTAATTGGATCAACTCACACAGCCGGAATGAAGGAATGGGGTTGTTCTAAGCAAGGTTGGGGTGGAAACAGGTCACGTTCTGCATTGGTAAAAAAATTCTTCCCGACTAATTATGGAAGTACGTTTTTTGCCAACGATTCAAACTTGACAACCGGTAAATTCTCATTTATGAAAGATAACCGGGCCATGTTCGACAGAAAATCGCTTGCACCAAGTGCAACCACATTGGCTCCGCAAACAATTGAAAATATCAGTAAATTTAAAGAAGGATATGCCGTATTAAAATTCACGAATGTAAGAGCTGATGGAAAACCGGCACAGGACATTGAATTTTCCGACATGGATATCCCGTTTATGCGTGCTGCCGAAGCATATCTTACATACGCCGAAGCAGTGTTGAGAGGCGGCCAGGTAGTTAATGGATATCAGGCACTAACCGCTGTGAATGCATTGCGGACCAGAGCCAGCGCCAAAGAATTTACAACTCTCACTCTGCAAAATATAATTGATGAATGGGCCCGTGAGTTTTTCTTCGAAGGAAGAAGACGGTCTGACTTAATCAGATTTGGACAATATGCAGGCAGTAACGTAACTTATCAATGGGACTGGAAAGGTGGCGAAGCGAATGGAAAAGCAATTGATAAACGTTACAACTTATTCCCTATTCCGGCCGGCGATCTGAATGCCAATCCAAATCTGGACCAGAATCCGGGGTATTAATACTGAAATTATATATTCAAACTTAATCAGGAAAGTCTGAGCTACAAGCAGTTCAGACTTTCCTGATTTATAATCCAAATTCTCAAAAACTGATTTACTCTTCGAACAAATTATGAAAAAATTCATTTTCAGTGCTTTTATTTTCATCTCAATTTCTTGTTTTAGCCAGATTGACCGCATAGAACCGGCTTTTTGGTGGGTGGGCATGAAAAACCCTCAACTCCAGCTTTTAATTCATGGTACCGAAATCTGCAACCGGCAAATAAAGTTTTCGTACCCGGGAATAAAATTGCTTAAAACAAACCGGGCCTGCAGTCCAAACTACCTCTTCGTAACACTGGAAATTGATTCAAAAGTAGCCAAAGCCGGCAAATTCAACATTTTACTCAAGCAGCCAGACAAACCCGATCTTTCATTTCAGTACGAACTCAAAAACCGGAGATCTGGGTCAGCTAAACGGCAGGGATTTTCAAGTGCTGACGTCATCTATTTGCTTATGCCCGATCGCTTTGCAAACGGAAACCCGAACAACGATAACGTGGATTCACAACCCGAAAAAGCCGACCGGTCGATTGATTTTGGAAGACATGGCGGCGACATTAAAGGAATTCAGGATCATTTGGATTATATAAAAGAACTCGGTGCAACAACCATTTGGTGTACACCATTACTCGAAAACAATTATACTAAGTACACATATCATGGCTATGCCATCAGCGATTACTACAAAACAGATCCACGCTTTGGAAGTAATGAGGAATATGTGAATTTAGTGGCTGCATCACATCAAAAAGGGTTGAAAGTCATTATGGATATGGTGTCCAACCATTGCGGTATCTGGCATTGGTGGATGAATGACTTGCCATTCGAAGACTGGATTCACCAATGGCCGGAAATGACTTACACAAGCCATAAATTCAATACCATAAAAGACATTCATGCAGCAGCTATCGACAAAAAACTGTTTTACGAGGGTTGGTTTGATAAAACCATGCCCGACCTGAACCAGCAGAATCCCTATTTCTGGACCTATTTCATTCAGAATTCAATTTGGTGGATTGAATATGCCAATCTGGATGGAATACGCATGGATACTTACCCCTACAACGACCGCGATGCTATGGCCAAGTGGGCCAAAGCCATCATGACGGAATATCCCAATTTCAACATTATGGGCGAAAGCTGGCTTTTCAGTTCGCAAGACATTGCTTTTTGGCAGAAAGACGCAATTAATCCATTGAAATACAATTCAAATCTTCCGACTGTAATGGATTTCATTCTTCAAAAAGCCTTATCAACCTGTTTCAACGAGCACGGTAAACCGTGGGAAGAACTCGGCATGAACCGGATTTACAACATCATCGCCAATGATTATTTATATGCTAACATCAACAACCTATTGATATTAGCCGAAAATCATGACACGCAACGGTACAATAACGTGCTGAATAACAATTTTTCGAAGTTTCGGATGGCCATGTCGTTGTTAATGACCACACGTGGAATTCCGCAAATATACTACGGAACAGAAATTGGCATGACCGGCAATAAAGATAAGGGAGATGGTGATATCCGGCATGATTTTCCGGGAGGTTGGCCTGGCGATTCCATCAACGCATTCACCTCTATCGGCCGAACCGAAGCTCAAAACGAAAAATTTAATTATCTTTCGAAATTATTGAACTGGCGCAAAACAAAAACTGTTATTCATTCAGGACAGTTAACACAATATGTACCTGAAAACGATATTTACGTCTATTTCCGTTATAACGAATCGGAAAATATAATGGTAATAATAAACAACAACGAATCGGACCAAACATTGAAACTAAACCGATACGCCGAAAGTCTGAATGGCAAAACTTCAGGCAAAGACGTAATGACAGATATAGCTTACGATCTGAAAACATCAATAGTAGTTCCAAAGCAAACAGCTCTGATATTAGAAATTAAATAAAACAAATTGACATATCCGCACATGAAAGAAATTATCAAACCGCTTGCAGCATTGCTAATTCCGGCACTATTTCTCTCCGTTTCACTGAGTTCATGTAAAAAACAGTCTAGCACTAAGACCGAAAATTTAATGGACTCTATCGACTACCGCAAAACAACTCCCGAATGGGCAAAAAATGCGAATATCTACGAAGTCAATACGCGCCAGTATACTCCCGAAGGAACATTCAAGGCTTTTCAGGAGCACCTGCCACGCCTGAAAGAAATGGGCGTTGATATCATTTGGTTGATGCCCATCAATCCGATTGGTATGAAAAACCGGAAAGGAACGTTGGGAAGTTATTATTCAATAAGCGATTACAGCAAAATCAATCCCGAATTTGGAACGGAGCAGGATTTTAAAAATCTGGTAAACGAAGCACATAAACTAGGGCTGCACGTCATTATTGATTGGGTGGCAAACCATACTTCGTGGGATAATGTATGGATAAAATCTCATCCTGATTGGTATACAAAAGATAGTTTGGGCAATATTATCCGCCCGGCGGGAACAGACTGGGAGGATACAGCAGATTTGAATTACAATAATCCGGAATTGCGTCGGGCAATGATTGATGCCATGGCGTACTGGGTAAAAAATGCAGATATAGATGGTTTCCGATGCGATGTAGCCGGAATGGTTCCACTCACTTTTTGGATGCACGCCCGCAAAGCTATTGATGAAATTAAGCCGGATTGTTTTTTCCTGGCTGAAGACAGTGCGCCTCAGATTCACAAAGCTTTTGATATGAGTTACGATTGGCCTTTGAAAGACATTATGAACGATATGGCCAAAGGAAAGAAGAATGTGACCGACCTGATAAAGCATTTTGAAACAGAAGCAAAACGATTTGGACCCGAGGATATCCGAATGCAATTCACGACGAACCACGATGAAAATACATGGAGTGGAAGCGAATACGAACGATTGGGTGATGCTCCGGCAGATGCATTTACAGTTCTGACTTACACCATTCCAGGAATGCCATTGACTTACACCGGACAGGAAGAACCGCTCAAAAAACGCCTTCGATTCTTCGACAAAGACACAGTAAACTTCAAAAATTACACACGAAAAGAATTGATAACCAAACTCAACCAATTAAAATCAGGCAATAAAGCACTTTGGTCGTATACTTACCGAAACAGTTTTATGGGTTTGAAGAATACCTGTCCGGCTTCAGTTCTTACTTTTGTCCGGTTTTATAAAAAAACACAAGTGTTTTGCGCGTTCAATTTCTCGGACAAAGAACAAACATTTAAAATCACTGATATGCTAAAAGGTGAATTTGCTACGTACATTGGCGAAAACATTCCGGTTAAAATGAATGAACCGATTAAATTAAAACCCTGGGGATATTCCGTTCAGGTTGCAAGAGATTAAAACATTAATACCATGAGAACAAGTCCATTAATCACTCTTTGCTTATTGATTAGCGGTTTTTGCGCAGCACAAAGCCTGCCACAAGTCTCATCCGGAACCATTGTTCGCCACACGGACATTCAGTCGGCTTTTTTCCCGACTCGCCCGATAGACGTCTGGTTGCCTTCCGATTACAATAAGAATCGAAAATACAGCGTGATTTACATGCACGATGGACAAATGCTTTTCGACAGCACGCAAACCTGGAACAGGAAAGAATGGAAAGTTGATGAGGTGATTTCTAAACTTGTTGCTGAAAAGAAAATTGAACCGTGCATAATTGTAGGTATATGGAATAATGGAGCAGAACGAATTCCGGAATATTTCCCCAACAAAATTTTTAATCTGCTGGATGAGAAAACCAAAAAGTTTATATCCGAAAAATACTGTAATAGTAAAGCTGTAAATGGTGATAACTATCTGAAGTTTTTAGTGAATGATGTCAAGCCATTTATTGATAAAACGTACTCAACCTATCCTGACAAAGAACACACTTTCGTGATGGGTTCGAGCATGGGCAGTCTGATTTCACTTTACGCCATTTCAGAATATCCGGCTGTTTTTGGTGGCGCAGCTTGCATATCCACAGCCTGGTTTAGCTTTATTGACCCTAATTACGAAGTTCCGGAAGCTGTTTTTCAGTATCTCAAAAGCAATATGGCAACTCCACAGGGGCATAAAATTTATATGGATTATGGCACTGGCGAAAGTGACAAAGCATACGAACTGACACAATCGTTTGTAGACCTGATAGCTAAAGGGAAAGGTTATCAAGCCGGAAATTATAAATCGGAGATATTTGAAAAAGCAAAACACGACGAAGTAGCCTGGAGCCAACGACTGCATATTCCATTAGAGTTTCTATTAAAATAACCTGCAATTATTTCCTGAAAAATAATAACTTGCAAACGATTGCAACTAAATTTTAGAGTTCTGTTTAGCTATAAAGTTTTAATTAAAAGACAATACGGTATATTTGCATGAGTTTAAAAACCGGCACCTTATATCAAACTAATAAAATCTCATTATGAAGAAAATCATTATCTCTTTCCTCGTGCTGCTTGTATCTGCATGGAGTTGGGCACAAATTATCACCACCGTACCCACGTTCGTAACTCAGTCCGGAGGTTCGATTGATGTTATTTATGATGCATCCCTCGGGACGGCCGGATTAAAAGACTATACCGGAACAGATGGGATTTACGCTCATACCGGAGTTATTACAACTGCAAGTTCCTCATCAACAGACTGGAAACATGCTTCTACGTGGGGAGATAACTCCGACAAATATAAGATGACTCCTCTGGGAAACAACAAATACAAATTAACCATTTCTCCCGATATGGCTACTTACTATGGTTTAACTGCCGGCGAAAAAGTGTTGAAAATGGCTTTTGTATTTCGGAACGGACTTAAAACCAAAGAGGGAAAAGATACCGGAGGTAAAGATATTTTTGTAGATGTGTATCAGGCCGGATTAAATGCCGCTTTCAGCGTTCCTTCAGCCAATCAAAGCGTTACCGCAGGAACGGTTATGAATATTCAGTTCAATTCTTCTGTGGCGGCAGATCTCAATTTATCAATTAATAGCACGAGTGTACAAACAGCATCCGCAGCCACAGCATTGACCTATTCCTATAATTTTGCTACGGCAAATGATTACACATTAATAGCCTCCGCAACTGCAAGCGGAACTACCATTTACGACACCGTGCTCGTTTGCGTTCCTGCACCTGTTACAAACCTGCCCCGACCTGCTGGTGTAAAAGATGGAATCAATTACATTGACAATACCACAGCCACTCTGGTACTTTATGCTCCAAACAAAACGAATGTGTTTTTGATAGGTGAATTTAATAATTGGACGCAATTAAATGCTTACCAAATGAAAAAGGATGGCGATTACTGGTGGTACACGCTGACAGGACTCACACCCGGAAAACTCTATGGATTTCAATACCTTGTAGACGGAACAATCAGAAGCACTGACCCTTATAGTGAATTGGTGTTGGATCCGTGGAATGACAAATGGATTAATCAGTATTACCCGATTTATCCCAACCTGAAAGCTTATCCTGTTGGAAAAACAGACGGATTGGTAGCTACGTTGCAAACGGCAAAAAGCAGCTACAACTGGGAAATTCCTAACTTCACAATGCCGTCAAAAGAGAACATGGTAATCTATGAATTGTTGCTCCGCGATTTCACGAAAGAAAAGTCGTTGGAAGCCGCCATAACCAAACTGGATTATTTGAAAAATCTCGGAATTACAGCCGTGGAACTTATGCCTATCCAGGAATTTGATGGGAACAATAGTTGGGGCTATAATCCCACCAACTATTTTGCTCCTGACAAAGCTTACGGAACGCCCGACATGTACAAAAAATTCATTGATGAATGTCATAAACGAGGCATAGCAGTAATTCTTGATATGGTTTTCAATCAGGCTTCGGGAAACTGTCCGTTCGCCTTGCTATACTGGGATGGTGTAAACAACCGTCCGGCAGCTAACAACCCATGGATGAATCCGGTAGCACCGCATCCATACAGTGTGTTTAACGATTTCAACCATAGTTATAGCGGAACAAAAGAGTATTTCAAGCGGGTATTGCAATACTGGATTACTGAATACAAAGTAGATGGATACCGCATGGACCTCAGCAAAGGACTGACACAAACAGTGAGCACCGAGGCAACTGCCAGCAATTACGACCAGTCGCGCATCGATAATCTTAGCACATATTACGATGCTGCAAAAGCTGCAAAAAGTGATGTTATGTTTATACTCGAACATTTTTGCAACAACGATGAAGAAACCGTTTTGGCCAATAAAGGTATGTATTTATGGCGCAATGTAAATTACTCATTTTCGCAGGCAGCAATGGGCTATCAGTCCGGGAGCGACTTCAGCGGATTGGTAACTTCACCCCGTAACTGGGTAGGATACGCCGAAAGCCACGATGAAGAACGAAATTTCTACAAAGCAAAATTGTATGGTACAGGAACAATTGCAACAGATTCAATTGTCCGTATTAAAAGAGTTCCGTTGAATATTGCTTTTACCACATTGGCTCCGGGTCCGAAAATGCTTTGGGAATTTGAAGAAATGGGTTATGATTATTCAATAAATTCCAACGGAGGCCGAACCAATGAAAAACCTTCAGCCTGGGGCTATCTTAATTTAGCCCATCGAAAAGCAGCAGCCGATGCAGCCGCCAAAATCATTTCGCTCCGCAGGTTATATCCTACTGCATTCACGCAGGGAACCTATTCGCTGCAAACAGGAGCAAACGACTGGTCGCAGGGACGCAGAATTTCATTAGTTCACAACGATCTCAATATGGTTGCGTTAGGAAATTTCCAAAATACATCTACTGTTGCAAACGCAGGCTTCTCAAAAACGGGAACATGGTATAATTTATTTACCGGCGAAGCTTTTTATGTGCCAAGTACATCCATGACTATCACCTTGCAAGCCGGCGAACTGTTGATCTATACCGACAGGCAAATAAATTTTCCAAATGGCTTATCAAGCCCCACCATTGATAGTGAATGTCGTGTATATCCCTCAGTAACAACTGGAAAGATTTATATTTCAACAGCTACAACTGTAAAAAACATCCATGTTTACAATACTCAGGGAGCATTGCTAAAAACAACAGGAAGCAATACAGAAATCGATATCAACGGTCTGGCCAAAGGGTTTTATCTGTTGGAAGTAGATACCACCGGTGGCAAAAGCACTTATAAAATAGTGCTGAAATAATTGCACAAAAACTAAAGACAAAGGGTTTCACAATCAAGTGAAACCCTTTGTCTTTTAGAGAGAAGCTCTACTAATAATTATTTCTTTCTCAATTGTTCCAATGCCCGCTTAACCGTGATATCATCTTTGTACAAAAGTGGATAAAAGCCAGGATCACCCAAAACATTTCTGGAAATATAAGCTTCCAACTGAGTCAATAAAAATCGTTTTGAAATGTTGATTTGCTTTTGGTTAGCAGGCACACCTTTACTTGCTGCAAATTTTTCAAAATCGGGCAATAAATTCTGACTATCAAGATATTTCTGCATTTGTTCCCAGGTTTTTATCGGTTTCAATTTATCGCGGTTACGATCTGTGTATTGAAATGCATATTGGTACAAATATCCATAATTAATCACTTTATTGAGATATGGCGTGTATTCCGATGTGTCGCGTGGCACAAAAAGGTCGGGCATAATTCCTCCGCCTCCATATACAGTCCGTCCCCCAACGGTTTTAAATTTCAACGAATCAGCCACATGAATGCTATCTTTACTATCAAACTCCCCGTGTTTGTAACGGTTCAGGATATCCATTTGATAATCTTCGGATTTTCCGCGCACATAGGGTTTTTGAATACTTCTACCAGAAGGTGTATAATAGCGGGCCACGGTCAGCCGAATAGCAGAACCATCTTTAAGCTGAAGTTGCTGCTGAACCAACCCTTTTCCGAAAGTACGGCGACCAATAATCAAACCGCGGTCGTTATCCTGAATGGCTCCCGAGAATATTTCACTTGCTGAAGCCGAAAACTCATCCACCAATACCACTATCGGCTGATTAATACAGCTACCTTTTCCGTCAGACTTAGCCTCAGAACGTGGATATGCCTTGCCTTGCGAATAAACAATCATGCGTCCGGCAGGAAGGAATTCATTCACCATATTTACGGCTTGCTCCATAAATCCACCGCTATTTTCACGCAAATCGATAATGTATTTTTTAGCTCCCTGGTTTCGCAAGGTGGCAATGGCATCCAAAAACTCGGAATACGTGGTAGCCGCAAATTTATTTACCTTTATAAATCCTACTCCCGGTTCAATCATATAAGCAATGTCCACCGAGTTCACCGGAATTTCACCCCGGGTTATAGAATAGTACAAAATTTCCTTCGTTCCATGGCGACGAATTCCCAGTTTTACCTTGGTTCCGGCTTTTCCGCGAAGCTTTTTCATTACTTTTTCGTTGGTTATTTTTTTACCCACGAAAACAGAATCATTTACCCTGACAATCCGATCGCCGGCCAGTAAACCTACTTTTTCCGAAGGACCGCCACTGACAACCGCCACTATCATTACTGTATCGTTCTGGATATTAAACTGAACCCCGATTCCACTGAAACTGCCTTCAAGCTCGCTGTTTACGTCAGCTAAATCCGAGGCCGGAATGTAAACCGAATGAGGATCAAGCTTGGCCACCAAATCAGTCATCATTTCTTCGGTCATTTCATTCACATCCACCGAATCGACATATTGTGCATCGATTAAGGATAACAAATCAGACACTTTATTATGCCCCGATTGGGTGAAAAGGCTTCCACCCATAGCACGACGTGCCAATAAATTTCCCAGCATTATGCCGATAATAATTGAGAAAAATACAATTATTACCAGTAAAAGATTCTTTTTATTCATACTTATTATTTATCATTTTTTTCTTCCAGATAAAGTATCTCAATGCCGGCACGCTCCAATAAATCCACACCATCCATAATACGGTATTTCTCGCCATAAACAACACGTTTAATACCCGACTGGATAATAAGTTTTGCACATTCAATACAGGGAGAGGCCGTAACATACAAAGTGGCATTATCGCTACTGTTGTGCGATCGTGCCACTTTACTTATAGCATTAGCTTCGGCATGTAAAACGTATGGTTTCGACACATTGTTTTCGTCTTCACATTTATTTTCAAACCCGGAAGGGGTACCATTGTAACCATCCGAGATAATCATTTGGTTTTTTACCAGCAATGCTCCTACCTTTCGCCGCTCACAATAAGAATTTTCGGCCCAGATACGAGCCATTCGCATATATCGGTGATCTAATAATATTTGTTTTTCTGTCATTTCTATTTAGTCAAACTATTAATTTGTTTATTTTCTAATTGATTTCTGCTATTCTTTATTTAAAATTTCATTCGCAAAGTCGGTCATGTTTATTCCATCAAAATTGCCTGAAGTCATGAACAATAAGACTGAATTATCATAGTTCATGCCCCTAAGTTCTTGTTTCAAATCCTCTGTGTTGGTGAACACGGTCAGGTTTTCATCTCCAAACGCCGATTTTATTTGCTTTGGGTCAATTTCTTCCAACTGCTTCTGTCTGATTGAATCCGGATTGCAATACACAAAAGCAACATCGGCATTAGCCATAGTATTAGCGTATTGGGGCAAGAAATCAACTGTCTGACTGGTAATTGTGTGCAATTCAAAACAGGCAATCAATTTTCGGTCAGGATATTGATTTTTCAACGCCTTTATTGCAGCTTTAACCTGGGCTGGCGAATGAGCAAAATCTGAAAAAATAGCCATTGCCGGTTTCTCCGCAATTTTTTGCAACCGGTTGGAGACTCCCGGAAATTCAGATATTACTGAATAAAACTGTTCATCGGTCACCCCTATCTGCCGGCAAGCCAGACGAGCGGCATCCAGGTTTTGCAGATTATGCTGCCCGAAAATTTTCAAAGGAATTTCTCCGTATCGGGTTTTCAGATACGTTACTCCATCACGAACCTCATGGTCCGGCGTATTATAAGCGAATGCCACAATGTCGCGTCTCAAGTTTTCGGACATTTTATTCAGGTGTTCATCACCATCAAAATAGATCAAACGCCCCTGAACTTCCATAAGTTCGGTAAACTTCCGGAATTGATCCACATAATTTTCAAGAGTTGGAAAAACATTGACATGATCCCACTTTACACCGGTAAGCACCGCAATATGAGGCTTGTATAAATGGAATTTAGGTCGACGATCAATTGGGGAAGTCAGATATTCATCGCCTTCAAAAACTGCTATCCGTGACTCGTACGTAAGTTTCACCATGTTATCAAAGCCCTCAATCGGAGAGCTAATCATGTAATCGGCTTCTATTTTATGACTCTTGAGTACAAACAAAATCATGGCTGTTATGGTGGTTTTCCCATGACTTCCACTTACTACAATACGCGTTTTACTTCGGGTTTGCAGAAAAAGGTATTCTGGTACAGAGTATATTTTCAATCCCAGTTCTCGGGCCCGGATAAGCTCAGGGTTGTTTTCTTTTGCATTAATCCCGAGAACAACTGCACTCAAACCTTTGTGAATCTTATCGGGAAACCAACCCGTTTTGTCAGGCAACAAGCCATATTCTTTCAACCGGTTGCTTACTGAGTCGGTAAATTCTTCATCAGAACCTGTAACTTCAAAATTATTCTTTTTGCTGATTGTAATAGCTAAGTTGTGCATAGCAACTCCACCTATGGCAATAAAATGAACCCTTTGCATACGATTGGCAGATGAATGTTTTTACTTATTTTTGTCGAAGAATGATTTAAAACGCAAATGTACTAAAAAGTTCGTCAAATGCATAAAATTTTAATATCCCTTAATTAACTATACTCACTTAATAACGTTCATATTGAAATTGGTTTACCCAATATATCTATAATTTAAAAACCGGAAGAAGATGAAATTATATAAAATAGAAGCCGGAACATTCCACGTGGATGGTGGAGCTGCATTTGGAGTTGTTCCCAAAAAAGTCTGGCAAAAACGATACCCGTGCGACAAAGACAATTACTGCAACCTGACCATGCGCTGCCTGCTGATTGACACCGGTGAGAGACGGATTCTGATTGACACCGGAACAGGTGACAAGCAATTGGAATACCTGAAATACTATGGTTTCAAAGAAGTTATAAACTTCGAAACTCAACTTGGAAAACTGGGGTATACCTGCAGCGATATCACTGATATCATTTTTACGCATTTACATTTCGATCATTGCGGAGGATCTACGAAATACAACGCGGACAAGTCTGAAGTGGAACTTGTTTTCCCAAACGCAACCCATTGGGTAGGCGAAACGCAGTGGCAAAACTTTCTAAACCCAAATGTACGCGAAGGTGATTCCTATTTTCCGGAAAACATGTTGCCAGTTCAAAAAGCCGGAAAATTGAAACTGGTTTCGGAAAACCAATTTATTTGTCCCGAAGTACAAGTTCGGATTTTTAATGGGCATACGGTCGGACAACTGGTGAGCTATATCAGATATGGTTCAAAAACGATTGTATATGTGGGCGATGTCATTCCGTTGGTTGCCAATGTACCGTTGGCGTGGATTTCATCTTACGATATTTTTCCGGTTTCAGCGATGGCTGAGAAAAAAGTGTTACTGGATGAAGCGGCCGAAAAGAACCAGATTTTGTATTTCGAACACGATGCTTATACCGAATGCTGCACAGTTGTAGCCCAATACAACAAACATAAGGTGGAGAAAACAATGAGCTTTGAAGAAATAACGGAATAAACCGACAGAGGCAATAAGTGAATTCTTATTGCCTCTGTTAGTTTTATATCTTTCTGATTAATTACACTGCAAAATACGCTTCCAGTTCTTTCAGCGTATCTTCATCGGTTTGCAAATCCTTGACAATAATTCCTTTTTCAAGCACTACAGTGCGTTTGCAAACTTCAGTGATATGATTCAAATCATGGCTGGAAATAAGCATAGTCATATTAAAACGCGTTTGCAAATCAGTCAGAAATCGTTTAAGACGAATTTGAGACGACGGATCAAGTGCCGTAAAAGGTTCGTCAAGAATCAAAATACCAGGATCGCCAATCAGCGCAGCCGCTATTCCAATTTTTTTCTGGTTCCCCTTCGAAAAATCGCGTATAAGTTTCTTCGAACCAAGCACTTCATCATTAAAAAAGTCCTTAATCGAATCCAAAAACACAGCAATATCTCCTTGTGATTTATGATGTAATTTCCCCACAAAACTGAAATACTCCTCCGGAGTAAGAAAATCAATCAAAAAGCCTTCGTCCAAAAATGAACCAGTTGATGATTTCCAGGCATCGCTACGCATTACCCTTTCCCCGTCAATTTTCACCTCGCCGGCAGTTGGTTCAATCAAATCGAGTATCAGGCGAAAGAAGGTAGTTTTTCCGGCTCCGTTATTTCCAACCAATCCAAAACTTTCACCTTGCGAAATGTTCAATGCAGGAATGTTCAACACCGTTACACCGTTATAAGCTTTTTGTAAATCAGTCACTTGTATCATCGCAAAATCGTCAATTAGTTCGTTATTTTCTCATTAAATTATTGGCACAATCACATCGACCAATCATAAATTTTCTCTGAACCCCTCAGCCAATTTGTATTTCCTGCGGTTAAACTGATTGACACACAATGTTATCAGTTGGTTACGCAATAAGATACCTGTCAGCCCGAGAATTGTCAAGACCCAAAGCGCAACAGTCATTGAAGCAAGCGAAGAAAGCACACCCACTATAAGCATTGGCACAAACATAATGGGCAGCACAATCAGAAAACTTTTGTAGGTGGTTCCCTGATAATTCATGGCTGATGATTTAGTCAGGTCAACCCGTTTGGTATTGAAAGTGGCCAGAAAAAGCAACAAATACACGTTTACACCTACATTAAAAATGAACGCCGTAAGATGCATATATACAATTTTTTCACCTAAAAGAAAATAGGGAGTTGTAAGCACAAAACAAATCACATTGAAGGCAATCATCAAATAATAATTGGCGTTCAGATAAGTTCGCACAGGAATATTGCGTGTCATCAAACTATCAAAATGGCCACTATCCCAGCTGATAGACCACTGACCGTACATCAACATCAACAAACCTGTCATAAACATGGCTACAAAAAATAACATGCCGTTATTGGTTGCATAAACTGGCTTGGTATAAAAAATAAGTCCATAAAACAAGAAAAAGCCCGACATATACAGAATGCTTTTAGTACGTTTATGCCTCAAAATCAATTTTAATTCAAGCGATATAAGCTCACCAATAATGCCAAAACGATTCAGGAAAGATAAATCAGCAGCAACCGTTTTATCTGCACTTCTTACTTTTCGGTTGAAATTTTCCGGGTAAAAATTTTGGCGAAAAAACCATTTATTGAGCATTAATGCCAGGAATGCCATCGATAGCGGAATTATCAACCCGAAGGGTTTAAGGACAATGAAGCTAAAAACAGATCTGGAGGTTTCGAATAATGAAAACACATTGAAATATTCCAAGGCAGCAATTCCGGCCAAAATCACAAGGACGACAATTACAGATAGAAATCCATGCCCGTATTTCCGTTTGAGGAATGCAGCCATCAACGAATCGAACCAAACAACGAATACGAAACTCACGACAAACCGCGTGGCAACTGCTGCATCATAATACTTCACCACCGATTGTACCGAAAACGGAATGATAACCAGCAAGAAGAAATAATTTATAGGGCTGGTGAACGATTTCAACAACAAAAAGTTGATCAATGAAGACCGTTTTATGGGTAAAACCTGATAGGGTGGTAAATTAAAGGTATTTAGCTGCTGCATAAAAAACCGGAACGACAAACTCAGCAGCACGATGTACAACATAGCACCGTTGACCAGCTCCAATGGATTCAGCGTATTATGAACTTTTTCCAAAATCTCGTCGAGCGAAAAACCCAGAAATAACAGTACCGCCGCCATGTATAAGCCGAAAATACCTAACATCAGACTGACAGCCAGATTTTTGTAAAAACCTTGTGCTCTGACGCTCTTTCGCCATTCGTGTTTAATCAAATTCAAAAACAGCATATATTTTCCTTTAGAAATTAAAAAAAACACAAAGATAAAAATTATTTTGTGCGGCACAACTACATTTTATTAACTACGAATAAAACATAAAAAGGCAGCAATAAACTCATTTATTTTCTTCTGACTTATACCAACCTGCGTACATAGAGTAATTATGGGCAATTTTGCGGTTCATCTCGTGAGTTTGCTCCGGCTCTACATTTTTTACAAATTTAGCAGGAACACCTGCCCATAGGGTAAATGGTGGAATTATTGTATTACTCAATACCAATGCTCCGGCAGCTACAATTGCCCCCTCGCCTACTTCGGCATAATCAAGCAAAATTGCACCCATGCCTATCAAGGCATAATCATCAATTTTGGCACCATGCACCGTTACATTATGACCGATAGAAACATAATCGCCAATTTCCACGGTCGATTTTTCATACAAGGTATGCAACACGGATCCATCCTGAATATTGACATGATTTCCGATTCGGATGGAGTTTACATCTCCGCGCAGCACGGCATTGAACCAAACACTACAACCATCACCCATAATTACATCTCCTACGACGGTGGAATTTTCAGCCAGGTAACAATCTTTTCCTATTTGAGGAGTAAAACCCCTCACTGATTTTATTAAAGCCATTTCTATTGACGATTTTAGATATACAATTTTAGATTGAGAATTATACATGTTTACAAATCCTCACATCTACACATTAACCCTTAATTTCATCATCACATTATCACATCATCACATTAATTTCATCAATCCCGCCATCTTTTGGTCAGATCTCCAAACTCATCAATGCGTCTATCACGGAAGAATGGCCACCAGCGACGCACATTTTCCGAGCGTTTCAGGTCAATTTCCAGAACCAGATTTTCCTCATTACTATTGGAAGCCTGCGCCAGAAACTCGCCCTGTGGTCCTGCAACAAAACTGTTTCCCCAAAACTGAATACCATTGGTTACACCCGATGGATCCGACTCATAACCAGTACGATTACAACTCAGCACATGCAGTCCGTTTGCTACAGCATGCCCACGCTGAACGGTAATCCACGCATTGGTCTGACGTTGTTTTTCCTCATCGGTATCGGTGCTTTCCCAACCAATAGCTGTTGGATAAATCAACAATTCGGCTCCAGCCATTGCCATTAAGCGTGCAGCTTCCGGATACCATTGGTCCCAGCAAACAAGTACACCAAGTTTCCCTACCGAAGTTTGAATCGGCTCGAAGCCCAAATCTCCCGGCGTAAAATAGAACTTTTCGTAATAAGCCGGATCGTCCGGAATATGCATTTTGCGGTATTTGCCGGCAATGTTTCCATCTTTTTCAAGTACCACGGCCGTGTTGTGGTACAGTCCTGCTGCGCGCTTTTCGAATAACGAAAGGACGATTACCAAACCCAATTCCTTTGCAAGTGCGCCAAATGATTCAGTCGAAGGGCCTGGAATGGGTTCAGCCTGCTCAAAAACAGTAGTATCTTCTGTCTGACAGAAATACAAACCGTTGTGCAACTCCTGCAAGACAATAAGCTCTGCGCCTTGTGACGCACAAGAGCGGATATTTTGCTCCAGCTTTGCTACGTTTTCAGCACGGTTAGCCGAGTTGGATTGTTGGATTAAAGCGATTTTCATTTGACTCATATTATAATTTTTCCAAAGTTTAAAACTTTGGAAAAGTTGAATTAGATCGATTTTGGATATTGCATGGTTACACAGTGTAACGAACCATGTTGTTTGATTAATGGGATACAGTTTATGCCCACAATTTCGCGGTCTGGAAATGCTTTTTGCAATTGTTGCATCGCAATTGCATCTTTTGGCGAATTGTACGTTGGTACAAGTACAGCCCCGTTGATAATTAAAAAGTTAGCATAAGTGGCAGGCAGGCGCTCACCATCTTCGTAAACAGCATCGGCCATAGGCAAGGCTATTAACCGAAAATAACCGCCATCGGAAGTCCTGAAACTCCGTAGCTCCTTCTTCATTTTTTTCAACTCCTCGTAATGCTCGTCTTCCGGATCATCACACATCACGTAAGCGATAGTAGTTTTATCCGTAAACCGGGCCAGCGTATCCACATGACTATCGGTGTCATCGCCGGCTAAATAACCATGGTTCAGCCACAAAACCTGTTTCAGACCAAAATACTCTTTCAGTTCAGCTTCGATATCATCTTCGGAAATATGGTTTCTATTGTCTGACAGCAAACATTCGGCAGTCGTTAACACTGTACCAGCGCCATCCGACTCTATACTACCACCTTCAAGAATAAACCCAAAACAGTTTTTATGCCCGTAATCACCAAAAATACCGGCCATATACAGGTTTCTGGTAATCAGATTATCGTGGTTGGCGGCAAACTTCATTCCCCAACCGTTAAATGTAAAGTCGTAAACCACAGGTTTGCCATCTTCAAAAACGGTTATTCCACCGTGGTCGCGCGCCCAGGTGTCGTTGGTTTGCATTTCGGCAAACGTGATGTTAGCCAATTCATCTTCGGTAAAAAAACCTTCCACATCATCTGCATTGACACAAACAATAAGCAAGTTTTCTCGCTTAAGAATTTCACGGGCGATATTTACAAAACACTCATTTACTTCGTCGAGCATGTGCGCCCAATCAGTGTCGGCATGTGGCCAGGTGAGTTGAACAAATTGCTGTTCAGCCCATTCGGCAGGTAATACTATTTGTTTTTTAGAATTCATTTTTTACCACTAAGGTACTAAGTTCACAAAGAACCACTGAGAGTAACTAAGTATCCTTAGCGTCTCGGTGGCTTATTTTCACTGCAAAAATACAAAAAAATAGTTGTTCATTCAATTGTCATTGCTTTTGACTAATTTTGTATCCTCTAAACGAGTTAAAAATGAAAGATATCGTAATTTTATATTCCGGAGGAATGGACAGCACAGTGGCTCTGTACCAATTTGCAGAGCGCATTAAACTGGCTGTTTCGTTCAACTATGGATCAAAACACAACGTTCGCGAGATAGAATACGCTGCCAAAAATTGTAAGACATTAGGCATTGCACATCGAATTATTGAAATGGATTTGAATAAAATGGGATTCGTTTCGGATCTTTTGCAATCGGGTGGTGATATCCCCGACGGACATTACGAGGATGAAAACATGAAAAAAACCGTAGTCCCATTTCGCAACGGCATCATGCTCAGTATAGCAGCCGGAATTGCCGAAAGTATCGATTGCAACCGCCTGCTTATCTCCAATCACGCCGGCGACCACGCTATTTACCCGGATTGCCGCCCCGATTTTATCAAAAGTATGAACGATGCCATTTGCTTTGGCACCTATAATAATGTGGAAATTTTGGCTCCGTTTACCAATTTATCAAAGCGCGAGATAGCTTTGGTTGGAAAAGAAAACAATGTTCCGTTTCAGGATACTTATTCTTGTTACAACGGAATGAAAATTCATTGCGGAACATGCGGAACCTGCACCGAACGCAAAGAAGCCCTGGAAGGATTCGATCCTACAGAGTATCAGAAGTAAAGGTTTGGGTTCTCAAAAAATACCATATATTCTCCGATTTAACGAGCCAACAAATTAAATAATTATTCATTTTTCTATTTCCCCAAAAAACCGTATTTTTGCACACTTATATTTTTTACAACTAACAAACACTCTCAATTAAACAAAAAATGGGAAAAGTATTGATTATCGGTGCCGGAGGCGTTGGAACCGTTGTAGTCCACAAAGTGGCTCAGAATCCGGATGTTTTTACTGAAATCATGTTGGCCAGTCGCACCAAATCAAAATGCGACGTGATTGCTGCTGACGTCAAAGCACGTTACGGCGTAGAGGTTAAAACTGCACAGGTGGATGCCGATGTAGTTCCTGAATTGGTAGCTCTTTTCAACGATTATAAACCGGAACTGGTTATCAATGTGGCTCTTCCATATCAGGATTTGACCATCATGGATGCTTGTCTGGAAGCGGGTGTAAACTACCTGGACACTGCCAACTACGAACCTAAAGATGAAGCAAAGTTCGAATATAGCTGGCAATGGGCTTATAAAGAAAAATTTGAAAAAGCAGGTTTGACCGCTATCCTTGGTTGTGGTTTTGACCCGGGCGTAACCAGCGTGTATACTGCTTATGCTGCGAAACATCATTTCGACGAAATCCATTACCTGGATATCGTGGACTGCAACGCAGGCGACCACGGTAAAGCATTTGCTACTAATTTCAATCCTGAAATCAATATCCGCGAGGTATCTCAACGCGGCAAATACTGGGAAAACGGACAATGGGTGGAAACCGAACCGCACGAAATCCACAAACCGCTGAACTATCCTGAAATTGGTCCAAAAGAATCGTATGTGATTTATCACGAAGAGTTGGAGTCGTTGGTAAAAAACTTTCCAACCATCAAACGTGCCCGTTTCTGGATGACTTTCGGACAGGAATACCTGACACATTTACGTGTAATCCAGAATATCGGTATGGCACGCATTGATGAAGTGGAATACAACGGCGTTAAAATCGTTCCTATCCAATTTCTGAAAGCCGTACTTCCAAACCCGGGCGACCTTGGAGAAAACTATACCGGTTGGACTTCAATCGGTTGCCGCATCAAAGGAATTAAAGACGGTAAAGAAGTAACCTACTACGTTTACAACAATTGTAGCCACGAAGCAGCCTTCAAAGAAACCGGCACACAGGGAGTAAGTTACACCACCGGCGTACCGGCAATGATTGGCGCCATGATGTTTATGAAAGGTATCTGGAAAAAAGCAGGCGTTTATAATGTAGAAGAGTTCAATCCGGATCCATTTATGGAACAACTGAATATCCACGGATTGCCATGGGTAGAACAACATAATTTGGATTTGGAGTTGTAATTATTCAGAACTACATATACTTACAAATTTTAAAGAGGGCGGTAATAATATGACGTTAATGTCATATTACCGCCCTCTTTTTTCCACTTCTGCAAACCTAACAACCAAACGTTATATTTAAAATATTTTATATTAATATTGCAGAAACGAAAACATTTTCTTATTTTTGCAAAATAAGTTAAGGACGAAAAACTACTAACGCTAACATACTAGATAACAAACTTATAACCGGCACAAACAAACACATTTATAAATCTAATTATCAAAATCCTATTATGATGACAAAATTATTCAAACTATCTCTCATTTTAATTGTATTCTTCTCTTTTACTGGCTGTGCGTCTTTTTACAGAAAAATCAGTCCTCAGGCAATCAGCTACCCACCACCAACCACAAGCTTAGAAAAAGTTGACTTAGCATATAGATACGATGTATTGAGAGAAGCTGGCAATAAAAAATTCGTTAAAAACGAACTAAAAAGAAATATAAAAGTCGTTGCAGTTAAGCTTACAAACAATTCTGACAGTACAATCAATATATCCAAAGATATTGCATTTTATTGCGGAGGTTCAGCGGTTTCACTTTTAAGCCCGATAGATATCAAAACAAGAATTCAGCAATCCTGGCCTGCATATGGATTATATCTCATTGGCTGTGTTACACTGGCCCCACTGGACTTATTGGTTTTTGGTGGAATTGGAGCCGGAAATATGATAGTAGCAGGTAGTGCAAATAAAAATTTACTCACAGAACTAATTCAATATGACATTACAAATAAAGAGCTCAAAAGTGGAGAATCTATAACTGGGATAATTGGTTTTGAGGCTCTACATTCTGATCCCATCACTGTCAAAGTAAATAACTAAGATTTATTTTTGCAAACAAGAACGGAGTAATATTATACTACTCCGTTCTTGTTTTTTATCTTCAATAAAAAAACAAAACACATTCAACACAAAGAACAAGAACTGAATTGTGACAAAAAAGCGTTCTGTATCACAGCATAAAAATCATTATCTTTGCAATAATTTTTTAAACGATTCGAATGAATAAATTATTGATCTTATTTTTTATTCTGTTTTCAAGAAGCCTCAATGCTCAAGTTCAAAATAGTTATATTGCAGAAGATACCACAATTTATACAATTGTAGACAAAGCACCCATGTTCCCTAATGGTAAAGCTGCAATGTATAAATATATTTATTCTAAAATCAATTATCAAAGAGTTTTTGAAAATGATGTCTTCGGGAAAGTATTCATACAATTAGTTATAGAAAAAGATGGAACTCTTTCTAATATTAAAATTACACGCAGTTTAGATCCTTTTTGTGATAGCGAAGCTGTCAGAGTTGTCAAGCAAATGCAAAAGTGGGAATCCGGAAAGTTGAAAAATAAAAATGTAAGAACTAAAATTGAAATTCCAATCACAATAAAATTTGAATAAACAAAGAAAGACAAATGAACTACCAAACTATACCTTCCCCTTGCTATGTTCTTGACGAACAATTGCTCCGCAACAATCTGGAATTGATCAAATCGGTAAAAGAGCGTGCCGGAGTGGAAATTATACTTGCTTTCAAAGCTTTTGCCATGTGGAGCGCTTTTCCCATTGTTCGGAAATACATCCCCTATTCTACTGCCAGTTCGCTGGCAGAGGCTCGACTGGCCTTTGAAGAAATGGGCAGCAAAGCCCATACTTACGGACCAGCATATACCGACCGTGAATTTCCTGAAATCATGCGTTGCAGCAGCCACATCACGTTCAACTCGCTGCAACAGTTCGAGCGTTTCTATCCGCAGACTCAGTTTGAGAATATCTCGTGCGGATTGCGCATTAACCCTGAGTTTTCTGATGTAGAAACCGACCTTTACAACCCCTGTGCTCCGGGCTCGCGCCTGGGTGTTGTAGCCGATTTATTGGGAGACAAATTACCCGAAGGCGTGGAAGGACTGCACTTTCACACGCTTTGTGAGTCAACTTCTTTCGATTTGGAAAGAACATTGGCCGTGGTTGAAGAAAAGTTTGGAAAATTCTTCCCGCAAATTAAATGGCTGAACATGGGTGGCGGACATCTGATGACGCGTGAAGGTTATGATACCGAACACCTGATTTCATTATTGAAAGGTTTTCAGGCTAAATATCCGCATCTGCAACTTATTCTGGAGCCCGGAAGTGCATTTGCATGGCGAACCGGCGTATTAGTATCCAGTGTGGTGGATATTGTTGAGAATAAAGGAATCAAAACGGCCATGCTTGACGTATCGTTTGCATGCCACATGCCCGATTGTCTCGAAATGCCTTATAAACCGGCAATTGTTGGTGCTACTGACGCAATTCCGGGTAAACCGACTTACCGCATGGGTGGCAACAGTTGCTTATCCGGCGACTTTTATGGCGACTGGTCGTTCGATAAAGAACTGAAAATAGGCGACCGAATCATTTTCGAAGACATGATTCATTACACCATGGTAAAAACGACTATGTTCAATGGTGTTTCACACCCGAGCATCGGCATTTGGACCAAAGAAAATGAATTTAAGTTGGTACGCGAATTCGGTTACGAAGATTACAAAGGAAGAATGTCGTAATCTGACAAAAGCCTTTTATACAAAAAAACTCCGTTTCTAATCGAACGGAGTTTTTTATTTTAATGTGAGTTTCATCTGTTCATTTTCTACAATCTGTCCGTTGTCAATCATAAAACGGGCAACGTGCAATACCTTTGGTTCTTTGAACGGAATTCTTTTTACCAACGCATTTACAGTAAGGGGTTCGGCAGCTAATGTATCCTGAATTTTCAGACGAATTGTTTCAAAATCGTCAGTCGTCACTTTGTTTTCTTTATTTTTCAGACAAATATCACATTTTCCGCAGGGAGTAGTGTTTTTTTCGCCAAAATATGAAAGCAGCACCTGACTCCGACAATTATTCTCTTCCTGCGCATAATCCAACACGCTTTTAACCTGCAAAACATAGCGATCGCGACGATCTTCGTAAGCTTCTTTGGAAAGGACAATCCTACTGGTAGCTTCCCTTTCGCGGACAAAAGTCAGGAATGGGGTTTTCTTGCGCGGGATATACTGGATTACCCGATCTTTTGCTAACCCGACTAACTGTTCGTACACCTGCTCGCGTGTCCAGTCCAGTCGTTTAGCCAATGTTTCTTCGCTTATGGGAGCCAAATCGGTAAATAAACCGGTATACGATCTCAACAAGATATGAATCAAACGCTCCTGATCCGAATTTTGTTTCAATTGGTACAAATCATCTTTACCAACCGTAAACAAGACCCGCGACGAACTGTCCTGCTCATCGGTCAACTCAATATATCCGGCTTGTTGAAGTAGTTTCAGGCTACTGTAAGTAATGAGAATCGGCAATTTGAACTTTGTGCAAAAATCACCTATATCGAAGGCAAACACAGCGTCCAGCCCTGACCCAACCCCAATCTGGAAATAATTGGCAAGCGTTTCGTACACTTTCAGCACTATTTCTTTTCCGGGAAAATTATCAGAAACACGCTTCCGCATTTTTACAGCATCACCGTTGTTGTAAAGCAGTACAGCATAAGCTTTCTGCTCATCGCGCCCTGCCCTGCCCGCTTCCTGAAAATAGGCTTCCAACGAATCGGGCAAATCCATGTGAACCACCGTGCGTACTTCAGCTTTGTCAATGCCCATTCCGAAGGCGTTGGTAGAAACAATTACACGCGTCTCGCCATTTTTCCAACGGGCCTGCTTCGCATCTTTGGTTTCGTTTTTTAACCCGGCATGAAAGTTTTCAGCAGAAATACCGTTTACATTCAGAAAGTCGGCAATTTCCTTCGTCCGTTTCCGGTTGCGAACATATACGACAGATGTCCCGGGAACGGAATTCAGAATTTTCAGAAGATTTTCGTCTTTGTTTTCCACCGTACGCACCACATAAGCCAGGTTGGAGCGCTGAAAACTTTTTTGGAAAACATTTTTCTCTTTAAAATGCAGCTTTTCCTGAATATCGTCCACCACTTCGGGAGTAGCCGTAGCAGTCAGCGCCAGTACGGGAACATCAGGCAACAGTTCCCTGATATCGGCAATGCGCAGGTACGATGGGCGAAAATCGTAGCCCCACTGCGAGATGCAATGCGACTCGTCCACCGCTATCATGCAGACTTTAGCCTGCTTGATTTTTGTCATGAAAATAGGTGTGCCCAGCCGCTCAGGTGACACATACAGAAATTTGTAAGCTTCAAATATCGCATTGTCCAGCGTCATTAGAATGGCGTCGGACGTCATTCCCGAATAAATGGCAGCCGCAGCAATACCCCGTTTCTTCAGATTTTCCACCTGATCTTTCATCAGCGCGATCAACGGCGTAACCACAATGCAAATACCCTCCATGGCCATGGTCGGCACCTGAAAAGTCAGGGACTTCCCGCCACCGGTTGGCATAAGCCCGAGCGAATCTTTCCCGGCGGCAATGCTGCGGATGATATCGCCCTGCAATGCCCGGAATTCGTCGTAGCCCCAGTATCGTTTGAGAATTTGAAGGTATTGTTGCATATGATTTTAAATAGTGACAGTCTGACTTCAAGTCAGGCTATCACTAAATGAGAGTTAGAGAACCCAAAAATACGAATAAATTTCAGGTTGTCTAAACAGATATAAAAAAGCAGAAATAATAATTGGATTATTTCTGCTTTCTTTATTACTTTTTCTTAACCGCATTAAGTACACTATTCACGGCATTTCCTCCATATTTGGTTACCTTCTCTTCAACTTTCTTGTTGAGAATTTTTGCTCCTGAGTCAACTGCGGCTTTTACCACCGGATTAGCCAACACCTGTTCTACTTTAGAAGTCGGTACAACAAAATTAAGCGGCAGTTGGGCAATTACGCCCATCTTTTTGCCTTTTTGTTCGCCGGGTATCCAGGCAGGCATACTATTTATCAAACGTAAGGCCTCAGCGTCCAATGATGTGGAAACAGAAGTCAGCACTTTAGAGTCCTTAATTGCTCCTTTTTCATCAATTGTAAATTGAACCACTACCTGTCCCTGTTCTTTATTTTTCTTAGCTTCTGCCGGGTACTGAACATTTTTAGAAATAAATGCATTAAGCGCCGAATCGCCACCAATATAAACCGGTTTTTTCTCTACCGAGTCATAAGGTATTGGTTGCGCAATTACCGTTTTCTTTACTGTTGTGGTTTTTGTGGTTTTCGTAGTTTTTTTCGCGGTTGTCTTCTTTACCTGAGTTGCAGCCGTAGCATCTGTACAATTGAGCACCACTGCTAATGCCAGTAACACGATAAGCGTAAATTTCAGATTCTTCATTTTAGTAGTATTATTTAATGATTAAGTATGATTTGCAATTACAGTATTAAAAACCGGGCAAATATACGAATTAGATTTTAAACAAAAAAAAGGAGAATATAACTTTTACATATACTCCCCTTAATTCTATTTTTCAAGAAAAAAACAATCATTCTCTATCTTACAATTCAATTAATTGCCTTTTCTTTCGTCCAGCATATTTTTCACTTCGTCTTTGCATGTACCACATGCATGGCCCAGGAAAAATTCTTTATTTATCTGGTCAACTGTTTTGTAACCATTTACTCTGATAGCAGTTGCAATAGTACTTCTGTGTATTTCATGACAACCACAAATTATCGGATCTAGTGTCATAATAATAAATTATTTATAGTAATACATCTTACCAAACCTGTTTTGTTTAGCTACAAGAAAACAAACTGAGTTTAATAATAGTTTCGACTATTCGTGCTTTTTAATGATAATACAGAGAAATTAGATGAACGTGTACTTCAAACGTTTTTTCATTCAGGCATGAAATTAAAAGAGTCCTATTCAATCAATTACATCAAGGCAAATCTTATAGGTAGGGTATAATGCACACTCACGGCTATCCCATTTTGCTTTCCGGGAATCCAATTTTTCAATAGCTTCATAACTCGCATAGCCTCTTCATCGCATTCCGGGCTTAAACCTCTTAGCACCTCAACTCTTTCAGTATCTCCAAAGCTATTTACAACAAAACGAACTATTACCGTTCCCTGTAGCTTTTGAGTTTGAGCAATGGGTGGATACTTTAAATTGCTATTAACAAACCTCAACAGTTCTCCTTCTCCACCTGGGTATTGAGGCATTTGTTCTATTACATCATAGATTTTATTTCCGTTACTATCTATGCTAAAAAAATATTTTTCACTAATAGCGACAAATACACCTCTACCGGAATACGGTCCAAATTTGAGTCTGAATTCTTTTTCTTCTTCTTCTGCATTTTTGGGAATTAAGAGTTCATAAGACTTAACCTCAGATAAATTTAACCAATTAATATCAAAACCATAGGGCAACGGAGTTCCATCCAGCACTACCAATTGCCTGTCTGGCGAAAGTGTTTCATTAGTTATTGAATCATTTTCTAATGGAAAGATATTACCACTCAATTTAAACTGAACTGGCAAAGTTAATCTTACATTAATTTTTTTACCTTGTTTTTCGGCAGGCATCCAAGCGGGCATAACATTAACAACTCTAATAGCCTCTGCAACCAACAAAGAATGTACTTTGTTCTTAACAACAGCATCTCTTATCTTACCAGTTTTATCGACAATAAATTGAACATATGCTGTTCCTTGTGCTCCTATTTGCTGACAAACATCCGGATATTTTAAATTTTCTTTTATGAAATCATACATTGCTTTTTCTCCCCCGGGGAAAATGGGTTTCTTGTTAGCATCTATGATATGATAAACTGCATTTTCATCTTCAGGATTTATTTTTGGGATCGAATCCCAAGAAAAATCTTCTCTTTTATTTTGTATTCTTTTGAACCTTTGGGTGTAAATTTCTATGACTCCGCTTTTGGCTTCATCCCCATACTTCTTTATCAATTGCATCCTTATTTCATCTGAGATTGGCCTTTTCACATACCCTGTATCAATCTCATTTGCATTTAATATATACACATCGAAATTTGCAGGCATTTTTACGTTATCAATTACAACAACTTTGGGAGTTTCTTCTATAATTTCATCCTTCTTAAAACTTATGGGAATCAGTTGATAAGTTGATACTTTTTGTCCATTAAGCTCTGCCGGACTCCAATCTGGAAATGAACTAACAAGACGTACTGCCTCATCATCCAAAACTTTAGTAACAGTTTTCACTACTTTCACATTATTCACTTTCCCTGTTTTAGAAACAATAAATTGAACAATTACTCTGCCTTGTATATTATTTTTCTGAGCTTCAACAGGATATTTAAGTCTTGTCCGAATAAAATCATTTAATTTTTCCTTTCCTCCGGGGAATTCTGGATCTTTCTCAACCACCGCATAAACAGAATCAGTTTCCTCATTTGGATTGAAGTCTATGTTTTGAAATTTTGTTTTTCCAAAACTATAAAAAGACAATACTAACATGTATACTAACAGAACAAATTTTTGTCGATTCAAATCGGGTAAACTCATAATTTTAAATGTAAATCTATCAAGATAATAATTGTTTAGTTTCTTTAGACGTGAAGCTTTTACTTATTCGTAGTTATCAACACCACTCCGTTTACAGCGTCTTTCCCGTATTGCGAAACCAGTTGTTTGGTAATTTCTTTGGTTGAAGGCTGTAACACTTTGTAGGAAGCCAGGTTTGCAAAGTTTAGTAATTTCAGGTCGAAAGAAGATGGCAGTCTAACCCCGTTGAGCAATACGATTGTTTTTTCATTTTTCTCCCATTCTTTTTCGGCTTCTGGCAATTGTAGTTTGAAATTTATCGGCAAAGTAACATATACATTCAGTTTTTCACCGCATTTGGAGCCCGGAGTCCAATCGGGCATCGTGTTTACAAGCCGTAAAGCTTCCCTGTCCAAAAAATAATCGGCACGGCGCACAACCTGTGCATCGCTAATTTTCCCATTCTTGTTTACCAAAAACCGCACAAATACTTTTCCCTCTGTTTTCAATCGTTTTGCAACAAACGGATATTGAAGGCTATCGGCAATGTAAGCCTGCATACGAACTTTTCCGCCTGGAAATTCGGGAAAAACGTCCGCTTCCTTGCAATCCGGTTTCGCCACGCTATCGGCCAGCATGTACTCCATTTCATCCTTTTTGGTGGTAATCAATACTACCCCGTTGGCAGCCTGGCGGCCATATTGCTTCACCAACCGGGATTTTTCTTCCTTAGGAAAAGGCTTCAATACCTTAGCCGAAGCCAGTTTGGCAGGCGACAGAATCTGCGTATCGAAACCCTCAGGCATTTTTTCATCATCAATAATGACCAGCGTTTCTTCAGTTACTGTCCAGGCGGTTTCTTCATCCTGAAAAACAATAGGTACCACTTTATATACCGCCACCTTATTTCCGGCCTGCTCGCCCGGAATCCAGACCGGCAACTTACCAACAACCCGCAACGCTTCTTTATCCATGCTGGCCGACATACCTTTCAGCACGGTGGCATCTTTTACCTTACCGGTTTTATCTACAACAAACCTGACAATGACTTTCCCCTGTTCGTTTTTCTTCTTTGCATCAGTAGGATAACGAAGGTTTTCATTGATAAACCGGATCAACTTCTTCTCTCCACCCGGAAATTCGGGCATTCTATCGACCACAGAATAAACCGAATCATCTTTTTGTGAAACAACGGAATCGGACGCAAACTGGATATTTTTCATTTGCAACGCATAAGCATTTATAGAAAATGCCAGAGCAAACGAAAAAACAAATACAAATTGGAAAGTTTTTGATATACGCATTTTGAAACGAAATTTATGACATTGATCCTGAAAATATAAAATCCGAAAAATGGCCCGAAAACAAAAATTCCAAACCGAACGCAAATGTACAATTATTTCGCACCTTAACAAAATAAGAAAAGCAGAAATGAATGATTTTCTATTTCTGCTTTATGTAATAATTTACAAATAGTTTTATTGAAGTTTAAATTTTATTGGCAGTACATAGTAAACCGCCACTTTCTTCCCTTTTTGCTCTCCGGGAGTCCATTGCTGCATCGCATTTACAACCCGTAAGGATTCTTTCTCAATTGCTTTATAACCTTCTTCGGGATCAATTTTCTCCTGCTGCTTATTGGTTGCGTTACCTGTAGCATTTACATTTCCCGAAGTGCTCTGATCCTTATCCTTAGGTCCATAGCCAATAACGTTTATATTTTCCGGAGTATTCTGATTCTTGTCATTAACAGGGATCGTTTTAAGAACTTCTGATTTCTCTACTTTTCCTTCTTTATTCACAACAAATCGTACAAAAACGGTTCCCTGTGCTCCCGATTGTTGTGCTATGATGGGATATTTGATATTTTGGGCAATATACTTCAAAAGTTCAGATTCACCCCCAGGATACTGAGGCATTTTTTCAACCATTTCATATATCTTGTTATCATCTTTTTCTGAGGCCTGGTCTTTCTTTACAACAGGAGGGGTGAACTTCACGGTCGTGTTTACTTCTTTTTTAGTTTTATTCACCGTAGCGGCCACCGATTTCTTTGAGTCGGTTGTGGCTGCTTTTGTTTTCTTTACCACATTTTGTGCATTAGCCACTAATATGAGCGAAAAAACCAACGGTACAATAAGCATATACTTCAGAATGGCCACTTTGTTCGAATTTTGTTTGTTCATCATAATAATACGTTTTTTTAAGGGTGATACATTAAATTGATTGCCGAGTTGAACCTCGGGCGTTTGATAAGATAATTGTAGCAAATGGTATTGATAATGTTTCGGGTTGAACCCCGAGCGAAGTACCTGATGGTCGGCCAGAAACTCCAGATTCTGACGAATTTCGCGCTTCAGCAACCAGACGGCAGGATTTATCCAGAAAATGATACTGATCAGTTCGCCCACAAACACATCCAGACTATGCCACTGACGGACATGCGTGAATTCGTGCGCCAAAATCTGTTTCGTTTCCGCCTCAGTATGGAGTTTCGGATTAATAAACACCGCTCCGAAAAATGAAAACGGACTGATCTCCCGCTCCATGGCAATCACTCTCGTGCCTTGCAAAACTGTGATTTTTCCGGCCAGACGAATCCGGAGAATAGCAAGCAACTGCGCCAACATCCGAACCGCCAACGCAAACACTACCAGCAAGTAAGTTCCAATAAGGATATTCTCCAAGCTTATCGTACTCGCCTGCTGATTAGGGCTGATTACAATTTCAGGTAAAGTTGTGTAGCGAACCAACGCAGTTTGTACGGGTTCCGGTTGCGACAACCAACTCTCGATAGACAACAGCGGATAGGCAAACGAAGCCACAAAACTAAGCAATAGGTAAAGCCTGCGCGTTTTCCAGAAAGTATCGTCGGCAAAAAACACTTTATAAAACAGGTAAAACAAAGTCATACCAACATTTACCTGCAAAAGATAAATCAGTTGTGTGTTCATAAAATCTAAAGTTTGAATACTATGAGTAGTTTTGCAAATATTTACTTTTCTATTCCCGAATCACTTTTGCTTTTATTTTTGCTTCTTCATTTTTACTTCCACAACTCCATTCTTCCCTTTCTCGCCATAAACCTTGGTAGCCGATTCAGATTTCAGCTCATTGACAGACTGGATATTCTCAGAGTCAATCGCATTAAAATCCGCCTCAGTGATTTCTTTACCATCAACTATATATAAAGGAGCTTCTCCATCGTGTTTGATAGTTGCCGTAACTTTTCTGCTTGTCTTTACAACAACACCGTTCATCGTTGCACTAACAGCCGAGCCCTCCAAAGTAAACTGTATCGGAAGAGCATAATATACAGCCACTGTTTGTCCTTTGTGTTCTCCAGGCGTCCATACTGGCATTGCATTTACTACTCTTAAAGCTTCATTGTCTAATTCAAGAGACACACCCCTCAAAATTGTTGTGTTAGTTACCTTACCGGTTTTATCAACCACAAACCTGACAATAACACGTCCCTGGATACCATTCTTTTTTGCTTCATCCGGGTATTTTATAGTAGACGTCAAAAAAGAAAGCAACTCATTTACTCCTCCCGGATATTGAGGCATTTTTTCAACAACTTCGTACACTTTGCCGTCCGAAGAATTAACATCCACATCTTTTTTAATCACAGGAGCAGAAAACTTCACAGTTGATTTGTATACTTTATTTACAGTATCATAGGTGACAACTGCATCTGGATTTGATTTAGCTAAATTTTGTCTCACAATTTCGATAGAATCAACCAGGATTGGTTTGCTACCGCTGTTAGCAGATTCAACCATTTGCGTGACATTATCCTTTGAATTAGCCACAACCTTTGTTGATTTCTGAGACGTTGTAGTTACAATTTTCCTAGTTTTCTTGACCACGCTTTGTGCATTAGCCACTAACACCAGCGAAAGTACCAACGGTACAATAAGCATATATTTCAAAATGGCCGCTTTATTTGAATTTTGTTTGTTCATCATCATAATACGTTTTTTTAAGGGTGATACATTAAATTGATTGCCGAGTTGAACCTCGGGCGTTTGATAAGATAATTGTAGCAAATGGTATTGATAATGTTTCGGGTTGAACCCCGAGCGAAGTACCTGATGGTCGGCCAGAAACTCCAGATTCTGACGAATTTCACGTTTCAGCAGCCACACAGCCGGATTTATCCAGAAAGCTATACTCAGTAACTCAGCCACAAACACATCCAGGCTATGCCACTGGCGGACATGAGTGAGTTCGTGCGCCAAAATCTGTTGCGTTTCCGACTCAGTATGGAGTTTCTGATTAATAAACACTGATCCGAAAAATGAGAACGGACTGATCTCACGCTCTACGGCAATAACTCTCCTGTTCTGCAAGACAGTGCTTTTTCCGGCCAAACGTATGCGGAGAATAGCAAGCAACTGCGCCAACATCCGAACTGCCAACGCCAACACTACCAGCAGGTAAGTTCCAATAAGGATATTCTCGATGCTTATCGCACTTGCCTGTCGTGCCGGACTGATTACGATTTCGGGCAAAGTTGTGTAGTGAACCAACGCAGTTTGTACGGGTTCCGGTTGCGACAACCAACTTTCGATAGACAACAGCGGATAGGCAAACGAAGCCACAAAACTAAGCAATAGGTAAAGCCTGCGCGTTTTCCAGAAAGTATCGCCGGCAAAAAACAGCCTATAAAACAGGTAAAACAAAATCATACCAACATTTACCTGCAAAAGATAAATCAATGTAGTGTTCATTTTTTCTCTATAAGTTTAATGATTTCCTGAAGTTCTTCTGCAGATATATTTTCCTTTTCAGCAAAAAAGCTCACAAGCTCTTTGTACGAATTTCGGAAATAGTTTTGCACCACTTTCGACATAAATTTAGATTTGTACTCCTTTTCGTCCATAGTGGGACTATACTCGTACATGTTGCCGACACGTGTTGCTTTTACAAAGTTCTTCCGCTCCAGATTTTTGATAATCGAAGCCACAGTAGTGTACGGAGGCACAGGCTCGTCCATGTGCTGCATGAAGTCGCGGATAAATCCTTTTCCCTGCTGAAAAATGATTAACATCATTTCTTCCTCCTGATTCGTTAGTTTTTCCATAATAGCTATTTTTTGTTTTCCCGGGTTTTAATTACATAACGAACTAAATTCGTTTTTATTACGAAACTTTCGCAAATCTACGAAAGTTTCGTAATAATTATTCTCCAATACCGAAACATTAACTTATTTTAAACTTTAAAGTAAAAACGAGTGTTCAATAAAAAGTAGTATTTTTGTTTCAACATAATAAATACCATTATGAAAAACGCTCATTTCAGAAGAACTTTGAGAGTACTGATCCTTGCCACGGTCTTACTAACAGAACTTGCGACATTGTCAGCACAGACAAATTATTTTTTCTATGTTCAGTTTGCCAATAAAAATAATTCACCTTATTCGCTTAGCAATCCTTCTGCATTTTTATCGGAAAGAGCCATAGCCCGGCGTACATCATTTGCTATTGCCTGCGACTCAACCGACCTGCCGGTAAACACGGCCTATTTGCAGCAAATTGAAAACATGGGCATCCACGTTCATTGCCGCAGCAAATGGATGAATGGCGCCACAGTTATTTTGCCGGATTCGTCGCGAATGAATATGGTTCGGGCGCTTCCGTTTGTCAGCTTTGTTGAATACACCGGTAAACTCTTTGGTGCAACACTAGCTCCTCTGCAAAAAACAAAAACACAAACAAACACCGACTACGGCATTGCCACCACACAAATAAACCAGCTCAACGGGAAATACCTGCACGATGAAGGTTTTCGCGGAAAAGGAATGCAGATTGGCGTTATCGATGCCGGATTTATGAGTGTAAATACAAATCCGTGTTTCGATAGTTTACGTTTGCAAGGGCGTTTGCTCGGGACTAAAGACATTGTTAATCCAAATTCCAATATTTTTGCAGAAGATTCGCATGGGGCTTCAGTTCTGTCAACTATGACAGGAAACCTACCAGGAAAATACCTTGGGACTGCGCCCGAAGCCTCATACTGGCTGATACGCACGGAATATGCACCCACCGAATACAAAGTTGAAACCGATTTTTGGTGTTCGGGCATTGAGTTTGCCGATAGTGTGGGTGTGGATGTGGTAAATTCATCGCTCGGATATTATACGTTTGACGACCTTTCCATGGGATTTACTTATGCCGACATGAATGGAAAAGTGGCGCGATCAAGCAGGGCAGCAAACCTGGCAAGCAAAAAGGGAATAATTGTGGTGGTTGCAGCCGGAAACGAAGGCAATAAAGCCTGGCATTACATAGGTTCTCCGGCCGATGCAGAAGGGATAGTAACTGTAGGAGCTGTCCAGTCCGACAGCACTTCAAGCGTTTTTTCTTCATTCGGGCCGAGTTCGGACAACCGGGTCAAACCAGAGGTTTGCGCTATGGGAACCTCTGCGGCCATTATCAATCCGGCTGGTTCAACCACCTTTGGCAATGGAACCTCCTTTGCGTCACCCATTATGGCGGGTATGGTTACCTGCTTATTGCAACGTTACAAAGCGTATGATCCTCAACCGGTAGTATCTGTATTTCTGAATTCGTTATTTGAGAGTGGCAGCCGGAGAAACAATCCGACTGCGCAACAAGGTTACGGTATTCCGGATTTTTGGCTGGCCGAACGCTATCTGCCGATTTACGATGTTCTTTCCAATAATCATAACGACATTTTTTCTTTGTATTATGATTCACAAAACAAAAAACTTACAATCAGACTTTTAAATGACAATCCGACACAAACTATCATAAGAGTTTATGCTGCAACGGGGAAATTAGTACTTGAACGACGAACTACAGAAGTTATAAATCAACTTGATTTACAAAAAAATCCTGCAGGAATTTATGCCGTCAGCACATCTTTAAATGGAATATCTGATACAAAAAAAATAATAATTAAATAATCAATGAACTCAATATCTCTTTCCGAACTCACAACACGTATCCAGGAAACCATCCGGCTGAGCTTTGACGCTCCTGTATGGATTCGCGCAGAGATAAGTGAGTTGCGCGAAAATCCGGGCGGACATTGTTATCTGGAATTTATAGAAAAAGATAGTGTTTCAGATGCTTTACTGGCAAAAACAAAAGCTACCATTTGGGCAAGCACCTATCGAATGCTGAAACCCTATTTCGAAAGTAGCACGGGGCAAAACCTTCGTGCCGGGTTGAATGTTTTGGTGGCTGTTAGCGTTGAATTTCATGGCGTATATGGTTTCAGCCTGAATGTGCGAGACATTGACCCTACCTTTACCATTGGCGAAATGGCTGCCCGGCGATTGAAAATCATTCGCCAACTGGAAGCCGACGGCATCGTTGAAATGAACAAAGAGCTTGAATTTCCAGCTTTGCTTCAACGCCTTGCGATCATTTCGTCGCCAACTGCTGCCGGTTATGGCGATTTTTGCGATCAACTGAAAAACGATCCGTCGCATTTTGCTTTTTACACCAAATTGTTTCCAGCCATCATGCAGGGCGATCAGGCAGAAGCCTCCATTATTGCAGCATTGGAAAAAATATATGAACATATCGAATTATTCGACGTGGTAGTAGTCATTCGGGGTGGAGGTGCAACAACCGATCTGGCCTGCTTCGATTCGTATGAACTGGCGCTGAATTGTGCACAATTTCCGTTGCCAATCATTGCCGGAATAGGACACCAACGAGACATCTCCATCCTGGACATGGTGGCACATACCAGCGTAAAAACACCAACTGCTGCAGCCGAATTTTTAATTTATGCCATGCAACAAGCCGAAAATCAGACAATAGATATCATTGCTGATATTCAGAGCATAATCAGAAACAAGATAGAAACAGAAAACCGACTTGTTGATCAGAAGCAGGAAAAAATAAAGCAAATTCTCAGAAGTTGGGTCGTGCAAAAAGCCCATATGCTCGACAGACAAAAGAGCAGATTGAAATCGGCTGTGCGCCTGCAATTATTGAAACAAAACAACAAACTGGCCTTACTGGCAAAAAACATAGAAACGCATTCGCCAACTTTTCTGCTAAAACACGGGTATACAATCACGACATTAAATGGCAAAAGAATTTCATCGGCCAGCCAGGTAAAAAGCGGAGATAAAATTCGTACATTTGTTGCCGATGGCGATTTTGAAAGCGAAATTCAATGATAAGATGATGTGATAATATGGTGATTAGACGATGTGACAATTCGCTCATCCCCAAACATTCAACAGATTAACTTATCAACTAATTAATCAACTAATTAATTGTTATATCTACTAATCACCATATTATCACATCAACAAATCATCTAATCAATTAATTATGAGTAAAATTTCTCTCGAAAACATGGAGTTCCATGCCTTTCATGGCTGTTTGGAACATGAGCAAACGCTCGGAAATACATTTGTAGTTAGTGTCACAATGGAACTGGACACAGCCCATGCCGGAAAAACAGATGAATTAGACCATACGTTAAACTACCAACTTGTTTATGACGTAATTGCAGGTCAAATGGAAATGCCGTCGAAACTGATTGAACATGTTGGTCAACGGATTCTGGATAGCCTGATGGAAGATTTTCCACAAATCCACAACCTGACCGTAAAACTGTCGAAAATGAATCCGCCGTTAGGTGGAAAAGTGGAAAAAGTGACGATTGAGCTTTGCAAAAAAAGATAAGTCTGAAGTCAAAAATTTGAATTTCATACAGAAGATCAAGTAAAAAAACAACATTTTGCCCTTTGTATATTATCTGTATTTTCAAACATTTTAATTACTTTTGCCCGCTCAAATCAAAAATTGAACGAATAATTAAAGGTGAACGCCATTTTATAAAGCGTTCATTTTTTTATGTCTAAAGAGAACAAAAAAATCAAGTAATCTATGTCAACAAACAAACCGAAACAAGGGCATCCCAAAGGATTGTATTTTGTTTTTGCCACGGCCATGTCCGAGCGATTCAGCTATTATGGCATGCGCGCTATTTTTACGCTTTATCTCATCAAAGCTTTATTAATGGATAAAGAGCTTGCCTCTACAATTTATGGAAACTATACCGGACTGGTATATCTCACTCCCCTGATTGGCGGGTACGTTGCCGACCGGTATTTAGGAATGCGACGTTCCATTTTGTGGGGTGCCATCCTAATGATTTTGGGACAAGTATTTATGTTTACCAGTGCACTTTACTATCAAAGCGGGGAAATTTCGCACTGGCTTATGTATACCGGACTGGCTGCACTGATTTTCGGTAACGGATTTTTCAAACCCAACATAACCACCATTGTCGGAAGCCTTTACGAAAAAGGAGACAACAGGCTCGATTCGGCTTATACCATCTTTTACATGGGGGTAAATGTCGGCGCTTTCATTGCTCCTTTGCTTTGCGGCTTCCTGGGCGACACGGGCAATCCGTCTGACTTCAAATGGGGTTTTCTGGCTGCGGCAGTAAGCATGTTGCTGAGTTTGATATTATTTGTAGGTTGGAAAAACAAATACCTGATCGGACCGGACGGCAAACAATTGGGAATTGTAGCGGCTCACAAAGAGGCTGCACACAAATCTGAAAAAGAAACTACTCCTCAAAAAAATCCGAAACAGAACATTATCGAATTCCTGGCCTGGACTTTAGGTGAAGTGGTTTTGTTCTGCGCATTTCATTTCGGGTTGGATTTTGATATAATTGGAGCAACAATTTTCTCAATTTGTATCATTATCCCCGCTTATGTTATTTCGGATCGCTCGCTTACAAAAATTGAGCGCGAGCGAATTTGGGTAATTTACATTATTGCCTTTTTCGTAATCTTCTTTTGGGCAGCCTTTGAACAGGCAGGAGCATCGCTTACCTATTTTGCCGAGGAACAAACAAACCGGGTGATTTTAGGCTGGACAATGCCAGCCAGTTTCTTTCAGTCATTCAATCCTGTATTTATCGTATTATTAGGCTTGGTTTTTTCTAACTTATGGATTCAATTGGGCAAAAAGAACATGGATCCATCTTCACCTATAAAACAAGCCATGGGTCTTTTCTTTCTGGCAATCGGATATCTAGTTATTGCATTGGGTGTGAAAGATGCGGCTCCCGGAGTTAGAGTAAGCATCCTGTGGCTCACCGGATTGTATTTTATTCATACAATGGGAGAATTAATGCTGTCGCCAATAGGTTTGTCGATGGTAAACAAACTGGCGCCACTCCGTTTTGCATCTTTATTGATGGGAGTTTGGTATATGTCTATGGCAACAGCTAATAAATTTGCAGGCATACTTAGTGGATTATATCCCGAAGCGGGAAAACCCAAATTTTTCATTGGAATCCAGATTGCAACGCTGTATGATTTTTTCATGCTGTTTGTGGTAATTGCCGGAGTAGCCTCAATCATCCTTTTCGGGCTCTCCAAACGATTGGAAAAACTGATGGGTGGAGTAAAATAAGCTTCCGCATAGAAATAAAAATGGCTGGCATAAATAAATTTTGCCAGCCATTTTTTTGTATAATCAAAAGCTTAATCACCTCATCTTTACTCATCCCCACTTCAATTTTGCCCTGGTTTTCTTTGACAGTTTTCTCCCTGGCACTATTTTCTTTCAACTCGCGAAACATAGAGCATGAACTAAGTAAAAATAAAATTGACAAGAACACAAGATTAAGTCTTAAGTACTTCATAGCTTTAGTATTTTACATGTTAATTTATAGGAATTTGCGATCAGATAATTACTTTTCGTCCAGAATTTTTTGTTTTTGTTTTTCAAAATCATCTTTAGTAATGAGTTTCTCATCCAACATTTGTTTAAGTTCCCTTAGTTTCTGAATCTTTGGTGATACAGCTTCGGGCTGAGGCTGCTGAACCTGTTCTGTTGGTTGGATTTCCTGACTTGGTTCCGAAGTAACGACTTCATTTGAAACCGACGACTGAGGAAGGGGAATTAATTGATAACTATGAACCGGCGCATAACGCAGACTCCACAAAAAAGGAGCCAGCAAATAAAATCCACCCACTACGGCAGCCACATCTATCCGCTCGGAACGCTGAATACTGGTATACAAAGGTTCGTAACCGTCTTTAACGAGATCAATATCAGTTATGCTTCCCATTATTTTGGTATCGGTGTACCAATAGGGCGTGTGTCCTACAAATTCACCGTCGATATAAACGCTGGCATCGGTGGGATAAGACTGAATCAACGTTGTGCTGGAACAACTCGAAAACAAAACCACGATTGCCATAGTCAGGGCTATGACTTTGCAGGTAAATTTCTTCTTCATATTAAATCAATTTACAGGTTAATAATTCAGGCTGTGAATTTACAAAAACAATGCCAGTAATTCAATCTGTTATTTCTGTTTTCCAGGTTCTTTCGTCTTTAATTCAATCACTTCCAGATTTAGAATTTTATCGCCATCAATTTCAATCCGGATAAGCGTTTGAACTTTATGAAAGCCATATTTGCCTGCAGCTCCGGGGTTAATATGAAGCAAATCAAGCGTTCTATCGTTTTGCACTTTCAGAATGTGTGAATGTCCACAAACAAAAAGCTTGGGCGGTTGCTGAAAAATTGCCGGACGCACCAGCGGATCGTATTTCCCCGGGTAGCCGCCAATGTGGGTAAGCCAAACTTTCACACCTTCGCACATAAACCGATTGTGCTGCGGAAACATGGAACGTATCTCGTATCCATCAATATTGCCCCAAACCCCTCGCAATGGTTTAAAAGCACTCAACCGGTTCACCACTTCCAGCGAGCCCCAGTCGCCACAATGCCAAACCTCATCGCAATTTGCAAAATGTTCCAACACACGATCGTCAAGCAATCCATGGGTATCTGAAAGTATTCCTATTCGGGTCATCTGTTTCTCCTTTTTAATTAATATACGAACAAAAGTAACAAAAATAAAAATAGAATGCGCCAACCGTTTAAACGAATTCGAACTTTCAAGCCGGACAACTTAAGTTAACAAAAGATAAGGCATTTGGTTTTATGCAAATAAACACAAACACTGCGTCTATTATAGCGCGAAGTCATTTTGTTTATATTCTGAATTTCGCTACTTTTGTCCTCGGTTCAGTTGCCAGGATAGTAGTTGTAATGAAAAAGAAAACAAATAAACTTGCTCCGTTTATTCAAAAAATGCGATTCAAATATCGCGTTTCCATTCTCAACGAAAACACGTTGGAAGAATCGTGGCATCTTCGTCTATCACGCATAAGCGTTCTATTGTTCGGCTCGGCAATGGTTGTTCTCACGTTTATTATTCTCACAATCCTGATTTTCACCACTCCCATAAGCCGTTACCTCCCTGGTTATGGCGATTCGGGCAACCGTTCTAAAATCGTACAGGAATCCATGCGTGCCGATTCGCTGGTAAAACAAATAGATCTTCAACAAGGTTATCTTGGCATTATCAAAGGCATAATCAATGGGAATTTAAAACCCGACTCTATCGCTTCGCTTGACTCGGCTGAGCTAAAGGAAAAGGCTCACGTTTTGATGGAAAAGTCGAAAACCGAAAAGGAGTTTATAGCCAAATTTGAAGAAGAAGAGAAATACAATCTGGCAAGTATAGACAGCAAACCGAACGAAAACATGTACGTTTTCTTCCGCCCTACCCGCGGAGTAATTTCTTCTTCATTTAATTTGTCTGAACAACAATACGGGATTTATCTGATTACTTCGCCCAACGAAAGCGTGTTAAGCGTACTTGCAGGAACAGTAGTTTATGCTGCATTTACATTCGACTACGGATGGGTAATTCAGGTACAACACGAAAACAACTACCTTTCAATTTATAAAAACAATACCCGACTGTTGAAAAAAGTAGGCGATGAAGTAAAAGCGGGCGAAAGCATTGCCATTACAGGCGATGCCTCAGGTAAAAAAGCCGGAAGCCAGTTTTATTTTGAATTATGGAAACAAGGAAAACCCATTAATCCCGAAGAAGTTATTATTTTTTGAGAAGACAGGCAGGTCTTATCCACACATGTAAATCCAAATGGAAACAAATCATAAAAAACAAATTGCGATTTTAGGCTCCACCGGCTCTATTGGAACGCAGGCACTGGAAGTTATTTCGGAGAACGACTCGATGTTTGAAGTATATGCACTAACGGCCAACAACAATGTGGATTTGCTCATTGAACAATCCCGAAAATACAAGCCTGAAATGGTAGCAATCGGAAACGAAACACACTACCATAAACTGAAAGAAGCTCTGTCCGATCTGCCGATAAAAGTGTTTGCAGGCGACGATTCAATTGCGCAGGTAGCCGAAATGCAACCAATTGACATGGTGCTTACGGCAATGGTTGGCTATTCCGGACTAAAACCTACTATCAGCGCCATTAAAGCCGGGAAGAAAATAGCACTGGCCAATAAAGAAACATTGGTAGTGGCTGGCGAAATGGTTTGCGACCTGGCGGCCAGCTTTAATTCAGCTATTTTACCTGTTGATTCAGAACATTCGGCTATTTTCCAATGCCTTGCCGGCGAAGGAAACAATCCTGTTGAAAAATTGATTCTGACAGCTTCAGGAGGCCCATTCCGAACAAAATCGATACATGAACTGGAACACGTAACAAGTGCTCAGGCTCTGAAACATCCCAACTGGGATATGGGAGCCAAAATCACCATCGATTCGGCCAGCCTGATGAATAAAGGATTTGAAATTATTGAAGCCAAATGGCTTTTCGGTGTTACTCCCGACCAAATTCAGGTGGTTGTTCACCCGCAATCCATTATCCATTCCATGGTTCAGTTTGCCGATGGTTCAATCAAAGCACAACTTGGACTGCCCGACATGAAGTTGCCAATCCAATATGCTTTTACATACCCCGACCGGCTGAGAACAAATTTCCCCCGGTTCGACTTTGATGTTTGCAATCAGTTTACGTTTGAGAAACCGGATCTGGAAAAATTCAGAAATCTGGCTTTTGCATATTATGCAATGGATAAAGGGGGTAACATGCCTTGCATACTGAACGCGGCCAATGAGATTGTGGTAGCCGAATTTCTCAAAGACAAAATCGGATTTTTGCAAATGAGCGATATTATTGAAGATGTAATGGCCAAGGCTGATTTTATTGCCAAACCAACTTATGATGATTATGTAAAAACCGATACCATGGTGCGCTTGCTTACCAAAGAGTTGATTAAGTAGCGTTATAAAAGACATGAAAATACCCAAAACTGAAGGTATAAAATATGCTGGTTCCAAGCTGAAGTTATTGCCTTTTATACTGGAAATGGCTGGAAATTTAGGCAGAATTGATACTGTTTTGGATGGTTTCAGTGGATCTACCAGGGTATCGCAGGCATTTGCCCAGTTGGGCTATTCCACCACTTCCAATGATATTTCAGCCTGGTCGGAAGTGTTTGCCACTTGCTATCTGATTCCGGGCCAATCCGATTCATATTATCAGGAAGTCATAGATCACCTGAATAATTTACAAAGCATAGACGGTTGGTTTTCTCAGAATTACGGTGGAAATGAAAAAGAAACAAAAAAACCATTTCAACTCAAAAACACCCGTAAACTGGATGCAATACGCGAAGAAATAGACAAGCTAAATTTATGCCACGAAGATAAATGCGTATTGCTCACCAGCTTGATTATTGCTTTAGACAAAGTTGACAACACATTAGGGCACTATGTGGCTTACCTTTCGAAATGGTCGGCGCGGTCGTATAAGGATTTGCATCTGGAGCTTCCCAAACGTTTTGAGCTCACAGGCGATAATCGGGTTATTCGAGATGATGTCTTCAATACAGTTGCCAACAATAATTTCGACCTGGCATATCTGGATCCTCCGTACGGATCTAACAACGAAAAAATGCCACCGAGCCGGGTTCGCTATGCAGCTTATTATCATTTATGGACAACCATAATCCAAAATGACAAACCGGCGCTTTTCGGGAAAGCCAACCGGCGTGAAGACAGCCGGGATGATTGTTGCGGCTCGGTTTTTGAGGAATTTCGGAAAAATAATTCGGGCGACTTTTTGGCAATGAAAGCATTGGGAGAATTAATAAAAAAAACAAAAGCAAGGTATTTGTTGTTGTCGTACAGTTCGGGCGGCAGAGCTACCAAGCAACAATTACTCGATATAATTTCTGATTCCGGTAAATTATTGGAGATTAAACTCATCGACCACAAAAAAAACGTGATGAGTAACATGCGCTCAACCAACGAGTGGATCAACAGCGACGGAAAACATAATGAATATCTTTTTTTGATGGAAAAATAAATAAAAACAAGATAAAACAGCTACACAATTTTATATGGAAACATTTCTTATCCGGGCTTTACAGCTCATTCTCAGCCTTTCTATTTTAGTGGTTCTTCACGAATTCGGGCATTTTGCGTTTGCACGGCTATTCAAGGTTCGTGTCGAAAAATTCTATATGTTTTTCAATCCGAATTTTTCCTTGCTTCGGGCAAAGAAAATTAACGGCAAATGGCAATTTAAATTTTTCTCTCCGAACGTTCCTGCAAACGAACGTCCAAAGCTTAACGCTACCGGCAATGAAATTCTCGACGCCAAAGGCAAACCGGTTATGGAACAAATACCTGCATCAGAACTGGTAGATGATGACTGGCGCAAATACCCTGAAAGTACTGAATGGGGAATTGGTTGGTTGCCACTGGGCGGATATTGCTCCATTTCGGGCATGGTGGACGAAACCAAAGACATTACCCAACTGGCGGCCGAGCCTCAACCCTGGGAATATCGCTCACGTTCGGTTTGGCAACGCTTACCCATTATTATTGGCGGAGTATTAGTAAACTTTGTGCTGGCCATGGTTATCTATTCTGCCGTACTGTTTACCTGGGGAAAAGAATATATGCCTTTGAAAAGCGCCAAATACGGACTTCAGTTTTCAACCACCCTGTTGGAAAATGGGTTTAAAAACGGTGATAAAATCATCTCTATCGATGGCAAACCTGTAGAAAAACAAAGCGATATAGTTGAAAAGATATTGATTGATGGCAAACAAAAAATCACTGTTCAAAGAGATTCTCAACAAGTGGAGATTACACTTCCGGAAGATTTGTCACAAAAAATTCTGGCAGCCGAAGAACTCAACATGGTTACAGTTCGTATGCCTTTTGTCATTGAAGAAGTTTCAGCCGGAACACCGGCAGCTAAAGCAAATTTGATGGCTGGCGATAGTTTGATAGGTATCAACGGCAAACACATATTTATATTTCAGGACATTGCTGCCGAGTTAGACGCATCCAGAAACACATCAGTTTCAATCGATTACATTCGCAACGGAAAAACAATGAATTCTCCGGTTCAATTGGATGAAAAAGGAAAATTGGGTGTTGCAGCCCGGTTTGCTTTCGCCGACATGCCGACAAAGAAAATTGAATATACTTTCCTTAGTTCAATTCCTGCCGGCATTCAATACAGTTGGGAAATCCTTACCGGATATGTAAAGCAATTCAAACTGGTATTCACCAAAGAAGGTTCCAAACAAATTGGCGGATTTGGATCGATAGGAAAAATGTTCCCCAAAACGTGGGACTGGCAGGTTTTCTGGTCAATGACTGCCCTCCTTTCTGTTATTCTGGCCTTTATGAACTTTCTGCCAATTCCGGCTTTGGATGGTGGGTATGTATTGTTCCTCATTTACGAAATGATTACGGGCAAAAAGCCCAATGACAAGTTTCTGGAATACGCTCAAACAGTAGGATTCTTCTTATTAATGGCTTTGCTTATCTATGCAAACGGAAATGATTTGTTTAAGGCTTTATTTAAATAATATTTCACATGAAACCTATTGCAATTTGTTACCCTAAATGCGGCACTTGCAAAAAAGCCGAAAAATGGCTGAAGGCAAACGGTATTGAATATACCTATCGGCCTATTAAAGAAGAAAATCCAACGAAAGAGGAATTGAAATCATGGATTGATAAAAGTGGATTACCGATTGCTAAATTTTTCAACACAAGCGGGTTGCTCTACAAAGAGTACAACATGAAAGATAAAGTAAAAGTACTGCCTGCAGAAGAACTGATTGATATACTGGCCTCAAACGGAATGCTTGTAAAACGTCCAATTTTACTGGCTGACGACAAAGTTCTTGTTGGATTCAAAGAAGAAGAGTGGAATACAATTTTGTAAACTGACAATTATTTACTGGTACAATTCCGGCACATCTCATATTGCTTCCGGTTTTGGAGAATAGAATCTCTGAAACCGGAAGCTTTTTTATTGCGCCAAATATCTGCAAACGGTTTTTCATTGATATTACCAAATGAAAAATCCGACAACTTATCAAAACAGCAAGGCAACACCTCACCCTGAACATTTACAACAGCACCGCTCCAAAGCCGCCGGCACCGGTTTGGAAGCTTGTTTTTAATTTGATACTTACCATCTGGCATTAATCTGTATCGGGCATACCTGTCAATTGAAGTCAGAAGTTGGTTCCCGTTTTCAAAATCGTACAACTGTGCCGTTTTAAATGTCAACCGGTCTGCTCGGAGCTCTTTTGCGAGCTTTTTCATCTCTAAAAGCTGATGCTCATTTGTTTTGAACACGATAAACTGAATCTCCAACAGCGGAGTTGCCGATTTCATTTCATTTTTCCAATATACAAGTTCTCTTATGCCATTCAACGTTTTTTCCAGCTTCCCTCCCACTCGATAATTTTCATAAATTTCCTGAGTAGTGCCATCAACCGAAACAATTAACTTATCTAATCCCGAGACAACGACATCTTTGGCATTTTTTTTGTTGAGAAATTGCCCGTTTGTTGAAGTCGAAGTATAGATCTTTGCATTGTGAGCATATTCTATAAATTTCATAAGCTGATTATTTAAAAACGGCTCGCCCTGAAAATACAAAATCACATGCAAAAGCGTTTGTTTTTGTTCATCGATAAGCTTTTTAAATAATTCCAGATTGAAATGAGCGGGTTTAATTATTGAATCCCGGCGCATACCCACCGGACATTCCGGACAGTGTAAATTACAATAATTGGAGGTTTCTACTGAAAGAAAAAACGGAGACAACCCGGCCTGTTTCCGAATGCCTGTTGTCGAAAACAAATAAGAGAAAGACAATTTCAGAGCATTCACAAGTCGCCTTATTGTCAGATAATTAGCAGCAACAAACAGCCTGATTATTTTGTCAAAAAAAAATGCTTTGAATTTGTATTTCTCTCTCATTTTTAAGAATAAAATTTGGGGACTCCCCAGCAACAACAAGTTGATTTTTAATGTTTTCTTAACGAAAATTTATCAAAATCAATTGCAAAGTAAGATAAATTCATTGAAAGATTGTATATTTGTACCCAAATTGTCTAAATATAGAAACAAATAAATTATTTATAACAAAAACACAATTTTATGAGAAAGCAATTATTTTTCGCGGTTTCATTGGTACTTGCGCTTGTCCTTAGCTCGTGTGCTAAAGACATGACTGCATTGGATCCAAGCATGTTTAAATGTAATCCAAACCCACTGGAAGTAAAAGGTGGCAAAATCGATGCAACTATCACAGGAACTTTCCCTGTTAAGTATTTCACAAAAAATGCGACAGTGACTGTAACTCCGGTATTGAAGTATGAAGGCAAAGAAACAAAAGGTACGCCGGTAACATTCCAGGGAGAAAAAGTAGTTGGAAACGACAAAACTATCTCTTACAAAACAGGTGGAACTTACACGATGAATGCTTCATTTGCATACGTTCCTGAAATGGCAAAATCAGAACTTTTCCTGGAATTTAACGTAGTAACTAAAAAGAAAACCTACCAAATCCCAAGCGTAAAGGTAGCCGACGGCGTTATCGCTACTTCTCAGTTAGTATCAACAAATGCGGGCGAAATTGCACCGGTTATCGTTGCTGACAAATTCCAACGTGTGATTCAGGAAATGCAGGAAGCTGATATCAAGTTCCTTATCCAACAATCAACTTTGCGCAATTCTGAAACTAAATCAGGTGACATTGTAAACCTTACAAAAAAAATTAAGGAAGTAAAAGATTCTCAAAACAAGCAAATTGCTAATTTTGAAATTTCTGGTTACGCATCGCCAGATGGAGGAATGGATTTAAACACAAACCTTGCTGAAAAACGTGAAGACGTAACTGTAAAATTCGTAAATAAAGAGCTTAAGAAACTAAAAACTTCGGTTAAATTAGATTCTAAATTTACAGCTGAAGACTGGGCTGGTTTCCAGGACTTAATGGAAAAATCAAACATCCAGGACAAACAGGTTATTCTGAGAGTGTTGACTATGTACACTGATCCGGAACAACGCGAGCGTGAAATCAAAAACCTTTCAGTAGCCTTCAAAGCTATTGCAAACGAAATTTTACCTCAATTACGTCGTTCACGTTTAAAACTGACAGTTGATGTAACCGGTAAATCAGATGCTGAAATTTCTAAACTTGCTATTGAAAGCCCGGAAAAACTAACTGTAGAGGAATTGCTTTATGCAGCTACTTTGACTAACGATTTGAACGCAAAAGCTTCTCTTTATCAAAAAGCAATTGAAATTTATCCAGCCGATGCCCGCGGATATAACAACTTAGGTGTAGTTAAATCGCAACAAGGTAATGTTGCTGATGCAGCACGCTATTATGCTAAAGCGCTCGAAATTGATCCTAAATCAGCTGATATCAACTACAACTCAGGTGTAAGTTCATTAGCAAAAGGCGATGTTGCTAAAGCAGAAGAATTTTTTGGTAAAGCCGCCGGAACAAACGGTAACTTAAGCCAGGCGTTGGGAAGTGTTAGTGTTATTAAAGGTGATTACACTAAAGCTAAAACATACTTTGGATCTACAGCTACTAATAACGCTGCATTGGTTCAAATTCTGAATGCAGACTACAATGGAGCCCGTAAAACCTTAGCTGCTGTTGCCCAACCAAATGCTACTACTTCTTACCTGGGAGCAATTATCGGAGCACGCACCAACGACCGTGATGCAGTATTTACAAACCTGAAAGCTGCAGTAAAACAGGATGCTTCATTCGCAGCCAAAGCTGTAAAAGATTTGGAATTCTCTAAATTCGTTACTGACGCCACTTTCATGAGCATTGTGAAATAATAGATTTAATCATATCCCTTCAAAAAAATCCGGTACTGCATTCCAGTGCCGGATTTTTTTTATCAGCAGTTGAAGATCCAATACACAATCAGTCATTAATTCAATTAAGAAAACCATCCCGACCTCATTAAATTAAAATATTTTGATAGTTTTAATGAACATTATAAGTTATTACTCCAAACAACATTTTCATTTTCGGGCATTTAAGCTTATCTTTGTGTCCATTTTCATAAAATCATCACAAGAAATAACATAATGACAGAAAACGAACAAATTGTTGAAAAAATTGTTGAAGGAATACAAGAACGTAAAGGTAAAAATATTGTTGTTGTCAATCTGACCAAATTACAAGAAGCCCCTTGTACTTATTTTGTAATTTGCGAAGGAGATTCGAATATACACGTAAATTCAATCGCTCATTCGATTAAAGATTGGGTTCGCGACCAAATCCAAATTAAGCCCTATGCTACTGACGGCTTTGAAAACTGCGAATGGATCGCCATGGATTACGGACAAATCATTGTACACGTTTTTCAACGTCCAACCCGCGCATTTTACGACATTGAACATTTGTGGGCTGATGCCGAACTGAAAAGACTTGAAGATATTCTATGAGTTTTTCTGAATTAGTTGGCTAATCGAAAACCAAATGCTAATTTTTTTGTTTTATCTATAAAATAACGATTAAGAAAACAATTGAATAAGAATGGAAAATAAAACACCAAACCCCAATCCGCTTAAACCCGCTGGAAAATCTCCCAAATTCAACATCTCGTGGATTTATGGCATCATTATATTCACACTTATGGGGCTTTTCTTTTTTGGAGACAATACTCCGACTAAAGATGTACCTTATACCACATTCAAAGATTATGTGCTGCGTGGCATGATTGAAAAAGTGGATGTTTACAGTTCTAAAAATATGGTTGAAGCCAAACTAATTGATTACACCAAAGTACAGGTGGACACTTTTTTTCTTCAACGAACATTTGGCGATAATTACAAAAGCTTTGCATACAACGATAAAGCCCTCAAAGATTCATTAACAAAAAAAGACAATCAAACTCTCAAAAAAGTATACGGCGACAAATATGAAACTTTTGCAAAAGACCGTATGATCACTGTGAGTGTACCTGCCGATGAAGTTTCCCGCTTTCTCGAATCAGCAGACAGTAAATATGGAATCAAAGTCGGAGTAGAATACAAAGACAGCCGAAACTACGTTGATTTATTCTTATACAGCATTTTACCAATCCTGCTTTTGGTTTTCTTCTTTGTATTTATAAACCGCCGCATGACTGGCATGGGAGGAGGAACCGGTGGAGGTGGTATCTTCAATGTAGGAAAATCAAAAGCACAATTATTTGACAAAGGTGACACTACAAATAAGGTTACTTTCAAAGATGTAGCTGGACTAGCCGGAGCAAAACAAGAAATTGAAGAAATAGTATCTTTCCTAAAAAACCCATCAAAGTACACAGAATTAGGAGGAAAGATTCCTAAAGGAGCATTGCTCGTAGGCCCTCCGGGAACCGGGAAAACCTTGCTGGCAAAGGCAGTTGCAGGCGAAGCCGATGTTCCGTTTTTTTCAATGTCGGGTTCAGATTTTGTTGAAATGTTTGTTGGCGTTGGAGCATCCCGCGTTCGCGATTTGTTCCGACAGGCCAAAGAAAAGGCACCATGTATTATCTTTATAGATGAAATTGATGCTGTAGGTCGTGCCCGTGGCAAAAACCCGAATATGGGAAGTAACGATGAGCGCGAAAACACGCTGAATCAGCTCTTGACAGAAATGGATGGTTTCGGTTCAAACAGCGGAGTGATCATACTTGCTGCTACCAATCGTGCTGATATTCTTGACAAAGCATTGCTGCGTGCGGGTCGTTTCGACCGTCAGATACACGTAGACTTACCGGATGTTCACGAACGAAAACAAATTTTCAACGTACATCTTCGTCCAATAAAAATCAACGAAACAGTAGATGTAAACTTTCTGGCCCGCCAGACTCCTGGATTTTCTGGAGCTGACATTGCCAATGTATGCAACGAAGCAGCACTGATTGCGGCCAGAAAAAACAAATCTTTTGTTGAAAAACAAGACTTTTTGGATGCCGTCGACCGTATTATTGGAGGCTTAGAAAAAAAGACAAAAATCACTACCGTTGCCGAAAAGAAATCTATAGCCTATCACGAAGCCGGACATGCCACTATCAGCTGGATGACGGAACATGCCAATCCACTGGTAAAAGTTACTATTGTGCCACGAGGAGAAGCATTGGGTGCAGCATGGTATCTTCCGGAAGAACGTCAGCTTACCAACCGTGAACACATGCTTGACGAAATGTGTTCAACCCTTGGCGGGCGTGCAGCAGAAGAGGTATTTCTTCACCAAATGTCAACTGGTGCGATCAATGACCTTGAACGTGTAACCAAACGGGCTTATGCCATGGTTGCTTACTTTGGAATGAGCGATCAGCTGGCCAACATGAGCTATTACGACTCAACAGGCAATTCGGACTATGGATTCACAAAACCATATAGCGAAAAAACAGCAGAGCTGATTGATTCTGAAGCAAAGAAAATTGTAGCAGATGAATACGAACGAGCCAAAAGAATACTTATCGAAAATGCTCAGGGACATAACACTCTGGCTGAACTGCTTATAGAAAAAGAGGTGATTTTTGCTGAAGATCTTGAACGTATTTTCGGCAAGCGTCCCTGGACATCCAGAAACGATGAACTAATGGCTCAAAATGGAAACATGGAAGCTCTTGAAGACCCCATTGTTTCTCCTGTCAACGATGACTCATCAGAGAAAACTTCTGAAGGCAATGAATAATTCCCGTCAGGATATACTACAACGAATAGCAGCCGCCGGGAAAGGGCGGCTTGCTTCGGTTTATAACCAAACTGACGAAGTTGTAGAAATTTACAAACCCATACTACCTGATGCTATAACTTGTTTTAAAAACGAACTGGAAGCCATCAATGGAAAATGTATTTTGTGTGAAAATGAGTCTGATTTGTATAACAAATTAGGAGCATTCGTAAAACAGCACAATTTTCCATATATTTTTTGCAGAGACAGCTATATTTCGGGGCAATTAGCAAAAAATGAGATTCCATTCTCGACAGATGAAAAGAATTTCGGCTCCATGCAAGCAGGAATCACCGGTTGTGAGTTTTTGATCGCACGTACCGGGAGCGTTTTGGTTTCATCAGCATCACAGTCTGGTCGGCAAATGAACGTTTTTCCTCCAGTGCACATTGTGCTGGCCCATATCTCACAATTGGTCAACTATCCGGAAGATGCTCTTATGGCTATCCAGGAGAAATACGACAAACACCTACCCTCAACGATTTCAACTATCACTGGCCCAAGCCGTACTGCCGACATTGAAAAAACGCTGGTTCTTGGAGCACACGGGCCAAAAGAATTTATAATTTTTCTATCCAAAGTGTAAAGTTTTGTTATCTTTGTAATTACTTTTACTCATTCCCTGAATACTTTTCAAGACTTGTTACTTCGTAAAATATTCAGGCTTTATTATGTAAATAAATCTGGTCCAAAAAACAAATAGAATTTCATTTCACAATAAGTATTTTTAACCATGAAACATTACAGCTCCATTTTTCTACTCGGAATTCTGTCTTTGACTTTTTTTTCCTGCAAACCTATTTATAAATGTGGTGAAGCAAAACCTGCAAAGAAAGCATTTTATATCCCGAAGATCGTTCAACGTGTTATTGACGAACGCGATTCGTTATGTACAACCCTATCAGACCGAAATGACGAGGTATACAACTTGAAAAAAGATACAGCTAACTTAAATTCAAATCTCAAACAACTCGGAAAGCAGTACAATGACTTGATGAATGACAATTTATCTCAATCACAACAATTCAGCACTGCCCTAAAAAACAAATCAAACGAACTGAAATTAAAGTCCGACGAGCTAATTGCAAAGGAAAAGCTACTTTTCGAAAGAGAAAGCGCGCTCAACGAAATGAAAAAAGTAATTGCACGCCAGGACTCAATTACAAAACGATTGAACAACATATTGCGGGATGCCTTATTGAGTTTCAAGTCTGACGAACTTTCGGTAGAGGTAAAAAATGGGAAAGTGTATGTTTCTCTGTCGGATAAACTACTTTTCAAGTCAGGTAGTGCTGCCATCGAGTCAAAAGGCATAGAAGCAATAAAAGTTTTGGCTGACGTACTCAACAAGAACAAAGATATTGACATCCTGGTTGAAGGGCATACAGATAGCAACCCAATTAAAACTGCCCTCTATAACGACAACTGGGATTTAAGTGTGGCCCGTTCAATTTCAATTGTACGCATTTTAATAGACGAATACAAAATCGCCCCAACACGACTTACAGCATCAGGCAAAGGTGAGTTTTCACCTAAAGCAAGTAATGCCACGCCCGAGGGAAGAGCCAGCAATCGTAGAACAGAAATAATTTTATCTCCCAAGCTTGATGAAATTATGAAATTACTCAAAACAAATTAATTATAAAAAATCACATTTGTTACCTTAATTCGAATTATTCCCGATGAATAACTTTATAAAACGAACGCTAAGCGGAGCCCTGTTTGTAACATTGGTTATAGGCTCTATATTGCTCAACCAATATACTTTTGCAGGTATTTTTGCTTTGATTTGTGGCTGGTCTGTTTATGAATTTCACAAGCTTTCCAATAAGCAAAAGGATGTAGAAGTCAACCTATGGGCTGCCTTTGCCGGCGGAGTTTTACTGTTTGCAACATCATTTTTATATGCGTCGGGTACTTTGCGTTATCCTGTGTTTTCGGTCTATGGCTTTTATATAGTTACAGTTTTTTTATTAGAATTATACAGACACAAATCAAACCCGCTGAACAACTGGGCCTATTTCATTCTGGGACAGATATTTGTAGCACTACCTTTTTCCCTGCTAAACTTCATACTGTTCATAGATGGCTGGCAACCATTGGTTTTACTATCAGTCTTTGTTACAATATGGGTTAACGACACAGGTGCCTACGTGATTGGAGTAAGCTTTGGAAAACACCGGCTATTTGAGCGTATTTCCCCTAAAAAATCATGGGAAGGCTTTTTCGGTGGAGCATTAGCCGCATTATTATCCGGATATTTATTCTCATTACTAATCCCACAAATTAGTTTGGTAAACTGGCTTGTTTTTTCGGAAATTATTGTAATTTTCGGAACTTTTGGTGACTTAATAGAGTCACTTATGAAACGTACTGTCAACGTGAAAGATTCAGGTAATGTAATACCCGGCCATGGTGGCCTGCTCGATCGCTTCGACAGTATGCTGCTTGCAGCACCTGTAGTATTTATCTATCTAAGCTTTTTGTTTCAACAGGCAAAGTAATTACTGTATTCTTCACTATTTTTCCTCTCTGAAATCATTTTCATTATTCAGAAGAATAGTGCACAATCAACAAACATTTAATTCATATTATTATGGAATTCAACTTTGATGAAATTCGTTGCTATAATAACGAAGAAGTTCATGACGCCTTAGAGCGCCTGGTTAACGAAAAGCAGTTTATGAAAGTATTGAGCACTATATATCCCTTATTGCCCAAAGAAGTCATTAAACAGCGATTAATGGGTTTTAGCTCCAACTACGCTTTCCAAAAAGAAATGGTTTATCCATTTTTGCAATATCTGGAAGCTAATATGACTAAAGGTATTGATTTGAATGGACTGAATAAAATCGACCCATCAAAGCCGTATTTGTACATTTCTAACCACAGAGATATTATTCTCGATTCAGCCTTTTTGTGTGGAAAGTTGATTGAGAACAACATGGATACAGTTGAAATTGCAATTGGCGACAATCTATTAATATTTCCGTGGATCGAAGAGCTGGTAAGGGTAAACAAGAGTTTTATCGTAAAACGGGGCCTGAGCGCACGTCAGGTTCTTGAAAGCTCACAACGACTGGCAGCCTACATAGCCCATACGATAAATGACAAAAAACAATCAATCTGGATTGCACAACGTGAAGGAAGAGCCAAAGACTCCAATGACAGAACTCAGGAAAGCTTGCTGAAAATGTTCAATATGAGTGGGGCCGGAAGCTTTGTTGAAAATGTATCCAAACTGAATATTTGCCCGTTAAGTATTTCGTACGAATATGATCCGTGCGACTACCTTAAAGCAAAAGAGATGCAACAAAAGCGGGATAATTCAGCTTTCAAAAAACAACCTCAGGATGATTTAATCAATATGCAAACGGGGGTTATGGGCTATAAAGGCAAAATTGTATATCAAATCACCGGCGATATAAACAGGGACTTGGAACGAATAGCAATTCAAACGACTAACCGAAACGAACAGATTGAACTTACAGCCGAATTAATTGACAAACGGATTCACGCCAATTATACCATTTTTGCCAACAATAAAATTGCTTATGACCTGCTCAGGCAAGACAACCAGTTTGAGAAAGAGTATTCGACTATGGAAAAACTCGACTTTGAAAAATATCTGGCAATGCAAATAGCAAAGATTGATATGGAAAATAAAGATGAGGACTTCCTAATGCATAAACTACTCGAAATGTATGCAAATCCACTCATAAACCAACTGGCCACTTATCAGGATTTAGGTCAGGATGGTGATTAATTATCACACATACATAAAAAGGAAATGCGTTCAGAAAAAATCTGAGCGCATTTCCTTTTTGTATAACTGAGGTTTTAGTACCCTAAAATCTTCAACATTGATTTATAACTTTGCTCTTTAGCAAATAGTTTGGTAAAATACTCACCATCTTCATCCTGATCTATAATAACCAGCTTTGGTGCCGGAATCAAGCAATGCTGAATACCTCCGAATCCGCTCAAAGATTCCTGATATGCGCCAGTATGAAAAAATCCAATATATTGTTCACGATCCTCATGCATTTTAGGCAAAAAAACCGCATTGGAATGCACTTCTGCATTGTAAAAATCCTCACTATCGCATGTTAAGCCACCCAGGTTCACCCTTTCATATTCCGAATCCCAGTTGTTGATAGCCAGAAACACATAGCGCTGATTAATCGCCCAGGTATCAGGCAACGTAGTCATAAACGAGCTATCAATCATATTCCACAACTCACGGTCGTTTTGCTTTTTCTGATTCACTATAGAATATAACATTGCACCGCTTTCCCCTACTGTATACGAACCAAACTCTGTAAAGATATGCGGCTCAGGAACTCCATTCTGCGCACAAATAGTTTTTATCTGAGCCACAATCTCTTCTGCCATATACTCATAATCGTACACCATATCCAAATGCGTTTGAATCGGGAAACCTCCTCCAATATTCAAACTATCCAACTCAGGGCATTTCTTTTTAAGTTCGCAATACAGATTGACTGCCTTATTTAATTCATTCCAGTAATAAGCAGTATCCTTTACCCCCGTATTAATAAAGAAGTGCAACATCTTCAGTTCAACCTGAGGATTAGTTGCAATATGCTTGGTATAGTATGGAATAATATCGTTATAACGGATACCCAGACGAGATGTATAGAAATCAAACTTCGGTTCCTCTTCTGCTGCAATACGAATACCTACATTGAATTTGATATCGAAGTTCTTCAAAAACAAATCTAATTCAAACTTATTATCAAGAATAGGAATAACGTTTGTAAATCCCTGGCGCATTAAGTTCTGGATATTTTCAACATATTGGGGACGTTTAAATCCATTACAAACTACAAATGTATCCGGTTTAAGTAATCCTTGTTCATACAATGATTCCATTATATTGATATCAAAAGCAGAAGATGTCTCCAAATGAACACCATGTTTAAGCACTTCTTCCATTACAAAAGAGAAATGAGAACTTTTGGTACAATAGCAGTAATTATAATCTCCATTGTAATCAACTTTAGCCATAGCCACGTTAAACATACGACGTGCTTTCTGTATATTCTGAGCTATTTTAGGCAAATACGCAATGCGCAGAGGCGTTCCATACTGCTTAATTATATCCATAAGCGGCACTCCACACCACTCCAATTCATTTTCGATTACATTGAATTCATCGTTAGGAAATTCAAATGTCTGCTCAATAAGATCTTTGTACTTATTTTTCATTTCTCACTTTGTTTTTAAACAATTATCAAATCCAACTAATTTGGATTGGAACAAAAAATCAAATCTAACTCACCCGGATTACATAAACTCAAATAAAAAAGCTCGCAAAAGTAATATTTTAATCGATTACTCAAACGATTCAAGCCAATTATTTTCAAATTAGAAACAAAAAATAGCAAAGTTGAATATTACTAAATCTACTTTCAACTTTCTCCAATCGCAAAATCATATCCAGCACACCCGTCTTATTCACCCAAAAACAACAAATAAACTTTGAGATTCAAAGAAAAAAGCTTTTCTTTGTCCAGCAAAGTAATTATCGACGAACAATTGAAAAGACAGTGAGAAAATAAAATTTCAGCTATTATCTTACCGTCAATTTCCCTTTGAAATATTTCTCCGAAGCCATTCTCCCCCTCTTAAAAAGAAAAAAAATACAACAACGACATTGCATGCAGAAATTTTACAAGAACAGGAAGAATAAATCAAATTAATGCCTGAAGATCAATTGCTATGCGAACATATTTTGAGCTGCCATGTTATAGCATATAGACAATTATAAAGTATTTTTGTTGTTTATTCACCAAATTCCGTTTCCTGAACCACCTAATGAAGCCATTCGTCCAACTCTTAGTTACAGACTCCGCTGATTTACACCGAATTATCAGGCAAACTATTTATTTTTTGTTCTAAACGCATGAGAAACCAAGGCTTTTTTAAGATATTTTTCATTGTTTTGATTTGCGCAATTGCAAATATCAATACAATTTTTGCAAAAAACACCGATTCTACAACGCGTTCAATTGGAGCTTTTAATTCCAATGCCCCAACTTTCTCGATAACAGAAATAACCACTCCTGATTTCGAAACCAATGTAGGAAACTCGGATTATCAGACTGTAAATCTATCGGGACTAAATCTATCCGGGGATATCATGCTAACCATTTCCGGGCCAAATGCCAACGAATTTGCTCTTTCACGACAGACAATACATCAAACGGAAAGCGTAGCGCCCAATACAACAGTTACTTTGTCATATTCGCCGAGTACAACCGGAAATCACATCGCAACATTAACATGCTCAAGCCCGGAAGCTACAGACATTACTATTCCATTGACAGGAGTTTCAGGATTAGAGTGTCCGGTTGCGCTTGATGCCACTGAAATATCGGAATCAGGTTTTAAAGCCAATTGGAGCAGCGTTCCCGGTGCCACCGACTACTTAGTAAATGTTTACTTTAAACCCGACAATCCGCTTATACAAACCCAGCAAGGATTCGATTCCGGCACAACTGCACCAACCGGTTGGACTTTCACAGGGATTTCAGGCGTTTACACAAACTATGGCATTTATGGTACAACCACCCCCTCTCTACGTATGGATGCGACAGGTGATGCGGTTACATCGCCTATTCTGCCAAGTGCTGCAAAACAAATGAAATTCTGGGCAAAAGGCCTATCGGCTACCGGAAGCTCTTTATTAGTGGAAGGGCATAATGGAAATGCCTGGGTTGAAATTGACAATATCGTTACGCCATCTAGTTCCGGCAAAACATACACATATGATTCTACAACAACGCCGCCACTACCGTGCAGCATAACGCAATTCCGCTACACATATACGAAAGTAGCAAATAATATTGCTTTAGACGATGTTACATTCACCTACGCGGGACCAGCAACAAGTCCAGTTGCGGGATCACCATTTACTGTGACTGGATCAACCAGCAGAGAATTTTCAGGACTGAATACGGCTACCAAATACTATTATTGTATCACGGCAAAAAATTCAACTATGACTACAGCAGCGTCAAATGAAATACGTGTATCGGCATTGGCTACCAATATCACAAACCAATACAAAACATTAGATTTAATTGTTTCAAACGGAACTATCAAGCTAACAACCGACACCGCAGAAAACATTGAAATCTATGATTCTACCGGACAAAAAATCCTTCAACAGAGAGCCCAAAAAGGATTAAACAGCATATACCTTTCAACTCGCGGACTACTTATTGTGAAAGCCGGAGAACGCACGGCTAAGATAATCCTATAAACATTAGCGTCAAAACCGTTTTCATACACCCACCAAAACTACCCCTTACGAAACTTAAAGCCACCTTAAGGACAATTCCGGCTCAGGGTGAAGCGATAAATAATGTGGAAATTCGGGAGATTCTGCTTCTTTTCATTCTCACATACAAATTCTTTGTATATTTATTTCTTTTTTAGAAAAAATATCTATATTTGTAGTCGTGATTTTAAACACTTTTTATGTAATTCCACTTTAATACGACATTAATATATCTGAAACACCAATCCACTATTTTTGATAATCATAAAAACATAGTATAATAACTCTTTAAAAGAAATGAATATGAAAAAAACTACTTTTTTTAAAATGGTGCTTCTTGCAGTGCTTACAATTGGAAGCAGTTATGCTTCGGCTCAACTTTTAGTTGAAGATTTTGATTACAGTATAGGTCAAGTCCTTACAACAACCGCCATAGCCGATCCTATGTCAGGTTGGCTTTCACACAGTGGGACTGGAACCGCTAATATTGATATTACAGCTGGATTGACTTTTACTGGCTATGCAGGAAGTGCAATAGGTGGAGCTGCTAATCTGGATAACAACGGACAAGACATTAACAAAACATTTACATCCCAAAATTCAGGAACAGTTTATGCTGCATTTATAATCCAGACTCAATCTACAAACAGTGCTGGATATTTTTTTATGTTTAGTCCAAGTCCTGTCAGTTCAACATTCTATAGCCGCGTATATGTAAATGCGACAGGAGATGGAATAGGTATCAGCGGATCTTCAACACCTTCAAACTACATATCCATTGCTACTGGAACTCCAGTATTAATTGTAGTAAAATGCGACATAGCATCAAAAGCAAGTAGTCTATTTGTATTAAATTCATTTTCTGCAACCGAACCCGCAAATGCAAACCAAACTTTCACAGAATCAAGCGTTTCATCGATTGGTGGAATAGCGTTACGCCAATACAACGCTTCTCAAAAAATTATTGTTGATGGTATCCGTGTTGGAACTTCGTGGGCAGAAGCAGTAGCGCCATCTTATACTCTCCCAGTAGCCACACCTACTTTTTCTCCGGCACCAGGCATATTTACTACATCTCAAAACATATCGTTAAATACAACAACACCAGGTGCAAGCATTTACTACACTACCGATGGCAGCACCCCAGACAACTCTGGAACAGGAACTTCTACACTGTATACCGGCACTCCGATTACCGTAAACTCTACGACAACAATTAAAACAATCGCTTATCAGAATGGAATGACTGTTAGTAACGTAGGAAAAGGTATTTTTACATTCCCCACTGAAATTACAAGTATTGGAGCATTGCGAGCAGCTGATCCAAGCGGTATTTACAAATTGACGTCTAAAGCGGTTATTACTTATCAAGCCCTGAACACAACCGGGAAACCGAGATACATACAAGACGAAACTGCTGGTATTATGCTATACGATAGTGGTTCTAAAATATCTGGCACATATAATTTATATGATGGACTTACTGGTATTATTGGCACGCTTACAACATTCAACGGAATGCTTGAATTTATCCCATTTACTGATCCGGGTGCTGCAACCTCAACTGGAAATGCTATAACCCCAGCAATTGTTACAGTTGCAAATCTCGGAAATTATTCTGGCCAACTTGTAAAAGTAAAAGATGTAACAATTACCGGAACAGGAAATTTCGTGGTATCAACTGCTTATACCATAACAGACGTTACTTCAGGTAAGCTTCGTACGGCATATCCAGCAACAGATTTACCATATATTGGTTCAGCAATCCCAACTACCGTGCAGGATATAACAGGAGTTGTATTAAATTTTTCTACATCAGAAGTTAACCTCATACCTCGGTCCAGTGCTGACTTTGCAACTGCACAAAGCAACTCAATAAATGAAACTGCTACTAAAATCAATATTCATGCTTCAAACGGCAACATTATCTTATCAGCCTCAACCAATCAAACCGTTGAAATTTTCAGTGCGCTGGGACAAAAACTATTAAGCCTGAAAGCGGTGGAAGGAATGAACACGATTCCGGTTTCGGCAAAAGGACTGATATTGGTAAAAGTTGGCAACCAAATTTCGAAAGTGATATTGTAACCCAAACAGTCAACATATACAAAAAAAGCTATCCCGCAATGGATAGCTTTTTTTGTATAATCTACAGATTATTCGGCGCTGCCTTTGAAAGGATTCGCCAAACAAAACTGATTTGAGTCTGCCTTTGAAAGGATTTATCAAATGAAAACTAAAACATGCTTGCCTTTGAAAGGATTGCTTGAATTATATTTCAAATAAACTTGCCTTTAAAAGGATTGCCCAAAGTACGTTCAAAGTATGCTTGCCTTTGAAAGGATTACCTGAAATTTATTTTTTGCATGTTTGCCTTTGAAAGGCAAATATGGTTCAGTCACTGTCCGAATCTGATACAAGTTTAATATTGCCTTTCAGTTTGCTGTATCCGGCCCGCTTCACTGCCGATTTTTTAAATACCTGACTAAACTCTGTTTCGGATAGTTGCAGCCATGCCTCCCTATCCCATTCCAACAGCTCTGCCACGGGCGAAAGCTTCTCATGTACATGTGGCTTTGCCCATTTTTTATTCCACGGGCATACGTCGGCACAAATGTCGCATCCCAGCGCACAACCGGAAAGTTGCGGGTGAAACTCAGCAGGTATTTCATTTTTATTTTCGATGGTCTGATACGAAATACACTTGCGGGCATCGATAGTACCGTTGTGTATTGCTCCGGTAGGACAGGCATCCATGCAGCGCGTACAAGTGCCACAAGCCGGACGAACGGGCGCATCATATTCCATTTCCACATTGAGCAACAACACACCTATAAAACAATAAGAACCAAGCCCCGGGTGTATGAGCTGTGTATGTTTGCCTATCCAACCCAGACCGGCTCGTTCGGCCCAGCGACGCTCCAGCACAGGTGCCGAATCGACAAACGTATGCTGGTGGTTGTCGGAAACAACCCCCGGTCCGTAAGCCTCAATGATTTTACCCTCCAGCTCCGTGAGTTTGGCTTTTATCACCTGATGATAATCTGTTTCTGAATATGCGTATTTAGCAATCTTAGGCGCATTGGGGTTTTGTTGTTCCAACGGGAAATAGTTGAGCAACACTACCACAACCGACTTGCACCCCGGCACCATTTCGCGCGGATCGGTACGTTTTTCGAAGTTCCGTGCCAAATAATGCATTTCTCCATGCCGGCCTTCGGCAAGCCACTGCTTCAGAAACGCAGCATCTTCCTCCAATGCCGTGGCTTTGGCTATTCCGCATGCATCGAACCCGACAGAAAGAGCCGCTTGTTTTATAAAATCTCTCATTAGCACCTGATATAAAAAAACAGAGACGCTGTGGAGCGTCTCTGCAAATTTATAAACTTTTTTCGATTAGCTGCGACAGTTCCTGAAATCCGGGACTCCGGGCAAGAATATTCCCTTTCCGGTCCATCAAAAAAGTAGTGGGAATGGTCGATAAGTTGTACGACTGAATATAAGTGGTATTAGAACCCGCTTCGTCGCGCACGCAAACCCAGGGGATGTTTTCAACTGATTTTTCCCAAAGCAATTTATTATCATCCACCGACACCTGATAAATCTCAAAACCCCGGCTGTGGTACTTGTTATACAGTTCGCGCAGAGCAAAAACATAATCCACAATACCATCGGCTGCATACGACGAAAAGTCGATAAGCACCACCTTACCCTCGAGGGCCGAAAGCTTGCGGGAGTTGTTTTTATTATCTTTCAAATCAATATCAATATAGCCCTTGCCTACCTTTTGCAACACCTCATCCCACATCTCATTCGCCTTAGCTTTCCGTTCGGAACGGATGGCATCCATCACCAGACTGTAGAGGTTTTTGCTGCGTTCGTACTCGGGCATAAACGTGTTGTATGAAGTTGCTACCGCAGCACAAAAAGGCTTGTCTTCCTTCACGTAAGGCGAAAACAGAAAAGCATCGTTCACCTTTTGGTAAATGGCAAAATAGGCAGCTGCCGATCGTGGATTTTCAAGAATCATCTTGCGGGCCATTTCTTTATGCACCTCAATAGCAGCCTTTATTTCCTCTATTTTGGCATTGCGCACCTCCGAACTCATTTCCTGATTCAGCGCATCGGCCTTCTGTTGGATATTCATCAGCGAAATGCGTAATTTCTGAATCTCGGCCGAAGTTAGAGAGCCTGTAACCTTGTAATCCGTTGAAAAATTCTTTTGCTGAGCTGCGAATTGAATATCCTCACACGAATCAACTGCAAAAGTGATCACTTTATTTTTCAACCGCAAGCGGTAAAAGTCGGGATATGCCGGGCGCGCCGATTTAAAACTAAAATCACCATCGGCATCAAGTTTAACCGAATCCAGAACGGTTGTTTTCAATAGTCCGCTGTGTTCTATATACAACATGTCGCCATCAGCATCCTTTACAGTTCCGCTAACGTGAAAGCGGTCGTTTTGCTTACACGCCACAAGCCCCGCAATAGCCAGCAACAATACGAGTGTTTTTTTCATAACAATAGTATTTCAAAAAGCTTTCATACCCTTTCGGCGAACCGGAAGGGTATGAATAATTAATTGGTTTTGAACTTATATTTTACCTGCGTCAGCTGCTCGTTGGCCTCTACAATTTTCTTTTTCAGGTCTTCTTTGTATTGAGCCAGTTTCACCTGCAAACTTTCATCTCCCGTGGCCATCATTTGCACTGCCAGGATTGCAGCATTCAACGCTCCGTTAATTCCAACTGTAGCCACCGGAATTCCGGGAGGCATCTGCACAATAGCCAACAAAGCATCCATTCCGTCGAGCGATGCATTGATAGGCACACCGATAACCGGAACAGTTGTCATAGAGGCAATAACACCCGGCAAATGAGCCGCCATACCAGCTGCAGCAATAATCACCTGAATGCCGTTTTTATGAGCATTAGAGGCAAATTCTTCCACTTCGCGTGGTGTTCGGTGAGCCGAAAGAGCATTAATTTCGAATGGTATTTCAAATTCGTTGAGCAAAGCAGCTGCTTTCTCCATAACGGGCAAATCTGATGTACTGCCCATTATTATACTTACTTTTGGTTTCATTTCTAGTTTTTTTGATTAGTCAATTTATAATTAAACAATTGATTGGCGGCAGGCAAACCGGATTATTCCTCCGACGACAACCTGCCACTTACTGATATTAAGCTCCGATCAACGCTTCGTAGTCGGCAGCCGAAAGCAACGCATCAAGCTGAGAACCATCTTTAATTTCCAATTTGATCATCCAGCCTTTGCCGTATGCATCATCGTTTACCAACTCAGGAGCATCTTCCAATTCTTCATTAAATTCAAGAATCTTCCCATCAACGGGCAAGTACAAATCCGAAACCGTTTTCACAGCCTCTACAGTCCCGAAAACCTCACCGGCAGCCAGTGTTTCGCCGACAGTTTCTACTTCAACAAACACAATTTCGCCCAATTCGCTTTGCGCGTAATCAGTAATTCCTACAAATGCAGTTTCGCCTTCAACACGAATCCACTCGTGTTCCTTTGTGTACTTTAAGTTCGATGGTACGCTCATAACAGTAAGTTTAATTAGTTTATATTTATTTTTAAAATAATGGTCTATTTCACAATCATATCGCACAATACTGGATAATGGTCGGAATAATTTACCTTATCCTCGTAAAATTTCACCGGTTTAAAGGCTGTTGAATCATAAAGCACATAGTCAATCCTGAAACCGTAGTACTTATGATTAAAAGTCCAGCCAAAGCCATTTCCTGTTTCTGAAAAGGCATCTTTGAGGTTTCCTTTCACCGTTGTATATGCATACGACACCGGCACATCATTGAAGTCGCCACATACCAACACTTTATACGGCGATGAAGCAATAGTCCGCGCCACTATATCAGCCTGCGAAGCCCTCATTTTGTAGGCTATTCCAAGTTTTTTGGAAAAATGCATCGTCACACCCGTCAGATTTTCGGCATCAAAATTTTCTTTCAGCCTGATAGGCATAGCCTTGTCGTTCTCAGTCAAACGGTTTGATTCCAAATGATTATTCACCAGGCGAATAATTGTTCCATTCACTTTAATATCGGAGTAAATGGAAAGATTGGCATACGACGGATAATTGATACGCTGTTTGTTTACAATCGGATATTTCGAAAAAGTGGCTATTCCATTCATTTTCGAAACCTGCCTGTGCGAGTAACAAATATGTTTATACGGGTATTTCCTGAAAATACGCAACATATCGGAATGTGTTATATACTCATCTTTGAAACTCACCATAAATTCCTGAAGACAAACAATATCTGCATTACTATCAAGAATATATTGTATCACTTTATTCGGTCGCTTTCTGGTGTGCTTCTTCAGTTTCCCGCTCATCATCATGTTGTACGATAAGATATGAACCGGCTTAGAAACGGGTATTATCTCCTCTGTTTTCCCAAGATGAACCGGAAATGTATCTTTAATTTCGGTAGCAGACAACAACAGCAAACTTAACGACAACAAAAAAGTCCACTTCCTAACCAACATCCAAAAAAGAACGAAAGCTACATTGACAACCAATATTATTGGAAAACCGAGAGCAAAATAAGCTGGCAGAATGAATTTTTCGGGACTCAAAACACTACCCAGCAAGGTTATGAGCAAGAAAATTGCCGCCAACACATTGGAAGCAAGCATAAACCATTTTACTATAGTTTTTCCAAACATAACCTTTATTAATTCATAACTCAGCATTCATAATTATTGAGTTACAAATTATGAATCAGTTTTTGTTCCCTTGTTCAAACAAACGTTTCTTTTCTTCGGCAGTCAGACTTTCATATCCCGACGTTTTAATTTTATCGAGTATCTTGTCTATATCGGCCATTCTGCGGGCTTTATTTGCATTAAATTCAGCATCGCTCATAGGAGTTTTTCTCCGGTGCGGATTGGGCTTAACTTTCAGCTTTCGTGGCCTAAAAAGATCAAAGACAGCATCAATTATGCGGCTTATTCCTTTCGTTAAATCTCTCCCTTGTCGCAAAGATACAATAAATAAATAACCTGCCAAAGCTCCACCCAAATGAGATAATTGGCCGCCTCCATTATCAGAAGTTATACCAAAAACACTCATTAAAACAAAGAATACGGCGATATATTTGAGTTTCACATTACCTAAAAGCAAAAGCCGCAATTCCATGTTTGGCGTTTGAATAGCAGTGGCCACTATTACAGCCATAATTGATGCCGAAGCACCCAACAATATGCTATGGTCCATCGCCGGAGCAAAATACGGGAAAATATTATAGGCAGCAATATACAAAAATGCTCCTGAAAGGCCTCCGATAATATAAAGCCCAACCAACTGTTTTTCGGAGAAATACATCAAGAATATTTTCCCAAACCAAAACAGCGTGAGCATATTGAAAAAGAAATGTAAAATTTCCCTGTGAAGAAACATATAGCTCAACGGTGTCCAGGCTTTGCGCAACAACTCCGGAAGGCTGGCCGGCACCGCCAGATAATTCAGCACAAAATCGCCGGAAACATTAAACAACCGGAAAATCAGAAGAAATAAATTCAAAATAATGAACACCCCCCCATTAATGTATATCAGCTTAATGAGCGAATTTCCTTGCCGGAAAGTTTGTTTCAAATTATTCAATACGTCCATACAGACTCAATTTAATAATGTTTTTTTCTTTTCCACATTAATATCAGAATGGCTCCGAACAGCATACCGCCTAAATGGGCAAAATGAGCTACATTGTCGCCAGAAATATTAGCCACTCCAAAAAACAACTCAATAATACCAAAAATCACAACACCTAATCGCGCTTTAACGGGAATAAAATATATATAAATTATTTGTTCTGGAAACAACCAGCCAAAAGCGAGCAACAAGCCAAAAACAGATCCTGAGGCTCCCAAAGTTATAAAATTTGGATTGTTCAGAAAATTATTTTTTTCAGCCATAAGAACGAGTGCATTAACCGGATCGTTGGTTATTTGCATACTCATCTCCGTCAACAATGGATGAAACTGAAGTGTCCAAATAACCTGTTGAACCAAAGCTGCACCCAAAGCTGCAACCAGATAATATATCAAAAAACGTTTAGCGCCCCACACATGTTCCAGAATCACTCCAAACATGTACAATGCAAGCATATTGAAAAAAATATGAAAAAAACCAGCATGCATAAATGCATAAGTTAACAGTTGAGCTGGATTAAACTTTTGTGATTCCCAATAGTGCATTCCCAAAATATCATTTAGGTTCACGTTTAAACCCATTCGCAAAAAAATAGAGGGCATGACGAGACTTGCCAAAAACAAAACTATATTAACACCAATTAAGTTTTTCACAACTGGTGGAATAGAACTAAGAAAAGATGGTCTGTAATTACTCATTATTTAAAAATCAAAATATAAAAATAGATAAAAATAACATATTTTAGAATCCTGTTTTCGAATTCAGAAAGAAATTTTATTGTTCCGGACCGAAAAGAAGTTGCACTTATCACTTCGACATATTCAAAAAACACCCTAAAAACATGATTTTCCTATTACAAAAGTAATCAAATCCAAGCCAAAAACATGTTTTCTAACATATTTTACGAAAAATCATAAAATAAACTGTTTTTTTTAAAATTAAATGCTTGCATATTATTTACAAACCACTACATTTGCAATATCAAAATCTATATTATCGTTTCTAATAAAAAAATCAAAATCTTATGAACAAAGCAGAATTAATCAATGCTATCGCTGCTGAAGCAGGTCTTAGCAAAGCAGATGCAAAAAAAGCTCTTGACGCAGTTGTAAAAAGCGTATCTGACGCCCTTGTTGCTGGCGACAAAGTAAGTTTAGTTGGTTTCGGTACTTTCTCTGTTGCCGAACGTGCTGCCCGTCCGGGTATCAACCCAGCCACAAAACAAGCTATTACTATCGAAGCTAAAAAAGTAGCTAAATTTAAAGCCGGAGCTGAATTGACAGCTGCAGTAAACTAAGATCTGAGCATTGACTCACAATTAAAAAAAGGAATATGATTTCATATTCCTTTTTTTATTCCCTAACGGAAAAAGCATCCTCTTTGTTCAAAAGCAAAAATTCAGGACAACTCAAACTCCAGTCACTAATTTACAAACAAATAGAATTAGCTATCCGGTCGGCTTCTGCTTTACCTTTTAAATCTTCCACCAGTTTCAACGCAAATTGAATAGCCACTCCGGCCCCTTTGGCTGTGCTAATATTATCTGATCTCACTATCTTATCCGACGAAATTGTAGCACCAATCAATTGATCCTCAAATCCGGGATAACATATAGCCTCTTTACCTTCTAACAATCTCAGTTTACCCAAGATTGAGGGTGCTGCACAGATTGCCGCTGTTGGCATACCAGCCTTAACATGACTGGCAATCAGATTTTTTAACCCAACATGCGCATCCAGATTTTTGGTACCCAGCATACCTCCGGGCAAGTAAATAAGATACTCTCCGCTAAAATCAATTTCAGAAAACAACTTATCCGCTAAAACAGAAACCCCATGAGCACCTGCGACTTCTTTGTTGCCGGATACAGAAACAGTAATTACTTCAATGTTTGCACGCCTGAAAATATCTATCGGCGTAATAGCTTCAATTTCTTCAAAGCCATTTGCAAGAAAAAAATAAGTTTTCATATTTCCATAGTTTTATTTTAAGTTGAAATTATAAGTTATAGAGCCAGCAGCCATACCACCTCCTGTAGAGAAACGAGCGCGTTTAGCTGCTGATATAGCGGCATTTCTTGTATCAGCATCCGAAATAGTAGTAGGCGAACCGATTGATGTACTTACTACCTGACCATTCTCATTTACACGAATATTTACCGTAACTTTACCTTCCACATCCTTGTCGTAACTAGGTGATGCCAGTGTTCCGGACAATGACCGCCCATTAAGCGACCATGAGTGACCTCCAGAATATCCCTTCCCTGCAGGATTTCCTTGTCTTCCGGGACCTTCGCCAGAGCCTGTTCCGGTCCCATTGCCGTTTCCGGCCGAAGTAGAATTGCCAAATAAACCACTCATCGATGAGTTGGCTTTATTTATAGCATCCTGCTCCCGGCGTTTCTGGTCGGCAATACGTTTTTCGTTTGCTATGCGCGCATTTTCAATGGCCAACTGAGCAGCTTTTTCCTGTTGCTCTTGCTTCCGTTTTTCTGCAATAGCCAACGAAGCTTCCGATTGAGTAATATAATCGTTTGAGCTCGTTGATTTTACATTACTCGTTGAGGTTTGCACCGCTTGAGTCACTGGTTGTGGTTTTGTAGTTGTTGTTTCTTTAATTGTTGAAGGTGCAGGATCCTCATTCGGAGTACCCATAAGTTCTTCGCCCATTCCGCCACCCTCATCGCTGTTTCCGAAGCTGATCATCAAACCATCTTCCTCTACAGGCGGTACAATTGCAGCGTAAGGCATAACGTAAAACCACATTATCAGAAACAGGATTATGCAAGATAATGCAGAACCAAACAAACCATATAAACTTGATTTTCTCACGTTTTTATCACCCTGATTGGTTAGTAAACTTGTGATTGTATAAGCCATTTTTGTAATTGAATATTTTTTGAGATCTATTTTTACCGACTTTCAAATCAGCAAAATTCATACCTCAAATTTTCCTCTCCTATTCTAACCGCTTTTTATAACGCTTTATTGTGTCCTCCAATCCAAAATATAAAGCGTCTGCAATAAGCGCATGACCAATAGAAACCTCGTCGAGCCAGGGAATCATGGTATGCAAATAAGCCAGATTTTCGAGGCTCAGGTCATGTCCGGCATTGAGTCCAAGACCAAGTTTTTTAGCTAGTTTGGCTGCTTCAACAAAAGGAGCAACCGCTTTTTCGCGATCCGCGGGGTAATTAGTGGCGTATGGTTCGGTATACAATTCCACACGGTCGGTTCCTGTTTTTGCAGCATATTCGATATTTTTCAAATCAGTGTCAACAAAAATTGAAACCCGAATACCCGCACTCTGGAAATCGGCCACAACTTCCTGCAGGAATTCCTGGTTTTGAACCGTATCCCAACCTGCACTGGAAGTGATAGCTTCTGGCGGATCGGGCACCAAAGTAACCTGATGCGGTTTCACCGATTTTACGAGTTTTATAAATTCAGGCGAAGGATAACCTTCAATATTAAACTCTGTTTTCAGAATCGGCTTTAAATCCCAAACATCCTGATAACGTATATGACGTTCATCGGGACGTGGATGAACGGTAATACCCTCTGCTCCAAACTTTTCACAATCGAGTGCTACCTTACAAACATTGGGAATGTCGCCTCCCCGGGCATTACGCAAAGTCGCTATTTTATTGATATTGACGCTTAATTTTGTCATTTCTACGGCTAAATAGGTTTACTTTTCTAAATATTTGCAGGTTTCGTTTTCATTTAGTTCCTTTGCATAACATTTAGAATACATCTTTATTTTGCTACAAAAATAGCTAAAAAAAACAGAAGGCAGTCCGCATCTGTTTATCTTTCATTTTTTTTAATTATTTCGGTATTCATCCACTTGATTCTTTTGTATTTCACCTTGAAACAGCAGTTAATGATATGAGGATAGCTATTTTCGGAAATATTTACAGACCTGTAATTTTATCGCACATTGAAGTGTTATTCAACTACTTCAAAGATAAAGACATCAAATTGTTACTTGACAACCAACTTTATGATTTCGTTCGCGACCAGAGTAGTTGCTGTACAGAAAATGTCGAGAAAATAATAAATGATGATTTTGAGGCCAATCTGGCATTGAGCATAGGTGGTGACGGTACTTTTTTGAACACTGCCGCACGCATTGGCCACAAAGAAATTCCAATTTTAGGAATAAACACCGGCAGACTGGGATTTTTAGCAGATGTGGCAAGCGAAGACATTATTGTTGCGCTGGATGCGATACTGTCAAACAAATACATCATTCAGGAACGGACATTGCTACATGTAGAAACCTCGGATGGAACTGCGTTCGATTATCCGTATGCATTGAACGAAGTTTCGGTTCTGAAACAGGACAGTTCCTCCATGATGAGCATTACGGCCAGTGTGAACGGCGAAATGGTTCACACCTATCATGCTGATGGACTGCTGGTTGCTACGCCAACAGGATCAACAGCCTACTCCATGAGCGTTGGCGGGCCGCTTGTTGCACCAGAGGCCGAAAACTTTATCCTCACGCCTATTGCTTCACACAGCCTGAATGTACGGCCATTAATCGTCCCCGACTCCTGGACTTTCGAGCTGGAAGTTCATAGCCGCAGCCAATGCTACTTAGTGGCTCTCGATGGACGATCGAAAGTGCTGGATATGACCACCAAATTAAAAATAACAAAAGCCGATTACACGGTAAAAATCATTAAACAATTGAATCATACTTTTTTTGATACCTTGAAAAACAAACTGTTGTGGGGCGTTGACAAAAGGAATTGATTAATGTGGTGACATATTGATGTGATAATTTGCTAATTTAAAAATATGAGAATAGTTTTTATGGGCACGCCGGATTTTGCGGTGGAAAGCCTGAAAATATTGGTTGAAAACAACTATGATGTTGTGGGTGTGATTACCATGCCCGACAAGCCGGCCGGCCGCGGGCATAAAATGCAGTATTCGGCCGTAAAACAATATGCACTGGATCACAACCTGCGTTTATTGCAACCGGAAAAGCTCAAAGATGAAGCTTTTTTGGAAGAATTACACAGCTTACAGGCTGATTTACAAATAGTGGTGGCATTCCGCATGCTGCCCGAAGTGGTTTGGAACATGCCTAAATTTGGAACATTCAACCTACACGCCTCGCTGCTTCCGCAATACCGGGGTGCAGCTCCTATCAACTGGGCTATTATAAATGGTGAAAAAGAAACGGGTGCGACTACTTTTTTCCTGACTCACGAAATTGATACCGGCAAAATAATTTTGCAGGAAAAAATTCAGATTGCTGAAAGCGATAATGCAGGAACTGTCCATGACAAACTTATGAGCATGGGAGCCGGATTGGTAAAGAAAACAGTTGATATGCTGATTGAAGGAAAAACAGACGCCGTAGACCAGGCTCAATTCATACATGAAGGCCTGGAACTGAAAGCTGCTCCTAAAATTTTCAAAGAAACCTGCGAAATTGATTTATTGTGGAATGTTGAGCAGGTTTATAACTTTGTTCGCGGACTTTCGCCTTATCCGGCAGCATGGATTGAGCTACAGTTTCCGGGACAAGCAGAGAAAATGATTCTGAAAGTTTTTGAAACAGAGAAAGAGATATCAGAACACGATTTAGCAATTGGAACAGTCGTCACCGATCAAAAGAAGTTTGCCAAAATAGCTTTGAAAGATGGATTTATAGCCCTCAAATCGGTACAAGCTCCGGGCAAAAAGCGCATGGATATCGGAGAATTATTGCGGGGAATGAGATTCTAATATAATGATGTGATAATGAGTTGATGAGGTAATACAGATTGCACTTAATTTTATTATCACATCAACTCATTATCACATCAACACATCAAGAAATCATTTTACCGCAACAGTTTCAATTTCGACCAAAGCTCCAAGTGGCAACGACTTCACAGCAAAAGCCGAACGAGCCGGACATTCCGTTTGGTAATACTTCTTATACACTTCGTTCATAGCCGCAAAATCAGCAATATCAGCAATAAACACAGTTGATTTCACCACATCGGCAAAACTATAACCAGCTTCGTCCAAAATAGCTTTAATGTTAGCAAAAACCTGCTCGGTCTGACCGGTAATATCAGCAGCTTCAATTTTTCCTACAGCTGGATTAATAGGAATTTGCCCTGAGACATATAAAGTTCCGTTGACTTCAACAGCCTGACTATATGGGCCTATTGCAGCAGGTGCATTGGGAGTATTTATTATTTTTTTCATTGATAAATGGATTAAATATTGACTTCACAAAGATAGAAAATTTTATTTTCCAGAACAGTCAAATTTATTTATCTTTGCACTCTTGAAATTTTCAGAGCAACAAAATTTCATTGCATTGAAAAAGAATTAATTGCATCACTCAACGCAATTGCAAATCGTCAATTCATTAATCGAAAACATAAAAATGGAACTCGCAAGTAAGTACAATCCCACCGACATCGAATCGAAATGGTATCAATACTGGTTAGAAAATGGCTTTTTCAGCTCAAAACCTGATGGTCGTGAGCCTTACACTATCGTCATTCCACCACCAAATGTAACAGGCGTGTTACACATGGGCCACATGCTTAACAATACCATTCAGGATATTCTTGTTCGTCGGGCCCGCATGTTGGGAAAAAATGCTTGTTGGGTTCCCGGAACCGACCATGCTTCTATTGCCACTGAAGCTAAAGTAGTAGCTAAACTGGCTGCCGAAGGAATCAAAAAAACGGATCTCACCCGCGAAGAATTTCTCGGTCACGCATGGGACTGGACACACAAACATGGTGGAATTATCCTCGAACAGTTGAAAAAACTCGGCGCTTCATGCGATTGGGATCGTACGGCCTTCACCATGGACGAGCCACGTTCGGAAAGTGTATTAAAGGTATTTGCTGACCTATACGAAAAAGGCCTGATCTACCGTGGTGTACGCATGGTAAACTGGGATCCGAAAGCGCTGACCGCTTTGTCGGACGAAGAAGTAATTTTCAAAGAACAACAAGGTAAATTGTTTTACCTGCGTTATAAAATCGAAGAAGAAGATGGTTATGCGGTTGTAGCGACTACCCGTCCGGAAACCATTATGGGCGATACGGCTATGTGTATCAACCCGAACGATCAGAAAAACGCCCATTTGAAAGGGAAAAAAGTAATCGTTCCGTTGATCAACCGTTCTATTCCGGTTATTGAAGACGAATACGTTGATGTTGAATTCGGTACCGGTTGCCTTAAAGTGACTCCGGCGCACGATGTAAACGACTATATGCTGGGCGAAAAATACAATTTGCCTTCAATCGATATTTTCAATGATAACGGAACGTTGAATGAGAATGGCGCACAATACGCCGGCATGGATCGTTTTGATGCCCGCAAGCAAATTGAAAAAGATCTTGAAGCAGCCGGATTGCTCGAAAAAACAGAACCTTACACCAACAAAGTGGGCTGCTCGGAACGTACCGACGCTGTAATTGAGCCCAAACTTTCGATGCAGTGGTTCCTTAAAATGGAACAATTGGCAAAACCGGCTCTGGAAGCAGTTATGAGCGACGACATCCAACTTTACCCAGCAAAATTTAAAAATACTTACCGTCACTGGATGGAAAACGTGAAAGACTGGTGTATTTCGCGTCAGCTTTGGTGGGGACATCGGATTCCGGCTTACTTTCTGCCTCACGGTGGCTTTGTGGTGGCTTTATCAAAAGAAGAAGCCTACCAAAAAGCACTGTCAATTGTCAACTATGAACTGTCAATTGAAGATTTGCGCCAGGATGAAGATTGCCTAGATACATGGTTCTCGTCGTGGTTGTGGCCGATTTCGGTTTTCGATGGCATCAACAATCCTGAAAACGAAGAAATCAAATATTATTATCCAACCAATGATTTGGTGACAGCTCCTGAAATTTTATTCTTCTGGGTGGCACGTATGATTATTGCAGGATACGAATATAAGGGCGAAATGCCGTTTAAAAATGTATATTTGACAGGTATTGTGCGTGACAAATTGGGACGTAAAATGTCGAAATCGTTGGGTAACTCGCCCGATCCATTAGATTTGATAGCACATTTTGGTGCCGATGCCGTGCGCTTGGGTATGCTCCTCACCTCGCCTGCCGGAAACGATTTGCCTTACGACGACAGCCTTTGCGAACAGGGCCGTAACTTCAACAATAAAATCTGGAATGCCTTCCGACTGGTAAAAGGCTGGGAAGTGGCTGACATTGAGCAACCGGAATCGGCTCGCATGGCTGTAAAATGGTTCGCTGCGCAACTAAACAAAACATTGCTGGAAATCGAAGATCTGTTTGACAAATACCGTTTATCAGAGGCGTTAATGGCTGTTTATAAGTTATTCTGGGATGAATTCTCGTCGTGGTACCTGGAAATGGCCAAACCGGCTTACCAAAAACCGATTGACCGTACTACTTACAATGCCACGCTTGGTTTCTTCGATTCGTTGCTAAAAGTATTGCATCCGTTTATGCCATTTATTACCGAAGAGCTTTGGCAAGCGCTTGAAGACCGCAAAGAAGGCGAAAGTATTATGGTTGAACTGCAACCAAAAGCAACCGCTGCAGATGATACTCTGATTGGAAACTTCGAATATGCAAAAGAAATTATTGCCGGAATCCGTACCATCCGTTTGCAAAAGAACATTCCAAACAAGGAAAGTCTGAGCTTGGAAGTTGTTGGAAATCACAATGCTGATTTCGATGCGGTTATTGCCAAACTTGGCAACCTGGAAACGATAGAAAACGTAACTGAAAAAGCGGCAGGTTCAATTTCATTTTTGGTTGGGACAACCGAATTTGCAGTTCCAATGGGAAACTTAATCAATGTTGAAGAAGAAGTTACCAAAATGGAAGCCGAAATAAAATACTTCGAAGGCTTTATTGAATCGGTTATGAAAAAGTTAGGCAACGAACGCTTTGTGGCTAATGCAAAACCTGAAGTAGTTGAAGCTGAACGCAAGAAAAAAGCAGATGCAGAGAGCAAAATTGCGTCGCTGAAAGAAGGAATTGCTGCATTGAAGAAATAATTCAGAACAAAGTCTAAAGAGCGGGGAAATCAGAATTCTGATTTCCCCGCTTTGTATTTATCGTTTGATTTTCCAAACAAAAGCCCCAGCCACACCAAACAGAATAATCCCCGTCAGAACAAATGCCCAAACATTGGCTTTACGCGACTGAGCTTCGATAACATAAGCCGAAGGGATTAAGCGATAAGATGACAGTTTCCACACAAGTGTATCGCCCTGAATCCGGGCATCACCCGATTGTGTGATTTTCCCCGGCAGGATAAGCTTATAATTGAAAGATTGCGAGAAAAGGAAGGCGAACTTCTTATCAATATTTTTCTCAAAATTTCGCATTGGACTGCTTTCGGTTTTCCACAATTCAGAGAATACGTTTGTTTTAAAAAAACTATTAAGCGCTTTTTCCATATCGAAATCCTCGCTGGTATTCACTTTTTCTGCAAAGATAGAATCACGCAACAACTGCATTTTTACTTTATCAACAGGCTTTTCAGTCAATCGATCGTAAACGGTCATCAGCACTTTGTACTCAGCGTTCCACAAATTCTGAATAACCCATTTATTGTAGTTACTTTCAATCCGATTCACATATTCATTTATTTCAATCCCGTTCATCCCCTGAAGTATATCAGGCTTACCAGTGAACCAGAAGCGGGCTTCATCAGTAGTCATATATTTTTCAATCGGCAGTTCGAATCCGGTTTTTATCAACGGGTAGGTTTCCCGGTAAGTATAGTAAGTATAAAACCAGTTGAACTTTTTATCCAAACCGTGCCTTACCTTAACCTTACTCCACTCGTTTGAACTTTTAAGTTTGAATTCACGATCCATTTCCTCCACTGTTGCATAATCCCGATGGGCAACCACCACAAAATCTCCAGATGAATTTTCATCCCTATCTTTACTGGCGTCTGCTGTAGCTTTTTTTACGGAATCTAAAATTGCCTTCGATAAAGGGAAATCGGCTCTCAACCCGGATTTATTAGCCGACCAACGAATTTTCCAGGTAGAATCAATAGCAACCGGGAAAGGGTTGTGCTCCTCGGACTTATCTCCTAACAAGAAAGCTTCATCAGCATTCGCCGAAAACTCCCGACTACAAGAACCATCCGAATTAATCACCGTCAGCATATCGGTTGGCTGCGAACAGGAAACAATAAACATGGCTCCCACAAGCAAAAAAAACTTTACAATTGTTTTCATAACACCAGTATTTAAATCTTTACAATCATCAGAAACCGACTTATTTTCAACATATTTCGTGCCAACTCACATTCTATATAACAAGAATTTTTAAATAAAGATTTCCTTGCCGGTTAAATAGGAAAGCTCTAACTTTGCATTTATTATTAAATCTGAAAATTATGACACCAACATACAAAGAACTAACGCTGGCCACCTGTGAAATTGCCCGAACTTCAGGCCTGTTTATGGCCGAAGAACGCAAGACTTTCAACGACAGCAAGGTTGAAACCAAAGGCCTTCATGACCTGGTAAGTTACGTGGATAAGGAATCGGAAAAGCGCATCATTGCAGAGTTGCAAAAGCTTTTGCCCGAATCGGGTTTTATTGCCGAAGAAGGAACAACCGATATTCGTGGCGAGCGATTCAACTGGGTGATTGATCCGTTGGATGGCACAACGAACTTTATACAGGGCGTGCCCATTTATGCGGTTAGTATTGGGTTGCTAGACGGAGACGAGTTGGTGTTGGGAGTAGTTTACGAGGTTGGACGCGACGAATGTTTTTACGCATGGAAAGATGGCGGAGCCTACCTGAACGGTGAACCGATCCGTATTTCTGACCGAGCTGACATTCACGATGCATTGTTAGCAACCGGTTTTCCGTACAATGATTTCAGCAAGTTGGATGAATACCTGGAACTTCTGAAATGGACCATGACTCATGCCCGTGGAGTACGCAGGCTTGGCTCAGCAGCCGCTGATTTGGCTTATGTGGCTTGCGGACGCTTCGATGCTTTTTGGGAATATGATCTGAAACCCTGGGATGTGGCTGCCGGAGCTGTACTGGTAAAAGAGGCCGGTGGAGTTGTAACTGACTATCATGGAGGAGAGAATTATTTATTCGGACGGGAGATTGTGGCTTCGAACAATCTGCTCGACGAAATTATTTTAGAAAAAATAAAAGAGTTTTGCTGACACTTAATCTATACAATTACAAATCTTTAAATTGCAACTAAATTTATGCTAATCAACGAACGTGACACCCGCCACGAACGCCTGCTTCAAGTGGCCAATGAAATGATGACGGCAGCTCGAACAGCGCCAAAAGGAAAAGGTTTTGATATTATCGAAGTAGCTTTGATTACAGAAGCTACAATTCAAAAATTATCGAAAGCCATGCTGGAATACAGCGAAAAAACAGGTTTGAAATTTGTGACACGGGATGCTGAAAACATTCTGCATGCCGAAGTTATAGTTCTGATTGGTACTAAGCAAAAGATTCATAGTCTGAATTGCGGCTATTGTGGCTTTGCTACCTGCACCGAAAAGAATGAGTATCCTGAAATTCCCTGCGCTATAAATACCACAGACGTGGGTATTGCTATTGGTTCAGCCTGCTCCGTTGCGGCCGACCGGCGGGTGGACAGCCGTGTAATGTTTTCCGTAGGGCGGGTTGCGCAAGAGCTTGGATTATTACCGGGATGCAGCAATATTTATGGAATCCCAATCAGTTGCTCTTCCAAAAGCCCATTCTTTGATCGTATTTCAAAAACCCCACCAACACAAAAATAGAAATATCAGCAAAGGGGTATGACTGGCAGTTCAGCTATTCAAAAGTCAAAATATAGCCAAACGATGTATTTTTTATAGCAACGAATGATTTCTTATGGACAACCATCCTTTAAAAAGAAAAGAAAAACTCTGGACCCGTAGTTTTATTAGTGCATGCATTGGTAATTTTCTGCTATTTTTTGCATTCTATTTGCTGGTTCCAATCTTCCCTCTTTATTTGATTGAAACTTTTCATACTTCAAAATCGTTGGTTGGGGTTGTTTTGTCCAGCTATACAATTGCTGCATTGCTCATCCGCCCACTATCGGCTTTCGTGCTGGATATGGTCAACCGAAAACCGGTATATGTTATAGCATTTTTACTTTTCATACTAAGCTTTGTCGGTTATCCATTAGCCGGAGCATTGGGCATGTTCTTACTTATTCGCATTTTACATGGCTTCACGTTTGGATTTGTAACTACGGCAGGCAACAGCCTGGTTGTTGACATTATGCCTGCATCCCGCAGGGGCGAAGGATTGGGATATTTTGGCGTGGCCAACAACCTGGCAATGGCCATTGGTCCCATGATAAGCTTGTTTATGCACGAAAGCTATAGTTTTAATTCTATTTTCTACACAGCTATCGCAAGCGGAATAGTTGGTTTTGGCTTTGCCACGGCTATCAAATCCGGCAAAAAAATGGAACAAACCGGAAAGCAGCCTATTGCATTCGACCGTTTTTTTCTATTCAAAGGTTTTAATGCCGGTGTTTGCCTCATGCTCATGGGAATACCTTATGGAATGGTGGTAACCTATGTGGCTTTGTATGGCAAAGAGTTGGGTATAAAAAGTGGAATCGGAGTTTTTTTCTCGTTAATGGCCATTGGCTTAATCGGCTCGCGACTGTTTGCTGGCAAAATGGTAGATCGTGGAAAATTAATAAAAGTTGTTGCTTACGGAACCTTGGTTTGCGCAATCACATTTTTTGCTTTAGCAGCAATCAAAAATATAAATGTGCAACATTCGAACATTATTTTAGTTGTATTTTACCTGATCTCACTAGCGTTAGGTGTTGGATACGGTATGCTTTTCCCGGCTTACAACACGCTTTTTGTGAATCTGGCTCCAAACAACCGGAGAGCTACAGCCAGTTCAACTTACATGACAACATGGGACATTGGCGTTGGAATCGGGTTAGTTGCCGGCGGAACTTTAGCCGATAGTCATGGCGGATTACAACTGGCATACCTCGCTGGCGCTTTCGCGGTTTGCTTATCGCTGGTATTCTTTGTCCGCATTGCAGGTCCGCATTTCGAGAAATACAAACTGAGATAAAACTATTTCAGAACTTCACCAGCATTATAGATCCGGGTTTGCTGTACAAACTCTGAAATCCGGGCCGGGTGCGACTCAAACACGTTTCCAACAACTACCATATCGGCACCAGCATCAAAAGCTGCAACAAGCTGCTCAGTCGTTCTTATTCCCCCACCAACAATCAACGGGAGCGAAAGACCTTCACTCACATATTCAATCATTTCTGTAGGCACGGCAATTTCGGCACCACTGCCGGCTTCGAGGTAAATCATTCGCATCCCGAGCAATTCACCTGCAACAGCAGTAGAGAGTGCTATTTCCTTTTTGTCACGCGGAATAGGTCTGGTATTGCTGATATACTCCACCGAACTGGGCTTACCGCCATCGATGAGCAAATAACCGGTAGGAATTACCTGAACATTTGATTTTTTGATAGCAACAGCCGAATTCAAATGCTGACCAATAAGAAATTCAGCATTTCTGCCGGACAAAAGCGACAGATATAATATCGCATCGGCTTTTGCACTGAATTGTGATGCATTACCGGGAAATGATACGATATTGGTTTTTACTTCCTCTTTAAGCAATTCGATTAACGAATCGACAGAACTCACAGTATGGCTTCCACCAACAAAAACAAAATCCGGCGTATCGGATTTAAGAGCCGCTATTGTGCTCGCCAATACACTTCCACGACACTGGTCCGGATCAAGCAATACAGCCAACATTTTACGGTTGACCTCTCTGTTTAACAGAATGGTTTTGTATAAAGTCATAACTAATCGTAGTTTTTTTTAGGCCAGACAATACACCAGCGTATAATCCAAATGTTGTATATAATGTAACCTGTAAATCATTTTTGAAGGAATATGTTCTGCGGAGATTTCTCCGGCATCACACACTTCGAAAGGAAAAATTCTTAACTGATTTGCAAAATCCACAGCCTCTTTTCCTATAATTTTATACAATGCTTCTTTAGCCGACCAAGCGATTTGCAACTTTCTCAAATCGCGTCCATCCGACATCTCTTCCTGCTCTTTTCGGCTCAGAAAACGGGCATATACCTTTTGGATCTTAGGTGTTGGAACCTCAATATCCACACCTACCGGCCGCTCAGGATGAATCATCACCACAATCCATTTCCCACTATGTGAAACACTTATCTGGTATTGTTTGTTTAGCAAAAAAGGTTTTCCTTCGCCGGTATAACTTATCCGGACTTCCTCTCCGATTAATTCTTTGAGAGCTGCCCGTATGCCTACGAACTCAATTTTTCGCTTAACGGAAACAATTTGATCTAATTCACTTTCATCCAGTTCATTCAAACGAAGTTTCAATTCATCAAGACTTTCGGTAACTTCCCAAACGAGCAAGCGGGCATCTTCAAAAGAAATAATATTGTGTACGGGCATAATTGACAGAGGATAATTATCGTTTCCACTCAAAACTCTCCATCATACGAACGATGTCTTCCCTGATATAATTGGCCATGGGAGCAATAGAATCTTTATTTGGTACATTATTGAAATACAATGCTCCGCGAAAAAAATTCCGGGTACTATCTGTAAGAATAAACTGCACGGAAGAAGCTGTGTTTCCCTTCAGATCATACAAAATGCCGTACACTTTTTTCTCCGGTTTTTCAAAGACTTTTTCGCCAATGCCATCAGCTTTCACACTGTGTTTATACACAATTTTGCGCGTATCTTCCAGTAAATCAACCAAATTACCATTTATTGGTTTATAGCTGCAATATACACTGGCATTTAATTCCGGATAATACAAATCAATCCAGAATTTCTCACCTTTTACCTCCCGTCCTATCAGACGAGCATTGGCAGGCAAATCAAACCTGTACGGCAAACCCAGCGTATCGATGGTACGATATTCATGTGTTGGCATATCAACCCGAAAATATCCGTAAGGCCGCGGTATAGAGCCACCCCCACAGCCAAACAGAAAACAACATACAAGACTTAGAAAATATATTTTTTTCATTTCAAAACGTGTCATTTATTAATACAAATTCTTACTCAACCATTCATTTCAGATTTTCTGAAATCTTCTTTTATGTGCAACTTCACTTTCTTTATCCGTCTGTTATCCACGGCTATTATTTCAAACACATATCTGCCATAATCAATACGCTCGTTTTTCGACGGTATATCACCTTTTAACTCCAGAATCAATCCGGCTAAAGTTTCAACATCTTCGGTTACTTTCACAAAATCATCCTCTTCAATTTCTGCTATTTTAAAGAAATCATTCAATAATATTTTGGCTTCAAAAACAAAAGTATGATTATCTATTTTTGTAAAAAGCTGTATTTCATCGTCATATTCATCACTGATATCCCCCACAATTTCTTCTAAAATATCTTCCAAAGTAACCAAGCCCGAAGTTCCGCCATATTCATCCACAACCAAAGCCAAATGCACACGATTTTCCTGAAATTCCAACAACAAATCATCAATCATTTTAGTTTCAGGAACATAATATGCCTGGCGAATAAGACTTTGCCAACGAAAATTTGCGGGTTTATCCAAATGAGGAAGGAGATCTTTACTGTAAAGCAGCCCTTTGATATTGTCGCGGGTTCCTGCAAAAACAGGAATGCGTGAGTATCCCGATTTTATAATCACATCAAGCAATTGCTTGTAATTCGACTTTATATCCACCACAACCATGTCTACGCGCGAAGTCATAATGTCCACCACCTGAATATTCCCGAATTTAATAATTCCCTCAAGTATTTCCGTATCCTCATCCTTGCTGTTTGAAGTAAGTTCTAAAGCGTGCGAGAGTTCATCCATTGAAATATTCGATCGGTTATGTTTAGACAACCTGTTATTCACAATGGACGTAGAATTTACAAGCAAACTCACAAAAGGTCCAAGCAGTTTTTCAAGCGCAGATATTACAGGAACGGTATATCGTGATGTTTTTTGTGCATATTGTGTGGCATATACCTTGGGAATAATTTCGCCAAAAAGCAGGAGCGCAAACGTGATGACAATGGTTTGAAACACAAAGCCAAGTACCGGCACACGGTCAAAATCAAACACAGTGGTGGTAAAATAGGTCAGCAGCAGAATAACTGCCACATTCAAAAAGTTCTGAGCAATCAGAATAGTTGCCAACAGACGCTGCGGAGTTTTAAGTAACCGAAGGATATTACGATCGCCCTTTTGCTCACTCTCCTCCAGATCGTTCAGAACTTTGGGATCAAGCGAGAACAGAGCAACTTCAGAGGCTGAAATGACAGAAGAAAAGCCTAACAATAAACCACTTGTAAGAAGTGAAACTACAGCTGTTATTGTTGCCGGATGAACGGTTATACCTCCCAATACTGAATAAAAAGTGTCCGTTTCCAATGAATCAGATTTTAATAAACACAATACAACAGAGAATGAATTTCTGCTCGTACAAAAGTAGCTATATTTTTTCAAAAAAATAAATCTGTGAGCCAATCAACAAGCCACAAAGAACGGGAAATACTGAATATTGATGAGCTTACAATTTAAAAACAACCTCTACAGGTATTTTCTATTTAACTGAGACAATCTTATCCACTATAAATTTATTGACACCCCGCCACGGCAAAGTTCCCAGATACTCTTTGTAATGCAATTCCACTTGCTTTCCACTACAACGCATAAGTGAATCGGCAACCAACTTATCCTGAACAGAGAATTCAAATTCATACGACTGAATGGATCCAACAGCTTGCGAACGAAATCCCGATTGAATCATTTTTCCTTCGTATGTTTTAAACACATAACCTTTATACACAAGATAATTGAGTTCTCCTGCTTTCACTCCCTCACCAAATACAAAATAGAATTTGAAAAATACCCAGCAACCGAACACAAGCACTGCCAGAATTGTTCCAATAGTGAGTCCTTTTTTTAATTTTGGGTTCATAAATTTTGATTTATAAGATTATCTGAACGCAAATATAAAGCAAATTTTCTTTTCCGGGTTATTTTTTTTATCTAAAACAATATATTGGCTACCTAAAAATGGTTATCTTTACCACGTTAACGTAAAAACACACATTGACACACCTACTTGCTCTGTTATTGAATTGCAAACTGCTCAAATTTACAATATTATGGAAGACAAATTAGTTACCCTTGCCATTCGAACCTACCAACGGGCACAGATGATAAAAACTGTTTTGGAAGAAAATGGAATTGAAACGGTAATTCACAACCTGAATCTGGAACATCCTGAAATGGCTGTTGGTGTACGTGTCAGGATTAAAGAAAGTGATTTGCCCCGCGCACTAAAAATCGTAGAAGAAATGGAAAGTGCATGGGAAAGCGAAACCACTCCAGACTCAACTTCGGCTCAAAAAGTATTAATTCCCATCGATTTTGCCGATATGGTCAACAAAGCAACTGATTTTGGATTTCATTTTGCCGAAATAATGGCTGGCGAAGTAGTATTTATGTACGTGTATTTCAGCCCTACTTTTACAATTTCGTCAAATAACGACATGAGTACTTACAGCATAAGCGACAGCGAACTACTCAGGCGGATTATCAGTTCGGCAAATGCAGATGTGGAAAATATGACCAATATGATTCATGCTCGTATTGAAAAAGGCGAACTTCCAAACATTCCATTCAAATTTGAATTAAAAGAAGGAGTCCCTGAAGATCAAATACTTGATTATTGCAAAAAAAACAAACCAGCCTTAGTGGTTATGGGCACTCATGGAAAAAAACTCAGCAACGAACTAATTGGAAGCGTAACTGCCGAAGTAATGGAATCATGCGTATCACCGGTATTTGCAGTTCCGGTTCACACGAATATCGAATCGCCGGAAGAAATTAAAAGAGTGGCATTTCTTACTAATTTTGACCAAAAAGACCTGATTGCCATTGATCGGGCCATTTCTCTTTTCTCTTCTGACAAACTGGAATTATTCTTTATTCACGCATCCGAAAAGAAAGAGATCTGGGATGAAGTAATGCTGGCAGGAATAAAATCTTATTTCTCAAACCACTACCCGAATCTAACGACAAATTATGCATTGCTCGGAGCAATTAACTCTCCTGAAATCCTTGACCACTATCTAATTGATCAAAAAATCAATGTACTGGCTTTCAATACACGGCGTCGTAACATTTTTGCCCGACTGTTTAACCCCGGATTGGTTTACAAAATGGTTATGCATTCCGACACACCATTGTTTGTTACACATGTATAAAATAACGAGGGCGTTAGTAAATGATCTGCCCCCAAAAAGTTGGACGGATTAATACTTAAAAATTTAATTGGAC
>CAYSTC010000007.1:0-183826 GCA_964433885.1 uncultured Paludibacter sp. | reverse complement strand
GTTGTGATTTGCTTTCAAAAAATTGTATCTTTGATCTGATAAACAGCACGATGTGTGTAATTGAATATCAGTCAGTCTATTATCGCAACAAATAGGATTGAAAAATAAGTTGTTTATTCAAACGGAATCCCGCCCGAAAGGCGGGATTTTTGTTTCTGCAACTTTTCCAAAGTTTCTTTTGACTTTGGAAAAGCTGGTGATGATTAAATAACGTGAGTTTGATATAAGTAAACTGCCGACAATCAGCAATATTCATCTCTTTAAATCCTGAAAGGATTCAATATAAATAACCGCGGGTGAAACCCGTGGATAATGAAAAGAAAGATAGACTAACCCTGAAGGGGTTCAATAACAATTAATTACATATTGAACCCTTTCAGGGTTCAGATCTACTTTAGTAAACTACCACGGGTTTTACCCGCGGTTATTCACATTAAAGTCCTTCGGACTTTTAAAAACCAACTATTTTCTTTGATTTTGATATTTCTTATATCGAACTCACGTTAAATAGCTAAAACAATTCCAGCTGTTGGTAGGGTGTGGAAACCTCCTTTTCCTTTTTCCCCTGGAAAAGTTCCATTTGTCCGAATTGTTTGTCGGTTATGCACAGTACACCTACTTGCCCGGCCTCGGGTAGAAAGCTTTTGACGCGCTTTATATGTACTTCTGCATTTTCGCGGCTGGGGCAATGGCGCAGATAGATAGAGAACTGGAACATGGTAAAACCATCTGTTACCAGTTTCTTGCGGAAATCGGTGTATGCCTTCTTCTCCTTTTTAGTTTCGGTTGGCAAATCGAACAAAACCAATACCCACATAATTCGATATTCGCTAAAACGTTCCATTTGTATTTATGTTTTCTAACTTCACCGAAGCAACTTTCCCAAAGTTGAAAGAAACCTTGGGAGAATATGTAGAAAATCAAAAGCCGGGATAGGTTATTTTACGACTTTCGCCCAAATAACATTTTGCCAGTGATGCAGTGGTTAGCCCTACAGCAATCATCAACGGGCTACGTTGACCGTTAATGACGACATCCAGTACCGGAATTCCCAATAATTTAGCTTTTATTTCTTTGGTGAGTTCAAACTCATTGACCATTGAACTGCTAAAATTGCTTTTGTTTATTTCATAAACAGGAGATTCTTCAGCCACTTGTTGATAATGGCTTTCTTTGATTGAATTGCTCGAAGAGTGGAGTTTTGCCTGGATTGAGTTTACAATTTCTACCACTAATTTGTCTACAAAAGGCCGGTAAGGCTCCATAATATCATCGGCCAGGCAATAGGCATTGTAGCGGTTGTGGTGATGAATACCCAGTGTTGGCAGCAACCCACTTGCAACGAGCGACCGGGCTACTACGGCCCGAAGGATGGCATAGCCGTAATTCAGCAGGTTGTTGGGTGGAACACCTTCGCGGCCACGACGGAAATCGGGTATCTCCGGGAACATATTTGCCCAATAATAGGCTGCTGCCCGGGCTTCCAGATTGTCGCTATCCCCACTTTTTACATCATCCACCCAGGCCAACATGTTTTTTACCACTGCTTTGCGGGTAGAGCTCAACACATGCGCCTGATTTTCAATTTTTGCCTGAACGGTTTGTTGCCATAATTGTTTCCGGAGTGGGAGTGAGGCATCAACCTGAGCCTGAAAGCGTTCACTTTGTGTGGTATTTCCGCTCAATGGAAGCATTAGGCCCACCGGCATGCGGCTACTGTCGCAGGTAATCATGGCTGTATTGTTGGCAAGCAAAGCCTCCATTAAACCGTGTGTAATGGTTATTTGTTTGTGATCCAGAATAACCACTCCAATATCCTCAATAGCAACCGTATTGTTTCCGGTTCTGTCATCCATGCCATTGGCCTCGGGCAAATGAATTACCAGTTGCGCATTTCGCATACTCAAATAAGCTGGATTTCCAAAGTAAAGCGTGCGTTTAATCATGGTGTTAGAATTTGAAGGTGAATTGAATAAGAGATTATCGTTTAACTTTTTCAATCCGTCAGCTAACGGATTTGAAAAGTTATCTGTCTAATTATCAATTATAAATCGGCAACTAAGGACTCCCTGAATTTGTGGGCAGATTGTTCGTGCAAGTCAATAAACGATACCTGGCCACCGAACATACGGAGTAATTTATCTACCTCAATAATCTGGCTATTGTGTTCTTTTATTTCGCAAAACGAAGTGTAACTCCAATCAGTATATCTGTCGCAAAAGGCATGATGTAAAGGATTTCGATGTGTGTAAATAACAGTATTCAGAAAATAATCTTTGTTTTCAATCAGTTCTCGTCGGAAATTTTTCAGGAAAAGCGACCCTCTTCGTTTATTTACTTTGTTGAACGATTGAGTATAACAACTAAACAGATTTGCAAACTGTTTTGAAATGAATCGTTCCAGAAGTTTGTCTGATAGTTGTAAATTATCTGCTTTTCCTTCCGCAACTTTTCCAAAGTTTGGAACTTTGGAAAAGTTAATAGGTATGGAGTTGCGATAAACTTCTTCCAATACTTCCCGCCGTCTAATCCGGACCACCAAATGAAAATGATTCGGCAACAAACAATAAGAGTATGTTTCTGCTATGGGTAAAATGTACTGATTATATTTATCAAGGAAAAAACGATAATTTTCATCTTCGGTAAATATATTCTCAAATCCATTGCCATGATTGAAAATATGATAGCTGCAATTGGGTTGTAATTTTTCCATACATATTAGTTGCTTTGGCAATCTATCTTTTCCCGATCAACGGTTTGGAAAAGACGGTTTAAAAAAGCCTATTCGTTGTAATAATCGTAAAAAACACTTGCAATATCATCTGCAAACCCGTACCCACATGGAGATGCCCTTTTTACACATTGTTCATCACGCAGTTAATTGTTCTTTGGTGAGGTTGTTCAGTCCTTTTTTTAGTTTTGCTTTGGACATATTCGTTTCTTTTTTTGAGAATTAATCTTTTCCAATCCGTTAGCTAACGGATTGGAAAAGATATGCTATAGGTTAAATTGAAATATTGCCAAGACGGTCGATCTTGAGTTTGTATGGATTCTTTTTTAATAATGCATCCATGCTTTGAATATTGTAGAATCTATTGTCAGCCTTATTCATATTGTTAATGTCAAATTTAGTTTCAAGATGATGTGAAAAACGATATTGTTTTTCAGATAAATTTTGAATGCTATATAAATATTTGCTAATTGTTTTTAAATCATTTGAATATAGTATGTCATTAATAGCGATTTCATCTAAACCTAAAAGAAACATTTCGTTTTGTTGCATACTTAATTTATATGTCCAGTCAATAAATGGCAAATTGTTCATAAAAGATTCAGGTAGTTTCTTACCTTCAATCGTATTCCAAATCTCTAAGGGATCATTTATAATTACTGGGATTCCGTATTTCTTGCGCTCAACTGCATGCCAAAATGTACAAACATGCTCTTTGGGAGTACCATCTTTATCAATATAAATGGCAATGTGGTGATTGTTGCCAGGTTTTACAAATCCGATATCTTTACCTTTTTCGTCTTTTTTGACTGGAACTACAGCAGACAACCCGGTAAAGCAACGCACAGATTTGATAGGGCTTTTACCATTTATATCAAGATACATTGGATTGTTCTCTAAATCTTTCAAATTTTCTAAAGCTTTCTTTGGATTGTCTTTATAATTACTACCATTTGGAAAGCCTTCGTTGATTCTTTTTAGAATAGCTTTTCTAATACCATTATCAACAATAGAGTCAAGAACATTTTGTATTTTATCTATTGTAACGATATTGACTTCTCCTGTTTTTTTATTTGCTTTCTCCTTTGTTTCATATGTTTCCTTGCCTGTAAATAAGAAGCCTTGTGCTCCAACACCAAGTTTGTATTTCTTTACGATTTGATTTTTGAAATCAATCCTATTCGTTCTAGGGTCTTTGACATATTGTTTAATAGAACCGTAAACGCCTTCCTCGTGTAGTGAACCTCGTGGAATAATGATGCCTGCCTGAGCTATTTTTTTGTTTCCACGTTTCCCTGTCTTTCTTTTTCCTACAACTGCAACCTTTTTCCCCGATTTAAATGAAATCAGGATATTAGCTACAGCCTCTTGAACCTCTGCTACTTCAATAGGTCGCTCGCTGATAATGTATCTTTCTAGTAAGGAGCGTTTTTCGCTAAAGTTTACAGACCGTTGATCAACGACAGCTTTCATGTCCTCTCTTGTCTTTTCTGCACTCAGTGTGTTGAACCGTTGAATGTATCCTTGTTTGGTACAAGCAATAGTTAGGGCATCAATAGCATGATGTCGATGGTCATCTCGTTTTGTCCAGCCTGAAATAACTTCTTTTTTGTGTTTGTTTTTACCGTGCTCGCTCTCCCATTCTACGATTTCGGTTAATCCCAATTGTTTGTATTTTTCAAACTGAAGATTCATCGTGATTTCATCCCAACCCCATAAATGTCGAAGTTCGGCGGTAATCGTTCCGCTGGTAGCCCATACATTATGACAAATAGTTTGAAGTATTTCTCTTGCTTTGCGTGCAATATACTGGCTTTCGCGAAGCTGACGGTCAATAAAATTATCTGGTATTTTATCTTCAGGCATCAATAACTTATCTCGCTTAGTTTTATTTATCACGTAATTGGCATACAATGAATTTACCCGTTCGATATAGGCTTCAAAAACTTCTGTTGGCTTACTTTTCATAAAGTCATAGGCCGTCATGTCATTTTTATTCTTGTTGCAATGACGGTGAGCCAATGTTTTATTGCTTTGTGAATCATCAAATAGTTTTGATTTCGGAATAATATGTTCAATGTCCACATCATTCCCTTTGATTGCTTCGGTCAATGAAATGGGTTGACCACAATAAATACAAACAGCATTTAGCTTCTTTTCTTCATTATCAATTTCTTCGTACAATCTCCATTTGATAATGTTGTTTCGGGTTGCTTTTAATCCATATTCAGCCAAACGTTTTGTGATATTTTCATTTTCACGTTGCCGCTTGCTCATGGCTTTGTCAGTGTCATTGCGTTCTTCTTTGCTTTGTTTAAGTTCACGGGCGAGCTCTACTCTTATCTCATCCGGTTTACCGTGCTTTTCAATAATCGCATTTACCACATTTACCATTTGGTTGAGAATCTTTTCTACTATGGGCTGACGGAGCGAATTCTTTGCAATTGGTTTTAAAGTATCCAATAATTTCCGTTTTAGATTTTCATCTTTGGTCAAGGAATCCGAATGCTCGTAACCGGCATAACTCATGGCTTCGCTGTATTTATCACCCTCCATCAAGTAGGGTAAAATTTTGCGAATGGCTTTTGCCGATTTGTTTCCGAAAGCATGTTTGCTAAAATCAATATCCGCTAACTTGTTGGCAATTGTTGACTCAATACCAAATTTGCCTTGCAAGGCATTGCTGCACTCCTGTTTGTCCTGAATAGAATAGATAGTGTGCCAAAGTTGATAGAGAGGCTCATATTCTATGTTTGCGTCAATGTGCTGGGTTGACTTTTCATTCAAGATTTCCCCTGACTTTTTATCAACAAGATAGCCTTTTTTATCGTTCTCGACTAAATTTAAATTCAAGCTCAGAAGCTGATCATATTGTGTTGAATCGTCAAAACATTGTCGAATTGCATGTTTTGTGATGTTACCAACTAATCCTTTTTCTATCTGTTTATTGACATAACAATTCTTTCTGTCAATTTGAAGTATTTTCAACAAGTCAGTAACGGTGAGTTTTTCATTGTTATCTAAATGTTTGAAAATAGCTTGCTTCTGTTCCGGTGTTATTTCAATATCTCCACCATTTCTTGAACCAACTTTGATATTATTGATATTTTCCCACATTTTGGACAGTTGATAGATAGGGGAGCTTTTAGGGGCTACCTTGGGACCAACAAAGTATTCTTTCCCATCTTTTCCTGTTCGCCAGAAACCTTCAAACTCACATACAGAAACCAGCCCTTTTTGGGATTTAAGAGGACGTTGATTATAGATAATCATATTTCTAATAGTATGATATAATCCACCTTTTATAATCTCTTGACGAAGAGATTCCTGCTTAGCTCCCTTAAATAAGCTATTAGCTATTTGCGTTAGAATTTCTTTTGGGCAATTACTTAGTTCAGGGTAGTATTTTTCTTGCTCTTTCCAAATAGCATCAAACTCTTCGATATAAGCTTCGCGGGGAAAGATATTATCTTTTACCTTGAAAAACGAATCATTGGATAGTTCCTGATAGAAGTATTGCCCGATAGTCAGATTAAGTTCTTTGATTTTTTCGTGCCTGCTTTTTACAGTTGCTACATATTCTGTATCTTTTTTCCCTAAATTGGCATCGCTGCGACTACTTTTATAACCGCGCTTTTGATTGAGCCATAATAACAACCGCCCAAGTTCTTTGAGTGTAATTTGAGAATGAACAGCTTTATTTCGTAATGCCCAAAGCTCAATTTTAGGTAGATTCTTCAATGTTTCATCAGGAAACATATTTGCTTTCACTAAAGCATCAACAAGATATTTCCTTCGTAGTTGATATCTATCATATCCTTTCCGGGCTGTCCTGGCTTTGGTGCGAAGCGAATTTCTGCTTTCGCCTGTGCCTTTCGCAAAATCTTTACCTTCTGTTCCTTCGTACGGGATTATTCTACTGCCTAAACCAACAATAGATGTTTTATCTTCACTTTCTTCAATTAAAGCCCAGCCGATTGATGCCGAACCCAAGTCCAACCCTAAGATTCTTTTCATAACACTTTGTTTTTCAAATGGTCAATTAAAGGCGTTAAAGTTAAACTATATATTTTAATTTACAAAATAATTGTTTATTTAAATTAAATATATATCTTTGTCGTACAATTTTTGAAGCAAATCACAATAAGGATTATTCCGTTGTGAAAACATTTAAAGCGGCCTTGTAGAAATACAGGGTCGCTTTCTTTAATACCGGCTTATGCAATGCCAATACACGTAAAAAGCCCACACCAATTGATGTGAGCTTTGTTTTTGTAAATTCAAGTTCCTATTTTATAATAATGCAGAGTCGCTTTCTCACCCCACCTTCACAATTTTTCCGGTGCCGGCATATTTTACCGGTTCGGTGATGTCGCCGTAGCCCTGTTTGCCAAATTCAATGCCTATACACAGCAACAAAGTTACATCATCGGGTATGGGAGCCGGATCCAGCGGGTAGGTGAGGGTAATATCTATAGCCGGTTGTGTACCGGTGGTTGGCAGCCAGGCACTTTCGTAAACTCCGTTTTTGGGGTCGCAATAGTTATAATCGGCATATTCGTAATTTCTGCCATCCGGCGGAATAGCCATATCGCATACCCCGCTCAGGTTTGCCACAATGCGGTAGTAGGGCAACTTGCGGAAGTTATACAGGTACAAATCGGTGTTTGTAGTAGGTATGCTGATATGTGCTTCGCCCGTTTCTCTGTTCAGCGTAGTTTCTATCGGTATGCGCAGCACGCTTTCCAGCACCTGCTTACGGCTAAAGCTGAACCCCACCAGTATTTCCTTATGTTTCGAGAGGAAGATGCCCCGTTTGCCATGTTCGCTTTCGGTGTCGAGTTTCTGTACCTGTTTGCAGATGGCATTCAGCGCCCCCGTCACCGGGTAATCTTCTATCCGGTTCATGTTCTTAAACGACCAACGTATCTGGCTCCCCATTTTGGTACAGCCTGACCACTCGCTGTTGTTGCGCCGCACCTTTTCAAATTGCGGCTTGGTTTTTATCTGGTATTTGTTAGGCCCGCCTTTGGTGCGTATTATTACCTGATCACTGCCCTGGATGGTGTACATGCTTACCATAGCCATGGAGCCTGTCATTTGCATAAAGTTTTTAATTCTTGCCATAGTTGTTGTGGTTTGTATTCTGCTGGTAGTATGCTTGTTCTATGCTCGTCCATATCATATTCGTATTACAAAGATAATAAATTTGTTTATATCAATTGACTAAAATAAATTTAATCAATATCATAAATAATAAGGGTTATAGTAGGGATAAAGAAGGGATATCTATGGGATAAAGATATGAATAAGAATAACATGATCAGGAGATGCCCATAACCAACCCCGAATAAAGACTATGTTGATGAGCGTGGGTAAGAAACCGGGTTCTCCGGTCAGTAAAAGGTGATCAGTTACTGAGAAAATATGAAGGTAGGAATAGTTCTACATGCTGAGCCGGGAGATGCAGATTATGAAGGCTCAGTCATTTTCTGTTTTTCATTGCTTTTTCCGGCAATGCGTTCTTCCCAGTATACCCACATTAAAAATATGATTCCGTAGAACACGTATTTAAAGAGGTATAAATGAAGAAATTCGAACCAGTGAGGATGGTTTTCCATGCAACCTGCTATAAACGAAATGCGGAAAATATTAAAAATATAGACTCCCAGCAGGCATAGCGGTATGTACCATAACTTCTTCAGCCACGGGCCGCGGGTAAAAGCTAAAATGCAAAGAGTGATGTAGGTCTGTTTAAGTCCGGTGCACGACCAGATTACTTTCACCGAATTGCCGTTTGGGAAGCCGAGTACATTGCCGGGTTTAAGCGTAATGTCGAAACCGAAAAGCTGCAAAGCCTTTTCGCAAACGTGGGCGACATGTTGTGCCAGCAGGGTGAAAGCTGTAGAAATGTCTATTCCCCAGAAAGTTACCGTTGAGTTGATGCTTTCTGATTCGTCGCCCAGCACGTTGTATTTCCAGAAAAGGTTGGATAACATCAAAACCACTGCAAACAGAATCGGCCCTTTGTAAGGGATGAGTTTGTCCGGTAGTTTGATGTCTCTGACTTTCATCTGGATGGGTTGTTTTGGGTTGACTTTGGAAAACAGGCTCTCAGAATTTGTTTGTCACTCTTGAAAACGGCACTTCAGCAATGGAACAAAAGTCGGCATGCTGGTATTTGAAATAGCCGGTAATGGCAATCATGGCTGCATTATCGGTGGTAAATGAAAAGGGAGGAATGAACACTTTCCAGCCGTACTTTTTGCTGTGGTCGTGAAAAGCCTGACGCAAAGCCGAATTGGCCGATACTCCTCCGGCAACGGCAATTTGGTTGATTTTTAAATCCTTTGCGGCTTTTCGGAGTTTGTTCATCAGGATTTCAACAACAGTGGCCTGTATGGAAGCGCATAAATCGTTCATGTTTTCTTCCACGAAGGTGGGGTTTTCCTTGATTTTATCGCGCAATAAATACAGGAACGAAGTCTTTAGTCCGCTGAAACTGTAATTGTAATCGGGTATCTGGGGCTTGTTGAATGCAAATGCTTTTGGATTGCCTTCTTTGGCCAGACGGTCGATGTGCGGTCCGCCGGGGTAGGGCAGTCCCATTACTTTGGCGCATTTATCAAAGGCTTCGCCGGCAGCGTCGTCGATGGTTTGCCCGATCACCTCCATGTTGTTGTAAGATTTTACAAGCACAATCTGGGAGTTTCCGCCCGACACGAGCAGGCATAGAAACGGGAATTCAGGTTGCTGTTCTTCCGAATTTTCTTCTTTAATGAAATGGGCCAGCACGTGAGCCTGCAAGTGGTTTACATCAATCAGCGGGACATTTAGTGCTTGAGCAAATCCTTTGGCAAACGAAGTGCCTACCAGCAGTGAACCAAGCAGGCCGGGACCCCGTGTAAAAGCTATGGCGCTCAGTTCGCGTTTATCCACTCCGGCACGTTTTAATGCTTCATGCACTACAGGAATAATATTGAGTTGGTGTGCACGCGAAGCCAGTTCGGGCACTACCCCGCCAAAGCTGGTGTGAACATCCTGATTGGCAGTGATATTGGATAGCATGATGCCATCGCGGATAATGGAGGCAGAGGTGTCGTCGCACGACGATTCGATACCTAATATAATAGTTGGGTTCATTGTGTTGGCAAAGGAGCAATTTAGAAAAAATATCCGGGTTAATATGCCGGTTTTGTTTTTAGTGGCACGGCAATTGTAATTTGTCTTTTTTTAAACTTTCAAATCGTTTACTTATGGGCATTTCATTATGGTTTCACAAAATTATTGGTTACTTTTGCGAAATAAAGTCCAAAAGTATAAAAAAAACAGCTAAGATATTAGGTTTTAGCCTTGCGGGAATCGTTTTATTTTTCGCATTGCTTTATATGTTGCTTCAAAACAGCAATATACAGCAGGTTGTTGCGCGTGCGGTAGTTAAGGAGCTGGCGGCCAAACTGCATACCAAAGTATCGGTGGGCAAGGTCGAATACAAGCTTTTTAATGTTTTATCGATAAATGATTTATACGTTGAAGATTTGCAGAAAGACACCCTCCTTTTTGTCGGCAAGGCCGATGCACATTTCGATTTTTGGAAGTTCTTCCGCAATAAAATCATTTTCACGTCTGTGGATATTCAGCGGTTGCATGGAAATCTGGTAGTAGACAAGAACGGACATTCCAACCTTGATTTTGTAATAAAAGCTTTTCAAAAGCCTCAGAAACAGGATACAACGCTGGTAGAATACCGGATTAAGCGTTTCAGGCTCCATGAGTCGGTATTTACGTATCGTAACTATCATTTATATAAAAAATCGCCCCGGGGTGTGTTTAATGGTAATAACCTGAAGTTTACCGGCATTGATGCAGATATCGCCCTCGATATCCTGGCAAAAGATACGCTGAGTGCTGAGATTCGCAGGCTAAGTGCAGTGGAACAGTCGGGACTTCAAATCGTGGATTTGAGTACGCAGATTTTAGGTTCGGCCACGGGGGTAACCATTCCCGGAGTGGAGGTGAAGTTACCGCATTCGGATATCCGGTTGGAAGATATCCGGTTGAAATATGATAGTTTGGCCGATCTTAAAAAACTGGTGGACAAAGTAAGATGGAATGTGCCTATTGCCTCGTCGACTGTAGCCCTTTCCGATTTAAAAGCCTTTGTGCCGCAATTTAAAAACCTGAAAGGGGTAGCTGTGGTTAACGGTTTGCTCACCGGACGTATCTCCAGCCTGCATCTTCAGAAAATGTCTGTAAAATACGGTAAATCCTTTCTGCTGAATACGGATTTGGACATCAATGGCTTGCCTAATTTGAGTGAAGCATTTATTTATGCCAATATCAATGAGTTGGATGCACAACCGGCCGAAATACAGGATTTTGTGTCGCAACTATCGGCGCAGCCTTTCGTTTTGCCCAAAGAGCTTAATCAGTTGGGCTTGCTGAAATATAAAGGAAATATCACTGGCTTCCTGAGCAATCTGGTAGCTTATGGTAGCCTGAATACCCTTCTGGGGAGCGTTTTTACGGATATTCTATTGAAAGTGGAGAACAACCTGAAGGATTTGTCGTATAACGGAACGGTGAGGACGACTAATTTTCAGTTGGGTAAACTGCTTAATAATAAGCAGTTTGGTAAAGTAACCTTTAGTGTAAATACCCAGGGGTCCAAGAAGGAAAAGTCCAGTTTACGTGGAACGATAACTGCTAAGGTTCCTGAAATTCAATTTAATAATTACTCGTATCGCGATATTCGCTTTGCAGGAAAGTACGATGGTACCGGGTTTGATGGAAAGGCTGATGTGGATGATGAGAATGTGCACGCTCGTTTCAACGGGATTATTGACCTGACAAAGAAGCTGCCGGTTTTCGATTTCGAGCTGAAAGTTGCGAATACCAATCTGAATGCGCTTCATCTTACTGATAAATATCCGAATGCCCTGCTTTCGTTCAAGGGCAAAACCAATATGGTGGGAAATTCGCTGGATAACATTAACGGGTTTGTGCGATTTGACAGTATCTCATTCCTCAATCAGGTTAAAAAACTGAATGTGGATAATATTCAGGTAATTTCCAGAATAGATAATGACTTTACCCGGGTGAATATCTCGTCGGATTATCTGAACGGATCGTTGAGTGGCAATTTTAAATATAGTACTATTGGATTGACTATCAATAAAATTATTCAGAATTATTTGCCTGCGCTGGCTGTTGCTTCAAAGAGCAAAGAACGGAATCCGAACCAGATAAACGTTGATTTGCAAATAGCCAATACCAAAGAACTTTCCGATGTGCTGGCTTTGCCTTACGCGCTGGATGGTGTTTCCACGATAAGAGGGTTTATTGATGAAAAAAATAACCGGGTTGATATCAGTGGTAATATTCCTTCGTTGAAGTCCAGTAAGCAGTTTGTTGAAAATATTACTGTTCATTGCGAAAGCCAAAAGCAGCAATTGCAGCTTACTTCCCGTGCCCTTTTGCATGAGAAAAACGGGTTGATGAATCTTTTCATGACAGCTTCGGCTGCCAAAGACAGTGTTTATGCGCAGCTGGGATGGCAAAATTCGCAGAAGATAACTAACGCGGGCCAGATTAGCGCTGTCACCAAATTCCGCAAAGAGGATAACCGTACCGCTGCAAGGCTTTCTGTTTTGCCTTCGGAAGTGATAATTTCCGATTCAGTCTGGACGCTCCATCCCTGTGTGGTGGATTTCAATGCCGACAGTACCATTCATGTGCATGATTTTTTGTTCGACAATCAGAAGCAGTTTGTGCATGTCGACGGTATTGCCTCCAAAAATCAGGATGATGCAATGTTGGTGGAAATGAATGATCTGGATCTGGAATTCATCCTGTCTACCCTGCTGAAATTGAAGAGTATTACCATTGGTGGAAATGTTACAGGTAAAGTGTCTTTGTTTAACCTGTTGAAGCAGCCTGTGTACGAGGCTAATCTGTCGGTAAAGAACGTGTCGATGAATCACAAACCAATAGGCAATGCCACATTATTTTCTACCTGGGATAAGGTGAATAGCCAGGTGAAAGCTAATGCCATTTTTGTAAACGACAAGAACGAGACGCTGGCTACTGCCGGTGGAGTGTATGTGCCTAAAAACGATTCGCTGGACTTCCTTTTTGATGCTCATCATCTGAGTGTTGAATTTCTGGATCGTTACTTCGAGAGTGTGGTACAAAACTTCAAGGGGTATGCAAGCGGAAAGATACGAATGTTCGGACCTTCGAAGATCCTTGGCTTTGAAGGCGATGCGTATGTTGATCAGGGGCAGGGAAGTGTAAAGATGTTGAGAACCACCTATTTCTTTAATGATTCGGTGCATTTAACCCGCAAATCGATACGACTGCGGAATGTAAGAATGTACGATCAGGAGCGGAACCCGGGTTTACTTACCGGAACGATAAGGCACAACGGACTATTCCAGCAGATGGTGTACGATGTGAATATCTCAGGAAGAAATATTCTGGCTATGAATACCCGTGCTGAGGATAATGACTATTTCTTTGGGAAAGCGTATGCCAATGGCAATGTACATATTTTTGGGGATGAGAAAGTGGCTAATATCTGGGTAAATGCTGCCTCGCAACCCCGGTCGAAATGCTTTATCAATATGGGTGGGGCTTCGAAGGCCTCGGACAATAGTTTTATCGATTTTGTAAATAAGCGCGTAAATACTAATAAAGAACCGGAAGTCAGAAAGCCGGCTCCAAGTGCGTTTAATGTGAAGGTAAATCTGCAGATTGACGTGACTCCGGATGCAGAAATGGAGTTGATTGTGGACCCGAAAGGGGGAGACATTATTACCGGAAAAGGAAATGGAAACCTGCGGGTGGAATTTGATACTTTCTCGGATATTAAGCTTTTTGGTACATATACCATCGATAATGGATATTATTTGTTTACGCTTCAGAACCTGATTCGAAAAGAGTTTAAAATTGACAAGGGAAGTACGCTGGCCTGGTCGGGTGATCCGTTTAGTGCACAGGTTGATATCCGGGCCCTGTATCCGTTATCGGCTTCGCTCAGAGATTTGGATCAGGACTTGTCAGCAAAGGCTCAGAATCGTTCCAGCGTTCCGGTAAATTGCGTGTTGAAGCTAACAGATGATTTGATGAAGCCAACCATTAACTTTGACATTGATTTGCCGCAATCGGATGAAAGTATGAAACAACGTGTGCGCAGTATTATCAATACGGAGGAGATGATGAACCGGCAGATAATTTATTTGTTGGTGTTCAATAAGTTTTACACGCCCGAATATATGCAGAATACAGCAACAGCCACCAATAGTATTGTTCCCAATGAAGCGATTTCTTTTGGACTTTCGACGCTGAGTGCGCAGGTGAACAGCTGGATTTCGCATGCCAGTAAAAACTTTACGGTTGGTTTTGATTACAAACCGTCGGCACAGGTGCAGAATGAGTATCAGGTTCAAACGCAATTGTTGTATCAACCTAATAACAGGTTGATTATCAATGGTAATTTTGGATATAGTAATGAGAATGCCAACTCCAGTACGAATAACAATAAGTTTATAGGCGATGTGGATGTGGAGTATTTGCTCACTCAGTCGGGAAAGTTGCGGTTGAAAGCTTATAACCATACGGTTGACCGCTACAGGCTGACCACAGCTAAAACTACCCAGGGAGTTGGTTTCCTGTATAAAGAAGATTTTGCCACGGTTGGCGATATGATTAATTATTACTGGAGGTTGTTGACCGGAGCCGGAAAAAAGAAAACAAATGATGAAACAGAAACTAAATAGATACCTTTTTGCAGGTCTGTTGATATTGGCCGGGCAGGGTGTGTTTGCTCAAAGTATCGAAAAATGTTACCTTGGTATGCCCGATGTGTTGTGTCCCGTTTTGCCACGGAAAGCACGGCTGGAGCTATTGGAATACTACAAGGCACATCAGGGCGATAGTATTCAGAACAGGTTCGCGAGCCAGTCTTATTTGCAGGTTTTCGATACGCTGAATAACCGGATTGTGGTTGGAAGTACCAAAAGCAGTACGCTGGAGCTGAAGTTGATTAAAATGGCTGATGGCATGCCTGTGGTAGGAGTGATCAATAGTGTATGTTCTCCGATTTGCCAATCTGCAATTGCTTTTTATGATACAGCCTGGAATAAAATTCCACTTCAGTTTACAATGCCGAAAGCTATGCAATGGGTCAATAATGACAGATTTGCCGAAAGCCCGGATCTGGATAAAGTCTGGGTGAGTAATGTTTTAGAAACCGGTTTTGTTTCGTTGCGGTTTGATTCGGTCGGGCAGAGGGTAATCGCAACAAACAATACAATTGAGTTTCTTGGCGAGAATGATCGCAAGGTGATACTGCCTTTGCTGAATCAGCAGCCACTTGTATTTGAGCTTAAAGGCAATTCGTGGGTACGTCCGTAAGCGATATAAAGAAAAGCCCCGGCGATGTAAATCGTCGGGGCTTTTTTGCTACTGTATTCAGTATTATTTCTTTCCGCCACGGTTTGCGTAACGAGTCATAAATTTGTCAACACGTCCTGCTGTATCTACCAGTTTAGATTTACCGGTGTAGAAAGGGTGTGAAGAACTTGAAATTTCCATTTTAACCACAGGGTAAGTAACGCCATCAATTTCGATAGTTTCCTTAGTGTTTACGGTTGAACGTGAAATAAAAGTGTCGCCGTTCGACATATCTTTAAATGCTACCGGACGATAATTTTCTGGATGGATTCCGCTTTTCATATCTGTATGTTTTAATTTATTTTTCTTACTTCTTGTTAGGGCTTGCAAAAGTACTAATTTTCATCTAATTATCAAACTATTTCTGCGAATTTTATTGTTTCGGAGAAATAAATGAGTTGTGATTGCGAATAAATGTTGATAAATATCTGTTGGCTAATTGATTGTACTTCAATCGGAAATTATTTGGACCCCATATACAAAAGGAACATCCCGATAAGTACACCCGCTAAATCAACCAGTTTAAGCCTGATGTTTTTGTCGTGCAACGCAATGGCACCATACAGAAACGGTACAATCACACCCGACCGACGAATGGTTGAAACAACCGAAATCATGGAATCGGGTAATGACAAGGCATAGAAATAAACAAAATCTGCCACAACCAGGAAAAACGAAATCCAGAAAATGGACCATTTGAATTTAAACGGAGTTGTTTTTTTGCGGGTTGGTGCCCATAAAAATAACGTGATAAGTCCCATAATGGCAGCTTGATAAAAAGTGTAGTACACCTGGACAGACATTGCATCGTAGCGGTTCATCAGGTATTTGTCGTACAGTCCGCTGAGTGCTCCGGTGAGAGTTGCCAGTACGATAAACCAAAACCATTTGTTGGTGCGGAATGAAATACCTTCTTTTTTGCCAACCACCGAAAATAAATAAAAGGAAATGAGGGTTATGGCTACCCCAGCAATCTGATATCCGTTTAGTTTTTCGTTGAAAATCAACATGGCGCCTACCACCGTCCACACCGGTTGCGTTGCTTTAATGGGCGATGCCAGCGAAAGGGGCAAATGTTTTAGGGCAAAATAGGCAAAAAGCCACGATGTGAGTACTATTACGGCTTTGAGCACAAAGAGCATGTGCGTATGAAAATCGACCTGTGGAACAAAGAAAATGGATCCTTTTAGTGTGTCCGGGTAAAATTCGGATAGCATCAGGAAGGGGGACAAAGTCAGACAGGAGAATAGAATGGAGACGAATAACACAGGGATAACTGCATTTTTGTCTAATGATATTTTTTTAAAAACTTCGTAGGAACCTAATAGGATGGCGGAAATAAATGCGAGGATTAACCACATATGCTGATTGGAAATTCAAAATTTATAATTCATAGTTAGGGAGTTAGCGGAAGATGTCATCGGGGTATTTAATATCCACCAGATACAATCCGTGTGCAGGGACAGAAGCGCCGGCCTTACACCGGTTCTGAGCTTCAATAACACTTCTGAATTCCTCAACTGTCATTTTATGGCGACCTACTTCGAACAACGTACCCACAATAGCACGAACCATATTGCGTAAAAAGCGGTCGGCCTGTATGGTGAAAACCCATTCATCATCCTGTTGCGTCCATTCGGCATGGGTTATCGCGCAATTGTTGGTTTTGACATCCGTGTGCAGTTTGCTGAAACTGGTAAAGTCGCGGTATTCTTTTAGTGTGGCTGCTGCGGCATTCATGGCTTCGAAATCGAGCTGGAAACTTTCTCTGGCAGCAAGTTCCTTTTTGAAGACATTCTTTTCAGTAACAATATGATATTCGTACCGGCGCGAAATGGCATCGAAGCGGGCATGCGCATCAGGCAGCACTTCAGCGATTTTGTAAACAGCAATGTCACCAGGTAGAAAACTGTTTAGTTTTGCTGTCAGATCCAGACCGGATGGTAATTCTTTGTCCATATCAAAATGGGCCACCATCAGTTTGGCATGGACGCCGGTGTCGGTTCTTCCGGCTCCGGTAATCTCAATCTCGGTGCGTAAAATGGTGCACAATGCTTTTGTAAGCACTTCCTGTACCGATATTCCGTTGGGCTGGATTTGCCAACCGTGGTACGCTGTTCCTTTGTACGAAAAGTATATGAAGAATCGTTTTTTCACGCTGCAAAGATACGAGGATAATTAATAATTGACAATTCATAACTGATAATTAACAGCGAACTAAAAAAGCTACAGCAGATTAACTGTCTGTCAATCTGCTGTAGATCAATATGAATTTGAAATTTGTTATGAAAACAGTTTTTCAATCCGGTCTGCATAGTACTCCTCAATGGTACCTCGTTTTATTTTGAGGGTAGGCGAGAGGAATCCGATTGCCGGCGTCCATTCTTCCGGAACAATCTGGTATCGTTTTATCTGTTCGTAGTCGCCAAAGAAGTGATTGTAGTGCTTTATTTCTTCGCGGAAACGTTTCACCACGAGCGGGTTTTCAATCATTTCGGCATTGTTCGTGTATTTGATTTTATGTACTCCGCACCACGATTTCAGGTAAACAAAATCGGGCGAGATGAGTGCAGCGGCAAATTTCTTGTTTTCGCCCAACACTATCATGTTTTCGATCAGTGGCGACTCGGTGAATTTTGACTCGATAGCCAGTGGATTTACATATTTCCCAAACGATGTCTTGAAAATACTTTTCAGCCTGCCGGTAATGATTAGTTGACCTTCAGAGGTGAATTTGCCTGTGTCGCCGGTATGAAACCAACCCTCGGCATCAATAACCTGTGCAGTAAGCTCCGGATCTTTGTAGTAGCCCAACATAACGTTGTGTCCGCGGCAAATAATCTCATCGCGTTCGCCCAGTTTTACTTCTACGCCGGGCAATGGTAAACCTACTGTCCCGAATTTGCGGCCATGTTTTCCTCGTTGGCTCACGGCAATTACCGGTGAAGTTTCGCTGAGTCCGTAGCCTTCGAAAACCGGCATGCCAATGGCTGAAAAGAACGAAGCAATATGCGGTTGTATGGCCGATCCGCCCGACACAACAATGTCGAAATTGCCACCTATGGCTGCCCTCCATTTGGAATAAATGAGCTTGTCGGCCAGTTTTAATTTGGTGTTGAACCACCAACTCCGGCCTTCCAGTTGATATCTTGTTGCCAGATTAAAGGCCCAATGGTAAATCAGCTTGCTGAAAAATGGAAGTTTCTTTCCTGAAAGATACAGTTTGTCGTATATTTTTTCCAGTAACCGTGGAACACACGACATCATGGTAGGGTTAACCTCTTTGATGTTTTCGGCAATAGTGCCCAGGCTTTCGGCGTAATAAACCGACATGCCGAGGTATTGGTACAGGTAAACCAGCATTCGTTCATACGCATGGCAAAGCGGAAGAAAACTTAAGGCTGTTTTGCTCCATTTGGCAGGGATTGACTCGAGGCTTTTCAGTTGGTTTACGATGTTGCTGTGCGAAAGCATTACACCTTTAGGGTAACCGGTGGTGCCCGATGTGTAAATGATAGTGGCCAGATCGTTTTCGCTGATTCCGGCTTTTATCTGAGCCAGTTTTTCAGCTTGTGGGTTTTGGATACCGCTTTCAATCAGTTCATTCAGATGGGGGTACTCGTCTTCCTGTTTGTCGAAAGTAAAAATGTGTTTTAAAGAAGTGGCTTCGTCGAAAATGGGTTTCAGCTTTTTGAGTAGCTCTTTTCCCTCGATGAAAATCATCTTCATTTCGGCGTGGTTCAGTATGTGGCGGTAATCGTCCTGGCTAATGGTAGGGTAGATTGGGATTGATATCGCGCCAATTTGCATGACAGCAAAATCGAGCATATTCCATTCGGGGCGGTTGCTACTGACAATTCCAATTTTATCGCCCCGTTCAATGCCCATCTTCAACATGCCGTAGCTGATGTTGTTGATGGAGTTTACGTATTCCTGAATGCTGAATTTTAGCCAGTTGCCTTCGCGCTTGCAGGCCAGGGCTGCGTCCTGATCCGGATATTTTTCTAAATAATTATCCGGTAAATCAAATAAACGTCTTACTTCCATTTTACAAATTGTATTTATGGGCATGGAATCCCGACTTGGGACCATCGTTCTTTTTTATTGGAAAACGATGGTTCTGTTTTTGTAAGCCAGAATTTTGCGCTCGATATGTTTTTCAACGGCATGGGAGAGAACGATTTTCTCCAAATCACGTCCTTTCTTAACCAGTTCTTCCACGGTGTCTTTGTGTGAAATGTGTGTTACGTCCTGATCGATAATCGGACCTGCATCCAAATCGCTTGTAACATAATGGCTGGTTGCTCCAATAATTTTTACGCCGCGCTCATACGCCGCATGATAGGGCTTTGCTCCTGCAAAAGCCGGCAAAAATGAATGGTGTATGTTGATAATGCGGTTGGGGTAATGTTCAATAAAATCGGCAGAAAGCACTTGCATGTAACGTGCTAAAACGCAGAAGCTAACACCGTGTTTTTTGAGTAGTTCCAGTTGTTTGGCTTCCTGTTCGGCTTTGTTTTCTTTGGTAATAGGGAATACGTGGTATTCGATGCCAAACCGGTTGGCTACGCTTTCCATGTCAGGATGATTGCTTATAATCAGCGGAATTTCCACATGCCATTCGCCGGCTGCGTATCGTGCCAGCAAATCGTATAAACAGTGCGACATTTTGGAAACGAATATGGCCATCCGTGGTTTGGTGTCCGAAAAGTAAAGTCTGAAGCTCATGTTGAAACGGCTGGCAATAAGCGTCTCGAAGTATTCTTCGATTTTTTCTTTCGGGATTTGAAAAGCATCCAGTTCCCACTTTACCCGCATAAAGAATACTTTCTCGGCGCGGTTTACGTATTGGTCCAGATAAAGGATATTTCCCTTGTGTTGGTTGATGAACTCTGTAACCACAGCCAGAATTCCCGGCCTGTCGGGGCAGTGCATTAAAAGTACTGCCGTATTATCATTTCCTTTCATTAGAATCTCTTTTTTATACGATAATCAGATTGCAAAGATAGTATTTCTTTACCTGGCATGGTGCCGGTTGTGTGGAAAACATTAGCAACGGAAGTTCTGGTTTCTTAACCGATTTTTTCCAATAGCTCTTCCTGCGATACTAATGTTTGTTCGCCGGTTTTCATGTTTTTTAGCATTACCTTGCCTTCGTTCATTTCTGTTTCGCCGACAATGGCCACAAAAGGGATTTTCTTATTGTCGGCATACCCCATTTGCTTTTTCATCTTAGCGGGTTCGGGATAAATTTCGGCATTAATTCCTTTGGCACGCAAAGTGCTTAGCCAGGGCAGGCAGTACATCAGCTCTTTATTGCCAAAGCTTACAAATAAAATTTGGGTTTGTTCTACCGAAGTTTCAGGATATAAATTCAGCTGGTTCAGTACGTCGTAAATGCGGTCGGCTCCAAACGAGATGCCTACGCCCGAAACTCCTTCCATGCCGAAAACTCCCGTCAGGTTGTCATAACGTCCACCTCCGGTGATGCTTCCTATTTCCACATCCAGTGCTTTTACTTCGAAAATGGCTCCTGTGTAATAGTTAAGGCCACGGGCCAGCGTCAGGTCCAGTTCAATGCGGGTTTCCACTTTCATGGCTTCGCAAAGTCCGAAAATAGTTTCAAGTTCAGCAACGCCTTTCAGCCCGACTTCAGACTCGGCCAGTACAGTTTTGAGTTGGTTGAGTTTTTCAGCATTGCTTCCGCTGAGTTTCAGGATTGGTTGCAGTTTGTCGATAGCTTCCTGTGAAATTCCTTTCGAGGCAATTTCTTCGTTTACTTTCTCCAGACCGATTTTGTCCATCTTGTCGATGGCAACAGTTATGTCGGTAATTTTTTCGGCTTCGCCAATAATCTCGGCAATCCCTGAAAGGATTTTTCGGTTGTTGATTTTGATAACAACGTTTATTTTCAGACGACGGTATACTTCGTCTACAATCTGGATCAGTTCCAGCTCGTTCAAAAGCGAGTCGCTACCCACCACATCCACATCGCATTGGTAAAACTCGCGATAGCGGCCTTTTTGTGGGCGGTCGGCGCGCCAAACGGGTTGAATCTGATAGCGCTTAAACGGAAATGAAATTTTATCGCGGTTTTGCACCACAAATCGTGCAAAAGGAACAGTCAGGTCGTAACGCAATCCCTTTTCGGAGATTTTATTAGTTAGCTTTACGCTGTTTCGTTCGAGCAATTCCTGGTCGTTCAATCCATTCAGGTAATCGCCTGAGTTCAGTATTTTAAAAAGGAGTTTGTCGCCTTCTTCACCATATTTCCCCATCAATGTCGACAGGTTTTCCATGGCCGGAGTTTCGATTTGTTGAAATCCATACAGGCGAAAAACATCTTTAATGGTGTTGAATATATAGTTGCGGTTTGCCATTTCCTGTGGCGTAAAGTCGCGGGTTCCTTTGGGAATGGAGGGTTTTTGCATAATATAAAAAGTGATCCTTGACGGGAGTCCGGTTGTCGGATTATGTTTTAAATACTAAAATTATGTCGGGCTGATGTATTCGTGATATTTATACAAAAGAAAAGGCATTTCAAAATAGCTTTTGAAACGCCTTTTTTGTTTTGAAAGCCAGAATTACTTTCTGATGCCCAGTTCTTTGATAATAGCACGGTAGCGCATAATATCGTTGTTTTTCAAATAGTTGAGCAAACGACGACGTTTTCCTACCAAAATAACCAAAGCACGTTCTGTACTATAATCTTTTTTGTTTGACTTCAAGTGTTCAGTCAAATGGTTGATACGGAACGAAAACAATGCAATCTGAGCTTCTGGTGAGCCAGTATCAGTGTTAGACTTGCCGTATTGTCCGAAGATTTCTTGCTTTTTCTCAGCGGTTAAATACATAATTTATTAGTAATAAATGTTTTAAAATGCAAACTTAGCCTTGTACTCATCACAAAACTACACGTTTGATTTTGAGGTTGCAAAGATACGTTTTTTATTCAGACCGACAAATGTTTCTGATTTATTTTCTTGAAAAAACATCTCGTAATGAGCCATCTGCCCATTTTAGCGGTTGTTTGTCGAAGTAGTATTTACAGAGAATTGTCACAGAGACGCCTATGATGGATCCGGCAAATACATCCAACGCAAAGTGCTGCGAAAGATAGATGCGGGAATATCCGACCAACACGGGCAACACAAAATAAAGAAAATGCAATGCCGGCTTTTTGGTGTAAAGGGCCAATGCCAGAAAAAAAGCAAAAGCGGTGGTCGTGTGCCCGGACGGAAAACTGTGCACGCTGTGCAGATGTTCTCCGGCCACTTCGTGCAGGCGTATGGCCGGGAAATTTTGTTTGAAATACAGCAAAGGCCTGGGTTCATTCAGCGCATGTTTTATGATTTGTGAAACCAAACCGGTGGCAAGTTGTGTAAGAACAATGAAAAGTGCCATGCGGTACTTGTAAAAAAGCAATGCGCCCGCTATGGCATACGGAATCCAATCACCGACATACGTGTAATAATGGAAGAAAACATCGCTTGCGGGCGTGTGAAAGGATGTGAGCCAAAGGTGCAGGTCAGCTTTCGAATTAAACAGTAAAAGTGCTGAAAGCATCAGCACAAAAAGTAAATAGGGAATATAAAAAGCGGCGTATTTCTTCATTTTTTATTTTCGCATTATCACATCAACATATCATCACATCAACTTATCATCCTATCAATGTATCATCACATTAAATAAGTTCCCCTGAGTATTTCTCTCTTTCCGGGAGGGCCGGGCAGGCGTTCAACAATAAATCCGGCAGCTTGCATGGCCCGTCTGACGGCACCTTTTGCGCAATAGGTGGTCAGGATAGCTCCGGGATTGCAACGGGAGGCTATTTTCCGGAATTGTTCTTCTGTCCACATTTCGGGCTGTTTTTCCGGCGAAAAAGCATCGAAAAATATCACATCGTATTGCCCTGTGTGGTGGTAGGCTGTAAAGTCTGTTTCCACTTTTTCAAGTATAAAGAACGGGCCGAGATTTACAGGCTCGTTCCAGTTGCAGCGGTGCATTCGCTCAAAGACTTCTTTTAGATTTTCGTTAATTAAATCCGGAAAATTCAGTAGAAGAGCCTTCTCCAGCGGAACGGGGAATTTTTCGAGTGTGGTATAATGTATCTTTTTTTCTGTTCTTTTAGCTTCGGCGAACGCTAATAGAGCATTCAATCCGGTGCCAAAGCCCACTTCCAGAATCCGAATGTCTATTTTTGCGCATTGCTTGAGTGCCGCTTCGATAAAAATATGGCGTGACTCCTGAATGGCTCCGTGCGACGAATGGTAGCATTCGTCAATTTCGGGCACAAAAAGTGTGTGTGAACCGTCTTCTGTTAATGTGATTTGAGCATTCATATTGCAAAAGTACAGAAAAACCTGGAAACAAAACAACCGCTATTTCAATTGAAATAGCGGTTGTAGAGCATCAATCTTTTCCAAAGTTCTAAACTTTGGAAAAGATGTGATTAATAGTTTGTTTTTTCCACTTCGAAATAAGCTTGTGGATGCGCGCAGGTAGGACAAGCTTTGGGAGCTTCTTTGCCTACATGAACGTGACCGCATTCGCGACATTGCCAGGTTGTTTCTTCTTCGCGAGAGAAAACTGTTCCTGCTTCAACGCGGGCTTGCAGGGTGCGGTAGCGTTTTTCGTGCTGTGCTTCTACGGCAGCAATTTTGCGCCAGGTAGCAGCAATATTAGGAAAACCTTCAGCTTCGGCCACGTCGGCAAAGTGAGGGTAAAGATCTGTCCATTCTTCATTTTCGCCATTGGCAGCTTCTTTCAGGTTTTCGGCAGTAGTGGAAATGATTCCGGCAGGATACGAAGCGGTAATTTCAACCATTCCACCTTCCAGGTAGCTAAAGAATTTTTTTGCATGTTGTTTTTCCTGTTCGGCAGTTTCGAGGAAAATAGCTGCAATTTGTTCAAAACCTTCAGTTTTTGCCACTTTGGCAAAATAGGTGTAGCGCATACGTGCCTGACTTTCGCCGGCAAACGATTTCAGCAGATTTTTTTCTGTTTCTGTACCTTTAATACTTTTCATATTCGTAAATTTTATGGATGAATAGTTTTTTACTTCAATTTTTTATGTTTACAAAGATATATAAAAGTGCTAATAATGCAATTGGCTGTTTTAAGCTTTTTTCTCTGTAATTTTCAATAAAAATTTGCTTACAGCCGGATAATTTGTAAGCAGTACATATCCGAGAACTATTTTGGTGAAACTTAACACCAGATGATAGTTGCTTTGTCCGTTTACGGTGACAAAGTCCGACTGGTTTGACATAAAAACCTTTACACTTAAGTATACCTGATTCAGAAATGTAGCAATACTATCCAATATCATAGTTGCTCCAATTATAAGGATAGCAAGAACTAAGATATTTTCCACATTAAAATTTTGAAATTCAATACGATCTTCATCGAAACCTTTATCGAGTTTTAATTTATTGATTATCGTGTCCGCTTTGAAAATCAGAAGATAAAACAAGAGAATCAGTACGATTAACACGATGAATGAATAAAGCAAGCCGGACCAACCTGTATTGGTTGTTGTTGAGAAATATACAATTTGACCAATTGAAAAGACAGAACTAATCAGCCAATACAATCCAAATAGTTTGATAATAATTCGGAAAAAATCTCTTTTTGTCATAGCATGTAGAATTAATATTTAAGTCTCCAAAAATAGTGATTTATATTTAACATGCAAGTCGAAAATGCTATTATTTTTGCAAATTGCATCATCCTTTTAAATCTGTATCTTTGCAGGCTCAAATTACGAACTTTCGACTACAAATTTTTACTAAAATATGGCAAGTTACTTACAGGTGGAGAATCTAACCAAATCGTTTGGCGATAATCTGCTTTTCGAAAATATATCATTTGGCATTGCCGATAATCAGCGCGTGGCATTGATTGCCAAAAACGGAACAGGGAAAACGACTTTGCTCAACATTCTTGCCGGCAAAGAAGATTATCAGGGTGGTACCATCTCGTTCCGGCGCGATTTGCGGATTGGTTATCTGGATCAAAATCCCGATTTCCCTAAAGAATTGTCGGTGATTGATGCCTGCCTGCGTTCCGATAATGAGGCTGTGCGCACGATTGCAAAGTACGAGCATTGCATGTTGACTGAGAATCATGCCGGACTTGATCAAATTCTGGCTGAAATGGATCTTCACAAGGCCTGGGATTACGAAACCCGTATCAAGCAAATTCTAGGCAAGCTGAAAATTACAAACTTCGAACAGCTCATTGGCGAACTTTCGGGCGGACAGCTCAAACGGGTGGCATTGGCAAACGTCCTGATCTCCGAACCGGATTTGCTGATTCTGGATGAGCCTACCAACCACCTCGACCTGGAAATGGTGGAATGGCTCGAGGATTTCCTGAAACGCTCCACCATGGCTTTGTTTATGGTTACGCACGACCGCTATTTCCTCGATCGCGTGTGTACGCACATTATGGAAATTGATCATCAGGGCTTGTTCCAATACTCAGGAAATTACTCTTATTACTTAGAAAAACGCCAGGAACGGATTGACAACTGGAATTCCGAAAGTGAACGTACAGTCAACTTGTACAAAAAAGAGCTGGAATGGATGCGCCGCCAACCGCAAGCGCGAACGCATAAATCCAAATCGCGTCAGGAGAGTTTTTACGAAATAGAAGAGCGGGCCAAGCAACGCCGGAATAATGCAGCAGTGCAGTTGGATGTGAAGGCCAGTTATCTCGGTTCAAAAATTTTTGAGGCTAAATATGTTTCGAAGGCGTATGGTGACCTGAAAATCCTTGATAATTTCTACTACAATTTTGCCCGCTACGAAAAAATGGGGATCGTAGGTAAAAACGGAACCGGAAAATCCACTTTTCTGAAGATGTTGCTGGGTGAAGTAAAACCCGATAGTGGCTCGTTTGATATTGGAGAAACGGTGGTGTTTGGCTATTACAGTCAGGATGGACTGGCGTTCGACGAGCAAATGAAGGTGATAGATGTGGTGCAGGATATTGCCGAGGAAGTGAATCTGGGTAATGGGAAGAAAATGTCTGCTTCGCAGTTTCTGCAACATTTCCTTTTTACACCCGAAACACAACATAACTACGTGTATAAACTCAGCGGTGGCGAGCGCAGGCGGTTGCACCTTTGTACCGTGTTAATGCGTAATCCGAACTTTCTGGTACTCGATGAGCCAACCAACGATTTGGATATTGTAACGCTGAACGTGTTGGAAGATTACCTGCAATCGTTCAAAGGTTGCGTGATTGTGGTGAGCCACGACCGGTATTTTATGGATAAAGTGGTGGATCATTTAATGGTATTCAAAGGGAATGCGGAGCTGAAAGATTTTCCGGGCAATTATACCGACTTCCGCGAATGGAATGAACTACAGGAAGAAATAGAGCGGGAGGAAAAGAAGAAGCAGGAGGCTAAAAACAAGAGTCAGGAAGCGAAGTCTCAAAACACGGAACGCGAAGCGCAAAATACAAAACAACGGAAGCTGAGCTTTAAAGAAAAACAGGAATTTGAAGCATTGGAAAAAGAAATCCCGGAACTGGAAACTGAAAAAGCTGATATTGAAAATCAACTGGCTTCCGGCACACTCACCAGCGACGAGATTATTAAAGCTTCGCAGCGTCACGCAGAACTTAATGATCTGATTGACGAAAAAACCATGCGTTGGTTGGAATTGAGCGAGATATAAGAATTGTCCGGAATAAATGAATATAAGTCAGGCGTTGGATTCAAACTGAGTCCAACGCTTTTTTTTGATAATATATTGGTGCTCATCTTCTTTTGTGCGTTAATTTCATGTACGAACCTTTCTAATTACTGATTTGAAAATATGTTGTTGAACATATTTGCATGAAAATGCATAAATGCAGATGGATTGGAAATGAGCAGGAAACAGAGTTGGGAAATTGGTGTAAAAAGGCTTCGGAACTGTTGCGGACCGGCAAAAGTGTCTATTAAACAATAATATAGAGGCAGGTTATTTTGAAATGCCTGTGTTAATGTAATTTCGAAGGTGGATCGAGGCAGGAAAATAGACCTGTTATAGCCGTTTTCAGCAGGTTGTTTGTGTTATGAGGTTATGCTATTTTTTTGTAATTTTGGTGGCCTTTATGCAATTTTGAGAAAAATGAAAACAAAATTATTCCTATTTCTATTCCTACCGTTATTTGTCACAGCTTCGTTTGCCAAGCCCATATTATCTAAGTCGAAATACCTGATGGCTACCCAGTATGATGGGGCTATAGGTGCCGTTGTACCCGGAAATTCTACCTATCAACTAGCCTACAATCCGCAAGTGGAAGTAGAAGCCGCCAAAGACTCCGATTTTTGGGTAATAAAAAACATTGGTTTTGAAGAATATACCTTTCAGAATGTCGCTACGGGAAAGTACATCAGGTACAATAGCGCGGCTGCGGAACGTGCAGCGCTGGAAATGGTGGATGCGGTAATGAGTGATAAGTCAACTTCTTTTACACTGGAGCTAAGAATTATTGAAAACGTTTGCTACTATAATATTCATCCGGTGTTGAATCCGGCCAAGGTTTGGGATAGGCGCACGGCCATTCAGGGAAGCATTTTCCCGGTGGGCGTTTATAACGAGTCGGGTGGAGGTATTCAGAATTTTGTTTTTTCTGATGTCGACGGAAACGCGGTGATAGATGATATGAAAACCAAAGTTGTAATGCCAACTGCAACTCAAAATCTTGGACCGTTGGCAACGTATATGAGCTCGTTGACTTTCAATGGAAAAGTGCCTGTGATAGATAAGACCAAAAAGGAGTTGTTCCTGACGGTGCCCGAATCTAAAATGAACTCAAACCAAACTGCAAAGGTGATGTTTGGCATGGTCAATGGTGCCTATCAGCTTTATATAAACAATGCCAATGTAAAATCGGGCAACGTAATTACTTACTATGCCGGACAAACCAAAATACCGATTGAAGTGCGTAACGGCACTAATGTATTGTTCAGTGGGCAGATTGTGATCAGTTGTTTACCATTGGTACAGGTTTATTCAGATTCCGACCCCACAGCTGTTTATAATTTGGGACGTGTGGTGGTGACCGAGCCCGATAGCCTTGGCACGGGAATAGGCGCCGAAGTAATGCTTGCCAACCTGAAACTAAGAGGTGATTATGCGTCGAGGGTAGAGAAAAAAGCTTACGCGGTGAAGTTGAAAGATGTGGATGGGTCTACCTCCATGAACCGTTCTTTCTTTGGCCTGCGAAGCGATAATAACTGGATTTTGGATGCTATGTATATCGATCCGGCACGTATGCGTAACCGGGTGTCGACCGATTTCTGGCTCGATTTTTCAACCAAGCCTTATTATGCTGTCAACGAACCGAAAATGATCAACGGTACCCGTGGTAAATTTGTGGAAGTATTCCTGAACGATTCTTATAACGGGCTTTATTGCATGACTGAGAAAATTGACCGCAAGCAACTCAATCTGAAAAAACTGCGTTATTCGCCTGATTCAACAGTAATCACTCAACGAGGCGGATTGTATAAAGCCAGCAACTGGTCGGTAGGGACGCATTTGGGTGGTGAAGTAACCTGGGGTTCCAACATCCTGCCTGCCTACGATAACAATTCCGAGACATGGACTGCTTTCGATAATAAATATCCCGATTTGGGCGATGGTGAACCTATTGAGTGGAAACCGGCCTATGATGCCGTGCAGGTGTCGTACTGGAAAACCGATATGGCCACATTTACTTCGAAGGTGGCCACGTACTTTGATTTGCCGGTGTTCATTGACTATTACCTGATGCTGGACCTGATGCTGGCAACCGACAACCATGGTAAAAATTATTACCTGTCGGTGTACGACCAGTCGGTAAACCCAATGGTGAGCCTTACGCCCTGGGATTTGGATGGCGTGTGGGGACGCCGCTGGAATGGAACTTCGAATCTGACCTATGCAGGCCAGTCGTTCGAAACATATATTTTGTACAACGAGCCACGCCAGAATAACCTCTACCTGCGCATGTTGCAATATAATACGGAAAACTTCAACAACAAGCTAAAAATCCGTTACAAAGAGTTGCGCGGTACCTATTTTAATGTACCATCGCTTATGGCGCGCTTTAATAAATACAACGAACTGTTTAAGCTAAGTGGTGCCAACACCCGCGAGCAGACCCGTTGGTCGATAGGCGATATCAATACGGAAATGAATTTTCTTTCTACCTGGATTACTTCGCGCCTGAAATACCTCGATATTAAATACCTTGGTTCTTACTATACAGGGGTGGATGATCTGGCAGCTAATAAAATAAGGTTCTCACCGAGTCCGGTTAAAGACCTGCTGACCGTGTTCGATACCAATGCCGGCGATATGATCCAGATTATCTCACTTCAGGGTGCCGTACTCCAACAAGTGGTTTCCGGCGGCGAAAACACCGTGGTGGATATGAGCCGGTATAACCCGGGAGTTTATCTGATCAGAGTTGGAGGAAATACAACGAAGATTATAAAGAACTAAGATCAGATTTTTGATATTTTGGCTACGCTCGTTCTCTTTTGGGAGGACGAGCGTAGTTGTTTTTACAAGATAATAAAAAATATAAAACCCCTCCGCTACGCTCGTCCCCTTAGGAAGGGGACATCTGGTAAGTCCGTTTTTTTATGCATTTAATCCGGCTGTTTGTGTTTTTATAATTGTCAGGTAACTGAATATATTCAAAAGTATAAAAGTTTTGTACTCTCCAGATCTCCCCTTTCAAGGGGAGTCCCCGAAGGGGGAAGGGTTATTTTTTTTCTCTAAACCCCTCCGCTACGCTCGTCCCCTTAAAAAGGGGACATCTGGTAAGTCCGGTTTTTATGCATTTAATCCGGCTGTTTGTGTTTTTATAGTAGTCTGCTAAAAAATATATTCAAAAGTATAAAAGTCCCGCCCTTCCCAGATCTTCCCTTTTTAAGGGAAGTACCCGAAGGGGGAAGGGTTTCTTAAACCAATTATTTCAGATATTTTCTTATCTCATCCAATGTCCTCATTGGGTATTCCAGGACTTCAAAATTTTCGAAACGTAGCACTGTTACTCCTACCGAATTCAGGAATTCAGTTCGCTTTTTATCATGAGCTTGCCCTTCTTCGGTAAAGTGCCCTTCTCCATCTAGTTCAATAGCCAGTTTGTGCTTGTGGCAGTAGAAATCCACCACATAATATCCAATACTAAACTGACGTAAAAACCGCTCACCATCCAGTTGCCGGTTTTTAATCATCATCCACAAGGCAACTTCGGCAAGCGTCATTTGTTTCCGTAGCTTGCGACGGAAGGGCTTCATTTCTGGGAGCGAGTTGAGTTGATTAGCCATATTGTTTGAAGTTTAGAGTAAACCTGAGAAACCCCTCCGCTACGCTCGTCCCCTTAAAAGGGGACAACTGGTAAGTCTGGGGTTTTACACATTTAATCAGGCTGTTTGTGTTTTTATAATTGTCAGGTAAATAAATGTATTTAAAAGTATAAAAGTTTAGTACTTTCCAGATCTCCCCTTTCAAGGGGAGTCCCCGAAGGGGGAGGGGTTGTTATTTTTTTTCTCTAAACCCCTCCGCTTCGCTCGTCCCCTTGAAAAGGGGACAACTGGTAAGTCTGGAGTTTTATTCATTTAACCAGATAGTTTGGATTTTTATGGTTTACAGGTAATAATTATATTCAAAAGTATAATAATTAGTGTTTTTTTCTTCAAACCCCTCCGCTACGCTCGTCCCATTAAAAAAGGGACATCTGGTAAGTCTGGGGTTTTACACATTTAATTAGGCTGTTTGTGCTTTTATAATTGTCAGGTAACTGAATATATTCAAAAGTATAAAAGTTTTGTACTCTCCAGATCTTCACTTTTAAGGGGAGTACCCCGAAGGGGAGGGGTTAATTATTTTTAAATATAAAATCTATAATTCATCACTATTCGACAAAGCAATATTGGGAGTGTGAAAAATACGAATTTTCAATATATTGATAATCGCTTTCAGGCAATTTTTCTCCCCGCAAATATATCATACATTTTTACATTTAACAACTATAACGCAATCAATCTCAACCAATTTACCCCGTCCGATCCCTGAATTACCCCAATGCCGCCCTTCGGAAGGTGTCAGGAGGCCTTATTTTCGTCTCCTTACACGTAAAAAGGTCCGGAAACCGGGTAAATTACCTCTCCCCAGGCGTAATTTACCCCTATAGAGGCCTGATTTACCTCAACCGACACCTTATTTACACCTCCGCCGACCTTCGGAAGGTTATTGAATAAAAAAGCCGGTTCGTGGGTGAACCGGCTTCGTTATACCTCATTTCGGACAATCAGCCCCTGGTTTTACTTTGCTGCAGTGGCAGCGGCAGTTTCGGTACTGCGGGTTTTGCCCGGGAATTGTTTTTTCAATTCTTCGTAAATGGCTTTTGCGCCGGGTATGTTCATGGATGCTGCCTGTTGCACATTGCTGTAATAATACAGGGCGGCGTAATAAGCTTCGCTTCCGGCCGCCATCATTGTGTCGTCAATGGCATCCAATAGTTGGGTGGCCAGTGAGACTGTTCCCACCAGGTTTCTGGAATCGGCAAGGTCTGTATCAAAGTCGGCTGCATTCATGAAAGCCGGAATAAATTCAGGATTCGTTTTTGTAAACTCAAATGTTTTGAGTACAAAGCTGTTTGATTTATCACCCATTTTGAGCATATTTTTACGCTCGTAGGGTGTCAGTGTCAATGTGTAGGGTTTCAACAGTCCGATTATTTCGGCAATTTTTGTATTTACTTGTGTGAGTACTTCTTCAGGAATACTGAGATTATGTGTGTTGTTCATATTTATTTTTTAGTATTTTTGTAAAACAGGGAACAGATAACGGACTTTCACTTTGTCCGCTATTTTTCAGACTTAGATTAGACATTGTCCCCGTGCGCTGCTGTCTGAATGTGAAACGTTGCAGGACGGGGCAAATTCTCGAAGAGAATATAACAGCGCGGAATTCTCCGGGTTCTGAGATCCGGAAGCGGGGATATGTGGATTGCCCAATTGAGGATTTTCAGGCATTGTGTATGATTAAGCTGCTGCATACGAAAACAATACAGAATGAATTATGTAAGTTAATGTGGTGTTGGTTGACGCAAAGCTAATGAATAATTCTGGTTTTAAATGGGTTAAAAATTATGTTTTATAGCATTTTTATATAAAAAATGCGGATTTCTAATCGAAATTGTAGCAGCGTTGTTGTATAAAAACAGAACCCGGCTATGATGACAAATCCGGTTAATTTCCTTTGTAATCCGTTTCCGGCAATGGCTTTGCAACCTTCTTTCAGCGCCGATAAAGTACCTGAAAAAGTGCTTATACCATAAACAGGGTATATAAAATACCCCATGTTTGCGATTGTGGAAGAAATGTAAACCCTGTATTTTTGCATCATAAAAAAATAATCAAACCCAAAAAATAAAATCGTTATGGCGAAAATTGCAAAAAATCTCACCGAGCTTATTGGAAACACTCCACTCGTACAACTCTCGAATTATAGTGCAAACAAAGGTCTTGAAGCGACTGTAATTGCAAAACTTGAATCATTCAACCCGGCCGGTTGCGTAAAAGAACGTATCGCTTTGGCCATGATAGAAGATGCCGAAGCAGCCGGAATCCTTAAACCCGGAGCTGAAATTATCGAACCTACCAGCGGTAACACCGGCATTGGATTGGCTTTGGTGGCAGCTGTGAAAGGCTATAACCTGACGCTTACCATGCCCGAAACCATGAGCGTGGAACGCCGCAACTTATTGAAAGCTCTGGGTGCTAACCTGGTGCTGACTCCCGGAGCTTCCGGAATGAAAGGTGCCATTGCCAAAGCGTTGGAACTTCACGAAGAAAATCCGAATTCTTATATCCCGCAGCAGTTTGAAAATGCTTCGAATCCGCAGGTGCACAAACGCACTACCGGTGTTGAAGTATGGAACGATACCGATGGTAAAGTAGATATTTTTGTAGCCGGAGTTGGTACCGGTGGTACTGTAAGCGGAGTAGGGGCTTACCTGAAAGAAAAGAACCCGAACGTGAAAATCGTGGCTGTTGAGCCTGCCGATTCTCCTGTACTTTCAGGTGGAAATCCCGGCCCTCACAAAATCCAGGGTATAGGTGCCGGATTTATTCCTAAAAACTACGATGCAAGCGTGGTAGATGAAGTTCTTGCCGTAAGCAACGACAATGCAATCCTGACTTCACGCCAGTTGGCACAGCAGGAAGGATTATTGGTAGGTATCTCTTCAGGTGCTGCTGCTTATGCTGCCACCTTGATCGCTCAACGCCCTGAAAATAAAGGCAAAAACATTGTTGTGCTGCTTCCGGATACCGGCGAACGTTATTTGTCAACATTGCTTTACGCTTTTGAAGAATATCCGTTGTAAGCTGCCTCCTAACCCCTAAAGGGGGAATTAAAGATTAGTTCTTTGTAATTAAGTATATTTAAAACCCATTTATTTACGGCTCCTTTAGTGTAACCGACTGTCAACTGACAACGTGTGGCAACCAGAGGTCTTTAAAAATAACTATAAACTATTGCCTCCGTAGTAATTAAAAGTCCCCCTTTAGTGGGATTTAGGAGGCTTCTAAGTAATATGTCAGAATACAAATTTGAAACGCTGCAGGTACATGCAGGACAAGAAGTAGACGGAACAACCAAATCGCGTGCAGTTCCTATTTATCAAACCAGTTCATACGTTTTCGACGATGCAGCCGATGGTGCTGATCTCTTTGCACTTCGTAAATTCGGGAATATCTACACCCGTTTGATGAACCCGACCACTGATGTGTTCGAAAAGCGTATTGCTGCGCTCGAAGGAGGTGTTACTGCGTTGGCCACTTCTTCCGGTCAATCGGCTCAGTTCATTGCATTAAACAACATACTTTCAGCAGGAGATAATTTTGTATCTACTTCGCACTTGTATGGTGGAACTTACAATCAGTTCAAAAACCAGTTCAAACGCCTGGGCGTGGACGTGAAATTCACCGCCGACGACAAACCGGAAACTTTTGAAGCATTGATTGACGACAGCACGAAAGCGCTTTATCTGGAAACTATCGGTAATCCCGATTTGAATATCCCGGATTTTGAAGCTATAGCTGCTGTGGCCGACAAGCATGGTATTCCGTTGATTGTGGATAATACGTTCGGTGCCGGTGGAGCTATTTTCCGTCCGTTGGAGCATGGGGCCAGCATTGTGGTGGAATCAGCTACCAAGTGGATTGGAGGTCATGGAACTTCGTTGGGTGGCGTAATTGTCGATAGCGGTAAATTCAACTGGGGCAATGGCAAATTCCCTGCGTTTACCGAACCGTCCGACAGCTATCACGGATTGGTGTTCTGGGATGTGTTTGGGTTCGACGGGCCATTTGGCAATATCGCTTTCAACATTCGTGCCCGCGTAGAGGGTCTTCGCGATTGGGGTAACGCTATCAGCCCGTTCAATTCATTCCTGCTCTTGCAAGGTCTGGAAACTCTTTCGTTGCGTGTGGAACGTCACGTTCAGAATGCGCTGGAACTGGCCACCTGGTTGGAAAATCATCCGGCTGTGGAATATGTAAACTATCCGGGATTGAAAAGCAGTCCTTATCACGCTTTGGCTAATAAATACCTGACACGTGGTTTTGGTGGTGTGCTTTCTTTCAAGCTGAAAGGTGATGCCGAAAAAGCAGATAAACTGATTGATAGCCTTAAACTCATTAGCCACCTGGCCAATGTGGGAGATGCAAAATCATTGATTATCCACCCGGCTGCAACAACACACGAACAGCTTTCGCCCGAAGATAAAATCTCTGCGGGAGTATTCCCCGGATTGTTACGTATCTCTGTCGGTATCGAAAACATTGTCGATATTAAAGCCGACCTTGAACAGGCTTTCGAAAAGATTAAATAATCATCAGGTTAGTAACAGAAACAAAAAGAGCCTCTCACGAATGCTGTGAGAGGCTCTTCTGTTTTATATTATCTCGCCGCTTCCAATACATATTTTCGAATCGGCATCGTAAATCACGCCAAACTGCCCTGGAGCTATTCCCTGAAGCTTTTGGTCGGAAACCAAATGAAAGCCGGTGGGTGTTTTCATTATTTTGCCCCGGGTAAATTCCGGCGTATGCCGTATTTTAAAGGTTACATCTATGTCGGCGGAAGCATTTTCCCACGGGTTGTCCGTTATAAAATGAAAATCGCGCATGCTGAACTCATTTCCGTATTGCGTATCCACATCAAAGCCTTTTGAAGCATATACAATGTTTCCTGGCACGTCTTTTTTGATTACATACCATGGGCCTCCCGATAAACCGAGCCCCTTGCGTTGCCCTACCGTGTGAAACCAGTAGCCTTTGTGTTTTCCGAGAATTTTCCCCGTTTCAAATTCCACAATCGGGCCTTCTTTTTCGCCCAGGTAGCGCCGGATAAAATCATTATAATTCACCTTTCCTAAGAAACAGATTCCCTGGCTATCCTGCCGCTTGGCGCTGGGAAGTCCGGCATTTGCAGCTATATCCCGCACTTCGTTTTTCATCAAATGCCCGATAGGGAACATTAGCTTCGACACCTGCAAGTGGTTTATTTGTGCCAAAAAATCGGTTTGATCTTTTATCGGGTCTTTTGCCGTCGAAAGGTATGTTTTTCCATTAAGCTCTGTTGTAGTTGCATAATGGCCGGTGGCTGTTTTATCGAAGTCTTTTCCAACGCGTTGTTCAAACACCCCGAATTTAATCAATTTGTTACACATTACGTCCGGATTGGGAGTTAATCCCAGTTTTACTTTTTCGATGGTGTAGGCCACCACATTGTCCCAATAATCTTTATGTAAATCCACAACGTCCAGCGTACAGCCGTATTTGCGGGCAATGAGCGAAGCCATTTCTATATCTTCCTCGGAAGTGCAATGCAATAATTCATCATCGTCCATTCCTATTTTTATATAGAAAAGCGAAGGGGTGTAACCTGCTTCCTTCAAAAGATGCACTACCACGGAACTATCGACACCTCCGGATAGTAAAGTTGCTATATTCATTATGATATTTGTTATAAAATTAAATGTAGTATTCGGCCATATCTACAATGCCAGCACGCATGGCATATTTAGTGGCTTCATGCACATTGTTTACCTCAATTTTTCTGAAGATATTTTTTCGGTGAGTCATGATGGTATGAATACTCACGTGGCGTTGGGCCGCAATTTCTTTGGTTGTTTTTCCCAAAGCCATTTCTTTCAAAATATCCTGTTCAGTTACTGTCAACACCTGTTTGGCCTGATTGGTTTGGCTGCTCCTGCTGTTGTCCAACAGGATGTTGCTCACATGATTGCATATATACCTGTTCCCTTTTACAGCCTCTTTAATCCCACTGATAATCTCTTCTTTAGTACTGTCTTTTAGTAGAATGCTGAAAGACTGAGTATTGTAGAGTACGCTGCGAAGAAAATCTCCGCTCAACTCATCTGAAAATAGAATCCAGTCGGCCTTTTCAAAGCGGGTCTGTAAGATGATGAGTTCATTCGCGCTCTCAAAATCGAACAAGGTATAATCCAGCATCACCAGCGAATCCGGATGTTCTATCAGAAGCGATATCAGTTCTTTCTTCTGCGTGGCTTCCTCTACCTCGGTAATATTATAAAGTAACTGAAGTAGGTATCTCCAGCCGGCATTTGAAATGTCCTGATTGTCAGCAAGAATAATATTTCTCATAAGTGTATAATTCGGGTGGATGTTTCACTTCCGATTTTTTATTTGGGTGCAAAAATACTGTTTTAAAAGTATTTATACAGGCATGTAACAAAAAAAGACGACAAATTGCCGTCTTTTTTACAGTTTGTATGAAATCTTTTGGAGGTTTTAATACTCCCAAAGGTCTTGCTCAAAGTTCAATAATTCGGTTTCAATGCGTTGTTGTTCTTTTCTTATTTTATCCGGATTTGTCAGATATTGCAACAACATTCTGTTGTTCATGTTACTATCTCCCAGGAGGTAACTTGAATACAAATGTTGAGCAAAAAACTCATCGTAGGTTAAACGTTGTCCGTCATTACCACTTGAAATAACATATTGTTTAGCCAGATACGGACGTAATTCGTCAAACAGGAACCAGCACAAAACAGAACTCTGGAAATAACTCCAGGCATCGTTACTGCTACCAAGGCTGATGTTACTTTCAGTCAAACCATACAAAGGTGCAATACCAATAATCTTTGTATACATTCTGGATGTATGTTTGTCAAAAAATACAATTTCCTGAGTCAGGAACTTTAATTGATCCTTAATATATGCAGGATATAAGAAGTTACTTACACTAAGTTTCTGAGTTATCGGATCAGTCTCAATTAACTGAGCTTTTTCTGTAGTTTTGTTTACCGTGTCGTTAGTTATATAAACAAAAGTATTTTTCAAACTATCTTTAGGCAGTACATTACTATAGAGGGGTTGAATATCACGTTCCACTTTGTCGTATGCCTTGAGAGTATCATTAACCACTGCATCAAGTATCAAACGAAACAGGCTTCGATATTTTTCGTTCGGGATAGTTGGAAAATAAATCTGAAAATTTTGCTTGTCTCTCATGTCTATTATCCGGTATACAATCCGATACCAAACAACATCATCGTACCTGTGATTTACAACAGCTATCGTGTCTGCCAGAGCATTCATTGCAGTTGTTTGCAAAGCAACAGTTCCATTTTTCTCAAAAAATGACATTGGATTTGATTGAGCCCGCAAAGACTGCATTGAAACTGAGAAAAATATCAATAATGTAAGGATCCAATATTTTTTCATATTGCAGATGTTTTTTGTGTTAATATAAATTCAGAGCTTAAAGTTGAATACTTATCGAACCTAAATCTCTGACTTTTTGGTCAGGACCAACGGCTTTGATATTGTTAATCATTAATATGTCGCCTTTAAGTAACTTGTCAACGAAATTCGGACTCAAACGAGATCCCGAAACTGTTTGGGGATTCAGTCCTTTTGCAATCATTGTAAATCCGGTTACGGTAAAGTTAGCTTTTACCAACTCATCATTTCCGTAGCTTGCAATGAGCGCACTGCTTTTCAAAAGGGCAGGAGACATGAAACCTCCGCGGATTGGTTTTGCACTTGCATCGCTCGGTTGCAAAAAGGCTTTTGGATCCGGCAGATACTTAACACGATAGTTTGCACCGCCCATGGCTAAATCCTTTTTGTCTATTTTTGCAAATACATTGATTCTGATTTCTCCATCACGCGTTGGACGAATTATAAATCGTCCAGGAGACGTTTGAATTCCGCTACCACCATCTACCCGGATACTGATATTTGCAGCTGCTACACCAGGTACAGAAACGCTGAATTTATTGTCTATCCCTTTATATACAACGTTCAGATCTTCGTTCGACATTGTTGCTGATGGTTCACCAACCATATAGTCACCTTTGAACGGATAAGACCTCATAATACCATCATTACCCGGAATAGAAATCTGACCCGAATATGTTTTAGGTCCTACGCTTGTGCAACCCACTTCATAAATTCCTTTTGGAATATTGGCTCCATTTATATAATATTGTGGAGTTTGAGTTGAATCAACAGCCGAGAGTACAATTCGTGCTTTAAATCTGTCACCCCGAATTACATACCTTGAGTCCGGAATCACTAATGCTTCAATTTTATTTACGCGAAAATCTGATGCATCTGTTTGGGCCTTCAGGTATTGTACAATTTCAGCTTCTGCTGCGCGTATATCGCTTTGATATTTTGTAAGAATTGTAACTACAGCAGCAACAGGCATAGATTCAAACATAGCTTCTTCCCAGGGTTTTCCATTCGATCTGCTTGTGGCAAATACCGATTGATACATTCTGATTTTAGCCTCATTTCCTGCAGACAGATCAACAAGAAATTTTGTGTAATCGTTAATCTTCTCCCGCAGTTTTTTTCCGTTTCCTTTGACAATTCCATATTCGCCGGCTTTATCGAGATTATCTTTTGCCTTGATCTGTTTTACGTATGCACTGTCATTTGCTTCGTCAGCATCTGTCAGCTTTACGATGTCAACTTTGAATTTTTCAATATAATTATACAACTCATCCGATTTGGCTTTTACCTGTTTTGCTTTTTCCAACCACTCTTTCACTTTTGCTGGATTTTTTTGATACAGGAATTGAAAATCAGAGTATTGAGCTTTGTTTCTCTCGTTGGCAGATTCGATGGTTGTATGTAAACTATTGTCCACCATTGTAAATCCTTCTAAAATACTGCTTGATACATTCAATGCCAACATTGCTGTAAGCACTAAATACATCATACCTATCATTTTTTGCCTTGGCGTTTCTGGACAATTCTTGGCTCCACCCATTGGAAATTTAGTTTAATGAATTAGCTAATTTAAATATAAAAAGACTCGTTGGCAATAGATTTAGCTCAGAGCGTTTAACATGTTGCCGTAAACCTGGTTTAAATCAGCAATTTGCTTAGACAGTTTTAGAGTTCCGTCTTTGTATTTATCGGTTTCAGCAGCTGCAATGGTTGTGGCTGCTTTTATTTTTTCTGTTTCAGTAGCAACAGCTTCCAACTGCTTACTTACCGAACGAACCTGCTCTGCTTGTAAAGTTAATCCTTCGGTTTGAGCTTGAATATTTTTTAGTTGAATTTCGTAGATGGAATTGATAGACGAAAGATTTTTGGTTACATCTTCTACTTTTCCAGAATACAACTTGGTGTTTTTTACCACTTCATCCATATCGGCAGAAACTCCCAGATATGAATTTGCCAACTTATTGGATGCACCGTTCAAAGATTCCTGGCTTTGTATGAAACTTCCTGTTGCTTTAGAAGCCGAATCAATACTTTTTACAAAATTATCTGTGGCAACTACCGCATTCGAAAGACCTGAAAGTTGCTGTGCAGTTGCTGTCAGGTTTTTAATTCCTTCCGACAATTTAGTTACATCTGCATCATTTATTTTCTCAGAATAATTAATACCCACGCCAGCAGAAGTTGGCGCTGCAACCCCACTTTTTTGTGGTTGGTTGTCCAGATTCATTATTTCATTTCCTTCAAAATCAAAAATTTTGTGCCATTCGTATTCTTTATGAGGCTTGTCAAAGATACCCAATGCAAACAGCACGGCTTCAACTGTCATCCCTGTACCCAACACATATGAAGCACCAGGCAAGTGCAGAATTTTAAACATCGCACCCACAATTACCACCGAGGCACCTAAGCTATACACTACGCCTACCAGACGTTTCACACTAGGTGAATTCCACCAGATATCAAATTTACTTTCGTTTTGAGACATATTTTTAGTATTTATTCAGTTCAATTATATTTTTCCGTTGATTATTCCCCATTGTATGAGCGAACGCAACGGAAACCAATGTAAGGACGGCTTTCGTTTTGGTATTCATAAGTTTTGACACCACATTGCAGATAATAAGCAATATCTTTCCATGAACCACCTTTCACAACTTTACGTTTCAATACATCTGAATCGCTGTTTTTTGCATTGTATTGGAAGCTTGGATTCATATCAGAAACCAGCTTGCTGCTTGAAACATCGTAAGCAGAAGAAGTCCATTCAGCTACGTTACCAGCCATGTCGAACAAACCAAAATCGTTTGGCTGGAACATAGCTACTTTCATAGTTGTTGCACCTTCATCGTCGGTATAGCTGCCTCGCATAGGTTTGAAATTGGCTAGGAAACAGCCTTTGTCGTCGCGAACATAATTTCCACCCCATGGATACAGAGCCATACTTTTTCCTCCGCGTGCAGCATATTCCCATTCAGCTTCTGTTGGTAGTCGGTAATCCTGACCACCTACAGCATTTGCACTGTTGAATAACTGTGTTCTCCATTGGCAAAAGGCCTGGCATTGTTCCCAGGTTACACCCACCACGGGATAGTTGGCAAACCCCGGATGAGAAAAATACATGCGCATTTTGGGGTCGTTGTATGAAAACTGGAAATCACGTAACCACATGATTGTATCGGGGTAAACGTTTACAATACGGGTTGAAATCAAGTCTCTTCGTGAGGTAAGTTTACGTTCAATGGTTTTGTTTACAATCACTCCATTCTCAACGTAAGAAGTGTCAACGCGTGCAACTGCATTCGCAGGATAAGCTCCGGTATTCACATCGTACTTGTTTTTAGGTAATGCAGCCTGATCGTAGTTGATCCATTCGTATTTGTATTGAAGTTTTCCGGGGTCAATCTGACGTTTAAAACCTAACGCATTATTGTCGGTATAATAAAGAGAATTAAGAATGTTTTTTACCTCTTCATCTTTTGAATTCCAAAGATTTTTAGTGTGCCAGTTCAGACGGGCTACTTCTGGGGCTGCATCATCTGTTTGGTTTTTAAACTTCATACGGTATTCATCTTTACCTCCCATAACGAGCAATCGTAAAGCGATTGAATCCCGAACCCAAAAAACAAATTGCTTATATTTGTCATTCGTAATTTCACATTCATCCATCCAGAATGCATCTACCGATACATTGATTGATTTAGTATTAATCGCTCCGATTGCGGACTGGTCATTGGGCCCCATAAGGAATGACCCCCTTTTGATAAATACCATTCCATAAGGTTGGGCTTCCTGAAATGAGTCCTTTGTTCCCAGACCCACTAATTCACCTGCGGGTTTGTTGCATGCAGCAAGCAACAAAGCGAGTACAATTATTGGCAGATTTTTTTTCATTCTTATGCGATTTTTTTAGAAATAAAATTTAATTCTTTGATTTTTTTGTGCAAAAGAACTATAAGATCCTTATGCTTTTATATTTACTGTTTTTTTTTTGAAAAACATATTCGAAACTATACAGTAATAATACCTCATGCGAGCCAGAAGTTGCAGTTATCAGTCTGGATGCCGGGAAATCGTATGAATACCCGATTGACAATCCTCCTGCAATGTTCAGTCCTCCCATCAGTACTACAGCTTCCTGAAATCTGTACCCAAGCCCTCCCCAGTACCTGTTGTCATATTCCAACCGGGTAGACAAATCTACCTGGAAAGTATTGAAGTTTGTTTTTAGCAACCCGCTTGGTTTAAATACATATTTTGTATCCGGTAGAGCATAATTATAACCTCCGGTCATAAACAGCGATCCTTTCAGGTTTATTCCGGCATTGTCATTCCATTCCACCACCGGACTATTCAAATGCGAGTAAGATACTCCGGCGTAAAATTTCTCTGTTGAATAATAAGCCCCTATACTCATATCGAAACTCATTCCTGACGCATTTACCTGCGGAATTGCCGGGTCTGTTGTCAGGTCGTGGTAATCGCCAAGCGTAATTTTATTTGCCAGAATACTGTCGGCTTTAATGCCCATGCTTACAAAACCAGCTTCGGCACCGATGCTCAAAACTCCGGTTCCTAATTGTTTCTTGTAGGCATATTGCAGGTGTGCTGTTTGATTTGTAAACACGCCTACCCGGTCATTAAAGAATTTAAATCCAACACCATGTGTTTTACTTCCAATTTTCAACGGAGAATTAATTGTAAATGCCGTAATTTGCCCCGCATTGGGAATTCCTACCCATTGGATACGGTGCTGTCCGGCAATTTGAATCATTTCACCCTCGCCTGCCACCGCAGGGTTGAAGGCTGATTGATTAAACATATACTGACTTAACTGCGCGTCGAATTGAGAAAATACAGACTCTATGCAAAGAAGTGACAAGAATATACCTATGATGGTTTTTTTCATGCGATCATTTTATGTTATTTAGTTATTGGTCGCATGGAACTCGCGAAAGAACATGGTTTGAGGTTTTAACCTCTGTCTGAATGCTCGTTTCATGGGATTTTTTGAACTAATTTCTTTCACAACTTATGCAAATGATCTAATAAGTTGATTTTACATCTAATCAAACTACAAATTGATGAAAAAATTGTCAGGCAATTATCTTTTTCACGAAAATTTAGTGTCTGTTTGATTAGTCAAATCAACATCTGACGTTTCAGTTGTTCCTTCGAGGTATACTTTTAATACTCTTCTTCGTTGAAAAAAAAGTCTTCTTTACTAGGATAATCAGGCCAAATATCCTCAATACATTCGTATATTTCTCCTTCATCCTCTATTTCCTGTAAATTTTCAATAACTTCCAGTGGTGATCCCGAACGAATAGCATAATCGATCAACTCGTCTTTTGTGGCTGGCCAGGGTGCATCCTCAATTTTAGAAGCTAATTCCAGTGTCCAATACATAATCAGCTTAATTTTTAAGTAAGTAAGTTTTGTTTAACTCTTTCTATTTTCCTGCAAAAATAGAAATTTTTTTTATTAATCCTGCGTTTTCCAGTAAATTTCTTCACAATCAGAACCTAATGTCAAAAAACGGGCTAAAATAAAGAAATAATCAGATAATCGATTGACGAAAATAAGAATTTGACTATCAACGTTATGGATTTCGTTGAGGTCGAAAAGCCTGCGTTCCACACGTCGGGCCACAGTCCTGCAAATATGACACAAAGCTCCTGATTGTGAGCCTCCTGGTAAAATAAATGAATTTAATGCAGGTAATGATTCATCTAGTCTGTCAATTTCTTTTTCGATGCGTAAAATACTTTCGTCGTCGAGCACCGAAGCTTTGTGCAAAGCTACTTTTGTTTTATCTGTAGCTAAATGCGATCCAATAGTAAATAATTTATTCTGGATAAATCGTAAAAATTGAAGCTCAGATTCCGGGATTTGATAAGTAGTCAGCAAGCCAATATGCGAATTTAGCTCGTCGACAGTGCCATAAGCTTCAAGCCTGATATCATTTTTAGGTACCCGCGTGCCTCCGATAAGGCCTGTTTGACCTTTATCTCCTGTTTTGGTATATAATTTCATTTGTTCTTAAAATGTCTTTATTCTGTAATTCTTTTGTTATGGAATCCACCGATTCTTATAGGTTTTAGTAACGCATTTTGTAATGTTTTTTGTGTAAGTCGGTGTTGAAAAATACAATCCCCAACTGAAATAAGTCGATTGTTGATGTTACCTGTGGGCATTTTTTTATTTCAGCCCATGCTTTTTCCATTTCCGTTGAATAATGGATATCATCAATCACAATTACCGTTTCGGGATGAACTCTCGTGAGACATAGTCCGAAATAGTTTAAAGTTGTCTGCAATTGATGATTTGCATCAATAAACACAAAATCCAACTTGTTTGTTTTGTTGGTTATATCAATCAGCGTGTTGTCAATATTGCCAATTACAATCCGGATGTTTTTTAAGGCTAGTTTGTTGATGTTTTCTTTTGCAATGGTTGCAATTTCAGGACAGCCTTCCAGGCTCAGGCATTCAATTTCGGAAGAGGAAGCTGCTAAATAAGAAGTTGTAATGCCAAGTGAAGTGCCCAGTTCAAGTACGTTTTGTGCTTTAAAATAATGAACCATTCTAAAGAGCAATTGTCCGTATTTTGCGGATTTGAGTGATTTATTGGCTATTGAGGAAATTGTTTCAGTTCTGTTGTTACCGGTTCCAAAATCTGTTATATTTATTGTTCTGGAATCTTTTTTTAAACTATATCGGAGATTTTCTATTTGCTGAAAAATATAATATGAATGTTTTTCCAGCAAAACGAAGCGTGTAAACTGAAAAAGGAATGGAGAATGTACGCCAAACCCCCGGGTATTGCGGGCCGAAAAGAAATGAATGATATATTTGATGGTGTAGAGAAAATAATTCATGCAAAAAAGGCTTTCTGAGGCAAAAGTAGGAAAAAGAATTGGTAAATTGAGGAACGAAAGGAAAATGATGAGAATAATAAATTATACCCATACCCGGGGATTAGTATTTCAAAAGTATGTTTATTATTAACGGGGTAGATTAAATAATGGTAAATAACAGACTGTAAACAATATTTCGAACAAGATTATTGTTCTTTACAGACAAAATATCTCAGTTTAATAGTAATCATTTTTAAATCAAAAGTTATGAATCGCAAGGAAACATACAAAGAAATTGAACAAATGATGGGCCTGGTTCCTACCATGTTTAAATTAATGTCCGATACATCGCTTGAATCTGAATGGCAGCTCTTTAAGAAAATTCAAATTGAAGATACTGCAATCCCAGGTAAATACCGGGAACTGATTGGTGCGGCTGTTGCAGCTACGTTGAGATGTCCTTATTGTTCTTATTTTCACACTGAAATGGCTAAACTGATGGGAGCTACTGATGCTGAAGTGGAAGATGCAGTGCATTATGCCAAGTCGAGTGTGGGCTTTAGCACCTATATCAATGGGATGCAGGTTGATTATAAGAAATTTAAATCTGAAATTGATCATGCCTGTGCGCATATTCGTCAGTCACAAATGCAAAGCCCTGTACAAATACAAAATGTAAAGCGGCAGGTACACCACCACAATTAATCTACTTTCGTTGATTCCAAGGAAAAGAGGCTGCTTTGAAGCAGCCTCTTTCATTGTTTTGTAGCCGGTAGGCAAAATAAATCAGATGTTTGTAGAGTTTTAAATTATCTTCACTTCCTGCTGTTTGCAAATGTCTAGTGCCATTTCCCTGAGTTTGAATTTTTGAATTTTTCCGCTTCCGGTCAATGGATATTCGGGAACAAAAAAGACATAGCGCGGAATCTTATAGCGAGCAATTTTGTCTTTGCAGTGGTCGCGGACATCTTCCGGTGTAAGGTCAAAGCCCGAATGCGGAATTATAAATACGCCAACGTCTTCGCCATATTTTGGCGATGCAATAGCCACGACTTGGGCATCTTTTACGCCAGGCATATGGTATAGGAATTCTTCGATTTCGCGTGGAGAAATGTTTTCGCCTCCACGAATAATCATATCTTTTATTCGTCCCGTAATCCGGTAGTTGCCATCAGGGTCCTTTACTCCCAAGTCGCCCGAATGCAGATATCCGTTTTTATCAATTACCTCGGCTGTTGCTTGCGGATTTTTATAATAACCTTTCATTACATTGTAGCCACGGCAGCACATCTCGCCCTGAACTCCATAGGGGCAAATTTCCCCTGTCTCAGGGTTTATAACGGCTACTTCGGTAAATTCGTAGTTGCTTCCCACCGTTGTACACCTTGTTTCAAACGAGTCTTCGATGCGGGTTTGTGTCATGCCCGGCGATGTTTCTGTTAATCCATATACGCTGGTAATGGTCATAAACATTTTTTCGTTTACCTGTCGCATTAATTCAATAGGGCATAAAGCGCCTGCCATAATTCCGGTTCGTAGCGAACTCATATCGAACAGGTCGAACATGGGATGATTCAATTCAGCAATAAACATGGTGGGAACTCCATACACGGCTGTGCATCGTTCTTTGTGGATAGAAGCCAGCGTGATAAGCGGATCGAACTTTTCGACCATGACTTGTGTGCAGCCATGAGTAAGGCAGTTCATCGTGGCCAGCACTACTCCAAAGCAATGGAATAGCGGCACACAAAAACATAGTTTGTCGGCTTGCGTAAACTTCATGTGTTCGCCGGTCAGAAATCCGTTGTTCGCAATGTTGTGGTGGGAGAGCATAACGCCTTTCGGAAAGCCAGTTGTTCCGGAAGTGTATTGCATATTCACCACTTCGTGGCAGTTTACTGTCTGTTTAATTTTCTGAAATTCCAGGTCGGGTTGATTGCTGCCTAATAACAATACTTCGGCAGTGTTGTACATTCCGCGGTGTTTTTCCTGCCCGATATAAATCACGTTTTTCAATTCGGGGAAGCGTTCGTTTTTAAGATGTCCGCGTTGTTGAGTTTTCAGTTCGGGTACCAATGAATATATCATTTCCACGTAGTCGCTTCCGGAAACGCCATCCGTAATGCAGATGGTATGCATATCGGAGTTTTCGATCACAAAAGCCAATTCGTGATCTTTATAGTTGGTATTTACGGTCACAGCTACAGCGCCAATTTTTGCGCAAGCATACAGAAAGGTTAACCAATCCGGTACGTTTTGTGCCCAGATTCCTACATGTGCTCCTTTGGTTACACCAATGGAGAGCAATCCCTTGGCCATGTTGTCAACACGCTGATTAAATTCAGCCCATGTAAAACGGAGATTGCGGTCGGAATAAACGATGTATTCCTGATTAGGTGTAGTTACAGCCCAGTGTTCCAGCCAGTCTCCTAAGGTTCTGTCGAATAATTGCATAATTAAAATGTGATTTAGAATTATTAATTATGAATTATTTAGAATGGAGTGTATACCACTGCAAGAATTTGAGCCGGCTGATCGTTGACGGCACTAACCAGATGGTCTACAATTGAATCGTAGTAAATGCTGTCGCCCTTGTGAAGCAAATGGTTTTCTTTTCCATAACTGATTTTTATCGAACCATTCAGAACATAAATAAACTCTTCTCCTTCGTGCGACGAAAGGATAGGTTCCTGATTTATTGATGGCTTAATGTCGATGATAAATGGCTCCATGTGCCGGCCTGTTTTGCGGGCAGCCAAAGAATAAAAATCCAAATGCGAATTTGCTATAGATAGCTGACTGGAGAAAGATACAGGCTTGTGGGTTTCATCGTTCCTGTGTAGTACAGGGCCAAGTTCATAACTGTCGTCTAAAAAAGTTCCCAGGCGTACGCCTAAAGCGCGGGCAATTTTAATTAAAGGCGATAGTGAAGGAACGGTGTCGGTGCTTTCAATTAATTCCAATTGTACGACGGTTAATCCCGAGCGCTCTGCTAATTCTTCCTTCGAAATGTTCTTGTCGGCACATAAAGATTTTATTTTATCACCTAAGATGTTTGTTTTCATAGATATTAGTGAATAATAGTTGGTGTGAGTAATAGATTTTTACTAAAGATTTGTGCGCAAAAATAGGAATAATATCTGCATAAAAAAAGATTTAGCATTAAAATTTATCAACATTTTAATACTAAATCTTTTAAATGGTAACGATTTTACGCCTCTTTGTTTCGGATTTATATCCCAGGGGGCAATCGGGCTTAACTGTGTCTAAGTTTTTGTAGGTCGGACAAGATTTAAAATCAGTTATTGCTTTTTGAGTATTTTAGAATATAATTCATCGGTATTGAGCAGGTAAAGTGCTGTTTTTAAATCTTTGTCTGTGCGAAGTGAGTATTGGATTTCACCTTTTTGATAATAGTACCTTTTGATTATTTCAAGACTTAGCAGATCTGAAATGTCTGCTTTATTTTCCTCAATGCTTTTTGAAATGTCGGGTACTAATTTCGTTTTCAGTGCTTCAAACTCAGCCTTGGCTCCTTTGTCAAGGCTTTCATATTTGGCCATTTCCAATAATTCGTTATAGTACTTTTCTGTCTGGGTAGTATATGTGAATTTTTTTTCGATCAGGTAATTGCTAAAAGCTTTGAAGTCTTCATCTGTCAGTTCAAAATCGGCAGGTGATGCAATGGTTGGATGTTGCTGTACATAAAGTGTTGCATAATCGAAATAAAGATTTTGAGCAAAAATATAATAGGCTATATTCAGTTTACGTTCGTCTTTGGTTAACGAATCCGGAACAATTCCGCCACCATCACGTACTTTCCTACCATTTCGGGTTAAAAATTCGTGGGTGAGACTATCGGGTACCCGGCCTACGCTTCCATCTTCGTTCCGGTGGCTGTAATCAATGGCCTGAATGCAACGACCGCTTGGGATATAGTATTTGGCAGTAGTGACTTTCAGGTGGCCGCCAAAACCAACGGGGCGGATATTTTGTACCAATCCTTTGCCAAATGTACGTTCGCCAATGATAACTCCACGGTCAAGATCCTGAATGGAGCCGGCAAGGATTTCCGAGGCAGAGGCTGATGAACGGTTGGTCAATATCGCCAGTTTCATGTTCGGAAAAATTGGTTCAGTTGGGGTTTTGTAAGTTCTGTCCGATTCACTGTTTTTTCCTTTGGTGGTTACAACATCAGTTCCTTTAGGCACAAAATAGCCAACAATTTTCACAGCCTCATCAATCAGTCCGCCGCCATTGTTGCGAATATCCAAAACTAACGATTCTATTTTGTTGTTTTTGACTAAGTCATTCACGGCATTTTTTACTTCAATGGCTGCCCTGTCGGTAAACTCGCGGAGTAGCACATACCCGGTCTTGTCACCAACAACAGCGGTATAAGCTACCGGGTTAACCTGTATTTTTTCACGCAAAAAAGATATTTCGATCGGTTTTTTTACTCCCAGCCGTTTCAATTTTAATTTGATAGTGGTATTGGGTGTTCCCTTCAGGCGGGAGCTGACATCGCTTACCGAAAGACCTTCTACCTTATTGCCATCAATTTCGAGTATTATGTCGCCTGCCCGTACCCCATTTCGTTGTGCAGGCATTCCTTCATAAGGTTCGGAAATGCAAATGTCCTTATCTTTTTTCATGATCAGGGCGCCGATTCCTGCGTATTCGCCGGTAGTCATAAACGTCAGATCGTCGGTTTCCTCTTCGGGCATGTAAACAGTGTAAGGATCCAGTTTCTCGAGCATGTTATCGATAGTCGTCTTTACCATTTTGTCGTAGCTCAGCGTGTCCACATAGTATAAATCGAGTTCGCGGAACAGAGAGTTGAAAATGGTGAGATTCTTGCTAATGCGGAAACTATGTTTCTCTGCCGGAGTGGCCGCCGAAACAAATGAGGTTAAACATAAAAATGCCAGAAAAATATTTAGTTTCGTTTTCATAATGCTGATTTTCTGAAAATTAAAGTTTTGTATTAGGAGGTAAAAAACTGGAAATGTCTTTCCCGTACGAGATTAAATCGCGCACAACTGTAGATGAAATATACGAATACTCTGATTCGGTAAAGAGAATAACGGTTTCTACACCTGTTAGTTTTCGGTTGGCATCGGCAATGTTTCGTTCGTATTCAAAATCGGCTACCGAACGAAGTCCGCGTAATACATAACCTGCTTCTACGGAGCTGGCTAAATCCACGGTAAGGCTGTCGTATGAGGTTGCCTTCACGCGGGGTTCGTGTTCGAATGCCTGACGAATGATATCCAGTCGCTTTTCGATTGAGAAGAGTGTTTTTTTAGATTGATTTACGCCAATGGCGATAACAATTTCATCAAAAAAGTTTAAGCCGCGTTTTACTATGCTGTAATGGCCTATGGTAAACGGATCGAATGTTCCGGGGAAAATGGCTCGTTTCATGAATTCAAAAATTGGAGTGGTTCGGTTTTTGTAACTCGATAATTGTATGTGGAAATATTTACTAAATGAAGTGCAAAGATAGGAAAATTTGCACATGACCATTAAAATTAAAGCGGCATGTTTACTATTTTTAGTGTATTAGAAGACTATTTTTCAGTTTAAAGATTATCTTTGCCATATATGAGTGTTTATTTGTTTAATGTTTGACAGAAAGAGATGAGAGTTAAAATTAGTTTAATAGCCAGTTTGAGTGTTTGTTTTTTGTTGTCTGCTTTTTCGATCGAACCTGTTTTTTCGTTTCCTATTCCCGCTAAAGTTGAATTTGCCGGGCAACCGATTTCGTTGGAACGATACGATATGCGTGAGCGTTTTGACCGTGAGCAAATTGTAATAGCCTACAATCATTCTGTGAGTTTGTTGGTTATCAAGCGTGCCAATCGTTATTTTCCGGTTATTGAACCTATATTAAAGCAAAATGGAGTTCCGGATGACTTCAAATACCTGGCGGTAATTGAGAGTAATCTGGATCCACGAGCTGTTTCGGGAGCTGGAGCAGCCGGATTTTGGCAGTTGATGCCTAAAACTGCTGAGCAATTCGGTCTTGAAGTTAATGACGAAGTGGATGAACGGTATCATATTGAGAAAGCGACAGTTGCTGCCTGTAAATATTTCAAGAGTGCTTATAATAAGTATAATAACTGGACTACGGTGGCGGCTTCGTATAATGCCGGTATGGGGCGGATATCCGACGAGCAGGCAAAACAGCAGGTTAGCGAATCGTTTGATATGCTGCTGAACCCGGAAACGAGCCGATATGTGTTTCGGATTTTAGCCATGAAGCAGTTTCTCGAAAATCCTAAGGCGTTTGGCTATGAACTCGATTGTAATGATTTTTATCAAAGCATCGAAACGAAGCCGGTAATTGTAAATGACTCAGTTGGTGATTGGATGAGTTGGGCTGCCCAATATGGCATAAGTTATTATCACCTGAAGGATTTCAATGTATGGCTGCGTGACAGGAAGCTTACAAACTCAAATAAACGGGAATATATGATTCAGATTCCTGAAAAAGCTGACCTGAAATTCAGAAACTCGAAAATAAAAATTCACAACCCTCAGTGGGTTACTGCTAAAAACCCGTTTATACCAAAATTCAATTTGAACCGTTAATAGTAAATCCTATATTACTCAATTTTAAAAATAATCTGTATGAAAAAAAGTGTTTTTATCGCAGTATTACTGCTTATGGTTTCGTCTGCTTTTGCCCAACTCAATTTTGGAATCAAAGCGGGCTATAATTCGTCGTTGACGTTCAATAATATATCCGATGTCCAGAGTGGAACATATACGTTGAAAAATGTAGGAGCAGAGCTTAATAATGGTTTTCATGTAGGTGTTTTTTCACGGATTGGTACAAAAATGTATATTCAGCCGGAAGTTCTTTACTCTTTGCAAAATAAAAATTATCAAATCACAATGCAGGATGTTACGAATAAGGAAATTACTGTAGATAAATTAGTTTCTTTCAGTACTGTCGACATTCCGTTGTTGTTGGGATATAAACTGCTGGATTTGAAAGTGGCTAATTTGCGCGTTTTTGCAGGGCCGAAACTCCGGTTAAATGCGGGTTCGGAAGTTTCATTTCCAAGCCTGACAGATGGTAGTGGTATTGATAAAGAGAAACTTATCGGAGAATTTAAAAATTCCCAAATCGGACTGGAGGCAGGAGCAGGGATCGATGTTCTTATGTTTACGCTTGATTGCAGATTCAATCTGATTAATGATGTTTATCAGGCGACATGGCAAACGAAACCTGATTTGAATTCTAATTTTGTAATTTCTCTTGGTTGGAAGTTATTCTAAACCTTCAATTGTTTTTGATTTTAACTGCCTGTTTCTCTTACGGAGAAACAGGCAGTTTTTTATGATCAGATTCTGTGTAACTGGTAGAAAGCCATTCTAAGATGTGTTTTTTGAGGTTTAAATTTTATCACTAATTTTCGTATCTTTGCACTCCGAACAAAAAAATAAAACAGACATGAATTTAGAAACTATCCTCAGCGGCCTTGTTGCAGAAGCTGTAAACTCGCTTTACAGTTTGAATACAGAGGCAAGCCAGATACAACTTCAGAAAACAAAGAAAGAATTTGATGGAGATATTACCGTTGTCACGTTTCCTTTTGTGAAAGCGGCCCGCAAGTCGCCCGAGCAAACCGGACAACAAATTGGCGAATATTTGCAACAGAAAAGTCCGGTTATATCTACATTTAATGTAATCAAAGGTTTTTTGAATCTGAGTATCAGCAAGGGCTATTGGTTAGAAACGTTGAATGAAATTCATGGAAACACTTCCTTCGGAATCAAGGAGGTAAAGGAAGATGCTGACTTAATGATGATCGAATATTCATCTCCCAATACCAATAAACCATTACACTTAGGGCATATCCGCAATAATCTGCTCGGTTACAGCATTGCCGAAATCCAGAAAGCTAACGGCTGGAAAGTAGTGAAAACCAATATTGTAAACGACCGTGGCATTCACATTTGCAAATCCATGTTGGCATGGAAACTTTTCGGAAATGGCGAAACTCCCGAAAGTACCGGCATGAAAGGCGACCACCTGGTAGGGAAGTATTATGTAGTTTTTGATAAAGCTTACAAAGCTGAGATCAAAGGTTTGATGGAGAAAGGAATGACCGAAGAGGAAGCTAAAAAATCAGCTCCGCTAATTCTTGAAGCTCAAAAAATGCTCCTTGCCTGGGAAAATAATGATGCCGAAGTGCGCCAGTTGTGGGAAATGATGAATGGCTGGGTGTACGATGGATTTGATAAGACCTACAAACAGCTGGGAGTTGATTTCGACAAAATATATTACGAATCTGAAACATACCTCGAAGGAAAATCGGAGGTAGAAAGAGGTGAAGCCAATAAAGCGTTCTATCGTCGCGAGGATGGCTCTGTTTGGGCTGATCTGACGGGTGATGGATTGGATGAGAAGTTGTTGCTGCGTGCCGATGGAACTTCCGTGTATATGACTCAGGATATTGGTACTGCCAAACTTCGTTACAACGATTACCCGATCAATAAAATGGTTTATGTGGTTGGAAATGAGCAAAATTATCATTTTCAGGTGCTGGCTATCTTATTGGATAAGCTTGGCTTTGAATGGGGGAAAAGTCTGGTACACTTTTCGTATGGCATGGTGGAGTTGCCCGAAGGCAAAATGAAAAGCCGCGAAGGAACTGTAGTTGATGCCGACGATTTAATGAAAGAGATGATTGAAACCGCCCGCGAAACTTCGCAGGAACTCGGAAAACTGGATAATTGCACACCGGAAGAAGTTGAAGCTATTGTCCGCATGGTTGGGTTGGGTTCGTTGAAGTATTTTATCCTGAAGGTTGATCCACGCAAGAATATGACTTTCAATCCTAAAGAATCGATTGATTTTAATGGGAATACAGGTCCGTTTATTCAATATACTCATGCCCGAATCAAGTCGGTGTTGCGCAAAGCTGTTGATCAGGGAATTGATTTTGGTGTTTTGGCTGATACGCAGCTGGCCATTTCGGAAAAAGAAAGTTATCTGATTCAGTTGATAACCGAATTTCCAACAGTGGTTGCCCAGGCTGGTGAAGAATTTAGTCCGGCACTGATTGCCAACTATATTTACGAACTGGTGAAAGAGTACAATCAGTTCTATCACGATTTTTCGATATTAAAAGAAGAAAATGCCAAGATGAAGCAATTCAGGCTGGTGCTTTCCGAAACCATTGCATCGGTAATCAAGACTGGTATGGGCTTACTGGGTATAGATGTGCCTGAAAGGATGTAATAATCTTGCAATTAAATAACTCGTCGTTTGGCGGATAAGTTTTACTATTTCACAATTCAGTTATGAAAAAAATCAATCAATTTCTCTTGCTCTGTTGTGTTATTATTTTTGTTTCAGCATGTTCTACAGGCCATAATGCTTACAAGCAAGGCGATTATTATAAGGCTTGTTTTGAGGCGATTGAGCGTTTGCGATCCAATCCTAATAGTCAGAAATCGCAGTTTGTGCTGACAAAGGCGTATCCCCTGGCTCAAAAGGAAGCTCAGCGTGAAATTGAAAATGCTCAGTTGGCGAATGGTCCGGATCAATATGATGTGTTGGTTAATCAGTATGAACGCATGAACCAGTTGGCCAATGCTATTTTTCATTGTCCGAAAGCCAATCAGTTGATCCCGCAGCCCAAAGAATATATTGCCGAATTGAGCAGCGCCAAGCAAATGGCTGCCGAACAGGCTTATGATATGGGCATTAAGGCTGTTGAAGCCAATACAATAGAGCAGGCCAGGCTGGGTTTTCAGTTCTTTAATAAAGCCAACAGTTACGTGTATGGGTATAAAGATGTGATTCATAAAATTGAAGAAGCACGATACTATGCTACGTTGCGGGTAATTGTACAAAGGCCATATACCAGCAATAAATATCAATATTCAGCAGATTTTTTTTACGATAACCTGTTGGCAGAGATGAGCCAGAGCAGTAAAAACCGCTTCGTTCGTTTCTACTCGCCTGAAGAGGCTTCTGCCGAAAATATGCGTGACCCGCATCAGTATATTTATCTGAATTTTGAAGATTTTTCGGTTGGCAATATACGTGAATCAAGCAATACTATCGACGTAAAACGTGACAGTGTGATAGTGGGAACTGTAAAGGTGGAAGGAAAAACCTATAATACCTACAATACGGTAAAAGCCAGGTTAACTACATTCCGTCAGGAACTTATTTCAAGTGGAGTGTTGAGCCTTCGTATTGTGGATGCGCAAAATAGCCGAGAACTTCAGTTGCGTAACTTTAGCGGGCAATATGTTTGGGCAACTGACTGGGCCACTTTTCAGGGGGATGACCGTGCTCTTACCAACGAACAAAAGAGAATGTGCGGGCAAAAACCTCAGGTGCCTCCCACTCATCAGGATTTATTTGTCGGATTTACAAAGCCAATTTACAATCAGGCAGTGGCTTATGTGCGTTCGGTGTATACCAGATATTAATTGATTGAAAAAATAATTCATATAAACGAAAAGCGCATCATTAAATAAAATGATGCGCTTTTCGTTTTATGCGGTTTGAACGTTTATTCCTCTTCGATGACATCGATATTTGAGTCGATTTCAAAAACCGACAATTGGCGACGGAAAATCTCGTCCAGCGAAATCTGGAAGGTCTCTGTATGCGCAATGCCCGGGATTAGAGTCAAATGTTCCAGAATGATTTGTAATAAATGGCGGTTGTCCTTCGCATATATTTTTACGAACATGGAGTATTTACCGGTTGCATAATGACATTCCACAACTTCGGGAACTTTTTTTAGCTCTTCCACCACGCTGTTGAACATTTTGATGTCGCTGAGAATGATGCCTATGTACGCGCAGGTTTGAAATCCTACTTTATAGGTGTCAACCACAAATTCAGATCCTTTAATGATTCCGGTGTTGCGGAGCTTTTGTATGCGTTGATGGATGGCTGCACCCGAAACGTTACATTCGCGGGCAACTTCCAGAAATGGAATACGGGCATCTTGCGAAATGAGCTGAAGTATTTTTTTGTCTAATCTGTCAATTTGATGTTGTGCCATGGTATTTAATTTTTCCTGAATAATGTTCGGTTGGTTTTAAATGTTGAAATTTTAATGCAAATGTATTTAATAATTTTGTAATTCTGTCAATTTTTCGAATAAATTGATAGTTAAAAGCGCAATAATATTCATTTTATCTATATTTTCCTTCGTTACAGTCTTTCAGTACGCTCAAATAGCTTTGGTAGCGCGAGGTGCTGATATAGTGTTCTTTGACTGCTTCCTGAACGGCGCAACCGGGTTCGTGTACGTGTGTGCAATTGGCAAACCGGCAATCGGCCGAAATTTTGAAAATTTCCTTGAAATAATGGCTGATTTCTGCCGCTTCCATATCAATGGTTCCAAATCCTTTGATTCCCGGAGTGTCGATAATGTGTCCGCCCGAAAGCAATTCGTACATTTCCGAAAAAGTGGTGGTGTGCATACCCTTGTTGTGGTAGGATGAAATTTCTCTCGTTCTTGCAAGTGAATGCGGGGCAATTGCATTAATCAGTGTCGATTTTCCAACGCCGGAATTTCCAGAAAAAAGCGTGGTTTTTCCACTGAGAAAAGTCATAAGCTGATCTATATTTGTTGAATTTTTTGCCGAAATTTTAAATGTAGGATAATCCAACGAGGTGTAAAGATTTATCAGGCCGTCCAGATACTCTGTCTCTTCGGCCGAGTAGCAATCAATTTTATTGAACACGATGCAGGCCGGAACCCGATATGCTTCTGCTGTTGCCAAAAAACGATCGATAAAGATCAAAGATGTTTCAGGGTAGTTTACAGTGACGACCAATGCCACCAGATCAAGATTTGCTGCCAAAATCTGAAACTGTTTAGACAAATTTGATGACCTGCGCACGATATAGTTTTTGCGCTCGGTAATGGTATGGATCATGGCAGTTCCATCAACTGTTTTCTCGAACTCTACCCAGTCGCCTACGGCAATAGGATTGGTGCTCCGGAATTCTTTTATCCGAAAATTACCCTTGATTTTGCATTCCGTCAGTTCGCCATCGTCAGTTTTTACCTGGTACCAACTGCCTGTGTTTTTTACGACTAAACCTTTCATGTTATTCAGCAGTAAGAGGTAAGAGGTAAACAGTAAGCGTTTTGTAATATTTGCTTAACATCGGTTTTTTTATATCGTATTAATTATTAATCTCTCAATCATCACATCATTTTATCATCACATTTTCACATCATCCTATCATCAAATCAAAAAGCTTCTGTGGCAGTAATATAAAATTGCAATTTGTCTCCATAATTATTTTTTGCCAAATCGAGGCGCAAATGTACCCGTGCATCGTTAAGCCGGTATCGTAATCCGCCTCCATAAGAGAATTTTACCTTCTCTGTTCTGCAAGTCTGGCTATCCATAACGTCGCCCAATGAGCAAAAAATAACGGCTTTCAGGCGCTTGTAAACCGGAATCCGATATTCGGTCTGGGTTAGTAGTAGCACATTTTCCCGATACATGCCTTGCCGGAATCCGCGTAGCAAATCGCGTCCGCCAACTGTTGGCAGCAATTCAAAAGGGATGCCGCGGGAACCGAAAATACCATTAAAGTAAACTTGCCATGCAATCACATGTGATATTGGCAACGGAATATATTGCCGCACATCCACCGATAATTCAGTCAACGAATAGGTGCTTCCCAGCCCGGCTTTCGAAACGGTGAAAAATGATTTTGCAAAGATACCATTTTGCGGGTAAAATTGATTATCCCTACTGTCATAAGCTGCTACTGCCCCTAAACTTATTTGAGAATATGGTTGCCAGCCTGTGTTGCCGAATTGCCTGAAAATATCTGTTTTACTGCTCTCAAAGGCAGAATCTGTTTTTAATTGCTCGGCTCTTGCGGTGAGCGAAATTCCTGCCAGAAAATGCTTCGAAACAGCATATTGTGGTTGAAGGAGTAGTGATAAATTTTGAGACGTATACGGTTGTTTTGTGTTTGTGGGCTTGCTGCTTATGCCAAAATAATAATCCGGATAATTTCGAATGTTTAAATTCGAGTAAATGTACCAATTGGATGAGCGGAGAAATATTTTGGGGGTTACGTTGAATAGGAACTGATTTTTGAAGGTGTAGACAGCACTGCCCGAAACAGAGCTTATTTTGCTGATATCCTTGCTTTTGAAATAATATCCGTAGGCAATGCCGGGTGCCACACTTGTTTCTTGTTGGTATGATGCATGAGGAATTATAAACAGGCTTTTGCGAGAGGCAATGCTGTCCGGCTTTTCACCGGCAGATATAAGCTGGCAAGCTAATAAATATACAGCAATAAAAAGAAGTAGCCTCTGCATAAGTGGGTGTCTATAAAAAGCAACAGCCATCCCACAATAAAATGAGATGACTGAGATTCTTTGGTTGTTAATCAGGTTGTTTGTGTTAAACTGTCATGATTTCCTTTTCTTTGGCAGCGTACAAGTCATCTATTTTCTTGATATACTTGTCATGTATCTTCTGGACGCTGGCTTCAGCATCTTTCTCAACGTCTTCGGGAAGTCCATCTTTGATCATTTTTTTGAAATGTTCGATAGCATCGCGGCGTGCATTACGTACACTTATTTTGGCATCTTCGCACTCGGCTTTCGATTGCTTGGCCAGTTGGCGACGACGTTCCTCTGTGAGCGGCGGAATTCCAAGGCGGATAGTTTCTCCGTTGTTCATTGGTGTAATGCCTACCTCCGAATTTAAGATAGCTTTTTCAATAATAGGAATCAACGCTTTTTCATAAGGTTGAATGGTGATGGTTTTGGCGTCGGGCGTGGTGATAGTGGCCACGTTGGAAACGGGCACGTGCGAACCGTAGTATTCTACTTTTACGCCATCCAGAATGCGTGGATTAGCTTTTCCTGCACGGATGTGAGCCAGCGCTTCGTCAAGAAACAAAACGGTTGCTTCCATGCTTTCTTCTGCGTGTGTCAGAATTGGTTTTACGTCTAACATAATATGTATTTTTTATTTAGTTTTTTGATGAAAAAAGATAAACTGAAATCAGTTTTTTACCAACGTTCCTATTTTCTCGCCGAGCATTACCTTTTTCAGATTCCCAACCGTATCCATGTCGAAAACGTAGATAGGCATGTTGTTTTCCTTACACATGGTAGTGGCGGTCAAATCCATTACTTTCAGGTTGCGGTGGTATATTTCGTCGTAAGTAATTTCGTCGAATTTGGTAGCCGTTTTGTCTTTTTCTGGGTCTGCTGTATAAATTCCATCCACGCGGGTTCCTTTAAGCATTACATCGGCTTCAATTTCAATAGCGCGCAACGATGAACCGGTGTCGGTGGTGAAAAACGGATTGCCTGTACCTGCTGAGAGAATAACCACCTCGCCATTCTCGAGGCTTGCAATGGCTTTTTGTTTGCTGTAAAATTCACCAATAGGCTCCATGCGAATGGCGGTGAGTACTCTTGATTTTACTCCGGCTGCCTGTAATGCTGAATTTAACGCGAGGCTGTTGATTACGGTTGCCAGCATGCCCATTTGGTCACCCTGTACGCGGTCGAAGCCCTTGGAAGTTCCGCTCAGTCCGCGAAAAATGTTTCCACCTCCTATGACAATGCCTACCTGAACGCCCAGCGCAGCTATTTCTGCAATTTGGGAAGCGTATTCGCCCAGGCGTTTTTCGTCAATTCCATATTGCTTTTCGCCCATAAGCGATTCGCCGCTCAGTTTCAGTAAAATCCGTTTAAATGCTGCCATTCTATTCTGTTGCAATTTAATTAGTTGCAGTTTTGGGGTTGTATGTATGATTATTTAGCAAAAGTAAATAAATTGCTTCGGATATACAAATTAGCAGGTGAGATTTTGAGTTTTGCATTAATATTCTCTATTGTTGTATATTCTTTCATTTGCTTGCAGGTTTTGATATTCTGGGTTTGTTGCTTAACTAATTGTCTGTTTGGTGGTTTGTTTGATTTTTATATCTTTGCGCCCGCAAATTTAAAACTTTAATAACAATTTTATGCACGAAAAAGGAACGTATGTACGTATTGAGGTGGCCGATCCGGCACCACTTGGATTAACAGGTTTGGCTATGGTAACATTGGTAGCTGCTTCTCAAAAATTAGGATGGACCACCGGTCTTTCGTTGGTGATTCCATGGGCAATTTTTTTAGGTGGTTTTGCACAGCTTATGGCCTGTGTTTATGATTTTAAGCATAATAATCTTTTTGGAGCTACAGCGTTTGGAGTTTACGGATTGTTTTGGATTTCTGTGGCTGCTTCCTGGATGATTAAAATGGGCGTTTTCGGGCAAACGCTGATGGCTGCTGTGGATGTGCGGCAGTTGGGTTTCGCATTTTTGGGTTATCTGATCATTTCAGTGTTTCTTACTATAGCGGCATTTAAAACCAATAAAGCGCTTATTGCAATTATGGTGTTGATTGATGTGCTGTTTATCGGCTTGATGATGGACTCGTTCGGGATGGGTGAATATTGGCATACTATTGCAGCTTGGACCGAATTGGTGATTTCCCTGATTGGGTTTTATGCGGCTGGTGGAAATATGGTAAATAAAATGTATGGTCGCGTTGTACTTCCGCTGGGAAGCGCAATCTGCAAGTAAATTTTTCTTTCTAGCAACACGGTGATTGTCGGTTTTCGGCAATCGCTGTTTTTTTTGAGGCTATTAAAAACAAAAGCCGCAATTGATAAAATCAATTGCGGCTTTTGTAAGTGGTACCACCAGGAATCGAACCGGGGACACAAGGATTTTCAGTCCTTTGCTCTACCAACTGAGCTATGGTACCATTTCCGTTTTGCGAGTGCAAAGATATAGCCTTTTTTTGATTCTACAAGGGATTGTGATTAAAAAAGCTGTAATAATTTGTTTTCTGTGGTTTGATGAATCTTTAAAATGTTGATATTGACAGGTGTATTTGTTCTGATTTTTTTTTGTGCAAAATGGATATTTTATGGAATAGCTACGATTGAGTTTGGGTTCAGGCCCACGCTTTCCAGCTTGTAAAGTAGCTTTCCGTTGCGGTTAAAGCATAATAAATCGCCTTTTGTGGTGTAATTTCGTGCATCGGTTACATACACATGCCCGTTGGTGGGGTGGACGTAAATGCCAAATGGCCGTTCTAACGTTGTTCCGTCGGTGATGAAACTGTCGGAAATCAGTTGCTCGGTTTTGCAATCGAATGTTTTAATCCAGTAAGTATTTTTGACGAAATCGTAATTATACAAATAAGCCGTGTCGTTGTGGATGGTAAAATTGACTGCCGGAATGTTGTCGAATGTTTGTGTAACTTCATCGGTCCGGCTGTCAATGCGGACCAATTTTGATTTTATACTGCCATTGTTTCCCCTTGAGACTACATATACATCACCTTCTGAGTCGGTTTCTGTTTTGTAAGGGTTCAGCCCCGCGTTTATCTTCTTTGTTTCGGTAAATGTGTTTATGTTAATTACAGAAACCGTGTTGTCGTAGTTCGGCATATCCAGTCCACCCGAATTAGCCACATATAGTTTCCCGTTTGCTATGGTTATTCCGTCCGGATTCCGCCCGGCGGGAGTAATGGCTTCAATGGAAAGGGTAGTGGTGTCAATGCGCGCTACCGTGCCATCAAACGAGCAAACGTAGGCTTTGTTTTCCGAGAAAGTAATATAACGGGGTTGCCGTGCTACCTTGTTTGAGTCGAAAAACGGGATGCGCTTGATGGAAAGGCCCGATTTCAGATCCAGCACTTCCACCTGCGACGATACGTTTACCACTATCCAAAGTTTACTGCCATAGGCTTTCATATCATTGCCTGTGTCGCCCAGTCCGCGGTTATTTTGTAATAAGAAAAAATCCGGTTTTATGGAGTGTTTGTCGAAATCGAGCAGCGTCAGGGTGCTGTTGTTCATATTAAAAAGTCCTTCGGACAGTACGTACATTTTGCCCGTTTCGCCCGGGGTATAGGGAAGGTCAACCGGTGTCGGTACGTCATTCATGTCGTTGCAGGCAATGAAAACTGCTATAATAAACAGGAAATAGATATGGTTCAGGAAACTTCTCATAATTAGCTGGAAAAAACACTGCAAATGTACATCAACTAATTCAATGGGCAAAAGAAACAAATTTTAATGAGGCTGTTTCAAAAGTCACAAATAGAATAAACTTACTTACAGATTATAATATACAACTCCCGCAGATATCGCAAATGTACGCAGATTAAGAAAAAATCAGCGATAATCAGCGATATCTGCGGGAGATTCGTTTCTGTAAATTTCAAATTGTAATTGAATTCTAAATCAATTATTCTTTTGAGACAGCCTCATTAATTGTAATATAACAGCTGTGCCGGTTTTTGTTTGGTGTCTTATCCCGAACGCATTCAGGCATAGTATAGTTATTTTCCCTGCATATTGTCCATTAAAACTCATATAAAGCATAGATATAACTCTTATAAAGCTCTTTTAAAGCACTATTATTAAATGAGTAATATCATAGTTATAAAATAATTTTAATTATATTTGTAGTGATAAATAAATAGCTGTTTGATTGCCGGGTAAGCAGAAAGAGGTATATGACACTTCATTCTCAAAACCCAGAACTCAAAACTATAAACCACCAACTATAAACTAATTCATGGCACGGGTAAAAGGACTAACGCAGGTAACAGGCGCTCTGAAAGGTGTATCGATGTACACCATGCGGGGAAGCAATGAGGTGATTATGCGCACCAAAGGCGGACCGAGTAAACAAACCATTAAAACACGCGAGAGCTGCAAGGGGCTGCGCGACAGCGGGAAAGAGTGGGGTGGATGCACCAAAGCGGCCAGTGCATTGCGCCGGGCGCTGGAGCCTCTGATGCGGCTGGCGGACTACAATGTGATGGGCGGCATGAATGCCCTGTGTAAAAAGATACAGTGCCGGGATACGGAGCACGAAAAAGGAACCCGCAACGTATACGTCAGGGCAAACAACCATTACCTGGCTGACTTTAGTTTTAATAAAACCAACCTCTTCGACCGGGTGGTGAGGCTGAAACCCGACTGGCAGATAGACCGGGAACTGACGCGCGCGGTGGTGGATTTGCCGGAGTTTAACCCTGCCGACCAACTGTTTGCGCCCAATAAGCTGCCACTGCTGCGCTTTGTGGTGGTGCTGGGGATATGCACCGATGTTACGTACGACCCGGAAACCAAAACCTACAAGCCCGCCAACGACCTGCTGCTGGGAACCTACCGGGAGGTGCGCTCCGGATGGACACCCGTAAAACGGGTACAACCCGCACAAAGCCTGGAAGTACAACTTTCAAACGTTACGCCTTACTTGGCTGCTAGCGATACCCTGGTGCTGGGCCTGGGTGTAGAGTTTGGCACGGTAGGCGCCGATGGCGAAGGCGAAGCAGTAAAATGGGCCGGATGTGCGAAGATAGTGGGGAGTTTATAGTATATAGTTCTGAGTATTGAGTTTGTAGTTGGATCTGTTGCCGGAGCACTATGTGCCGGATAAAGATCTGATTAAAGACTTGATAAAGACCTAACAGGTTTTCGAAACCTGATAGGTCTTCTTAGAAGGATTTATATGATGGAATGATTTGAAAAGAAAACCAGTTCACTCATAAACAAATAAAATAAAAATATCTATCCATATTGAAGCCATGGTTCTTATTATAGAATCATGGCTTTTCTGTTTCTATTAACTGCAAAATAACTATAAGTCATGTAGACAATTGTCCGTTGTACAATAATCTACACTTAACTACTTTTGACGACTATGGATATTAAGAAAAAATTTGGAGATAAAGTCAAGCAACTCAGGCTTGCAAGAGGACTTTCACAAGAGGGGTTGGCAAATGAAGCCAATCTCGATAGAACGTATATACCCGGCATTGAAAAGGGAGAACGGAATGTGTCAATAACCGTGATTGAAAAACTGGCGATTGGCCTGAAGGTAGATATCAGGGATTTATTTAGCTGAAACGCTGAACTATGGCTGACGTACACGACAAAGCTACCCGCAGTTACAATATGAGCCGTATCCGAAATAAGGATACTAAGCCCGAAATGCTGGTAAGGAAGTTTTTGTTTGCGAAAAAAATAACTAAAAAATAATATGAGATTTTTCACCTACTTATGAGAATTTATAATAAATAGGCGTTGAACTAGAATAATAAAATGAGATTTATAGATTTATTTGCTGGACTTGGTGGTTTTCATAAAGCACTACATGAACTTGGACACGAATGTGTATTTGTAAGTGAATTGGATCCTGTTTTAAGGGAAACTTACAAACTTAATTGGGGAAAACATATCAATATTCATGGTGATATAAGGAAAATCGTTAAAGATAATATTGATTTAATACCTGAACATGATATTTTGTGTGCTGGTTTTCCCTGTCAACCATTTTCAAAAGCGGGCAAACAGTTAGGACGTGAAGATGAAAGAGGTACATTGTTTGACGAAATTATCAAAATACTTGAAATTAAGAAACCTAAATACTTTATTCTGGAAAATGTCCGCTTTATTGCAAAACATAATAATGAAGAAACATGGAACGCAATGAAAGCTGAATTTGATAGATTAGGATATGAGGTTGATCATAGAGATTATTCTCCACATGATTTTGGAATACCTCAACACAGACAAAGAATTTTTATAGTTGGTGCATTAGGTAAAAATGCGCTTGCCCATTTTAGCTTTGAAGAGGTAGACAGGCATAAAAAGAAAGTTGTTAAACTCAATAATTTTTTAGAACCAAAACCTACAAATGTAAAGAAACTTTCAAAAGCAAATCAGGATTGCATTATTCTTTGGCAAAAACTAATTGACGCTTTGCCTATAGAAACTCAAATTCCAGGTTTTCCAATTTGGGGGATGGAGTTTGGGGCAGACTATCCTTTTGAAGAAAAATATCCACAATTACTTTCGGCATCAGAACTTGGTAAATATAAAGGAAATTTTGGAATATCCTTAAAAGGAATGACTAAGGAACAGCAATTAGCAAATTTACCTAGTTACGCAAGAGTTGAAGAAAAGTTTCCTGATTGGAAGCAAAGATACATAAGACAGAATCGGTTGTTTTACAAACAGAACGAAAACCTCATTAAAGAAGTAGTCCAGGAAATTGCAAAACTTCCATCTCAGAGTTGGCAAAAGTTAGAATGGAACGTTGGGAACGGGGATCGCAAGATTAATAATTATCTTTTGCAATTTAGAGCATCAGGCATTCGAATTAAAAAGCCAGATTTTTTCCCATCGTTAGTTTGTACTAATACCCAGATTCCTATAGTTGGTTGGGAAAACAGATATATTACAAGAAGGGAAGGTTTAAAACTACAATCATTAGTGGGATTAAAACTGCCTGAAAATGACAACGCAGCATTTAAAGCACTTGGAAATGCTGTGAATGCAAAAATTGTCAAACTTATTGCAAATCAGTTATTAGTTGAATAAAAAGGATTCGATTAACAAATTATTCATATTTCTCACAATTAGACTGTATGGATCAACAAAACAAAATAAATATCAGGCCAAATGTTTCTATGCTTTCTGTTTTAAAATTTTTAGAATATGAAACTTGGTTTGCTTTAGCGGAGTATGTAGATAATGCAATTGCAAGTTATTTGAAAAATGAAGAAATTTTGAAGCAACTTCATGGTGATGATTTTCAATTGGAAGTTACAATAGAGATTAATGAATCTGATAATAAAATCACAATTCGAGATAATGCAGGAGGAATTGATCAAGCAAATTACAGTAGAGCTTTCAGGGCAGCTGAAATTCCGGCAGATACTACAGGACTATCTGAGTTTGGAATGGGAATGAAGTCTGCATCTTGTTGGTTTTCTGATTACTGGACAGTCAGAACAAAAGCGTTAAATGAAACGATAGAAAAAACTGTAAAATTTGATATGAATAAGATCTTTGAAGACAAACTTGAAGAATTAGAATTTACATCAAAGCCAACAGATCAAAATCATCATTATACAATTATTGAATTATATAATGTGAACAAAATCCCAAGAAGAAAGGGACTTGGTAAAGTAAAATCACATTTAGCAAGTATATACAGAGAATTTATTCGTAATGGGATATTAAAACTCAATATTGATAATACAATTTTAGAATATACAGAGCCTAAAATACTTACTGCTAAGTTTCAAGATAGACCATATTCTCCTGTAGGTGAGCCTATTTATTGGCGCAAGGAAATTAATTTTCAAATAGAAAAAGATTTAGGTGTTCATGGTTTTGTAGCTATCAGAGAAACGGGTTCTACATCTGAATCTGGTTTTGCTCTATTTAGACGTGGTAGAGTAATTGAAGGAAGTTTTGATAGTGGGTTTAGACCTGAGTTAATATTTGGAGCACCTAATAGCTATCGATATCAAAGAGTTTTTGGTGAACTTCATTTAGAAGGATTTGACGTTTCATTTACTAAAAAAGGAATTCAATGGGACGATAATTTAGAGATATTTCTTCAATTGCTAAAAAGTGATATTAGCTCAAAAGAATTCCCACTATTAGCACAAGCTGAAAATTATAGAGCAAGAGCAACGGAAAAGGAATATAATAGTTCCGGAGCAAAAGCTTTAAATGAAACTGTTAAAGACTTTGAGAGCAAATCCCCAAATGCAATTCAGGAAACATTTGAATTGCCTGAGGTAGAAGAAGAGCCAGAAACACCATTAATCCAAACAAATAAAGCTATCCACAAATCTTTTGCAGTAAACTTTAATAAAATTGATTGGAATATTTCAATTGAATTGTCATTTGATCCATCATTAGATGACTTAATTGAAGTTGGCCCACACTTAATAAAAGAAAATCTATTTACAAATAATACACGAAATGTTGGAATAAGACTATCGTTAATACACCCATTTATGGTACAATATGCAGGTGTAGATAGTGTTAAAATAGAGCCTGTCCTAAAATTTGCTGCAGCTATGGGTTTAGCAGAAATTATAGCGAAAGAAAGTGGTGCAAAAACCCAAGGAGAAATTCGTAGAAATTTCAATCAACTTATTACAAAAATATCACAATCATAACTATGGAAGAAATAATTGAAATAACAGGTTATGCTAATCTAAACAATTCGAAATGGCAACCATTTCAAGGTGAAGAAATAGAGGGATTATTGAAACATAAAGGTTTTACTGATAATACAGGAAATATAAATGAAACTGGCGACCGTGTAATTGAAGAATCATTCAAAATTTTGGAAATGTGTGGTGACCCAACAAAACTACAAAATGTTGAAACTGGTTTAGTTATTGGTTATGTTCAGAGTGGTAAAACCCTTTCATTTACCTCTGTTGCTGCTTTAGCTAATGACAATCAATATCAAATAGTAATTATTATTGCTGGGACATCAATACCACTCTCTGAACAATCATTTGAAAGAATGAAAAAGGATTTGCGTGTTGATAGTAGATTTGACCGTAAATGGACAATTATTAAAAATGCAGGGACACAAGAAGACAGAGATACTATTGAAATGAAGTTGGAGCAATGGGCAGATACTACTTTCCCTAGAGAAAATTGTTCAACTTTATTGATTACTGTAATGAAGAATGGTAGTCGGTTAAGAAATATTACTAACCTTTTTAGAGACTTAAACCTTATTGGTGTTCCAACTTTAATTATTGATGATGAGAGCGATCAGGCAAGTTTAAATACTAGAGCAAGAGCTAATGCCAATGTTGGAGAAGCTGTAAATGAGGGTGAGGTTTCAACAATTTACAGAAGAATTAATGAATTAAGAAGCGTGTTCCCACATCATACTTTGTTACAATATACGGCAACACCACAGGCCAATCTTTTTATAAACATAATGGATAGGCTTTCGCCAAACTTTATCAAATTATTGACACCTGGAAACGGTTATACAGGCGGAAATATTTTTTTTATTCAAAACCCGAATTTAGTAAGACGCATTCCTGATAATGAAATTCCAACAAATAATAATTCAGTTCATGAACCACCTGAAAGTTTACTTTTTGCTTTGAAAATATTCTTTTTAGGTGTTGTAGCAGGTGAAATTAAGCGTGATCAACGTAATCGTTCAATGATGGTTCATCCATCACGTTTAACTAATTCACAAAATATATTTTTTAATTGGATAAGAAACGTATGTGAAAGTTGGAAGACTTTATTGCAGAGTAATTCTCCAGCAGATGAGGATGAAAAAAATGAATTGTTAGATGAGTTTAGAGTAGCATATAATGATTTGAATCTAACAGTGAACGATTTGCCACCTTTTCAAGAACTTACAAATACAAGACTTTTGCACTCCATTAAAAACACAAGAATCATGGAGATAAACTCAAGTCGAGGAAAGACTCCTGAAATTCGTTGGAGTGATTTTTATTCTCATATTTTAGTTGGTGGTCAAGCAATGGATAGAGGATTTACTGTTGAAGATTTAACAGTTTCCTATATGCCAAGGTCATTGGCTACAGGACAAGTTGATACAACATTACAAAGAGCAAGGTTTTTTGGCTACAAAGGTTCATATTTAGGATTTTGCCGAGTTTGGTTAGATCAAGCAAACATCGATGCTTTTAAAGCAATTGTTGAACATGAAGAAGATGTAAGACAGCGTTTGGAGGATTTTGATGTAAATAACAAACACTTAAACGAATGGGACAGAGAAGTTGTTTTAGATCAAGTGTTAAGGTTGACCAGACCAAATATTTTATACAATGACATTGATAGAGATTATTTTGGTCAGGAATGGTTTGTTGTTGGCGCGCCACATGATTCAGAAAATCTAATTCCATTCAATAAAAATGTTGTTACAGAGTTTACATTTAATCATATTAATAGTTTTGTAACAAATAATGGTCATGTAGAACGAACTGAATTGCAAAAACACTTAGAAGCTGAGTTGCCACTTGAAGAATGTTTAAAACAACTATTGAATCGACTAAAGTTTACAAGAGAAACAGACAGCCAAACCTATTCAAGTCTAAGAGGTTTATTGAATTCTTACTTACGAGAGAATCCCAATGAGTCTTGTTTGATATATTTGATGAGTTCAAAAATTGAAAATAATAATATTGTTCAAATTATAAGACAACGTAGATTAAACCAAAATGATAACATCCAACAACTATTTCAGGGTGAACAACCCACATCAAATGGTAGATTAAGAAAAGGTGAAGTATACGTTGGAGATAGGAATATTAAGGATCAAGATAAAGTTACTATACAAATTCATAGATTAAGCCTGTTAGATGTTAGTGGTAATCCAATTTTTGATGAAAATGGTAATGCCATTTATAGTGATTTGATAAGCCTTGCTATTTGGATACCAGAAACAATCGGAAAAGATATCATTAGACAACCAGATAACATATGAATTTGATAGATTTATTTATACATATTGAAATCCCTCAAACGGATAATTCAAAGTTGTTCAATGCTAATGCATTGAGTGATTTTCCATTTGCGAAAATTGGAGTGAATTATCTTGGTTTTCCTGTAATATTAATTTCTTCAAAATTTGACAGAACTCATTTAAATCAAAAGAATATAAAACTAAAATACATTGAACTCACACATAATGTAGAATGCAAAGTTACTGTAAATGGGAAATCACAAATTGATCATTATTCAGTAATTACATTTAAGAGCGATGATGAAGTCATGCAAAATTATTTTTTTGGAATTGCGCTTTCGCTTTTAAACTCAATTTCTAATAACCCAACTCAGATAGAGATTTTCGAAACGTTTAAAAATTTTATCGAAGTGTTTCGATCATTAACAGAAAATCCAACTAGCACAGTTCAAGGACTTTGGGCGGAACTATTATTAATTGAGCAAAGCAAGAATCCGAGAATATTAATAAATTATTGGCACAACATTCCTGAAGAAAAATTTGACTTTAATGCAGACAAGGAAAAGATAGAGGTTAAAAGTAGTAGCAATCTAGAAAGGGTTCACTTTTTTAATGCAGAACAATTAAATCCACCAACTGATAGTCAAGTTATAATTGCGTCAATATTTACCAAGCAAGTTTCAAATGGTCTCAACATAATAGACTTGCTGAATAGTATTGAAAAAAGGATAATAGATCTTGATTTAAAAGAGAAGATATTTAGAATTGTTTCTAAAACGCTTGGAAATACTTTTGAACAAACCGTAAAAATTAAATTTGACTATGATTTAGCTAAGAATTCTTTGCTTTTTTACAGATACCAAGACATCTCAAAAATTGAAAGAGTGAATATTCCTGAAAGAGTGTCAGAGGTTAAGTTTAAATCAGATTTAACAAGTGTTAATTCTGTTGACTATCGAGAATTTGCAAGTTATGTAAAATTGTTTTCTGCTTTATGAGTTTTAAAGTATTATGAAACCCGGCCAATCTCTTTGGACACGCGAAGAATTAATCCTCGCAATTAATCTTTATTGCAAGTTACCTTTTGGTAAAATGCACAAAACCAATGCTGCTATTATTGAATTGGCAGGGTTGAATGGGCGTACGCCTTCATCTATCGCACTGAAACTGGGTAACTTTGCCAGTTTTGACCCTACTCTCAAGGCTCGTGGTATAAAAGGTGCTGCTAATGCCAGTAAGTTGGATAAAGTCATTTGGGATGAGTTTTACAATAACTGGGGCGAAGTTTTGTTGCAAAGCGAAGAAATGCTTGCTCAGAAACAGCATTCTACCATTGAAAAAATCAACAATATTGAATTAGACCAACTTCCTAAAGATGGCAAAGAAAAAGAATGATTGATTAAAACAAGGGTTAACCAATCGCTTTTCCGTAAAATTGTTTTGGCTACTTATAACAACCAATGTTGCATTACTGTTTTGGCGCAGCCTGAATTACTAATCGCAAGCCATATTGTACCTTGGAGTAAAAACGAATCTATCCGATTAAGCCCAATGAATGGGCTTTGCTTAAATGCTCTCCACGATAAAGCATATGATTTAGGATTAATCGCAATCCGCCCCGACGATTATACGATTATACTTTCCGATACACTTAAACAAAAGAAAATGATAAATTCTGCAATGGAAACTAACTTCGTTGCCTATGAAAATAAGAAAATAATCTTACCCGATAAGTTTCTACCAGAACCTAAGTATTTGGATTATCATTATTAGCATATATTCAGGAAATAATCGAACCCTTGCTGCCGAGCGATTGTATCGCGTGGGAAAACAAATAAATGAATAGTAATGTCGCAAGATTAAATCGAGCTGTAACAGAGGTTTTGGCCTATCAGACCTAACAGGTTTTGGAAACCTGTTAGGTCTGTTTTAATCCCTCGTTTGCAACAAAGGGTACATGGTTCAGAGTTTGTAACTCAAAAAAAACGCTGAGGATATAATGGAAATCATGTTGAAAACATAAAACTAACTGCTCCCTCGTTACAAACGAGGGGAGGAGAGGGTGAAAAAACAACATTATTTTATGGAATTACAGGAAGTCTACCAAAAAGCTATCCGTTTTGCAGCCAGAAAACATGCCGAACGTGGTCAAACCCTGCCGGATAGTATTATTCCCTATAGTGTACATCTGAGTAATGTGGCTATGGAGATATTGGTTGCGGGTACCAGGACCAAAGGATTTGATATCTGTTTGGCTGTTCAGGTGGCGTTGCTGCACGATACGTTGGAAGATACAGATACCCGTTTTGAAGAGTTAGAAGGAGAGTTCAATAGGATGGTAGCTATCGGGGTGCAGGCACTTACAAAAAACAAGGACCTGCCCAAAGAGGAACAAATGACAGAATGCCTGGGTAGGTTGAAAGAACAACCGGTAGAAATCCGAGCCGTGAAACTTTCCGATAGGATTACAAACCTGCAGGTGCCACCCCCATCGTGGAGCAAAGAGAAAATAGAAAGCTACCTGGAAGAATCGGAACTTATTCTGGCCGGGTTGAAAGGTTGTAATGCCTATCTTGAAAAACGGATGAAAGGGGAGATGAAGAAATACAGTCAGTACGCAAAGAATTGAAATGGGTTTTTATTCAGAAGACCTAACAGGTTTCCAAAACCTGTTAGGTCTGAGTAAATCAATATCAATATGTTTAAAATGGTTTTGTAAACCTGCTAGTTTGAAGCGTACAAATAAACTGACAGTTCAGAATAAATATAAATCGAAAAAATGCAAAAAAATATCAAAACAGTTTTCTTTTCGCTGCTGGCTATATACCTGTTGTGCGGGAGTCTGGCAGCTCAAAGTATTGTAAATAAAGGTATTTATACCGTAAACTTCAGCAATGCCCTGCGCGAACCCTTGTGGGTAAGTTATAAGCTTTATCGCGGGGGTGGGGAATGCAGCCGTGCCGGGTTCCGGTTTAAGAACGATATCGACAGCCTGAAAACGGCTGCCGATAAAGATTATGCCCGGTCGGGGTACGACAAAGGCCATTTGGCTAATGCGGAAGATTTTGCTAATGATTGTATAAAAGATGAGCTTACCTTTCGCTATTACAACTGCCTGCCGCAAACACCCAACCTGAACCGGGGCATTTGGAAAACTAACGAGGAGCAGGTGCGGGATTGGTCGCAGTCGGATTCTCTGCTGGTAGTGTGTGGCGGTAGTTTTAGTAAAAAGAAAATAGGGCGGATTGCCGTTCCGGATTATTGCTGGAAGGTGGTGCAATCGCTCAGTACGAAGAAAATCCTGTTCTGCGGTTGGTTTAGCAATACCACTGCTGCCACGGTAGAGGAGGTTTGCTATAACGAATTGGTAAGGCGTACGAAGCTGAATATAGCATTGAAAAAGTAGTGGTTGGCTGTTGGCTGAAATTTACAAATCCCCGTTTGATCTGGCTCAGGCGGGGATTTTTATGTACTGTAGAGTTGTTGCAACTAAATCTTTTAAAATTAAGTTTTGTGGATTGCAGATTGTTTTGTAAATTTGTAAAAGAGTAGGCGGGTTGCAAATGCCGCGCTTATCAATGAACCTTTAATTTACAGGATGTTTTGTTTATGAATGCAGATTTACCGGAACTTAACCGGGTGTTTTTTACCCATTACCAGTGCCAGGATTTTCAGGAAGGCAGTGCTATTTACAACATGCATATTTTTGCCCATGGCAAAGCACGTGAGTACAGCGATTGTGATGAAGCGGCACTGATCCGGCAGTTTCATGCCCGGGTGACTGAGTTGCAGGAGCAGGGACTAATAGCGGTGCACTGGAGCCAGAACCGACCGTATTATGGTCCCGACCATATTGTAAAACGCTATAGTGAGCTAACGGGTGAGAGCATTTGCCTGGAATATGAAAATGATATCAACCTGTCGGACTGGCTGAAGGAGCGTTTTGGTGAAGATTACCTGCCCAGTGGCGGACGCCTGGACAGGCTGGCCCGCCTTAATAACCTGCACGGATGTGGCGAAACGGAGGAGGGAAGCCGTATTTTTGCTGCCAACCGCCTGTTGCTTATCAAGAATATCTACAACAAAGTGAGGCAGAATAAACTGGTAATATCGGCAGGTGTAAGTGAAGATATAAAGCCGGTGTACAAAAGCAAGCCGGAAAAGCGTGTAAAAAGATTTGAAGAATACTTTCTGTGTGATAACAGTACTGAATTTACGACACGTCTGCGTGGTGAGTTCGATACTGAAAAGGGGAAATCTATCCGTTTGCTGATGGAAGCCCTGACCAATATGCGGTTATTGTCGGTTTGCAGTGGACAAAACCGAAGCTTTTATCTGGCCTGGAAAGAGTTTTTCGGAACTGACATCGGTACTTACAACAGTGTGTTTAACTACAAGATAAATCTGCTTGTTGATACTGATGATATTGAAAAATATGAACGTCGCATTGAAAGAGTGCAGGAAAAAATGGAAGTGGGGTTAAATGGTATATAGCCAATGAGTTATAAGGTTTTCGGGGTTTGTTGCTGACTGGGATAAACTTGTATAAGCCTGTATAAAACTTGAATGTTCTTGAATACAAGAATATTCAAGTTTTTATTTTTAAAGGAATGAAATAAAGGTGGTTAATTTGCAGTGTCGTGATAACAAAATCATGGCGCTGCATTTTTATTTTGTGATCATCTGTATGTCGAATTACTAAAAACTAAAACATGTGCATAACAATTTACTACAAATCAGATTTCGGGGTTAAGGTTGAGGTACCGCTCCTTCCCGGAGTTACGGAGGGACGGCGTTTTCCGCCCCGGTCGCCTCCTTATGGGGTCATATTTCTGCATTGCCGGGGTGAAAGCAGTGTGGAAACAGGAAATGGAAGCGATGATATTCTCCGGGTTGCTTTCAGGGAGGCTGTTTAAAAGGATAGTCAATGCGTTGTTGAATACGATTTGAGAACGAACCGGGTATAAAAAGCCGTTGGCGGAAAAAATTGAATAATCGATGTGGATGGGAAATTTTACCGGCAAGCTAAAAATTAAGGTATAAATATTAAAATAAGGTATAAAATGGGAAAATTAAATATAGGTATCCTGGGAGGATTTTCAGGAACAGTAGGAACAGTGATAGGTTCTACCAATAAAAAAGGGGACGATATTATTCGTGTAAAAAGTAAAAAGCCCCGGGTAAATAATTCGCAGAGCCAACTTGAGCAGCAGACGCGCTTTGGGTTGGTAACCGGCTTTTTGATGCCGCTGAACTTTCTTCTGAAAAACAGTTTTAAATCTCTGGCGGGCGATCAAATGTCGCCGTACAATTATGCTTGTCAGCAGGCGTTGAAAAATGCCATTGCTGGCAACGGTCCGGATTTTGAACTCGATTACAGCAAAGTACTGGTTAGCCAGGGTTTTCTGAGCAGGGAATCGAATGCTTCGGCTGAGGAAGTTTCCGGGCAAGTGAATTTCCAGTGGAGCGATAGCACAGGACAAGGCAAGTGTGCCTCAACCGATAAGGCTGTGTTGCTGGTTTACAACGTAGATCAGGCTGAGGTGAGCTATTCGGTAGGAGCGACAACACGTGGAAGCAAGTCGGGTTCGCTGAATCTGCCTTATGCGCAGGCGGGTGATTCGCTGTTGTTCTACCTGTTTTTCCAGTCGGCTACCGACCCCACAGTGGTATCGACCAGCCAGCTGGTTGGCCGGATGGAAATTCCGGGTTGATTCCGGTTGGATTGATGAGGTAATGTTGTCCCGGTAGCAAACCTGCCGGGACATTTTTTGTAAGCATTTTTGAATCAGAGCATACTGATGCTAATTGATGTTTTTTTTGTACTTTTGCACACTAAACAGATAAAAAACTAGAAAATTACGAATGAATAATATCCGCAATTTCTGTATTATTGCCCATATTGATCACGGGAAAAGTACCCTGGCCGACCGCCTGTTGGAATATACCAACACTGTTGCCGGTAAGGAAATGCAAGCGCAGGTTCTTGATAACATGGACCTGGAGCGCGAACGAGGCATTACCATTAAGAGCCATGCCATTCAGATGAATTACAAGCTCAATGGCGAAGAATATGTTTTTAACCTGATTGATACCCCGGGACACGTCGACTTTTCGTACGAAGTGTCGCGTTCCATTGCTGCTTGCGAAGGTGCTTTGCTTATAGTGGATGCCACACAGGGTATTCAGGCTCAGACTATTTCCAACCTGTACATGGCCATTGAGCATGATTTGGAAATTATCCCCATTATGAATAAAATGGATATGGATAATGCCATGCCAGAGGAAGTGGAAGACCAGATTGTAGAGTTGCTTGGTTGCAAACCGGAAGAAATAATACGTGCCAGCGGTAAAACCGGCATGGGTGTTTACGACATTCTGGAAGCTATTGTAAACCGCATTCCTGCTCCCAAAGGCGATCCCGAAGCGCCGCTTCAATGCCTGATTTTTGATTCGGTTTTCAACTCATTCCGTGGTATCATTGCGTATTTTAAAATAGAGAACGGTACGATCAACAAAGGTGACCTGGTGAAATTTGTCAATACCCAGAAGGAGTATGCTGCCGAAGAAATAGGCATTCTAAAGCTTGATATGTCGCCCACCAAGTCGCTGAGTGCCGGAAATGTGGGATACATTATTTCGGGTATCAAAACATCAAAAGAAGTTAAAGTGGGTGATACCATTACCCATGTAAAACGGCCTTGCGAAAAATCAATCGAAGGATTCCAGGAAGTAAAACCTATGGTTTTTGCAGGTGTATATCCTATTGATACAGAAGATTTCGAAGATCTGCGCTCGTCTATTGAAAAGCTGCAATTGAACGATGCTTCGCTGACTTTCGAGGCTGAATCGTCTGTTGCACTTGGTTTCGGCTTTCGTTGCGGCTTCCTCGGTATGTTGCACATGGAAATAATCCAGGAACGTCTTGATCGCGAGTTCGATATGAACGTGATTACAACGGTGCCGAACGTTTCTTATAAAGTGTATACCAAGAAAGATGAGTTAATAGAGGTGCACAATCCATCAGGGTTACCAGATATTATGGCTATCGACCGTATTGAAGAGCCATATATCCGTGCTTCCATTATTACCCGTACAGATTATATTGGTCAGATTATGACCCTGTGTTTGGGTAAACGTGGTGAACTGGTAAAGCAAAATTATATTTCAGGAAACCGTATGGAGTTGATTTACGATTTGCCACTGGGTGAAATCGTGTTTGACTTTTACGATCGTCTGAAAAGTATCTCGAAAGGATATGCTTCGTTCGATTATCACATGAACGGCTTTCGTCCGTCAAAACTGATTAAACTGGATATTCTCCTCAATGGCGAGTCTGTGGATGCACTTTCGTGTCTGATTCATATAGATAATGCGGTTACGCTTGGAAAACGCATGTGCGAAAAACTGAAAGAGCTGATTCCTCGCCAGCAGTTTGATATTGCAGTTCAGGCAGCCATTGGAGCCAAAATTATTTCGCGCGAAACCATTAAAGCTGTTCGTAAAGACGTGACTGCCAAATGTTACGGTGGTGATATTAGCCGTAAACGCAAACTGCTCGAAAAACAGAAAAAAGGGAAAAAACGCATGAAACAGATTGGTAATGTGGAAGTTCCGCAAAAGGCGTTTTTGGAAGTGCTGAAGTTGGATTAGGCTTATCAACCCCGGTTGTTTTTGTTATTCTCTGAAAAGTTATAATAATATGGAATTTAGTTATAGAAATCAGAAATTCGAAAAACTTTATAGCTTCCTGGATAGACTGGAAGGAAGGATAAATCCGGGCGTTCTATTGCTGGTTGTGGCTTTGGCAGCTATTGTCATTGCTAATTCTTCACTCCGCACGTGGTATGAATCTCTGTGGAGTGTAAATTTCTTTCTGGGCACAGAAGGATTTAATTTATTTAGCCATCAGGGCCATCCATTTACCACGCTTAAGATGGTAAATGATGGGCTAATGGCTATTTTCTTTTTTACGGTCGGGTTGGAAATAAAGCGTGAGATTCTGGTTGGAGAACTTTCGTCGTTTAAACAAGCTGTTCTTCCTTTTATAGCTGCATGTGGAGGAATGATTCTACCTGTTCTTGTATTTTTTATTACGGGAAATCTGGCAAATTTTTCGCCCGAAGAATTCAAAGGTATGGCTATCCCGATGGCTACCGATATTGCTTTCTCCATAGGAGTGTTAAGCCTTTTGGGGAAACGGGTTCCACTCAGCCTGAAGATATTCCTGCTGGCCCTGGCCATTGTGGATGATATAGGCGGAATAATAGTGATTGCCATTTTCTACAGTCATTTTTCCACAGCCTCCTTTGTGTATTTATTTGTGGCGGCCTTGTTGTTCGGCATCTTGATGCTGGGTAATTACTGGCGTATCAACAGCAAGTGGTTCTATACCTTTTTGGGCATTGTAATCTGGTATCTCTTTTTGCAGGCCGGCATTCATCCAACCATTGCCGGCGTATTGGTAGCTTTCACTGTACCCGCTCGTCCGTACTTGAATGTGAAGAAATTTACCCAAGGCATTCAGCATGATATAAACATCTTGAGGGATAGTGTTTTGGTTGATCAACAGCCAAGCATTGTGTTGACTAATACTCAGATAAAATATCTTTCGCGTATTGAGACGGCATCCGACAAAGTCATAAGCCCTTTGCAGGGATTTGAAGATGGTTTGGGTAATGTGGTTAACTATTTTATAATGCCACTTTTTGCATTTGCAAATGCAGGAGTTGTTTTTGATATGTCGGGAGTAAGTTTATTTTCCGGGATAACATTAAGTGTTTTTTTAGGACTGTTTTTGGGAAAAATAACCGGTATTTTTGCGTTTACCTGGCTGGCAGTTAAACTGAAAATATCTCGTTTATCATCCGGAATGTCCTGGGGCAGTATGCTCGGAATGGCTATGCTGGGAGGAATCGGATTTACAGTGGCGCTCTTTTTGGCAGGATTGTCCTACCCGTTGGGAAGTGAGTTGCTCAATCAGGCAAAACTGGGTGTTATTTTAGGTTCATTATTCTCGGGAGTTCTGGGTTATATAATGTTACGAATGGTCCTTAGGAAGTGATTTTTGGCATGTAACTAAATGTGTTTAAAAACATGTTGTTAAATCTATTCAATGGTTTATAAATACGATATCTCCCTAAAATAAAAAGGAATACAAAGAAAAACGGATTGTGTATTTGTTTTTAAATTGAAATTATTACAAACTCCATTGGTTTTTTCTATTAATTTCTGTTTGAAAAGAAAATTTTATTAGTATTTTTGCGATTCGTTTTTTTAAACAAAAAAAGAATAATCAATTACAAAACGCTATAAATCTATGTCAGAGTTAGTTGGACGAATTTCACAAATTATCGGACCTGTGGTCGATGTTTTCTTTGATTTTAAAGATAATGAAAATGTGAAATTACCTGCCATACACGATGCGCTAAGTATCGACCGTGGAAATGGGAAAGAACTGATTGTTGAAATTCAGCAACATATTGGAGAAAATACTGTGCGTACTGTAGCGATGGACTCAACCGATGGACTTCGCAGGGGGTTGAAAGCTGTCGCAAAGGGAACAGCTATTTCGATGCCAGTTGGTGATCAGGTAAAAGGTCGTTTGATGAATGTAATCGGCGATTCTATCGATGGCATGAAGTCGTTTGATAAAAACGGAGCATATCCTATTCACCGTGAGCCACCAAAATTTGAAGACCTTACTACGAACCAGGAAATCCTGACTACTGGTATCAAAGTGATTGACTTGCTTGAACCTTATGTTAAAGGTGGGAAAATCGGGCTTTTTGGTGGTGCAGGGGTAGGTAAAACCGTACTGATTCAGGAACTTATCAATAATATTGCAAAAGGTCATAACGGATTCTCGGTGTTTGCCGGAGTCGGTGAGCGTACCCGTGAAGGTAACGACTTGTTGCGCGAAATGATTGAATCGAACGTTATCCGATACGGCGAAGAGTTCAAAAAGAGCATGGACGAAGGAAACTGGGACTTATCTAAGGTGGATTATTCCGAAGTAGAAAAGTCGCAGGTAACACTGGTGTTCGGGCAAATGAATGAACCACCGGGAGCACGTTCTTCGGTTGCCTTATCGGGTCTGACTGTTGCGGAATCGTTCCGCGATGGTGATGGTACGGGTGGCGGACGTGATATTCTTTTCTTTATCGATAATATATTCCGTTTCACACAGGCGGGATCTGAGGTTTCGGCTTTGTTGGGACGTATGCCTTCGGCTGTAGGTTATCAACCTACTTTGGCTACCGAAATGGGTATCATGCAAGAACGTATTACTTCAACCAAAAACGGTTCTATCACTTCGGTTCAGGCTGTGTATGTGCCTGCCGATGACTTGACCGACCCGGCTCCGGCTACAACATTCTCGCATTTGGATGCCACTACCGTTTTGAGTCGAAAAATTTCAGAGCTTGGAATCTTTCCTGCTGTGGATCCGTTGGAATCTACTTCACGCATTCTCGATCCGCTCATTGTTGGTGAGGATCACTATAATACAGCTCAGCGAGTGAAACAAATTCTTCAACGCAATAAAGAGCTACAGGATATTATCTCTATTTTGGGTATGGAAGAACTTTCGGAGGAAGACCGCTTGGTTGTTACCCGTGCACGTAAGGTACAACGTTTCCTTTCGCAACCCATGTATATGGCTGCTCAGTTTACCGGGCTTCCGGGTGTAATGGTGCCAATTGAAGAAACGATTCGCGGGTTTAAAATGATTCTCGATGGGGAGTTGGATTATCTTCCCGAAATGGCATTCCTTAGTGTCGGAACTATTGATGATGCCATTGCCAAAGGACAGAAACTGATTGAGCAAGCAAAAAAATAAAAGGTAATGGTAAATTAGTTGAGCTGTTGATTCATTGAGTAGAATTAAATGATAAAACTAAAGAGCTAATGACCCGGATAAACCAATCGACCTAATGAAATTAGAAATAATTACCCCGGAGCAAATTTATTTTACAGGCGAAGTAACAACAGTTACGCTCCCCGGAACCAACGGGCTTTTCACGGTATGGGAAAATCATGCGCCATTTATTTCATCTTTGACGAAAGGCAAAATTAGTTATACGGCCAATAATAAAACTACGGAATTGATTGTGGATGGTGGATTTGCTGAAGTGAATAGTAATACGGTAACGGTTTGCGTTGAATCGGTTTGATTTATGAAAAAACTATCCGGGCAGTTGATGAGTTTATTCGCTTTGGCCATGCTTATATTGAGCTGGAGCGGTTGGGCGATTCTCAAAAAAATATATCCAAATGAGGTCTTCACCTGGTATCCGTATATTCCTTGTGTTTTTCTTTTGATGGGAATTTCTACCATTCTCATTTTGTCTGGCAATTATAAGAAAGAGGCAAAGAAACTGGTGAATATCTATATGATTTTGAAGTTGGTCAAACTTGTTGTGGCCATGGTGTATTTGCTGGCATTCTATTTCATTGTCAGGACTGATATCCGGATTTTCGGATTTGTGTTTGCTGCATATTATGGCATTTATATTGGATTGGAAACCGGCATTTTTTATTTAATAGAAAAACAAATTAAAAAGGAAGCGTAAATGAGGCGTTTACATAAGATATTACTTTTTGTGTTTCTGGCAATGTTTATTCCGGTTGCTGGTAGCTATGCCAATGAGCCGAAGATAGAGCAGGAAGGGCAAAAAGAAGAAAAGGAATTGAATGTCAGGGAGTTTATCCTTGAGCACGTATCTGACTCTTACGTTTGGCACATTACAAAAATTGGCGAACATGAAATTGGTATTCCGCTTCCGGTAATCCTTTACAGCCAAACTACCGGCTGGCATGTGTTTATGTCTTCCGTTTTTCACGAAAATCCGGTTTATGAAGGTTTTTACATTGCTTCCGAAGGGAAGTATAAAGGTAAAATCGTAGAAACGGGTATGGGCGGCGAGGAGGTACGGCCGTTTGATATATCGATAACAAAAAATGTGTTTTCGCTCTTATTCAGCAGTATTTTGTTGATTATTGTCATAATGTCGGTGTCGCGTTCGTACAAAAAAGATCCGCTTGAACCAAGGACCGGCTTCGTGGGTTTCATGGAAATGTTTATTATGAACATCAATGACGATGTTATAAAGCCTTGTATTGGAAAAGATTACAAAAGATATGCACCTTATTTGCTGACAGTGTTCTTTTTTGTGTTTACAAATAACGTACTTGGATTGATTCCATTGTTTCCTGGCGGGGCAAATGTTACAGGAAATATTGCTATTACTTTCGTATTGGCGGCTATAACATTTTTGATTGTAAATATTTCCGGAACGAAAGAATACTGGAAAGAAATATTATGGCCGGATGTGCCGCTTTGGTTGAAAGTTCCACCGTTATTGCCCATTATTGAGGTAGTTGGTCTTTTTACAAAGCCATTTGCGTTAATGATTCGGCTCTTTGCCAATATTCTGGCTGGCCACTCTATTGTCTTGGGGCTGACTTGCCTGGTGTTTATTACGGTTAAACTGGGTCCATCTATGAATGCAAGTATGACGGTGGTTTCGGTGTTTTTCAGTGTGTTTATCGGATTTGTTGAGTTGCTGGTAGCCTATATACAAGCTTATATATTTACCATGCTATCGGCCGTATTTATTGGATTGGCTCGCGTAGAGCCGCATCATAAACATTGAAATAAGCCTTTGATCTTCGAATAAGGCTTTTTGAATAAGGATTACAAATAAACTAAATATAAACTTGACCTTAAACCCTGTAAAGGGTTTGGGTAAATATTAAAACAAAAAAGTTATGTTAATGTCGATTTTATTACAAGCTGCCGCTGGTGCAGGTTTAGCTAAATTAGGTGCAGGTTTGGGTGCTGGTCTTGCTGCAATTGCTGCAGGTTTGGGTATCGGTCGTATTGGTGGTTCAGCTATGGAAGGAATTGCCCGCCAACCGGAAGCTGGTGGTGATATTCGTATGGCTATGATTATTGCAGCTGCTCTTGTGGATGCTGTAGCTCTTTTTGCTATCGTAGTTTGCGGATTTATCCTTTAATTTCATAAAAATCCGGGAGATCGGTCTTTGCGGCTATTTCCCGGTAATCTATTTGCGTTGATTAAGCCTTTATTGCTGCTTTAATCAATTGTAAATTGCAAATCGTTAAATTGTAAATTCAATAATTATGGCTTTATTATTGCCAGAATCCGGATTGCTTTTCTGGATGCTACTTTCGTTTGGAATAGTTGTACTTATTCTTGCCAAATTTGGATTCCCTATTATTGTGAAAATGGTAGAGAACCGCAAAACATATATCGATGAGTCGTTGCTTATTGCCAAGCAGACTTACGAACAAATGGCCGTAGTAAAAGAACAAAGTGAAGCTATTGTGGAAAATGCACGTCGCGAACAGGTGAAAATAATGAACGACGCAGCACAAACCCGTGATATGTTGATTAAAGAAGCTAAGGAAAAGGCAGGCTTGGAAGCTGCAAAGATGATTGACGAAGCCAGAAAGCAAATTATTCTCGAAAAGGAAGATGCTATACGTGATATCCGGCGTCAGGTGGCCGAGTTATCGGTCGATATTGCTGAAAAAGTACTTCGTGGTCAGCTGGAAAAAAAGGCAGACCAAATGGATATGATAAACCGTTTGCTCGACGAAATCAACATCTCAAAATCATAAATTGATTAATAGGTCGGTTAGTTGATTGGTTTTGGAAGTATTTCAGGTCAATCTTCCATTTTAAATGTTAAATCGTAAATTGAAAATGAATACAGGACTTATACCGGTTCGTTATGCCACGGCTTTATTGGAATTTGCCAGTACGAGTAAAGAGCAGGATCGGGTGTACGCCGAGGCAAAATATACAGCACAAAGTTTTGTTGAATTTAACAAATTGCGAACTGTGCTTGATAACCCCGTTTTGGCTAAATCAGAAAAACGTAAGACAATACTTCTGGCAGCCGGTGGAAAATTAAGCCCATCGTACGAAAAGTTTATTGATTTGCTGCTAAACAATAACCGCGAAATTCATTTGCAGTCTATTGTTTTGAAATATATAGATTTATATCGTAAGCAAAAAAATATTCACTACGGAAAACTCACTACTGCTGTAACCGTTGATTCAGCAACCGAACAGAAACTGATGAGGCTGATCGAAACTCAAACCGGTGGAACCATTGAAATGGAAAAGGTCATTGATCCTGCTGTGTTGGGTGGATTTATGTTTGAAGTGGATTTTGTGAGATGGGATGCCAGCGTGTCTGGTCAACTCAGCCGGATTAAGAAAGAATATATTGAGAGAAATAATAAAACCGTCTGACGAATTTACAATTGAACAATGTACGATATTAGATTGCATAAATTGTACATTATTTCGTAAACCAATTGTAAATCGCAAATTAATAAATCGTAAATTTAAAAGAGATGTCTGATAATATAAAGGCGAGCGAAGTGTCTGAGATTCTCCGGATGCAACTTCAGGGAATTGACACCAGTGTTCAGTTTGACGAAGTAGGTACTGTACTTCAGGTTAGCGACGGTGTGGTTCGTATTTATGGGCTACATAATGCCGAGGCCAACGAATTGCTGGAGTTCGAAAACGGCATCAAAGCCATTGTAATGAATCTTGAAGAAGATAATGTGGGTGCTGTTTTACTTGGACCAACCAGCCAGATTAAGGAAGGATATACGGTAAAACGGACTAAACGTGTAGCTTCTATCAATGTAGGTGAAGGAATGCTCGGGCGCGTGATTAATCCGTTGGGCGAACCGCTTGATGGAAAAGGTAAAGTTTCAGGCGAAATGCTTGAGATGCCACTTGAGCGTAAAGCTCCGGGGGTAATTTACAGACAGCCTGTGAATCAGCCACTTCAAACCGGATTAAAATCGGTAGATGCTATGATTCCAATCGGGCGCGGACAACGTGAATTGATTATTGGTGACCGTCAGACAGGAAAAACCAGTATAGCCATTGATACTATTATCAACCAGAAAGCCAACTTCGATGCGGGCGATCCGGTATATTGTATTTATGTCGCAATTGGTCAGAAAGGGTCAACCGTGGCATCAATCCTAAAGACATTGGAAGAACACGGTGCAATGGCTTACACAATTATTGTCGCAGCAAATGCATCCGACCCGGCTGCTTTACAATATTATGCTCCTTTTGCCGGTGCAGCCATTGGTGAGTTTTTCCGTGACACTGGCCGTCATGCATTGGTAGTTTACGATGATTTGTCGAAACAGGCTGTGGCATATCGCGAGGTTTCTTTGATTCTTCGTCGTCCTTCTGGTCGTGAGGCTTATCCGGGTGATATTTTCTATCTACACTCACGTTTGCTCGAAAGAGCAGCTCGTGTTATTTCGCAACAGGAAGTGGCCGAGCAAATGAATGATTTGCCCGAAAGTTTGAAAGGAAAGGTAAAAGGAGGTGGCTCGTTGACAGCATTGCCAATTATTGAAACTCAGGCAGGTGACGTTTCTGCATACATTCCCACCAACGTAATTTCCATTACCGATGGACAGATATTCCTTGATACAGATTTATTCAATCAGGGAAATCGGCCAGCTATTAACGTAGGTATTTCGGTTTCACGTGTAGGAGGTAATGCTCAGATTAAGGCGATGAAGAAAGTTGCAGGTACACTGAAAATAGACCAGGCTCAATTCCGTGAATTGGAAGCATTCACCAAATTTGGTGGAGATATGGATGCGGTAACGGCTATGACTATTGATAAAGGCCAGAAAAATACCCGTCTGCTGGTTCAGCCTTTGCATCAGCCAATGCCCGTAGAGCAACAGGTAGCGGTTCTTTATTGCGGAACAAATGGTTTGTTGTCTGGTGTTCATATAGATAAAGTTCAGGAGTTTCAAAAAGAATTTCTGATGGTTTTGGAAATGTCTCATAAAGAAGATGTGCTTGACGCAATCAAAAAAGGGATTATCAATGACCAGATAACGGGAGTAATAGAGAAAGTCGCTGACGAAGTGTCTAAACGACTGGCAGCTAAATAAATATTTTTGTGTTTTTTGTAAAAGTATATTGTTATAGTTGTTTTTTGAAAATTGTAACAGGGCTCATTAGAAAATGAATTTATGGCTTCATTAAAGGAAATAAAATCACGGATTCAGTCCGTAAAATCGACTCAGAAGATCACATCGGCAATGAAGATGGTGTCTTCAGCCAAATTGCGTAAAGCGCAAAAGACAATCGAGAATTTTTTTCCGTATGAGCAACGATTAAACGGCTTACTGAATAACTTTCTGAGTGCTGAAATGGATAATTCTTCCGTATTTTCAGAAGTAAGAGAAGTAAAGCGTGTTGCTATTGTCGTTTTTTCATCAAATTCAAGTTTATGTGGCGGCTATAACTCAAATGTATCAAAGCAACTTGCTCAGGTTGTAGAAAAGTACCATAAATTAGGTCGTGAACATATTTTGATATATCCGGTTGGGAAGAAGGTTGCAAAAGCCAGTCATAAGTTGGGCTTTGAACCCGAAGCTAATTTTGAAGCAATGGCCGATAAACCTGATTATGTATCTGCTGCCGGATTGGCCGATGATTTAATGGAGTTGTTTAAGAACAAAGATATTGATAAGGTAGAACTGATTTATCACCATTTTGCCAGTAAGAGTATTCAGGTCTTAACTACAGAAACTTTTTTACCCATTCAATTAAAATCCGGAAAGAAAGGGGCGGTGGCTTTTGATTATATTGTAGAGCCAAGCAGAGAGGCCATTATGAATGAATTGATTCCGAAAGTGCTCCGGCAGAAAATTTATACCGCTTTACTCGATTCGAATGCTTCTGAACATGCGGCTCGTACTATAGCTATGCAAATGGCTACTGATAATGCTACTGATTTATTACAAGAATTATCGTTGCAGTACAATAAATCACGTCAACAAGCAATCACCAATGAATTGCTTGATATTGTGGGAGGATCATTCGGACGAAATTAAATATGTATTTAGCGTATACTTAAAGCTGCGATTTATCGCAGCTTTTTTTGTTTTGGATCGATTTAGTGTAGCCAAAATCAAGAAATTTAAGGGTTTTGTATCTTAAAAAATGATCATGTCCTAATAACTGAATAAGTCCAGGTTCTAAGTGTTTGTGAATTAAGCTTTTATGGAATATGGTGTCCTAATTTATTTTGCCCGAAAATTTGGATATGTTGGCTGTTATTACTAATTTAGCACAACTAAAAAATAGGATTCTTATGTGAATAGTTGTAATTTTATACGAATCTGTTTTTAATGGTTTGAAATGAATTTTTGCACTTACTTTTAATAGTGCAATTATTCTTGTTTTGAATAAAATTGCATATGCAGAAATTGAGTTTCAATTTTCAGGCGCGATAAAGTGTTTTCGTTGCCCTCTATCAAATGTTTTTAGGCTGTAGTTCACTTTTTTTATATCTGTTGTTTGTAGCTTTTAGTGTATATTTATTCGGTATTGATAGCTTTAGAAGCTATTTTGAATCGAAAACTAAAGTTAAATATAGTTAATTGGCTAGTTGTTTTTTTAGTATTTTTAGAGAGAGTGAATCTTGTATGATTTTAATAACACATTGAAAGATAAACAGAAGCCTTTTTTGTGAAGAGATTTTTTCTTTATACAAGGCTCCGGATACACAAAAAAACACATTGATGGATTAGATTAATCTTTTGCATGTTGTAATAAAAATGCTACTTTCGTGTCGTAAATATTTTATATGAAATGCTATTATAATCCGAATAATAAACCTGTACAGCAACTATCGAAAACTGATTCTGCGCGAGATTTCATGATAAGTTCACACAATTACTTTAATAATCAGTTTTAATTAAATTTTATTATCAACAATTTCAAAAAAATTACATTTATGAGAAAAATTAGTTTCGTAGCAATGATGCTGTTTAGTGGTTTAACAGTATTCGGACAGGCCGTAAAAGACAGAAATGTTATTCCGGTAGCTGTAAATCTTAACCAGGTATTGCGTATGACTGTTACCAATGGTGGTAATGTTGAATTCGTTTTCAATACTATTGATCAGTACAAAAACGGTTTGTCGGCAGCTACAGCAACAACCGGAGAGTTTTATGAAACAGACTTTACTGTAGCTTCATCTACTCGTTGGAAATTAACTTACGGTGCAGAAACTTCTACTTTTATCGGAACAGATAATCCAGCTAACCAATTAGCTTTGGATAATGTCGGTTTTGAATTGACTGAGTCTGGTGCACATAATTTTGATGCAACTGCAGTTAAAGGAACTGATGCTGCTGAGCTTTTCAGTGCTCCAACTTTAGGAGGTGCAGAAGTTGCTGCTTTGGAAGCATATCCAGTTGTTTTGATTGAAGATAACGATCAGGATGGTGTAGTTGCAGGAGCCAATGCAGGTGACGCATCAGATAACACATTCAAAATGAGCTGGCGTTGTGGTACAAAAGAAAGCCAGGGTTTGACTACTCCAATGAATGCTATCGCTCTTATCGATCAACAACCAACTCCAACTCCAGACCGTTATGTTGTGAATGTATTGTTCGATCTTTCAATTGATGAATAAGATTCTCAACCAATAACACGAAGATTGATCAACATCTGTATGTTGGTCAATCTTTTTGTTTCATATTTCAATCCTTTTCCCATTCATGATTTATAAACCACTCCGTGTATTGTTAATATTGCTGCTAATATTCATTAGTACGGCAAGTGGCATGTCTCAGGAATGGAATTCTGCACGAATTTCCGTGATGCATGGAAGTTCTATTCCCTTCAACTTCAATTCTCTTGATAAAATTAAAAATGGAATTGAAGTATCCACTGGCACCCGGTTTGGTATATCAATGGCTGACTCAACAGGGCATGTGCTTACAGGCTTCGTGCTTTATTGCCGCACTTTCAATAACCAGGCGGTCATTAAGGGAGATTCGTATTCCCTGCCTTTGAACAGGATCCGGATAAAGGCTGAAAATGTTATAGGGCTTGAAACAGGGATCTCTGCCGGATATAAAGATCTGACTTCAGATTGGGTTCCTCTTTTTACATATACAAATCTGGCATGGACTGACCTTACCTGGAATAATGCCCAGTTGAACATTGCTTACGAATGCGGAAAAGTTGCCGAATCGGGTGAAAGTACGAGCTTATTGGGCGAGGAACCGGATTACTATAATGTTGAAATTGAATTCGAACTTGTACCTACCTTTGAATAGCATAAGATAGATTGACTTAAGATAAAACATAGAAAAACTGTGCCATCCCCCGATAACAAAAAATTAGCAGCTAATAAATATTTACTGATCTTTACGATTAGCACTGCCTTTTTGTTATCTATTCTTCCTCTTTCTTGTTTTACCCAGGAAAAACGTCAGGACATCGAACTGAAGTTTACAAAGGTAAATGAAACTATTAATTCAGGTGATTTGTATTTCAATATCCTTAAAATATGGAATAATACTTCTTCGCCGATACTAGGGAATCTTGCTTTTAGTGGACCTGAAAATTGGAAAATTATATCCTTCCCAACAGATAAGACCTTACTTAACCCGGGTGATACGGTATATGTTCCTATCCGGGTATCTCCTTTTTCGAATGCTATTGGTGGTGTTGCTTATATAATTAATGCAAGTTTCAGGTCGTCAAAACAATCAGCAACTGCCAGTGCTTATGTTACCCTTCCTTCCGTATCTAAATGGGATTTTTCCATAAATAAAAATGTAGCCTACTTCACTGAGAATGCTCCTAATACGACATTTCAGATTAAACTTTCCAATAAGGGAAATACGAATGAGTTGGTTAAATTACAATACAATGTAGGCAAACTCTTGAGATTGAATGGAAATGCTACAGACGAAGTCATTGAATTCGTTACTCTTAAGGCCTTCACAGATACCATTATCAGTAGGACTGTAACATTTGAGAAAAAGATAAGTCATACGGAGCGAGTCAAATATGAAAACAACTGGAAAGAGTCGGCCATAAATGTCATAGCCTCATCTGACATGGTTCAAAAAAGTGGTGCTATCCAATTGACTAAGTTGAACAGTGTTTACACCAACCAACGTGCTCAAAATTCATCACCTCTGAATATTGATTATCAGGTTTATAATCTGATGTCGACTCAGGCTATCAGGCAAAATGCAAAATTATACGGAAGCCTGCTTTTCCCCAAAAACAGAGAACTTCAATATGTTGCTGGAATTCAAAATTTTACGATGACTGACAACCTTGAGTCGATAGATGTTAACCGGCAATTGGTTTATAATCTCCGGTATACCGATAACCGGAATATTATTCAGCTTGGATATAATGTCAATGGAGGGACACTTCATGCCATAAATGGTCGTGGACTTACGGGGTCACTGAGAATAAATAGAAATAATTTGATACGTTATTCGGTTACTCAAAATCCCTTTACCCATAACCTGGGAGAATTTGTGGGCTACAGTACCATGGTCAAAAACATATCCTTACGAACGGAGCTTACCCATGAAAATCGGATCGATGGATCATATCAGGCTACTTCGGCACTTATGGGGCTGGGATTCCATCTGTTTAAATACCATACCCTGTCCTTCGATGTGCTGGGCTCGAAATCGGACTATATGAAAACTTTGCCCCGCGATACCACTGTCAATGGATTAAGCTATAGGTTTAATTACAATGTGAAATATAAAAAATTCAACCTTCGCTTTAATGGTGTAAATTCGGAAAATAACTATATTCAAAATTCCGGGCTTCAACAAGCTTATCTCGATAGCAGGTATTCAATAAATGACAAATTCGGATTATCTTTGAATGGTACCCATAATAAATATTCTCTTACCCGCTATCCATACAATTTTTATAACCCGGTAAATAAAAATAGTAACGATAACCTTAGGTTGACAGTGTCTTTGACGTCAGGGAATGTAATATATCAGATCGGACCGAATTACGTGGGCTCAGTTCGCCAGTTCAATAACTCTGTAGGTGGTTACAAATCGGAATATATCAATTATCAACCGGGTATCTGGAGCTCGGCAACTATTAAATTGGGTGGTTACCGCTCGATAACCCCCAACCTGACGGTTAGTAACATTCGGTTTTATTACAAAACGAATGATCCTTTGCTCGAGAATTACTCCTTTGATAAGAACATATATTACTCAGCTGGGGTAAGTTATTTTGATGAAGTGTGGCGGGTAAATGCATATTATACCAGCGGAAGTACAACTGATCTATACAGGAGCGTTTTGATTGATGATAAACCTGTTGTTACCCGTTGCCTTCAACTTAGGCCAACCTATGAGAATTACTTTTTCGACCGCAAAGTAAAAGTTACTGCTTCACTAAATTATGCTTACTATATGCCTACAGGGCGTGAGAATACATCGTTTAATATCCGCTATGATCAGTATTTCAAAAAAGGCTGGAATCTTTCCGTGAGTGGTTTTATGTATTCCAATACCAGAGTGGATCAGGATATGGGTCGGATTAGCACCAAGGATCTCAATGTATTTCTTGGGATTAGCAAATCATTCAATATCCAACAGCCACGCTTGAAGTATTACGATTACAAATCTATTTTCTTCAATGATTTGGATGGTAACAGGATCAAGTCGGACAACGAGCCGCCTGTTACCGATATTCTGGTTAATATCCAAAAAGAACGTTCCGCTGCACCTGTACCAAGCAATATTCCGGAAATTAAATTGATTACCGATGAGAATGGAATGATTGCCGTGGAGAATTTGCCCAAGGATAATTACCGGATGAGTTTTACACCGTTGATCAACCTTCAGAGCTTGTATTTCCTGAACGGATCTGAGCAGCCTTATTTCAATGATAAATCACGTACTGTATATATTCCCTTGGCCGAGAGTTACCGCATAAATGGGAAAATAGTATTGCTAAGAGATCCGAATAGTACCGAAGGGAAAATTAATCTGGAGGGAATCAGAATCACCGCTACAAGCCCCAAAGGTGAAACTTATTCGGTGCTTACTGATAACTTTGGTTCCTTTGTCCTGAGTGTACCTAATGCCGATAAATACACTGTGCATGTAAATAACGTGTTTGGAGAACAGTTTATGATTGATGCCGATGAAGCAATTGTGCAGTTTGCACAAAGTAAGGCTATCAATCTTGATTTTACGTTTATGGAGAAAGCCCGTGGTATTCAATTTGATGGAGGAGAATTTTTCAAGTTCAATTCACTGGCTTCGGAAGATGCAAATGAAAGTGCTGTTGTTGACACAACCGATGGCAAGGATTCAAAGAGTTACTCGGTTCAGTTACTTGCAACAAAAAACTACAGGGAACCTGCCGATATAAAATCGAAATTTAATCTGAAATCTGATGTTTTGGTTCAGAAGAAAGATGGATTGTATAAATATTATACGGGTAATTATCCGACAATTGAAGATGCGAGTAAAGCAATTGCCAAACAAAAACTTCAGGGCACTGCGGTAGAGGTGGATCGTTCGTTGTTGCAAAGTTCTATAGCTGTACAAAAACCGCAAAGCAAGACGCCAACTGCATCAAACAAATCAGCAGTTTCTGATAGTAAAGGTCAGGAGGGTGCCAAACAACCGGTGATTGCAGCCGGGAGGTCAGTTGAAGGTCAGGCGGCAGCCCAGTCGGAAGATGCATCTACGGCAACAACTTTGGCATCTACCAATAAATCAGGTTCGGGTGGAAAAACCCAACTTACAGATAAGTCGTCAGGCGCAAGTGGTGTTTCAGATAAAGCTGAACCTTCGAGAGCGAAGATTGCCACGCCAAGTGTGGTTACTCCGGCAACTACTCCGGTTTTCAAACAAGAACCGGCTGCGGACTCAATCGTGAATGAACAGCCTATGGCTAATAAGGCTACTTCAAACAAAACTGTTGGAACCCCGGCTGCTAAAGAAATTGTGGCTAAAAAAGCTAATACGACGCCTAAAGCTGATTCAAAACCGGCTTCGGCAAAAGCTCAGGGGAATCCGGTTCAGGTTAGTCAGGGAACTGCTCCGGCATTGAAACAAGAGCCAACATCCGCTGAGATTCAAAATGGAAAACCTTCAGCGAGTCCAAATAATAAAGCAGTTTCAGAGAAGAATGTGCAGGCTCCCGTGGCTAAGAAAGCTTCGGTAGATAACGTTGGGATGGCTTCCAATGTGACTTCGAAACCAAGCCTTACAAAAGCCAAACCGGTTTTGGCCCAGCCAATTTCGGAAAAAGAGAAGGCAGGTGATCAGATCAAAAATCAATTGGCGAAAGAAAAAATCGTGTTTGCAGGTAAACCTATAAGTGAATTTTACAAACACTCAACTCAAGAAAAGAGAGTTGTAGATGAAAGCCAGTATATGTATACTATCCAGTTGGATGCAACCTGGAGTTTCCCCGATCCGAAATTTTATAAAGAAAAATACAATCTGCCTTTTGATGTGATTTGTGTGGAAAAGAACGGAACTAAAAAATACTATGCCGGCAAATACATATCGAAAGACGAAGCTATGGCTGATATAGCCCGGTACGGAATGGCTGGATTTATTGTTCCGATAGAAGAGATGAAATAAGTGAAAGGCAAATAATAAAGGCTGTAAATCGAATTTGATTGACAGCCTTTATTATTCTATTTTGAACGTTTTATCGCGAATAAACCACATGGACATCAGAAGCGAACTGCCCATCGAAGATAGTATAATCCATTGCAATTTGTCGTCGGCTATCATCAACAGTTCCCGAGCCGGATTCTATTTTTAGTTGGCTAGGTCCAATATATTGAGGTGTAGGTGCAATGGTCAGGGTTTTTCCATTGAGTTTCGTTTTGATGTCATATTCGCTGTCGAAACTAACATTGTGGAAATTGCTTATCAGATAGATGGTGGTGTCTGATTTCAGCCTGTAAATGTCGACAGAATAGGTGCGCGTTCCCGATAAACTTGATGTTTCCACACAACGCCATGATCCTTTTATAGTGGAGTAGTCGACAGGCGCATTTTCGTTGCAGGCATAAAGGAAACTCATGCAAATGACTATGGCGGGAAAAATCAGTTTATTCATTTTATTTTTTCTCCGTTTTTGTAAATCGTTGTTTCTACCAGCTTCCCTTTTTTGTCGTATGCCTTTGCGGTTCCATCGCGGTTTCCTTCAGCGAAATTAATTTCCGACATTAATTCTCCCGTTGTGTAATAAGTCAGCCAAACTCCGGTTTTTACATCATCTTTATACAGTCCTTTGTTCTTGAGTTCTCCGGTTTCGTAATAAAAAAGCCAGATTCCGGTTGCTTTGCCGTCGGTATAACTACCGGTTTGTTTGCATTTTCCATTCATATAGTAAACGTTCCATACCCCGGTGAGAACTCCGTTGGTATAATTGCCTGTCGAAAAGACCTTCCCATTTTTATAGTATGATGTCCAGATGCCGTTTTTACGGTTGTTCAGATATCCTCCTGTTTGTTTTACCAATAGTTGGGTTGAATCATAGTATTCAACGCTTTTGCCCGAAATCAGGTCGTTTTCATAATTACTTTCCAGCATTGTATTTCCACTGGGGTAAAAGCCCGTTAGTTTACCGTTGAGTTTACCGTTTTTGTAATAACAAGTTTTGTTGACAGTACCATCTTTATAGTCTTTGAAATAGTCCGTAAAAAGGCCTTCGTATACACCATTTAAAATGGTAGAACGTTCTTTTATTTTCCCGTTTTCGAAGTAGCTTGTAAGTGCTCCGTTTTCAACGCCTGCTTTAAAATTCCGGATAAAACGAATTTTCCCATCTTCATAGTAGGCTTTCAGTTCTCCGTTGGGCTGGTTGTTTGTATAATTGCAGGATTCCTGTAAATTCCCGTTCTCAAAATAGTTTAGTACCGGACCGTTTAATACATCATTTTTATAGGAAATTTTTTGTTGGATTTTCCCCGACGGATAATAGTAATTCAAAATTCCGTTCAAAAGTCCATCAACATAAGGCAGCTCCTGTTTCAATTCCCCAGTTTCATAATAATCATGCCATAGCCCAACCAATTTGCCGTGGTCGTACATGCCTTCCTGCCAGAGTTTTTGGTTTTGGTGCCAAATGGTATATTTTCCATGTTTCACAAGGCTGTCGTTATCGGCTTTGAGAACGAAATACTCTTCTTTAAGTTGTGTCTTGGTTTGATCGTACCACGTACAAACCTTTTGTTGAGCATGGGCAGCAAGTAATGAAAAGGCCGATAAAGTTATAATGATGAAACGGTTGTTCATGTCTTTCCTGCTTATTTTATGTCTAACATGAGTTGAGTTCCACCAAGAGGCTGGCGGTGCCCATAATCGAGAATAGCTGCCAGTGCATATTTCCCTTTTTCAATATTGCTGGGTAGGTGCAGTTTTACCGTCCGGCTTCCGTCGGGATAAACTGTAACTTTCACAGGGTTGAACTTTTCTTCTTTGGCGGTTTGCATGTTGGCTAATGCCAGCGAAACCTTTGCCTCGATAATATTGTCGCCTATATTATTAACGGTAACTTCGAAGGTGCGTTCTTTGTCTTTGGGTTTTGTTACATCTTTAAGATTGTTGATGGTGGCCTTGTAGCTGTTGTTGCTTCTGGGCGACTGTTTTACCTGAATAACAATACGTGGTGCAATCAACACACCGGCAGCCAAACTTTTGTCCACCTCAAAAGCAGATTGTTCTTTGGATGCAGCCACATGAATCATACACCACTTGGCCGAAAACCCATCCTTAGGTACGGTCATAAGCACTTCGAGGGTGGCAGACTGGTTTGGGTTTAATTCTACAAAGGCCGGATTTATGGTTAGCCAATCGGCGCACGAGCGTTTGCTGGTGCCAAGGGGTACGCTTTTTTTATTGCCTTCGTTATCTATGACATAATCGGATGCTTTGAGCGTGTATTTTTGCGGTTGGCTGGAGTGGTTTATCAGGTTAATTTGCCTTTTCTGAATTTCGCCGGGATCGGCATTGAAATTTATAACTACGGGCGATACTTCAAAATCCTGGGCGTAAATAAATGAAGTAAATAATAAAACCAAAAGAGAGATTCGGGTACGAAGCATAAGTGTAAGTAATAGTTGTTTGGTAATTTTCTTGAATTTGCTGGTCAAGCGCAAATGCTTTTTCCAAAAGCATTGCAAATGTACAATAATTGTATTTAACCTGTTAGAAAAAATATTTAAAGAATAGGATAGATATCGAAAAATATGGACTAAAGTATATTTTATTCCGATGTAAAAATGATTTGTTTCAGAAGTAAGGTTTGTATCAGAGCTAAAAACGAAATCCGGTTCGTTATCTTTAGTTACAAAGCATAATGAACCGGATTATTGTTTAGTGATAATTAGTCCTGAATTTAGTTTGAATAAATAGTTAACGTTTAAAGTTTAATAAACTCTACCCTTCTGTTAGTGGCTTTGCTTACCGGAGTGTCGTTTGGAGAAACAGGTTGCTTTTCGCCCATGCCATCCGATTCTATGCGGGAGGCTTCAATTACAAAATTTTTCACCAGTTCGTTCTTTACAGAGATTGCCCTACGTTTAGAAAGATCCAGATTAGCCGCATCTGCACCGTCGCTGTCGGTGTGTCCCACAATTTTTACACGTATAGTTGGGTTTTCATTCAAAACATCGGCAATCCCTTTTAATGTGCCGTATGATTCAGGCTTAACCACAGCTTTGTTTACATCAAAATAAATTCCGTATGTTACCAATTTACCTTCAGTCAGCAGTTTGCTACGGGTGTCGGGGGCTGCAGTCGTAATTTTAATGTTGGAAATATATGATCCGCATGAAGCGCCCCGGTATAATTTGAAACACAAGCGTGTAAACTTGCTTCCTTCAAAGATATTGGTAGGGACATCCAGAACTTTTCCTCCCAGATGATATATTCTTACCCGCCGGTTCTGTACCCAGACGATTACGTGATTTACTTTTTCAGGAATCACCAGATTGTTGGTTGACGATCCGGTGAGTTTTTCATTTAATCCTTTTTTATAGCCTTTGGTTTCCCAAATGTTTTTCTCAATGGTGACATGCAATCCACAGGTTCCGGGATCACCGGCTTTGTCCATTTCGCTATGGCTGTTTTCTCCGAATATTACAACGTCGGCTGCAATGCGGGGGGCTTCTTTTTTAGGAACAATATCCATTTCCAGAATGAAATTTTTCGGAAAGTCGATATCCTTCATAAACCAATATGTGCCTTCGGTACTGTTCAGGTTTAGCCAGTTGCCCGGAGCAATATTCAATGTGTTCACTTCGCCGGCCACATCTGTGGTCCAAAGTGCCGGAAAATCGCCTACTGCATCCTGACTGAAATCTTCGAAAAGAAGGATTTTATCTCCCGGAACAAAGTCGTATCTGGAATAAGCAGTCAATGAAGTCCCACTCGAACCTGCATCGTTCTTCGAGGAAATGCTTTTTTCTGCTTCAGCGGCTTTAATACTGTCTGCTTTGTTGGTTTTCTTTTTGGTTATCGATTCCTCAATTGAGTTTAACCCTTTATTGATACTTTGGTCAATTTTATTGTTTACCCGGTTTCTAGCTGCATTTTCAATTTTTCTGCCAATATTGAACTGACTAAAGGCGACTGAGCTGAACAAAAGAAGTAAGCTCACAAGGATGGAGAATTTTGTTTTCATAGATTTGGTTTTTAAATTATTATATTTTGAAGTAATAAGCCGGATTTTCTGCAAATTGAACCTGAAAAAATAATATTTATAGAGTTGGAAATAATCTAATGAAATCAGAAATGCACTAATATAAAACAATTTATAGTGATAAATGTTGTGGAAAAAAGTTTGGGAGCTTTTGCTGTTTTAGGTAATTAACAAGTTTTCAGTGTTGACTGCTTTTATGGTGATTTCGTGGAAATAATATATTTTTGCTGAATATCAAAAATCATTAAAATATTTGTATGAAAAAGATTCTTTTTTGTGTTTTGTTGCTGGCAGGGATAATAAATGGTTTGCAGGCTCAGTTTAAGCGTGATTCAATTCGTACCAAAGGGCTGTTAGCGGTTGAGAAAGTAGATGATGCGCAGTGGATTAAACGTTTTCAGTCTGATATTGATAAATATACGGATGAAAACAGGAAATTAACTGATCGTTCGTGCGATGCCCTGTTTTTGGGTAGTTCTACAATTAATTTGTGGCAAAATATTTATGCAGATTTGGCTCCGTTGAAGATAATCCGGAGGTCGTATGGTGGTGCCACACTTCGTGATATGATTTATAATTATGATGTTATTGCCCGCGGATATAAACCCCGGCAAATCGTGATTTATGTGGAAAACGACCTGTGTGGTTGTAAAGATGCTGTAACTGTAGGCAAAGCGTACGATTTGTATCGCTTATTTGTGCAGAAATTACTTGACGAATATACGGATGTGCCGGTTTACATTCTCTCGTACAAGCCATCTATTGCCAGGTTGGGAGAATTGAAGCAACAGCAAATGCTTAATCAGCTGTTGTCAGATTATGCGCAGGAAACCCGGGGCGTTTATTTTTTGGATATAACCAAGGGGATGTATGATGCTAAAGGTGATCTGCTTAAAGATATTTTTAAAAGTGACGGATTACACATGAACCAGAAGGGTTATGATATCTGGACGAGTGAAATTAAATCTATTTTAATGGCTAATGTAGCCAGGCAACCTTATGCAAGAAAAGTCACTTCAACAGGGAAGTGGAATCTTGTGTGGGACGAAGAATTTGACTATGTAGGTTTGCCCGATCCTGTGAAATGGAGTTTTGACACTGCCGGAAATAAAACCGGTTGGGGAAATAATGAAGATCAGTACTATACCGATCGTGATTCGGTAAATGCTTGGGTCAGCAACGGGGTATTGACTATTACGGCTCTTCAGAAGAAAATGTATGGTAAAAAATATACTTCTGCCCGTATCAAAACGAAAGGTAAAGGGGATTGGCTTTATGGCCGGTTTGAGATTAGGGCTAAACTTCCTGCAGGCAGAGGTACCTGGCCTGCCATCTGGATGTTGCCCACCGATTGGGGGTATGGGGGCTGGCCTAAAAGCGGCGAATTGGATATAATGGAAAATGTTGGTTTTATGCCCGATACATTGGTTTTTTCGGTTCATACACAGGCATACAACCATATTATACATACACAAAAAACAAAACGGATTCTTTACCCCGGAACATCAGATGATTATCATATTTATGCAATGGAGTGGGAAAAAGACCAAATACGTTTCTATGTGGACGACAATTTAGCTTTGACGGTGAATAACGAGCACAAAACCTTTGCTGAATGGCCATTTGATAAACCATTTCATATGATACTCAATTTAGCTATAGGCGGCTTTTGGGGCGGTGAAAAAGGAATTGATAATCGTATTTTCCCTTGTCGTTTCGATGTTGATTATGTTCGGGTTTATCAGTTAGAAAATAAGCAATAAGACTTTACCTGAAAAAACAGGGAAGCTAATTTAAATGGAATGTTGGATGAAGGAAAAGGATCTCTATTGGACTAAAACGCAACTGTCGGTTGTCGGTGTTGTTGCCGTAACCTCGTTTATGGGCACTTTTCTGATTTCGTCAATCAATATTGCCTTGCCTTCTATCGGAAAAAGTTTCGGGCTCAATTCTGTCGTGCTTAGTTGGGTGGTAACTGCTTTTTTGCTTGCTACTGCTATGTTTCTGTTACCGGTAGGGCGCTGGGGCGACCTGACAGGTGTTAGACGTCTCTATAAAACAGGACTCATTATTTTTACCATATCGTCTTTGTTGTGCGCTTTATCTCCTTCTGGTTTTTGGCTGATATTATTCCGGTTTATTCAGGGTATTGGAGCTGCATTTACCAATACTACCGGCCAGGCTATTCTTGTATCGGCTTTTTTACCCAGACATAGAGGGCGTGTGCTGGGTATTTCTGTGTCGGCAGTTTATCTGGGGCTGGCATTTGGCCCTTTTGTGGGTGGGTTTCTAACCCAGTATATTGGTTGGAGATCTGTTTTTTATCTGGCTTCGGGGTTGGGAGTTGTCGCCAGTGCGATTGCATTTGCTTTTATAGATAAAGATGAACCGATTGTAGTAAAAGGACTAAAAATTAATTTTTTGGGGATTATCTTTTATATGCTTGGTCTGTTGTGTTTGGTTTATGGTTCGTCCCGTGTTCCTTATTTCATGGGCTGGTCGTTGCTGGGAGTCTCTCTCTTATCGTTGATAGTTTTTTGGAAAAAGGAAAGTAAATCACCCCAACCGGTAATTGATACCCGATTGTTTACCCACAACCATTTGTTTGCATACTCGAATATCGCCGCACTTATTAATTATAGTGCAACATCGGCTATTGTTTTTTTTCTGAGTTTGTACTTGCAAAAGATTCAGGGGCTGTCGCCTCGTGAGGCCGGAATCGTATTGATTGCGCAGCCAGTGATGATGGCTGTTTTCTCGCCGATAGTCGGTCGGCTTTCCGATCGCATTCAACCTCGTTATTTGTCAACATTGGGTATGGCTATGTGTAGCATGGGCTTGATTGCCCTCGCTTTCTTTACGGTCGATACACCGCAATGGTTTATTGTGATAGTATTGTTGTGGGTTGGGCTGGGATTTGCCTTTTTTTCTTCGCCCAATATGAATACTATTATGAGTTCCGTGGAAAAGACTCAATATGGGCTTGCATCCGGCTCGGCTGCTTCCATGCGGGTTGTCGGGCAAATTGTCAGTATGACTATCGTTACGCTTTTCTTTGCCGGAAGGTTTGGAGCACGCACCATCGAGGCGGTTCCGGATTCCTTGTTTCTGAGTGCTATGAAATGGGGCTTTATAAGTTTCTCCCTTCTGAGTATTGTAGGGATTTATTTCTCGTATAACCGTGGGCAGCTAAACCGCGAATCTTCCTCCGACAAAAAATAACTGCTCAGATCCTGTTGTAGGAAAATCTTCATTGTATCCTTTGGATTTGATTGTTAATCTTGCTTGTTTCTGCCCGATAATTTTTGCTCGATTTATTTCTTCTGTTCTGCTCTGAAAGATAGACGTATAGCTCGGATTTCAGAGTAGATTAAAATATTTGTGAGGGCGCATTGTCAATTGAAATATTATTTCTATCTTTGCAACCCATTTTGGACTTAAGCCAAATGGATTAAAATAAAGCAATTAAAGATATTTAAAACAAAGTAAAATGCCTACAATTCAGCAATTAGTTAGAAAAGGAAGAGCAGAACTGATCGACAAAAGCAAATCGCCAGCCCTGGATTCATGTCCACAGCGTCGCGGTGTGTGTGTTCGTGTGTACACTACTACTCCAAAAAAACCGAACTCGGCTATGCGTAAAGTAGCTCGTGTGCGTTTAACTAACCAAAAAGAAGTGAATGCTTACATTCCGGGCGAAGGACACAACTTGCAAGAGCACTCTATCGTAATGGTACGTGGTGGTCGCGTGAAAGACCTTCCGGGAGTACGTTATCACGTGGTTCGTGGAACTCTTGATACAGCCGGTGTAAACGGCCGCACACAACGTCGTTCGAAATATGGAGCTAAACGCCCAAAACCAGGACAAGCACCTGCTAAAGGAGCACCGGTTAAAGGTAAAAAGAAATAAGGCTAACTAAAGCCCGTTTCTAAAAAGTAGTTCGAACACAAGTTCAGAATCTTTCTAAAAAGACTAACAAAATCAAGTTTAACAACTTGTTTGCGTTTTCAGGTAGCAGATGAAAGGTTGAGTAAATGGCTCGGAGGAGTCGTTGAAGTAAGACTAAAAGCAACCAAAAACAAAAACGAAATTTTTAAAAAAATGAGAAAATCGAAACCAAAAAAGAGGGTCGTATTACCTGATCCGGTTTTCAACGAATCGATGGTTACAAAATTTGTAAACCACCTGATGTACGATGGCAAAAAATCTACTGCCTTCGACATTTTTTATTCATCGCTCGAAACAGTAAAAGCTAAGCTTCCGAACGAAGAAAAATCCCCACTCGAAATTTGGAAAAAAGCTCTCGAAAATATCACTCCGCTTGTAGAAGTAAAATCTCGTCGTGTGGGTGGTGCTACTTTCCAGGTACCTACAGAAATCCGTGCTGATCGCAAGGAATCAATTTCAATGAAAAATCTTATATTGTATTCACGCAAACGTGGAGGACGCTCGATGGCCGATAAATTGGCTGCCGAAATCGTTGATGCATTCAATAACCAGGGTGGTGCTTTCAAACGCAAGGAAGATATGCACCGTATGGCTGAAGCTAACCGCGCATTTGCACACTTTAGATTTTAATCGCTAATAAAAAGAAATCAATAGTTACAAATGGCTAAAGGAGATTTAAGTTATACTAGAAATATCGGTATCATGGCGCATATCGATGCCGGTAAAACAACTACGTCTGAACGTATTTTGTTTTATACCGGTTTGACTCACAAAATTGGTGAGGTTCACGATGGCGCCGCTACCATGGACTGGATGGAGCAAGAGCAGGAGCGTGGTATTACCATTACTTCGGCTGCTACCACTACATTCTGGAACTTCCTGGGTGATAAATACAAGATCAATTTGATTGACACTCCGGGACACGTTGACTTTACTGTAGAGGTAGAACGTTCACTTCGTATTCTTGATGGTGCTGTCGCTACTTTCTGTGCGGTTGGTGGTGTTGAGCCTCAATCTGAAACAGTTTGGCGTCAGGCTGATAAATACAACGTACCACGTATTGGTTACGTAAACAAAATGGACCGTTCAGGTGCCGACTTTTATGAAGTTGTACGTCAGGTAAAAGACGTATTGGGTGCTAAGCCATGTCCTATTCAAATTCCAATCGGCGCTGAAGAGAAATTCAAAGGTGTTGTGGATTTGATCAAAATGAAAGCTATTCTTTGGCACGATGAAACCATGGGAGCTGAATATTCTGTAGAAGAAATTCCGGCTGACCTGCTTGCTGAAGCTGAAGAATGGAGAGAAAAAATGCTTGAAATTGTAGCTGAATATGATGACGAGTTGATGGAAAAATTCTTCGATGATCCTTCTACGATCACTGAAGATGAAGTCAACCGCGCTATCCGTAAAGCTACATTGGCAATGGATATCAATCCGATGATTTGTGGTTCTTCTTTCAAAAACAAAGGTGTTCAGACAATGCTTGATGCAGTATGTAAATACTTGCCAAGCCCGCTTGATACTCCGGAGATTGTTGGAAAAGACCCACGTGACGAGTCGAAAGAAATCGTTCGTCATCCGGATGATAAAGAGCCGCTTACTGCACTTGCATTTAAGATTGCAACCGACCCTTATGTAGGACGTCTTTGCTTCTTCCGTGTTTATGCCGGTAAGTTGGATGCTGGTTCTTATGTGTACAACACCCGTTCTGAAAAGAAAGAGCGTATTTCACGTATTTTCCAGATGCACTCGAACAAACAAAATCCTGTTGAATTCATCGCCGCTGGTGATATCGGTGCAGGGGTAGGTTTCAAAGATATCCGTACTGGTGATACTCTTTGTGACGAAGCTAACCCAATCGTACTCGAATCAATGGACTTCCCTGCTCCTGTAATCGGTATTTCTATTGAGCCTAAAACTCAGAAAGACCTTGATAAATTGGGTATGGGATTGGCTAAACTGGCTGAAGAAGATCCAACATTTACAGTACATACACAAGAGCAATCTGGTCAGACTATTATTAGTGGTATGGGTGAGCTTCACCTCGAAATCATTATCGACCGTCTGAAACGTGAGTTCAAAGTTGAATGTAACCAGGGACGTCCTCAGGTAAACTACAAAGAAGCTATTACTAAATCGGTTGAATTGCGTGAAACGTACAAAAAACAATCGGGTGGTCGTGGTAAGTTTGCCGATATGATTGTTCGTGTTGAGCCTATGGACAAAGACTTCGAAGGTGGAAACCTTCAGTTTGTTGATGTTGTAAAAGGTGGTAACATTCCTAAGGAATTTATTCCTTCTATCCAGAAAGGTTTTGCTAACGCTATGAAAAATGGTGTTTTGGCTGGATTCCCATTGGATAATCTGAAAGTAACAGTTCTTGATGGGTCTTTCCATGCTGTCGATTCAGACCAGTTGTCTTTCGAAATTTGTGCTTCATTAGCATTTAAATCAGCTTGTGCAAAAGCCAGACCGGTATTGTTGGAGCCAATCATGAAAATGGAGGTTGTTACACCGGAAGAAAGCATGGGTGATGTAATTGGTGACTTGAACAAACGTCGTGGACAGGTTGAAGGAATGGAATCGAGCCGTACAGGAGCAAGAATCGTAAAAGCTAAAGTGCCACTGTCTGAAACATTCGGATATGTAACTGCTTTACGTACTATCTCTTCCGGTCGTGCTACTTCTTCAATGGAATTCGATCATTATGCTGAAGTTTCTACTTCAATCGCGAAAGAGGTTGTTGCTGAAGCTAAAGGGAAAGTAGAACTTTTGTAAAAATAATTCAAACAGAATTTCCGGTTAGCGTATGACTCTTAACCGGGGTTCTGTTTGAAACATATAAACAATAATTAGAAAAAAAACGACAATGAGTCAAAAAATTCGTATCAAATTAAAATCTTACGATCACAATTTGGTTGATAAGTCAGCTGAAAAAATCGTAAAAACAGTAAAAGCTACAGGTGCAGTAGTAAGCGGTCCTATTCCATTGCCAACTCACAAACGTATCTTTACTGTAAACCGTGCTACTTTCGTAAACAAGAAATCGCGCGAGCAATTCGAACTTTCTTCTTACAAACGTCTGATCGACATTTACAGCTCAACAAGCAAAACTGTTGACGCGTTGATGAAACTGGAATTGCCAAGCGGTGTAGAAGTAGAAATCAAAGTTTGATCTGTGTCCGTAAGGAAATAGAGAAATAATAAATTAAATTTTTTTTAAACAAGCCGATCCCCCGATTTTGGGGTTAAGGGTTAAATTATCAATTGAAATGCCAGGATTATTAGGAAAAAAAATCGGAATGACATCCGTTTTCAGTGCCGATGGTAAAAATGTACCATGCACTGTTATTGAAGCAGGTCCTTGTGTTGTTACTCAAATCAAAACTGTTGATAACGACGGTTACGAAGCTGTACAGGTAGGTTTTCAGACAAAGAATGAAAAACACACCAACAAAGCTGAGGCAGGTCGTTTTAAGGCAGCCGGAGTAGCTCCTCAGAGACACTTGGTTGAGTTCAAAGGATTCGAAAGCGAATTCAAATTGGGTGATGCTATCACCTGTGAAATTTTTGAAGCAGATACGTTTGTTGACGTAGTAGGAACTTCAAAAGGTAAAGGATTCCAGGGTGTTGTAAAACGTCATGGTTTTGGTGGGGTAGGACAATCGACTCACGGTCAGCACAATCGTCTTCGTGCGCCAGGTTCGTTAGGAGCTTCATCGTATCCTTCACGCGTATTCAAAGGTATGCGTATGGCAGGCCGTATGGGTGGTGACCAGGTTACCGTTCAAAATCTGCAAATATTAAAAGTGATTCCAGAACACAATCTTGTCTTGATCAAAGGTTCTGTTCCGGGTGCTAAAGGTTCAATCGTAATCATCAATAAATAATCATGGAAGTTAAAGTAGTAAACACTAAAGGAGAAGACACAGGAAGAGTGGTATCGTTGAACGATGCAATCTTCGGTATTGAGCCAAATGACCATGCTATTTATTTAGATGTGAAACAATATTTGGCAAACCAACGTCAGGGAACGCATAAAGCAAAAGGTCGTAGCGAATTGGCTGGATCTACCCGCAAATTGGGAAGACAAAAAGGAGGTGGTGGTGCCCGTCCGGGTGACATTAAGTCTGGTGTGCGTGTAGGTGGTGGTCGTATGTTCGGTCCCGTTCCACGTGACTATAGCTTCAAACTTAACAAAAAAGTAAAACAATTGGCACGTAAATCAGCTTTGTCGTACAAAGCGGCAGGTAACCTGATTACTGTAGTTGAAAACTTTAATTTTGAAGCTCCAAAAACAAAAGATTTCGTTGCAATCACAAAAAGTTTGCAAGTGGCTGATAAAAAGCCGTTAATTGTTTTAGCGGATGCAAATAAAAATGTATATTTGTCGGCTCGTAATTTGACTTCGTCTAAAGTTATAACTGTTTCTGAATTAAGTACTTATGTGGTTCTTAATGCAAAATCACTTGTGTTAACTGAGGATGCAGTTGCAGCAGTAGAACAAATTTTTAAAGCATAAGGAGGCAAAATATGGGAATTATCATAAAACCAATCGTTACAGAAAAGATGACTCAACTGGGCGACAAGCTGAACCGCTATGGCTTTAGAGTTCAAAAAGATGCTAACAAGATTGAGATCAAACAAGCTGTAGAAGCTATGTATGATGTTACTGTAGATGAGGTAAATACAATGATTGTAGCACCGAAGAAAAAAAGCCGCTTTACTAAAAGCGGTGTGATCAACGGAAGTGCATCAGCGTATAAAAAAGCTATCGTTACAGTAAAAGAAGGAGATAAAATTGATTTTTATAGCAATATTTAAACAGAAAAATGGCTGTACGTAAACTAAGACCCACAACACCGGGGCAAAGACACAAGATTATTGGTTCATTCGACACAATTACTGCGAGTGCTCCAGAAAAATCTCTTGTTGTAGGCGGATCAAATTCCGGAGGTCGTAACCATGCAGGTAAAATGACCATGCGCTACATTGGTGGCGGACACAAGAAGAAATATAGAGTAATTGACTTTAAACGCAACAAAGACGGTGTTCCCGCAACAGTAAAATCAATTGAATACGATCCGAATCGTTCGGCTCGTATTGCCTTGTTGTATTATGCTGATGGGGAAAAAACTTATATTCTTGCACCAAACGGATTGCAAGTTGGTCAGACAGTTGTTTCAGGCGTTGATGCTGCACCTGAAGTAGGTAATACTCTACCTATGGCAAACATTCCACTGGGTACTATTATTCATAACATTGAATTACGCCCGGGCCAGGGTGCCGCGATGGTACGTTCGGCAGGAACTTTTGCTCAACTCACTTCACGTGAAGATAAATACGCTATTATCAAGTTGCCTTCGGGCGAGCTTCGCAAAGTACTTGCTACTTGCAAAGCAACTATTGGTAGTGTAGGAAACTCTGACCATGCACTGGAAAGATCAGGAAAAGCAGGTCGCTCACGTTGGCTTGGACGTCGTCCACGCGTTCGTGGTGTAGCTATGAACCCGGTTGATCACCCAATGGGTGGTGGAGAAGGCCGTGCTTCTGGAGGACACCCACGTTCACGCAAAGGCTTGTTGGCTAAAGGGTACAAAACTCGTGCTCCTAAAAAACAATCGAGCCAATATATTATTGAAAGAAAGAAAAAATAATCAGAAAAAGTAAGTAAATAATATGAGCCGTTCATTAAAAAAAGGACCATACATCTATCTGAAGCTGGAGAACAAAGTTCTGGCCATGAATGAAAGCGGAAAAAAAGCCGTGATCAAGACATGGGCTCGTGCTTCAATGATATCACCTGATTTTGTAGGTCACACAATTGCAGTTCACAATGGTAACAAATTTATCCCCGTATATATTACCGAAAATATGGTAGGACACAAACTTGGAGAATTTTCTCCAACACGTAACTTCCGCGGTCACGGTGGTAAAAAGAAATAATCCATTGAAATTTTAATCAGAAAAAATAAACATTTCAAGAAAATGGGTGCAAGAAAAAAAATATCAGCCGACGCAAGAAAGGAAGCTAATAAGTCTCTTTACTTTGCTAAGCTCAACGGAGTTCCAACATCACCTCGCAAAATGCGTCTTGTGGCGGATATGATCCGTGGGATGGAAGTGAACAAAGCTTTGAGTGTACTGAAGTTTTCGTCGAAGGAAGCTTCCGGAAAATTAGAAAAACTGCTGAAGTCAGCTATTGCTAACTGGGAAAATAAAACAGAGCAAAAAGCTGATAATGCAAATTTATATGTAAGTGGTATTTCAGTGGATTCAGCAACTATGCTGAAACGCTTGCGTACAGCTCCACAAGGTCGTGGATACCGTATCCGTAAACGTTCAAACCACGTTACAATTTTTGTAGATACCAAAAATACTAACGATAACCAAAATTAATTGCTCGATGGGACAAAAAATTAATCCAATAAGTAACCGTTTAGGAATCATTCGTGGATGGGATTCAAACTGGTATGGTGGAAACAATTATGGTGATACCATTCTTGAAGACAGCAAAATCAGAAAATATCTCAATGCCCGTCTGGCAAAAGCGAGCATTTCTCGCATTGTTATCGAACGTACATTGAAACTTGTTACTATTACTGTATGTACTGCCCGTCCGGGTATCATCATCGGTAAAGGTGGACAGGAAGTAGATAAATTGAAAGAAGAATTGAAAAAAATCACTGATAAAGAAGTGCAAATCAATATCTTCGAAGTGAAACGTCCTGAGTTGGACGCAGTTATTGTTGCTAACAACGTAGCTCGTCAGGTTGAAGGAAAAATAGCTTACCGTCGTGCAACAAAGATGGCTATTGCCTCTACAATGCGCATGGGAGCTGAAGGAATCAAGATTATGTGCTCAGGTCGTTTGAATGGTGCTGAGATGGCACGTTCAGAAATGTATAAAGAAGGAAGAACTCCTCTGCATACCTTCAGGGCTGATATTGACTATGCTCACGCTGAGGCATTGACCAAGGTAGGGTTGATCGGTATCAAAGTATGGATTTGCCGTGGCGAAATCTACGGTAAAAAAGACTTGGCTCCAAATTTTACAGCTACTAAAGAAGCTTCACGTGGTGGAGAACGCAGCTACGGAGATCGCAACGATCGTAAAGATCGTAACGACCGTGGTGGAAAAGGTGGTTTTAAAAAAAGAAATAAATAACTGTTATAAATGAATTTGATTTAAGGAAATATTATGTTACAACCTAAAAAAACAAAGTTCAGGAGACAGCAAAAGGGGCGCATGAAAGGAAATGCCCAAAGAGGTAATCAGTTGGCGTTCGGATCTTTTGGAATAAAATCGTTAGAATCTAAATGGTTGACTGGCCGTCAAATTGAGGCTGCCCGTATTGCTGTAACCCGCTATATGCAACGTCAGGGTCAAATCTGGATCCGCGTGTTCCCGGATAAACCTATCACTAAAAAGCCAGCTGAAGTACGTATGGGTAAAGGTAAGGGTGCTCCGGAAGGATTCGTAGCTCCTATTACTCCAGGACGTATGCTTTTCGAAGTAGAAGGTGTTTCTTATGAAATTGCAAAAGAAGCATTGCGCTTGGCAGCTCAAAAACTACCGGTAACTACAAAATTCGTAGTAAGACGGGATTATGATTTTACCTCTCAAAACGCGTAAGGAATATGAAAATTAGAGAAATAAAAGACTTAAACAACAAAGAGATTCAAGAACGTTTGACTGCTGAGCAAGAGCATCTGGTTCGTTTGAAATTGAATCATGCCATTTCTCCTCTTGATAATCCGTTGCAAATCAAAGAGGTTCGTAGAACTATCGCTCGTTTTGCTACTGAGTTACGTCAGAGAGAAATTAATAAATAAAATTAAGACCCTGATGGAAGCAAGAAATTTAAGAAAAGAAAGAACAGGTGTTGTTTTCAGCAACAAAATGGATAAAACCATTACAGTAGCTGTAAAATGGAAAGAAAAACACCCTATTTACGGAAAATTCGTAAATAAGACCAAGAAATATCATGCTCATGACGAAAAGAACGAATGCAACATTGGTGACACTGTACGCATTATGGAAACTCGCCCGCTGAGTAAATTAAAAAGATGGAGATTAACCGAAATTATCGAAAGAGTTAAGTAATTATGATACAACAAGAATCAAGACTCACAGTAGCCGATAACAGTGGAGCAAAAACAGCTCTTTGTATTCGTGTATTAGGAGGAACCAGCAAACGTTACGCTACGTTGGGAGATATCATCGTTGTTGCAGTGAAGAGTGTAATCCCTTCGAGCGACATCAAAAAAGGTATCGTATCAAAAGCAGTTGTCGTTCGTACGAAGAAAGAAGTTCGTCGTCCAGACGGATCTTATATTCGTTTTGATGATAACGCCTGCGTATTGTTGAATAATGCCGGTGAAATCCGCGGAAGCCGTATCTTCGGCCCGGTAGCGCGTGAATTGCGTAATACAAATATGAAAATCATATCACTTGCACCAGAAGTGCTTTAATCTTCGAAAAATCAATTAGTGATGAGTAAATTACATATCAAAAAAGGAGATACCGTTTACGTTAATACCGGGGTTGACAAAGGCAAAACCGGTCGCGTGTTGGAAGTTCTTGTGAAAGAACAACGCGCTATCGTAGAAGGTGTAAACATGGTGTCAAAGAGCACCAAACCTAACGCAAAAAGCCCTCAAGGTGGAATAATCAAGAAAGAAGCAGCTATTCATATCTCAAATTTGAACCCGGTTGAAGGTGGAAAACCAGTTCGCGTAGGTCGAAAATTGAACGAAGAAGGAAAATTAGTGCGTATTTCTAAAAAATCAGGAGGAGAGATTTAAGAATGAATACAGCAAGTTTAAAACAAGATTACAGAGAACGTATCGTTCCTATCTTAATGAAAGAGTTTGGATATAGCTCTGTTATGCAGGCTCCAAAACTCGAAAAAATTGTTCTTAACCAGGGATTAGGTATTGCAGTTGCCGATAAAAAAATTATCGAGGTTGCAATTAACGAAATGACAACTATTACTGGTCAGAAAGCCGTTGCAACTCTTTCTAAAAAAGATATCTCTAACTTTAAGTTGCGTCGTAAAATGCCGATAGGTGTACGTGTAACTTTGCGTGGTGATCGTATGTATGAGTTTTTGGAACGCCTTATCCGTGTTGCATTACCTCGTGTACGTGACTTCAAAGGTATCGAAAACAAACTGGATGGACGTGGAAATTATACACTTGGTATTACTGAGCAAATTATTTTCCCTGAAATCAACATTGATGGTATTACCCGTTTGTTGGGTATGAACATTACGTTTGTAACAACAGGTGCAACTGACGAAGAAGGTTATGCTTTGTTGAAAGAATTTGGATTACCATTCAAAAAAAACTAATTTAGACATACAATGGCAAAAGAATCAATGAAAGCCCGCGAGGTTAAAAGAGCCAAACTGGTTGCTAAATTCGCTGCAAAACGTGAACAACTGATCGCTGATGGCAATTACGAAGGCCTTCAGGCATTACCTAAAAACTCATCTCCTGTACGTTTGCACAACCGTTGCAAACTCACAGGACGTCCTAAAGGGTATATGCGTCAGTTCGGTATTTCGCGTATTCAATTCCGCGAAATGGCATCAAACGGTTTAATCCCGGGAGTAAAAAAAGCAAGCTGGTAATCAAATTTCAGCAATGCAAAGGAAAATAAATTAAATATTGTCCCGATGGTCGGGATCAATTTAAAAACAATAATATGACAGATCCAATAGCAGATTATCTTACGAGATTGCGGAACGCTATCAAAGCAGGTCACCGTGTGGTGGAAGTTCCCGCTTCGAATTTGAAAAAAGAAATGACCCGGATATTGCACGAAAAAGGCTATATCCTGAACTACAAATTTGTAGAAGAAGGTCCTCAAGGCACTATCAAAATTGCCTTAAAGTACGATCCAGTAAACAAAGTAAACTCGATCAAGAAAATGATTAGAGTTTCTACTCCCGGTCTTCGTCAATATGTTGGCTACAAAGATATGCCACGCGTGTTGAACGGTTTAGGTATTGCCATTCTTTCTACTTCTAAAGGTGTTATGACCAACAAAGAAGCAGCCGACTTGAAAGTAGGTGGCGAAGTAATTTGTTACATTTATTAATAGGAGGGAAGTAGAATGTCAAGAATTGGAAAATTACCCATTAGCGTACCTGCAGGTGTAACTATCACTGTGCAAGACAGCTTGGTTACCGTAAAAGGTCCAAAAGGAGTTTTAACTCAAGAAATTGATCCAAATATCACTGTAACTGTTGAAAACGGTGTTTGTAACGTTACACGTCAGGATGATGAGAAACAAAACCGTGCATTCCACGGCTTGTACCGCTCGTTGATCCAGAACATGGTTACAGGCGTCTCAGAGGGTTACAAGAAAACGTTAGAATTAGTTGGTGTTGGTTACCGTGTATCGAACCAAGGTCAGGTATTGGAATTTGCATTAGGTTATACTCACAACATTTTCCTTGGCTTACCTGCCGAAGTGAAAATCGAAACCAAGAGTGAACGTAATCAAAATCCGATTGTCATCCTTGAAAGCTGCGACAAACAATTGCTTGGTCAAGTTTGCGCAAAAATTCGTTCATTCCGCAAACCTGAGCCTTATAAAGGGAAAGGTGTTAAATTCGCGGGAGAAGTACTTCGCCGCAAAGCTGGTAAATCAGCTGGTAAATAATTTACGTAAACTTGTAAAATTATGAAGACAAATTTAGACAGAAGAACCAGAATAAAAGCACATATCCGTCACAAAGTGAGCGGAACTGCTCAAAAACCACGTATGACAGTGTTCAGAAGCAATACACAAATTTACGCTCAGTTGATCGATGACGTAGCAGGTGTAACATTAGCTTCAGCTTCATCACTTGGTATGAAAGAAAAAGTAACTAAAACAGAACAAGCTGCTAAAGTTGGCGCTGCAGTAGCTAAAGTTGCTCAAGAAGCCGGAATTACAGAAGTGGTATTCGACCGTAACGGTTATTTATACCACGGGAGAGTTAAACAATTAGCTGACGCTGCTCGCGAAGCTGGTCTTAAATTTTAATCAAGCATGGCAACAAATATGAATAAAGTTAAATCGACTAACGATTTAGAATTGAAAGACAGATTGGTAGCCGTTAACCGTGTAACTAAAGTTACAAAAGGGGGACGTACTTTCAGTTTTTCAGCAATCGTTGTTGTTGGAAATGAAGATGGTATTGTAGGTTGGGGACTTGGTAAAGCAGGTGAAGTAACAGCTGCTATTGCTAAAGGAACTGAAGCTGCTAAGAAAAACTTGATTAAAGTACCTGTGTTGAACGGAACTATTCCTCACGAACAAATTGCGAAATTTGGCGGTGCACAAGTATTTATTAGTCCTGCTTCACACGGTACCGGGGTAAAAGCTGGTGGTGCGATGCGTGCAGTACTTGAGAGTGTGGGTGTTACAGACGTTTTGGCTAAATCAAAAGGTTCATCAAACCCTCACAACCTGGTAAAAGCTACCATTGTGGCCTTGGGTGAATTACGTGACGCACACACTGTTGCTCAAAACAGAGGTGTTTCACTTGATACAGTGTTTAACGGATAAATGATATAATTATGGCAACAATAAAAATTAAACAAGTTAGAAGTAAAATCAAATCTCCTAAAGATCAAAAACTGACTTTGGAAGCATTGGGTTTGAAAAAAATGAATGCCGTAGTTGAGCATGAAGCTACTCCACAAATCTTAGGAATGGTAGCTAAAGTGAAACACTTGGTAGAAGTGACTAAATAAAATTATTCTTAGACTCTTTAAATAAAAAGATATGAATTTAAGTAATTTAACCCCTGCAGCAGGTTCTGTAAAAACCAGAAAAAGAATTGGTCGTGGTACTGGTTCCGGATTAGGTGGAACCTCTACAAAAGGGCACAAAGGACAGAAATCACGTTCAGGATATTCCAAGAAAATCGGTTTTGAAGGAGGTCAAATGCCAATTCAACGTCGTTTGCCTAAATTCGGATTCAAGAACGTGAATCGTGTTGAATATAAGGCTATCAATCTTGATACATTGCAAATTCTTGCAGAAACAAAAAAACTGGCTAAAATTGGTGTTGCTGAATTGAGAGAAGCAGGTTTTCTTTCAAAAACAGCTTTGGTGAAAATTTTAGGTAATGGTGTTTTGACTGCAAAAATTGAGGTTGAAGCAAACGGATTTTCTAAATCGGCAGAAGAAGCGATTGTTGCCGCAGGTGGAACAGTAGTAAAACTATAATCACCATGAAGAAACTCATAGAAACAATTAAAAATATCTGGAAGATTGAAGATCTTCGTAGTCGGTTACTCACAACTTTTTTGTTCGTACTGATTTATCGTTTTGGTTCTTTTATTGTACTTCCGGGTATTGACCCAACTGCTTTGAGTCATTTAAAAGCACAAACCAGTGGCGGTCTGTTAGCTTTGTTAGATATGTTTTCTGGTGGTGCTTTCCACAATGCATCGGTATTTGCCTTGGGTATCATGCCGTATATTTCGGCTTCAATTGTTATTCAATTGTTGACAATTGCGGTTCCTTATTTCCAAAAAATGCAACGTGAGGGTGAAAGTGGACGTCGCAAAATGAACCAGTATACCCGTTACCTGACAGTTGCGATCTTGTTATTACAAGGTCCTTCTTACTTGGTAAATTTAAGTGTTCAGCTGGCGCAAGCCGGTTCAGCACTTCCGGGTGGATTTTGGTTTACAGTTTCTTCAACCCTGATTTTGTGTGGTGGAAGTATGTTTGTAATGTGGCTCGGTGAGCGTATCACTGACAAGGGTATCGGTAACGGTATTTCATTCATAATTTTGGTAGGTATTATTGCCCGCTTCCCGGGAGCTGTTATCAAAGAATTTGCCTCTCGCTTAGGTGATGCTGGTGGTGGTTTGGTAATGTTCCTCGGAGAAATTATTTTCTTGTTGATTGTTATTGCGGCTTCAATCATGTTGGTACAAGGAACACGTAAAATTCCCGTACAATATGCAAAGCGTGTTGTTGGTAACAAGCAATATGGAGGCGTTCGTCAATATATACCGTTAAAGATTAATGCTGCCGGTGTAATGCCTATCATTTTTGCTCAGGCAATTATGTTCATCCCTGCTGCTTTTGCACAATATTCAACATCTGAATCGGTGCATAGCATTACAGGTGCTTTTATGGATCATACCAGTGTGTGGTATAATTTGGTGTTTGGTACGCTGATTCTTGCTTTCACGTATTTTTATACAGCAATTACTATCAACCCAACTCAAATGGCTGAAGAGATGAAGCGTAACAACGGATTTATTCCCGGAATTAAGCCAGGTAAACGTACAGCAGAATATTTAGATTTAATTATGTCGCGCATTACTTTACCAGGTTCCATATTTCTTGCAATTGTTGCAATTATGCCAGCTTTTGCAAAAATCATAGGAATTAATCAGGAATTCGCGGCTTTCTTTGGAGGTACATCATTGTTGATTTTGGTTGGAGTTGTACTTGATACGCTTCAACAAATAGAAAGTCACCTATTGATGCGTCATTATGATGGATTGTTGAAATCCGGAAGAATAAAAGGACGTACCAGCGGAGCTTCTGCCTACTAAAAAATTAAACGAATGATATTTTTGAAATCTGACGAGGAAATTGAATTACTTCGTATCAGTAATCAAATAGTGGCTAAAACGTTAGCTGAACTTGCAAAAATAATTCAACCGGGCATTAGCACGGAACAATTGAATAAAGTAGCAGAAGAATATATAAGGGATAATGGCGCTGTACCTGGGTTTCTGGGTTACAGTGGATATCCCAAATCAATATGCACTTCTGTTAATGAGCAAGTTGTACATGGTATACCATCGGAGAAAACGATTTTGAATGATGGTGATATTGTATCGGTGGATTGTGGTGTATATAAAAACGGATTTCATGGAGATTCTGCTTATACTTTTTGTGTAGGGGACGTAAAACCTGAGATCGTAGATTTACTGCGTACAACCAAAGAATCTTTATACAAAGGTATAGAGCAAGCTCAGGAAGGACGGCGCTTAGGCGATGTTGGCAATGCCATACAAAGTTACTGTGAAGCGCGTGGATATTCCGTAGTTCGTGAGATGATCGGACATGGGGTAGGACGCAAACTTCATGAAGCTCCTGAGGTTCCGAATTATGGCAGAAAAGGTAATGGGATAATGCTCAAATCGGGTATGACCATTGCTATTGAACCCATGATTAATATGGGCAGTCGTAATCTGGTGTTTGAGAAAGATGGTTGGACGACAAGAACTGTTGACCGTAAACCTTCGGCTCATTTTGAACATTCAATTGCGATACGACGAGGCAAAGCCGATATTTTATCAAGTTTTGAATATATAGAACAAGTTTTAGGCAACAAAGCAATATAATTTATGGCCAAACAAACAGCAATTGAACAAGACGGTAAGATAATAGAAGCATTATCTAATGCCATGTTTCGTGTAGAGTTAGAAAACGGTCACGTTATTACGGCTCATATTTCCGGTAAGATGCGAATGCATTATATTAAAATCTTACCGGGTGATAAAGTTAAAGTCGAAATGTCGCCTTACGATTTGTCAAAAGGAAGAATTTCTTTTAGATATAAATAAAAATTAAATATTTTCATTATGAAAGTAAGAGCATCTGTAAAGAAGCGTACCGACGATTGCAAGATCGTTCGCAGAAAAGGTCGCTTATATGTTATCAACAAAAAAAATCCTAAGTTTAAACAACGTCAAGGGTAATTAATTTATTTTTAAGAAATAGTTTATGGCTATAAGAATTGTCGGAGTAGATTTACCCCAAAACAAAAGAGGGGAAGTTGGATTGACTTATATCTACGGAATAGGTCGCAGTAGTGCAAAAAAGATTTTAGAAAAAGCCGGTGTTGATTTGGACACTAAGGTAAAAGATTGGACTGACGACCAAGCAGCTAAAATCCGCGAAATCATTGGTGCCGAATTTAAGGTAGAAGGTGATCTTCGTTCGGAAGTTCAACTGAACATCAAACGTTTGATGGATATCGGTTGCTACCGCGGAGTACGTCACCGTATCGGTCTCCCATTGAGAGGACAAAGTACGAAAAATAATGCTCGTACTCGTAAAGGTAAAAAGAAAACTGTTGCTAACAAGAAAAAAGCAACTAAATAAGGTTTAACTGTTAGCGAATTTTAGACAAAGCTAAATAATTTAGAAATAATATGGCAAAAAAAACAGTTGCAGCCAAAAAAAGAGTCGTTAAAGTAGATGGTGTAGGTCAATTGCACGTTCACTCTTCTTTCAACAACATTATTGTTACACTTACAAATGGTGATGGTCAGGTTATTTCCTGGTCTTCTGCAGGTAAGATGGGATTCCGTGGCTCAAAGAAAAACACTCCTTATGCAGCCCAAATGGCAGCCCAGGATTGTGCTAAAGTAGCATTTGATTTAGGCTTGAAAAAAGTGAAAGCTTATGTAAAAGGACCAGGTAATGGTCGTGAATCAGCTATTCGTACTGTACACGGTGCTGGTATTGAAGTAACCGAAATTATCGATGTTACTCCACTTCCACACAACGGTTGTCGTCCTCCTAAACGTCGTAGAGTATAATTATTAATTTTATAATTAATAATTCACAATTAATAATCAACATTGACCCTTATAATCCCTCAAAATTGGGGGATTTAAGGGACTAAAATAATTTTTAAAATAATGGCAAGATATATTGGACCAAAGTCAAGAATAGCACGTAAGTTTGGTGAAGCTATTTTCGGACCAGACAAAGTGTTGGCTAAAAAGAATTATCCTCCGGGACAACATGGCCAGGGACGTCGCAAAAAAACTTCTGAATATGGTATTCAGTTGCGCGAAAAACAAAAAGCTAAATATACTTACGGGGTGTTAGAAAAACAATTCCGTAACTTATATGAAAAAGCTCAACGTACCAAGGGTGTAACCGGTGAAGTATTGTTGCAATTGTTGGAATCACGCTTGGATAACATCGTGTATCGTTTAGGATTTGCTCCTACACGTGCAGGTGCACGCCAGCTTGTTAGCCACAAACACATTACAGTAGATGGTAAGGTAGTAAATATCGCTTCTTATCATGTACGTGCCGGACAAGTTATCGCTGTACGCGAAAAAGACAAATCGATGGAAGTTATCGCAACTTCGTTGAATGGCTTTAACCACAGCAAATATCCTTGGATTGAATGGAATGCTTCTTCACTGTCAGGAACTTATTTGCACATTCCTGAGCGCGAAGATATTCCTGAAAATATCAAAGAACAATTAATCGTTGAGTTGTACTCTAAATAATAAGTGAAACCATGGCTATATTAGCATTTCAAAAGCCTGAAAAGGTAATCATGTTGGAAGCTGACGCTTTTCAAGGAAAGTTTGAATTTCGTCCGTTGGAACCCGGTTACGGTATTACAATAGGTAATGCTTTGCGCCGTATCCTCTTATCTTCATTGGAAGGTTTCGCTATTACTTCTATCAAGATTGAAGGAATAGAACATGAATACTCTACTATTCCGGGAGTAATTGATGACGTAACGAATATCATTCTGAATTTGAAACAAGTACGTTTCAAACAAATTGTTGAAGATATTGAAAACGAAAAAGTAACAATCAACGTTTCGGGCACAACTACATTTAAAGCTGGTGATATAGGTAAATATTTTACCGGTTTTGAAGTATTGAACCCTAAATTGGTAATTTGTGAGCTTGATCCTTCTGCTAGTTTCCAGATTGATATCACAGTAAACAAAGGTCGCGGATACGCTCCTTCGGAAGAGAACAAAACAGCAAACCAGGAGATTGGTGTAATTCCAATCGATGCTATCTTTACACCTATCCGTAATGTGAAATATTCAATTGAAAACTATCGGGTAGAACAAGTAACAGATTACGAGAAACTGGTATTGGATATCAGTACCGATGGTTCTATTCACCCGAAAGATGCCTTGAAAGAAGCTGCTAAAATTCTGATTCACCACTTTATGTTATTCTCTGATGAAAAAATTTCATTGGAAGTGACTGAAGGTGAAGGTAGTGATGAGTTTGACGAAGAAATCCTGCACATGCGTCAGTTGTTGAAAACAAAATTGACTGACCTGGAACTTTCAGTTCGTGCTCTGAATTGTTTGAAGGCTGCTGATGTAGACACATTAGGTCAATTGGCTGGATATCACAAGCATGATTTACTTAAGTTCCGCAACTTTGGTAAAAAATCACTTACTGAATTAGAAGAAAAATTAGAAAGCTTGAATCTGTCCTTCGGAATGGATATTGCCAAATATAAATTAGATAAAGAGTAAAGAGATGAGACATAATAAAAAATTTAACCACTTAGGCCGTAAAACGGCTCACAGAAAGGCGATGTTGTCCAATATGGCTTCTTCTCTTATTCAACATAAGAGAATTGCTACTACCCTGGCAAAAGCAAAGGCCTTGCAAGTTTACGTTGAACCGCTTTTGACGAAATCAAAAGATGATACAACACATTCACGTCGTACGGTATTTAGCCACTTGCAAAACAAGGAAGTTGTAACTGAATTGTTCCAAAACGTATCGCAAAAAATTGCTGATCGTCCGGGAGGATATACACGTATTTTGCGTACAGGTTTCCGTCAGGGAGATAATGCTGAAATGTGTATTATCGAATTGGTTGATTACAACGAAAACATGTTGAAAGAAAAAGCTGCTAAAAAAGCTGCACGTACACGTCGTTCGTCAGCTGCAAAGAAAGCTGAAGCTCCTGCACCTGCTGCTGTTGAAGCACAAGTTGCTAAAGAAGAAGCTACTGCTGCAGAATAATTTAAAAATACTTTTTCTAAGTGAAAAGAGGAACAAGCTTATGTTTGTTCCTCTTTTTTTATGTCGAAATGTTATGAATTTAACTAATAATCATTTGTTTTATCGGACAATAATAATTCGGAATATTTTTAATACCTAAGATAATTAAATATGTGTGAGCAATTTAGTTTCAATTCTTGTTTAACTTTATTGAGAAAGGCTATATTTCTATAATTAATTATGTTTTAGAGGATTTAATTCAATACATTTTTCTAATAATTCAATTAGATTAAATCTTTTTTTATGTGGGATAAAAACATTTCAGACTTAATCTTTGTTAACTATACATGAATGTGTAACTTAATTTAACGACTATTATAAGTTGTAGATAAAGTTATTGAATTTGTAAGAAAATTCTATATCAGATTGAATAATACTGATGTGCCTCTATAATGTATTATTTAATTTCAAAATCTCCTAAATTGTTACATTATGATCTACAGAAAAGTTGCATTGTCTACGTTTTTACTATTACTGTTTTTTTTATTTTCGTCTTGTGCTGATGTAAGAAATATCGCTTATTTTCAACGCCTTGATAGTGTTGATAAACAGTTCGCTCAAGATAAATCACCGGGTAATAACCCTTTAACTAAGAATTCATCTTATTTATACGAGGCCCGTATTAAGCCTAAAGATATATTGAGTATAACGGTTGTAAGTACAGAATCTGAGGCATCCAGGATGTACAATCTTATTGTACCACAAGTGGCTCAATCTACCTTTGAAAATCAATTATTGTCGGAGCCAACTTTGCAAACATATTTGGTTGACAATGATGGAAATATAGATTTTCCTGTTTTTGGAAAAATCAATGTCAAAGGGCTGACACGTAGTGAACTAGAACAGATTTTGCATAATAAACTTGCATCAGCGTTTAGCAAGGAAGCCCCTATTATTACGATTCGGTTTGAAAATTATTCTGTCAATATTCTTGGCGAAGTTCAAAGACCTGGAAGGTATGAAACTAAAAATGACAGGCTAACAATTTTCGATGGATTAGCTCTGGCAGGTGATATGACTATTTACGGGCGGAGAGACAACGTAAAAGTATTGCGTGAAAGGGCTGATGGGTATAAAATGTACATTACTGTAAATTTGAATGACAGGAATATCATTTCATCGCCAGCTTATTATCTGGAACAGAACGATGTGGTGTATGTTGAGCCGAATAAATCAAGATCAAGATCTTCCAATTATGGAGCGGCCGAATCATTTGGAATTTCATCTCTTTCTGTGCTGTTGACATTGACGAGCTTGATTTTCACTGTTTTTAAGGTTAAAATTTAAAAATATAATTATTTTTAATCTATAACAAGATATAATTATGAATAAGTACGCTGAGTTCGAAGAAAAAGAGGATAAACCAATTGATTTAATTGGAATTCTGACTAAATATTTATCGTTTTGGAAATTATTTTTGGCCTCCTTCATAATATGTATAACACTTGCTGTTGTTTATCTGAAATTTACCTTGCCAACTTATGAGGCTACCACGTCCATCTTACTTAAAGACGACCAAAAGGGTGGTGGCACATTAGAACTAAGTGCATTTAAAGAACTCGGACTTTTTACCCAAAAAAACAATGTGGATAATGAGCTTGAGGTATTGAATAAGTCAGTCATTGTTGAACAGGTAGTTCGAGAATTAGGCATGTATGCCACCTACACAGAGATTGAAACTTTTGGGATTGTAAAGAAGACAGGTTTAGACAAAGTGATGCCCAAATTTGGAAAATATAAGTCTCGGGTTTTGTATGGCGATGAATGTCCAATTCTTATAAATGTTCCAAATGGAAATTTCTCATCAATAGGGAAGGGCATCGAATTTGAAATTTTGACCCGACCGTATGGAGAGTATGTTTTTAGTGGAATTTATAATAATGTTGCTTATGCGGTTAAGGCTTCTATTTCAGATGATAAAGTTAAACTACCCTTTGGGATGCTCGAAATTAAAAGAGGTAAGTATAGATCTACTAAGGATATGGTAGTTAATGTTGTTTTGCAAAATCCGGTTGTAGTCGCCGATCAAATAATGGATCAATTGAAAATGGAGTTGACATCTAAGACTACATCGGTTGTAAACATTACATTCAAAACAACTAATGTTAGCCAGGGCAAGGATTTTTTAGCTAAACTTATTGACGTTTATATCCGGGAGGATATGGATGAACAAAATCTAATGGCTAATAAAACTGCGCGTTTTATCGATGATCGACTTATGAAACTCACGGCCGAGCTGGGTGATGTTGAAACAAGGGTTGAGAACTATAAGCAGTCGCAAGGGATTGCCGATATCAAGTCGCAAGCTGATATGTTTATACAGCAAACAGGCGATTTGACTCAAAAACGACTTGATCTCGAAACTCAATTGGCTGTTGTAACTGACATGGATAATTATATACACAGGCCAGAGAATAGATACCAACCTCTCCCTGCAAATACAGGTATTCAAAGTCAGGCATTGGGTGAATTAATCAATAATTACAACCGTTTGTTATTACAACGAAACAAACTTGCCCGTATCGCTTCAAATAGTAATCAGGTTATGATAGATTTGACAAGCCAGATTGAGTCATTGTTTAGTACGGTACAATCCAGCGTACGCAACGAGAAAAATAACCTGATGATAGCCAAACGTGATCTCTTGTCAAAAAATAGCGAAAATGCAGCACGAATAAGAGCCATCCCGCGCCAGGAACGCGAATATCAGGAAATAAAACGGCAGCAAAGTATAAAGGAAGCTCTGTTTCTGTTTATGTTGCAAAAGAAAGAAGAAAAATACCTGAATGGGGCGATTGTAGAACCAATTGCAAAGTTAATTGATAATGTGCGGTGCTCAGATCATCCTGTTTCACCAATGAAAATGTTGATATTGCTGGCTGCTATTATTTTCGGAGTATTAATACCTGTAGTGGTGATTAAGGTAAAGGATATGCTTCGATATCAAATTGGAAATAAAGAAGAACTTGAAAAAATATCTAATGTGCCTGTATTGGGTGAAATTCCGAAAATTAATCATCTTGGACATGTTATTATCAAAGAAAATAGTACAGATGGTTTCTCTGAATTAGTGAGGCTACTTCGAACAAACCTTTTATTTGTAATGGATAGTACTGATAAAAAGGTAATTAATGTAGTTTCAAGCATTGGTGAAGAAGGAAAAACCTTTGTTAGTGTGAATTTGGCTGCCAGTTTGGCTCTGCTTGATAAAAAAGTTTTGATCGTAGGGCTAGATATTCGAAAACCTAAATTAGCTGATTATTTAAAAATAGATAATAATACTGGTATCACTTTGTATCTGACCGGACATTTGAATAAAAGTCAGCTTATCCGTCCTTCAGGAATTCATCCAAATTTATCTGTTATTACGGCCGGACCAGTACCTCCTAACCCAAACGAGTTATTGTCAAAGCCAGCTTTGGATAAACTGATTTCTGAACTAAAACAAGAGTATGATTACATCATTGTGGATACAGCTCCGGTGGGTTTAGTTTCAGATAGTTTTTCTTTAAATCGTTTTGCAGATGTAAATCTATATGTTGTTAGGGCAGATTATACCCATAAGAAGAGCATAGAAGAGGCCACTAATTTGTCAACGCGTAAAAAACTCAATAATTTGTACTTTGTGTTAAATGCTGTGGATTTGAGTAAGAATAGCAATACATATGGGTTGAGTAAGAAATACGGGTATGGATATGGTTACGAACCCGATAAGAAATAGATGTTTATAAACGTGTGTCGAGAATAATTATGTGTTGTAGCAAGTATTTGCCGAAAAATATCTTTCAATATATTACAAATTTTTTTGTAAAAGGACATCCCAGAAGTCAGGCTGCAAAAAAAAATATTGCAGCATCCTTTGCCATAAAGGCAGTGAGTATAGCAATCAGCATTGTTTTAGTGCCATTGACGATTAGTTATATTAACTCGTCCCGCTATGGAATCTGGCTAACATTAAGCTCTATAGTGGGCTGGTTAAGTTTTTTCGATATCGGATTCGGGAATGGTTTACGTAATAAATTTGCAGAGGCTGTAGCTGAGAAAAAAGAAGAATTGGCAAAAATTTATGTGAGTACAACTTATGCGATTCTTAGTTTAATAATTGGTGTTGTAATTCTCGTCTTTTTTTTAGTAAATCCTCTTGTCAACTGGCCAACGCTGTTGAATTGTCCGCAGGATATGGCAGCAGAACTTAACGTTTTAGCTATCATTGTGTTTGTGTTTTTCTGTTTGCGCTTTGTCTTTCAGTTATTAGCCACAGTCCTGACAGCCAACCAGGAACCAGCAAAAGCATCATTTTTGGAATTAATGGGAAGCTTATTTTCATTATTACTGATATTTGTTTTAACGAGGGTTACAGTAGGAAATTTAATATATCTTGGAGCTGCATTAAGTTTTACTCCAGTATTAGTACTGATTATATCCAGTTTCTGGTTTTACAAGAGAGAATACAAGAAGTATGCGCCCTCTTTCCGTTTTGTGAAGTTTAAATATGCCCGGAACTTGATGACCCTTGGTCTTAAATTTTTTATTATACAAATTGCAGCGTTGGTTTTGTTTAATACTGATAATATTATAATTATACATTTACTTGGATCAAAAGATGTTACTACTTACAATGTTGCATTCAAATTGTTTTCGGTTGTAACAATGGGTTTCATGATCATTTCTACACCATTGTGGAGCGCTTTTACAGATGCTTATGCAAAGAATGATATTCAATGGATAAAATCTACTGTTTCAACTATGGAGAAGGTTTGGTTTCTCCTTTCCATATTCACTGTAATTATATTATTATTTTCTCCAATAATCTATAAATTGTGGCTTGGCGATAAGGTTTTGGTTCCTTTTGTCCTTTCAATTGCAATGACGAGCTATGTGATCGTGTATATCTGGCAAACAATTCATGTGTTTCTTCTGAATGGAATAGGTAAAATTAAATTACAACTATATCTGGTTATATTCAGTAGCTTGATTAATATACCATTAGCTATTTTTTTAGGTCATCTGTTTGGTTTAGTGGGGATAACCATAACCAGTACATTGCTTTTTACTGTTATGGGAATTGTTTTCTCAATTCAAACGCGTAAAATACTTAATAATACTGCAACGAAAATCTGGAACGAATGATGATATTCAGCTATATAAGGAATTTTTTTTATAATATTCTCAGACTGATGAAGATGTCAGCCGAATCGAAAATTGTTTATTGGGATCAACTCGTGAGCAATATTGCCGACAATTGTAACATTGACCAGCAATCTGCTGTGCTGACCACCCACACGTTGAATAATGTTACTGTCGGCAAAGGGACTTATATTGCTAATGATGCAACGATATCAAACACTACTTTTGGTAAGTTTTGCTCAGTAGGACCCAACCTGAAATGCGGTTGGGGAATTCATCCGGTAAATGGAATTTCTACTTCTCCGGTTTTTTATTCGACCAAAACACAGGTTGGTTTTACCTACAGTGAATCTGATAAGTGCGAAGAACACAAGCATATTCATGTGGGAAATGATGTTTTTATAGGCAGAAATGTAACGATTCTGGATGGTGTGACCATAGGAGATGGAGCTATAATTGGTGCCGGAGCTGTTGTTAGCAAAGATATACCGCCCTATGCAATTGCCGTTGGGTCTCCTATTCAAATTGTGAAATATCGCTTTTCGCAAGATATAATAGAGGCGCTTTTAGCATGCAAGTGGTGGGATAAAGATGAAGCTGTGCTTAAAGAAGTTGAGAGAAATTTTTTTGAAGTAGAAAAATTCATTGAATTAATGAAAGCAAAATAAAATGTAGATAATGGTTGACGATTTAGAAAACATATTGAAATCATACTCAAAAAAGCATACAGATAAAGCGCTTAACTTTTTCTGGATTGGTTTTTTGATATATTCAGCCAGTTTTGCCTTGTCTACAACAACTACATTGGATTATATAATTTGTCAAATATTTCAGATTTTGGGAATGCTCATATTCGTACCGGCCGCTATTAAATTGATAGAATGGAAATTTACGAATTCATATTTACAAACCCTTTTCATTATTTATTGTATTTGGCAATTGACAGTAATAGTCAGAGGTTTGGATTTGAATTATTCAAACATAAAAGTGCTGCTTTTTGATGCTGAAACAGGTATTTTCCGCTTTTTTGCACCTTTAATTTTATTATTCCCCAAAAACCTGCTGTATTATAAAAAGATTGTTTTGGTTGTTTTGGTTTTGGGGGTATTGTTTCTTGCATTTGATGTTATGTTTTATAGTAACCTCACGAATTTGGATTATGAAAATGTAGATACAAAATTTACATACGAACATTTTGTGAAAATATTAAGCGTTCCGAGTGGCATACTTATATTGACATTCCCGTATCAGAACCGAAAAATAAAATATATTGCACTAATAGTGCTGATTGTAAGTGTTTTATTCTCTATCCTTCGTGCGCGGAGAGCTTTGTTGATAATGAGTTTTAGTCCGTTATTAGTTGCTTATATTTTATTGCTTTATACCCAAAACAAAAAGAATCTGATGATATTCTTTACGATCCTATTTGGCCTGTTTGTTATATTTTTCAGTTATAGAGATTATAGTAACAAGACCCCCGAGATATTCAAACTGCTTTCTGATAGGGCCACTCAGGATACCCGAACCGGTGTTGAAATTATGTTTTATCAGGATATGGATCCCCAGGACTGGATTATAGGAAAGGGAATAAACGGGAAGTATTATTGCCCTGGTATCGATCTGGGAAGTAAAACAGATTACAGGAATATGATAGAAACCGATTATTTGAATATCATTTTAAAAGGAGGTATCGTTAGTCTTGCATTAGTATTACTGATTGCGCTACCTGCGGTGGTGCTGGGATTATTTTATTCAAAGAATATTCTGACTAAAGCCGCTGCAATTTGGATACTGCTTTGGATAATTTATTTATATCCGGCTAATGTGACTACATTTTCTATGCATTATTTATTGTTATGGATTGCAATAGGTGTTTGTTATTCGAAAGTTATCAGAGGCATGTCAGAAACTACGCTGATTAAAATATTTTCAACAGAGAAGGTTTAGTAATTGATGATAATGGTTTGATTCTTAATTGTTTTTTTATGGGACTACCTAAAGTTTTAATTGTTGGACAGTCGTTTAATAGCGATACAGGAGGCGGAATTACCTTGTCGAATCTTTTTAAAGGCTGGGAGAGAGACAAACTGGCTGTAACATGCTCGGGTTATCTGTTGCTTGATAATATAGACACTGATGTGTGCAATTTATATTATCAACTTGGTGAGAAAGAACAGAAATGGAGGTTCCCGTTTAGTTTCCTGAAACGTAAATACAAGTCCGGTCTGCTCAGGTTTACTGATCAGAAGATTCAGAACATGACCATACCCAAGTCAAAAATTCGGGTATCAATAATCATGAATGTATTTTATCCCCTGCTTCAGTACATGGGTATAATGCATTCAATGAGAAAAACATCGTTGTCAGACGAATTTTGTAAGTGGGTGAAAGAGTATAACCCGGATATTATTTACGCGCAAACCACTTCGCGTGATGGTATTTCTTTCTGTCTGGAGCTTCAGTCTTACCTCGAAAAGCCACTAATTTATCATGTCATGGACGATTGGCCTTCAACAATAAGTCAGAAGGGTCTTTTCAGAAATTATTGGCATAATAAAATAGATCAGGAACTAAGGGTCTTATTAGATAGAGCCGACGTGCTTATGAGTATAAGTGAGGAAATGAGTACTGAATATAAGGTCAGGTATAATAAAGATTTTATACCGTTTCATAACGCCATTGATGTTGATTTTTGGAAGAAATATCAACGCAAAACGTATGATTTACCCCAAAACCCGACTATACTGTATGCAGGTAGAATCGGATTGGGCATTGACTCTTCCCTGGAGTTAGTTGCAAAGGCAATTCAGGGTATAAACGATGAATTAAATTTATCAATAAAATTTGTGCTTCAGACACAGGATAAACCCTCATGGATCAGCGATTATTCCAGTGTGTCTCACTCTGGTTTTGTTGCCTACGATGACTTGCCAAAGGTTTTCTCAGAATCTGATATGCTGCTTTTGCCTTATGACTTTCACTCGACGGCTCTTAAATTCATCAGGTTTTCAATGCCTACTAAGGTGCCAGAATATATGATTACCGGCACTCCAATTCTCATTTTTGCACCTGAAGTTACTGCATTGGTGAAGTATGCACGGAAATATGAATGGGCAAAGGTAATTTCAAAAAATGATATCAATGCCATAACCTGTGCTATTACACAGATGATTGAAAATAAAGAATTAAGGCAAAAGTATGCAATGAATGCAATTGTGCTTGCAGAAAAAAATCACAACCTGATAGATGTAACAACGGAGTTCAGAAAGGTAATTTGCTCTACGGCGAACTGCTGAGGCTTAATTTGATCGGTTAAAGAAAAAATGCTATATGGAACAAACTGCTGTTTTACTGACGTGCTACAATAGGAAAGATAAGACAATCAGATGTTTAACATCCTTGTATGCAGCTGTCGGATTTTGTCTGGAAAAGATGAAATTCGATATCTATCTGGTTGACGATGGATGTACTGATGGAACTCCACAGGCAGTTTCAAAATTTTTTCCTGAAGTAAATATAATTCAGGGAACAGGCGAATTGTTTTGGTCGGGAGGAATGAGGCTGGCTTGGGAAACTGCTCTGAATTCAGACAAAGAATATGATTTTTATTTATTGTTGAATGATGATGTTGTACTTTTAGATAATGTCTTAACTGTGCTGTTAAATACACATTCGTATTGTTTGACACACTTTGGTAACCCCGGTATATATGTGAGTTCAACCAGTAGCGATTTGGCCGATACAAAGCTATCGTATGGCGGCACATTGATAACTCATAGAGGGATCAGAATTAAGTCTGAGAAAATAATGCCCGCAGATATTCCGGTATCGTGTTCAATGGCAAATGCAAATATTTTGATGGTGGCAAACGATGTAGTGAAAGCTATTGGCATTTTGGATGAAAAATATACACATCAATTTGGTGATTATGATTATACGTTGGCAGCTTCAAGCAGGAATATACCGGTTTTGGTGTGTCCCGGAATAGGTGGGGTTTGTGGTAACGATCATGGTAATAGTTGGTTACCTGCTAAATTGGCTTTGAGAGATCGAATTAAATTCTTATACAGCCCTTTGGGATTGGCCTACAAAGAACAAATATATTATTTAAAGAAAAATTTCAAAGCTCAATTCCCATACTATTTTATAATGCTTTGGTTAAAAACAATATTCCCATTTATTTGGGACAAATTAAAAGAGGAACAGACTTAGCCGGTATCAGGTAAAAACAGTTTGGGAGTTGTAACGTAAATTTATTCTAAGAATTTGGTATTGAAGTATAAGTTTGAAAAAAATGAAAAATGTTGTCTGTTGTTCGGAAAGGAGGTAAATATGAAAAAGCGACTGTTGATATTTCAGCGGGCATTGGCACCCTATAGCATTGATTTCTATAACGATTTAAATTCAGCTTTTAATGCTGATATATATTTCTTTCGGAAAAATCTGCGATCACAGAAATTTGATATGGGTAAATTGTTGAAACAGTTGAATTTTGTTCCTAAATTCATTACATTCGGCTTTGAACTCCGTCATAAAGGGCGTTTGATCAGGTTTGGCTATTTGAGGAAAGTTGTTCAGTATAAGCCCGATATTATTTTAGTTTGGGAATACAATATTATATCGTTTCTAACTGCTTTATTTACAAAAATAGTATATCCGAAAACAAAAGTATACAGTCTTTGCGATGACAGTGTGGATGTGGCCCGGACAAGTTCCACCGTCAGACGGATTGGAAGATACCTTTGTTTCAAGTTTTTCGATGGTATAGTTCTGGACAACGAACAAGCGGAAGAATGGTATAACAAACATTTCCCGAAAGTAAAAACAGCTGTGTTTCCCATTATACAAAAGGAAGAAAGGCTTTTATCGATAATCAATGGCTCTGAATCAATCACTCAGCATTATATCAATCAATATAATTTGGCTGATAGAGATGTTTTACTTTTTGTAGGCCGATTGGTGGAAGTGAAAAATCTGAGTTTTCTGATTGAAGTTTTTGCAAGTTATGCTGAAAAAAATAAAAATGCTCTGTTGGTGATTGTAGGCGATGGTGACAAAAAAAGCGAATTAATGAAGTTGGTTGAAGATTTGAAGATGCAAAGCAACGTCATATTTGCCGGAAGGTTTGAGCATAAAGAGTTATATGCGTGGTATCGTGCGGCAGATTATTTCATTCTTCCCAGTATATGGGAACCTTTTGGTGCAGTGGTGAATGAGTCGTTAATTGCTGGTACTCCTGTAATTTGCTCTAATCTGGCTGGTGCTACATGTCTGATAACCAATAAGAATGGTGTTGTTTTTGATCCATATGACAAAGACGGACTGCTATCTGTATTGGATCAGATGTTTAACAACGGGAATAATATTAAGAAAAAGGGGATTGAATCCGATTCATTAATGCCTTATACTTTTACTGAAAGAATGGAGCAATTAATTTTGTTTCTGACTGAAAATAATCAGGGATAACAGATTCTTAGGGATATTTGCCTATGTTGAATGCTGTGTTAATTCCATAAAAAATGATAATACTCTTTAAAACTAAACCTTTTTACTATGCGATATTATTACTTCAATCCTTTTACTAAACAGTATTACTTCCCGGAGGATTATCAGAAATATCCGTTGTTTGCAACATTTTATCAGCCATATAAAATGAGTGCCAAATTACTGCTACGGCTCTGGCAGTCTTTGAGGTTTTTCCGTTATTTATTTTCAACGAGTATCCCCGAAAAATTTTTACCACTTGGGCAGATTGGCGAGTTTGTGCCATCAAATTCAATTCTGGCTTTCAATCTGGGATCTGCCGGTGTCGAAAAAAAAATTACCGTTTTAGGTATTGATCCTGTTACCAGCGCAACTTTTTTTATAAAATATGCCACAAAAGAAGTTGCAAGCCTTAATGTGTATAACGAAGGGGTTGTCTTAGAGCAAATTGCGCATCTCTCATTCGTTCCCCGTCTGGAACTTAACGTGAGGCGCGAAGGGCGGTTTGCATTAATAATGACTTCGGTTCTGGCAGGAGAGAGGATTAACTATTTGCGCCTGGATGAAAAGATACTTGCCATACTTTTTTCATTATCAAATCAGCAGGTGACAAGTAATCGGATTTATAGATCTGAAAATTTACAGAGCTGCTTCGCCCATGGCGATTTTTGTGCCTGGAATATGCTGGAACATCATGGGCGCATAAATATATTTGATTGGGAATTGGCTGGTGTGTATCCGCTTGGTTACGATTTGTTTACCTGCATTTTCCAATATGAGTGCCTGATAAATTCAAATGTGAAGTTTGATCATATTATATCAGAAAATTCTGAATTTATCAGAAAATACTTCATGCATTTTGATATAGACAACTGGATTCCTTATTTGTATGAGTTTGCAGCTATAAAGCATTCTTTGGAATCGGACAAAAATGACAAAGTGCTGATTAATTATTATTCCCGATTGAAGGAATTTCTGAATAGAAAATAAGATGTTGCTCAAAATTAAGTTGAAACAGAAATGACGAAGCAATCGATTAATGTATTTGTGTATTTAAAGGATGATTACAGTCAAAAACATAGAAGGTTTACCATTTGAATATGAGCCGTTTCTGTTGGGCAGATATGAGTCGTATGTTACAACTTGTCGGTATGTAGAGATTTTTTATCCAGCATGGAAAATTAACTATATGCTTGTTTTTGAGGATGATAGGTTGGTTGATTTACTTGTGTTTGGTAATAATGGAAAAACTTCAAAATGTTTTAATTTATTCACGGAATTTGATCAGAATGTATTGGAAGAATGTATCAGTAAACAATTTGAAGAATACCTATATTTAACAAAGATTGAGTTTGGTGCTTCGTATAAAAGCTATGATTTTAAAAAATCTTTTTTGGTCGATAAAACAAACGATTATGTTTTGCAGCTACCAACAAATAATGATAATTACATGTTGGAGCTTGGTCAGAGTACTCGAAAAAATGTAAAAAAGCAAAAGTCAAGATTGTTGAAAGACCATCCCGGAGCGGAGTTCGTAGTGAAATTTGGATCTGAAATTGAGAAAAAAATAGTAGATAAAGTTGTGCAGTTGAACATAGATAGGATGAAAGAAAAGGGCATAATTCATAAAGCACATTTTAGTGCAGAAAACCTATACAGATATTTGCAATATTATGGCTTAGCTGTCTATTTGGAAATTGATGGCGAAATTGTGGCCGGTACAATTTCGGGTGTTGTAAATAAAAGGCTTTTTGGTTTTATTATAGGGCACGACAGCCGGTTTTCAAAATATAGTGTGGGGCTTCTGACTCAAATTTTTGAAATTCAGGTCTGTATAGATCGTGGGATTTCGGCAATTCATTTTTTGTGGGGTGACAACGATTATAAAACAAGATTGTTGGGGAAGCGACATGCATTATATTCCTATTTAATTTATCGAAAGTACTCTTTTGATTTTATTTATAATAAATATAAAGCTATGTTTCACAGTGTTTATATTAGAATTAGAAAGTCAAAATTTAGTACACCCGTTAAGAATTTTATAAAAAAGCGCAGGAGAACAGCTTGAAAAAATATGGTTTCAAGATCCATGAAAGGATTATAAATTATGTCTTTTGTTACCGATCGATTATAATATTTGAGGTATGATTTCATTAGAATATCACAAAGGATTACCACTGGAGTATGAATCTTTTTTGATTCATAAATACGATTCATTCATAACCACTTGCCGATATATTGAAGTGTACTATCAGGGTTATGATATTCATTATATGCTTGTATACGAAGATAATAAGCTGATAGACTTATTCGTTTATGGAAACCGAAGGAATACTGCCAAATGCTTCAATTCATTGGTTTCTATAGAACAGAATATTGTTGAAGAGTTTATTCGATATGTATTTGAAATGCACTCAAACGTAAAAAAAATAGAAATAGTCGCATCTTACAACGTATACAATTTGACTAAATCTATTTTGTATTTTCAATCAGATAATCATGTTTTACAATTGCCACAGACAATTGACGAGTATTTTAATGTGCTGAGTTCCAGTACCAGGCAAACAATAAAAAACAGAAAGAACAGGCTTTTAAGGGATTATGAGAAAGTGAATTTTTGTACTCGGTTTGGGGTAGAAATAGATTTGGATATCGTTGAAAAAATTATTCAGCTTAATACTGAAAGATTAAAACAAAAAGGAAGATTGCATAAAGTAGACCATGAGGCAAAAAATAAAATTTATAAATTCTCGCAACATTATGGGTGTGTGGCTTATATAGAAGTGGATGGAGAAATTGTGGCCGGGAGTATTAACACGATTTTAAACAACGGAGTGTTTGGTCATATTACCGGATTCGATCCGAAATTCCATAAATACAACGTTGGAGAGATTTGTGCTTTTAATTTGATTCAGACTTCAATTGAGAAGGGGCTAACCACGTTTAATTTTCTGTGGGGACAGAGTGATTTAAAAAAAAGATTACAAGGGAAACCGCATGTTTTATATTTCTATTTTGTGTTTAGGGCTCATTCAGCTGAATATTTGTTTAATAAAATAAAAGTTGGTTTCTGGGTAGTGAGTAGAAATCTCAAACGCTCAAAATTGTTGACTTCTGTCAAAGTAATGATACAGAATTTTGCCAAAAAGAAATATGAAACTGTCAGATTCTTATGAAAATATGATTTTGTTATTCGTTAGTTAATCTGCCTATTACAATTGACTTATGATTATATTCAAATGTTTCAATGGTTTACCTCAGGAATATGAATCTTTTCTTATTGAGAAGTACGATTCATTTATCACAACCTGCAAGTATGTGCAGATATATTACCCGACACACGATATTAATTATATGCTTGTGTATGATAATAGTGATCTGATTGAGTTGTTGTTGTTTGGTATTGAGCGAAATACTGCAATTTGTTTCAATTCGCTCGGTGATATCGATCAGGACATTGTTCAGGAGTTTAGTGTAAATATATTCGAAAAGTTTCCTTCGGTGAAAAAAATTCAAATTGTTGCCTCTTACCGGAGTTATGATTTGAAACGGTCTTTTCTTTATTTCAAATCAGATGATCAGATTCTGAATTTACCATTAACGTTGGAGGATTATTATCAGGAACTGGGAACGAAGACGCGCAAACACTTAAAACAACGTAAAGACAGGTTGGTTAAGGAATTTGTTAGTGTAAATTTTGTAATTAAACAGGGACCTGAAATTGAAAAATATGTGATTGATAAAATATTACAGATGAGTACAGAGCGCATGAAAAATAAAGGCCGGAGGACTGAAAGATGCGACATTACTATGGATAATATGTATCGGTTTTCACAGTCCTACGGTTGTGTGGCTTATATCGAAATCGGTGGAGAAATTATAGCTGGTTGTATTGCTACTGTGTTGAATAAGGCTGTTTATGCTCATGTATTGGCTCACAACGAGATTTACTGTAAATACAATCCCGGTGATGCTTGTATCTTTTATCTGATACAAACTTCTATTGAGAAGAAAATGTCGGATTTTCATTTTTTGTGGGGGAAGGCCGAATATAAAAGAAGATTGTTGGCTAAACCACATGACCTCTATTCATATTGGGTTTATAGAACATATTCTTTGGATTTTGTGTTTTCTAAAATAAAGGCAATCGATTTTAATTTTTTTGTAAGGATCAAAAACTCAGAGTACTCGAAACCCCTCAGAGAAGCCGTTAAATCTTTTAGAAAAAAACGCTGGAAATTTTAATGGTTTTGCAGAATTCTGATATGCATGGGAGGTTTATTTCCCAGGGCTAATAATTTTTAATAATTATAGCTGAGACTTGTAATATCTTAGATTAAAACGTGTTGAAATACTTATATTAACAATTTGTTTCTGCATGAAAACTGACAATTCATTAGCTCCGATATGTCTTTTTGTTTATTCCCGTCTGAATGAAACCAGACTGACAGTGGAATCATTGCAAAGAAATATTCTAGCAGCCGATAGCGAACTGTTTATATTTGCTGATGGTTCTAAAAATCAGGACAATATTTATGATATTCGATCTGTGCGGGAATACATTCACTCCATTACTGGTTTTGCCAATATAACTATTTATGAAAGTAATTACAACAAAGGACTGGCAAATTCGATCATTTCGGGTGTTTCAGAAATAATTGAAAGATATGGAAAAGTAATTGTTTTAGAAGATGACCTGATTCTGGCAACCAATTTTTTGTCTTTTATGAATCAGGCTTTGGATTTTTATGAAACAAAAAGAAAGATATTAAGTGTTTCTGGTTTTTCGTTCGAATTTATGTATCCCGAAGGATATAAATACGATGTGGCGTTTTCCATTAGAGCGGCATCGTGGGGTTGGGCTACATGGAAAGATCGCTGGACCGAAATTGATTGGGAAATAAAAGATTATGTTTTATTCCGCAGGAACTTAAGAAGACGTATTGCGTTTAACAGTGGTGGAAGCGATTTATCGCATTTGCTCGACCGTCAGATGAAAGGAGACATTGACTCGTGGGCGATTCGTTTTGTTTATCATCAGCACAAATATCGCTATCTGGACGTTTTTCCGATAAAATCAAAGGTTTTAAATATTGGGTTTGATAACGAAGCCACACATACCAAAGCCAGATGTGATAGGTTTGAGACGAGTTTAGATATGACAGACCAATATGAATTCTCTTTTTTGACAGACGTGTTCGTCGATAAAAATATAATTAAACAATTCTACAAACATCATTCGATCAGAAGTCGTTTGAGAGATAAAATGATGAATATTTTGTATGGGAAATAAAATAATAGTTACTTCGAGCTGGGATGATGGACACCCTTTGGATATAAAGATTGTAGAGCTTCTCGAAAAATACAATCTCAAAGGAACATTTTATACACCAATAACTAATCCTGAGCATCCGGTAATGACTGAAACTACATTACTTGAGATAGCAAACCTGCATGAAATAGGTGGGCATACGGTAAATCACATTTACCTGAATACTCTTGGCGAAACTGCGGCCCGTTATGAGATTTTCGAATGTAAAACCATGCTTCAGGATAAACTAGGGAAAAAAATTGAAGCTTTTTGTTATCCAGGAGGAAAATTTTCGTTACGTGATATGGATATAGTAAAAGATGCTGGATTTTTATTTGGCAGAACCACCAGATTGATAAATACTACTTCCGGATTGCAACCTCAATTGCTGAATACCACTATTCAGGCATATAACCATAGTTGGGTGACACTTACAGGGCATTGTGTAATTAATAAATTTTTCCTTCCGGTAATTCAGAACCTTTTTTTTCTGAAAGGAAATAAGAACTTCTCTAAGCTGGCTGAAGATGTTTTTAACAGGCTATTAGTAAATGGTGGCGTTTTTCACTTGTGGGGACATTCTTGGGAAATAGAGGAATATGGACTTTGGAGCGAGTTGGAAAACGTTTTAAAAATGTGTGCATCACTCAATGGAGTTGCTTATCTAAATAATACCGAATGTTGGAAGGCTTTGGCAGCCAATGGTTTTTATGAACGTCTGTAAACCATTTTTTGCTTTGGATAGCTTGGTTGGAGTGTTTGGATTTAGCATGCTCGGTATAAATTAAACAATTACTATTGTATGAAGATATTATTTATTTTACATTATCCACCTCCTATTCACGGAGCTGCAGCTGTAGGGCTACAAATAAAAGAAAGCAAGTTGATTAACAGTGGTTTTGAATGCAGATATATAAACCTTGGAACTTCCAGAACTATAAACGAAATTGGAGGTAAAAGTATTGTTAAGATATTCCGGTATTTGAGTATATTTTGGAATGTGTTAATTCAAATTGTTTTTAATCGTCCTGATCTGTGCTATTTGTCAATAACATCTAAAGGAGTCCCTTTTTATAAGGACGCAACTTTGGTGTTTTTGGCAAAATTTTTTAGAGTGAAAATGGTTTATCATTTTCATAACAAGGGAGTTAGTTTGATGCAGGATAAGAAACTGGATAATTTGCTGTATAAATTTGTATTTAAAAATTCACACATAATTTTATTGTCTGAAAAACTGTATCCAGACATTCAAAAATACGTATCTCGAGATCAGGTTTTCTACTGTCCTAATGGTATACCAGATATTGCTGTGTCGGAAGCGAATAGGAATGAGGGAACTCGTGTAAAAATACTCTTCTTGTCAAATCTATTAGTTTCAAAAGGTGTTTTTGTGCTGCTTGATGTCTGCAAACTACTTAAAGATAAAGGTCTTGATTTTGAATGCATGTTTGTAGGAGGTTTTGGTGATATAAATGCGCAGCAGTTTGAGGGGAAAGTTCGGCAGTTGGATTTGACGGACCGTGTGAAATATGAAGGTAGAAAAACAGGCAAAGAAAAGGATGAGGCATTTGCAAATGCCGATATTTTTGTTCATCCTACTTTGGATGATTGTTTTCCATTGGTACTAATTGAGGCAATGCAGTATTCGTTACCCGTAATTTCTACAGTCGAAGGAGGTATCCCTGATATTGTAGTAAATAATACTACGGGGTATCTGGTTGAAAAAAATAATCCGTTTGCTTTGGCAGATCAATTAGAGTTGCTGATAAATGATCAAGAACTCAGAGAACGCTTTGGTGAAGCCGGCAAAGCAAGATATGAGGCTGTATTTAAAATAAATGTATTCGAAAATAATTTATACAAAATACTACACGGGATATTAAGTATGTAGTAATAAATGTTACGTAATTTTTCTGTTTTATTAAACTTTTGCTACTGTGAGCATGTTATAGTAGCAGACAATGTTTAATAGATCTTTAAAGGCTATAAACTTTGTAATAAAATTGCAAGTGATTTTAATCTAACCTTTAAACGTGAAAGTTATGTTACGTAGTTACAATCTGTTTAATCATCCCTTGAAAGAAATAAGTCAGTCCAAAGTGTTGATTAATACGCTAAATGCGCATTCATTCAATACTGTCGAAAATGATGCCGATTTTCAGGATGCACTTTTACATAGTGATGTGTTGCTTCCCGATGGAGTTAGTGTAGTATGGGCAATGCAAATGCTGACCGGTGAGAAGTTGCATAAAATAGCAGGCGCAGACTTATTTCGTTACGAAATGGAAAGAGTTAATGTAAAAGGAGGTAAATGCTTCTTTTTGGGAAGTTCTGAGTCGACTTTGGCGAAAATAGTCAAGAGAGCTGCCTCGGATTATCCCAATGTAGAGGTTTATACCTATTCGCCTCCATACAAACCAACTTTCAGTGACGAAGATAATAGGCTGATGATTAATGCCGTTAATGCTGTTGAACCCGATGTGCTTTTTGTAGGAATGACTGCTCCCAAACAAGAAAAATGGGCGTATCAAAATTTCAGTCAATTGCGGGTTGGTCATGTTTGCTGTATAGGGGCTGTTTTTGATTTCTATGCAGGCACTGTAAAACGTGCTCCGGAGTGGATGATCAATCTTGGAATGGAATGGTTTTATAGGTTAGTCAGGGAGCCTCGTCGCATGTGGCGCAGGTATTTAATTGGTAACACCGTTTTTGTCGGTTCTATACTGAAGGAGAAGCTACTGGTTTATAAATCGATGTTGGGTTTATATTATAAATCGGGCATAGGGAAAATGATGAATAGCCCTTATACCGATTATATCGAAACGCCACACACAAAACATTGATTGGTGAGCCGTAACACTGAGCCTTGTTTTTGATTATTTATTTGTAATTTGTTCTTTAATGGAATTCTGATCTTATGGAATCGAATGAAACCGAACTGAAATTTCTATATCTGGCTTTTGATTTAATTATTCTTGATATAGCTATTTCAATTTTATTTTATATAAATCCAATCTTGTGGAATTTGAGTGTAAATGATCAGGGTTTGTATTATTTACATGCAAATTTGTCATGGCTTCTTACTTATTTATTCTTTTCGAAGAAGAATTTGTATTTGCACGACGAATTTTCAAACAGGGTAAAGCGCATTAGTAAGCGGATGCCGGTTTTCATTTTGATCTCTATGTCTTTGGCACAATCAATTTTGCCCAAAAATTTCTCATACTTATTCCTGTTGGAGTGTGCTATGGTCTTTTTTATGGGAAAAATGATCTTCTATTTTTTGTTGTATCGCTATTTAAAGTACCGACGGGCAAAAGGATACTATACACACAAAGTGATGATAATTGGATTGAATGATATGAGTATCTTTTTAAGGGACTTGTTGAATAACAATCCAATGTTGGGTTATGATTTTGTGGGTTATGTGTCCGAAAATCATGAAAAAAAGAAAATTGACCGTGTGGGCAACGAAGTGCTTGGAAGTATGGAGCAACTAGGGAGGCTGGTGTCGCAATATGAAGTTGATTTGCTTTTTGTTACAGATTCGGCATACAATGATTTAAAAAAGACAAAAGAATTGTTGGCGGTTTGCAACAAAATCGGTGTTCGCCTAAGATTTGTTCCAGAAAATCAATACTGGTTCAAATCCAATAAAAATTTGGAAACTGTTGGTTCGCTGGTCATATTCAATCCGCAAGAAATCCCGTTGGATAATTTGAAGTTACGATTTGCTAAGCGGGCTTTCGATATCCTGTTTTCTTCTATGGTGATATTGTTTGTTTGTAGCTGGTTGTTCCCAATCATATTTGTGCTCATCAGACTCAACTCTAAAGGACCTTTGTTTTTTCTACAGGAGCGTACAGGGATTAATAATAAAACGTTCAAGTGTATGAAATTCAGGAGTATGCGAGTTAATGATGATGCCAATGAAAAGCAAGCGACAAAAGGTGATAGTCGTGTTACTACAATCGGACGATTTCTTCGTAAATCCAATTTAGATGAGTTTCCTCAGTTTTTCAATGTCTTATTGGGTCAAATGTCAGTAGTGGGACCACGGCCGCACATGCTCAAACATACGAGCCAGTATTCAGAGTTAATCGATTATTATAAGGTGCGACATTATGTGAAGCCCGGAATTACAGGATGGGCTCAGGTGAATGGGTATAGAGGAGAGACCGATGAGCTCTGGAAGATGGAAAAACGGGTTGAGTATGATATGTATTATCTTGAAAATTGGTCTTTTTTGTGGGATCTGAAAATTATTTTCATGACCTTGTTTGGGAAAAAGGTGAGAATGAATGCCTTTTGAAGTTGTGATAAAAAGAAAAGCCTCAGAATCTGCTGATTTTGAGGCTTTTAGTACCCAGAGCCGGGATCGAACCGGCATGGAAGTGAATCCACTGGTGTTTGAGACCAGCGCGTCTACCAATTCCGCCATCTGGGCAATTGCAGTGCAAAAGTAAGCTTTTTTTCGTAATCTGCAAATAGCTGATCCAATTATAATTTCTAATTTGTTGCTTTAAATTTGCAATACGTTTATAAATAGCTTATTATTGCTGGATTAAGTTGAAAAATTAATTTGAAATAATTGCTTTTTAGCTGTTGTGGCTTCGTTTTTTTGCAATAAAATCGTTTCGTTTTCCTTCAAAAATATCGTAACGGCAGTACCAGCAATCCAATGAACCATTTAAAAGACGTATACGTTCTGTCGGTTTGAGTCCAATCTTATCCAAACATTCTTCGTGGGAACTGATAACCCAAACCGTGCTTCCGGCAAATTTGTGTTTTACTGTCGTTCCGAGTGATGCATAAAGCCCTAAGATATCATCGGATGTGATACGTTCACCATAAGGAGGATTTGTAACGATCATGCAGTTTCCAGCAGGTGCTTCCAGTTTTTGTATGGGCATTACCTGCAATTCGATGTATTTTCCCAAGCCGGCACTTTTTACGTTTTGTTCGGCAACTTTGATGGCACGTGGTGAGTTGTCCGAACCATAAATTTTAAAGTTGAAAGGGCGTTCATATGAATCATCGTTGTATAAAGTGTCGAAAAGTTCCTCGTCAAAGTCACGCCATTTCTCAAAAGCGAACGATGAACGATAAATTCCAGGTGGAATATTCAGAGCTATTAATGCAGCCTCAATCAATAAAGTACCAGAACCGCACATGGGATCCACGAAGTTCGACTGTCCTTTCCAGTCAGCCATAAGTAGCATACCAGCTGCCAGCGCTTCGTTGATTGGTGCCTCTGTTTGTGCCACCCTATAGCCGCGCTTATGAAGCGATTCACCAGAACTATCCAACGATAGCGTGCAGCGCCTATCAGCAATATGTATATTGATCATCATTTGAGGACCATCCAGCCTTACTGAAGGTCGACGCTCGAATCTTTCCATAAACCAGTCAGCTATCGCATCTTTTACACGATAGGCCACGAATTTGGAATGACGAAATGCTTCGGAGAAAACCGTAGAGTCAATAGCAAATGTGCTGTCCACATCCATGTAGTTGCTCCAGTTGATTTTCTTTACTTGTTCATATACTTCGTCTGGGTTAGATGCATCGAATGACAGTATAGGTTTTAAAATACGCGATGCAGTGCGGCAGCATAAATTAGCCTTGTACATTAGGGCTTTGTCGCCAGTGAAACTCACTGCTCTTCGTTGAATTTCTACATTGTTGGCTCCAATGCCAACGAGCTCGGTGGCCAATACTTCCTCTAAACCCCGAAAGGTTTTTGCTAACATTTCAAATTCCATGTTTCTTTAGTCTTGGGTCGCCGCTATTATACGGGATCCCTGTCTCTGATTTATTTTCGTTGTGATAATTTTGATCCGGGTGCTACATCAGTATCTACCCAAAGGTTGCCTCCTATTACAGCTCCATCTCCTACGGTAATAGTGCCTAAAATTGTTGAGTTTGAATAAATAATAACGTTATTGCCAATACGGGGGTGACGTGGTATGCCTTTTATAGGGTTGCCTTCTTCATCCAAGGGGAAACTTTTTGCTCCCAATGTTACACCCTGATACATTTTTACATTGTCGCCTATTATTGCTGTTTCACCTATTACCACGCCTGTGCCATGATCAATGGTGAAATAATCGCCAATGGTTGCACCCGGGTGTATATCTATTCCGGTTTCGGAGTGAGCCATTTCTGTGATTATACGTGGAATCAGCGGAACATTTAATTTAAGTAGTGTGTTGGCAATACGATAGTTGCTGATAGCCCGTATGCTGGGATAGCAGAAAATAACCTCGCCAAAACTTTTGGCTGCGGGGTCTCCGTTGTACGCTGCTATGACGTCGGTGTGCAGTTTTTCTCTGATTTCAGGCAGTTTTGTTATAAATTCTGTAGCAGTTTTGTTTGCCGCGAGTTCGGCTTTTTCTATGTTTTGAGTGTCGACCTTGCAGTCGAAACAGATACCGGCTTTGATTTGTTGACTTAACAGGTAGTGCAATCGATCTACATTTACACCAATATGGTATAGCATTGTGTGTGTATTTACTCCTGAATTACCAAAATATCCGGGAAACAGAATGGAGCGTGCCAGATGTACAATTTCCTGAAGCACTTCCGTTGAAGGCATGGCGTCATTTGTGCTGTTCTCGTGGCAAACGTCTTTAAATCCCTCTGTCTGAGAAAGCTTTTTAATCGTGTCTAATAGATTTTTATTCATCTGTATAAAATATGAAGTTATTTATAGAGAATGATTTTTTATAGCATCAATTGCGTTTTGAATCCGCTGATTACCGGTTCCGGTTACAATAACATAGGGCTTTCCTGTTTGTTCAATTTCTTTTTTGTACAGATTGAAAAAATACTCCCGATCGTTACCATGCTCCCTTACCGGATCTGGCTCCCAGGGTAAATCTGGTGCACAAAGCAAATACATATTGAAAAATTTGCAATCTAATCGCTGAATCAGAAATTCCGGAATTTTTTGAAAACGATATGAGAACCAGACTTTGGTAATAATTAAATCGGTGTCGAAAAAAACATAATTCTCGTTCGAAGTGCTATCTAGCTCAAAAGCCTTTTCCTGTTGGATTTGTTTTTGTGCAATGTTGCACACATCTTCATAGGTGTATGGACTAGATAGTTTCTCAACATATTCGCGGGCATACTCTGGAACCCATGGTGCTTTGAAGTGTTCGGCAAGGCTTTGTGCCAATGCGGTTTTTCCTGTCGATTCGGGGCCTAATATTGCAATTTTTAGCATAAATTTGTTTTGAGTTACGATTTGCAGGCAGGAACTGACTGGTTAGTTTCTCTCCCGATTTTTGGCTTTTCGTAAACTTCAGTCAAAATAAATTATATTTGCAGAAAAAAACATGTGCAAATTTACGACAATTATTCTGCTTTGTAGCGCTTTTTCTGTATTTAGTGCTCAACTTTCGGCTCAAAATGCAGATATAGAACTGCTGAGGCAGATTAATAACACTAAGGAAAGCATTGGTTATTCAAAATTTATATCAAATACTACTACTAAGGTTGCCTTTGGAGTGCCGGTTGTAATGGGCGTAGTTGCTTTATTAGAGAAAGATGATGAATTGTTAAAGAGTGCGCTTTTTGTTGGAGTAAGTATAGGAGTAGGGGGTGTGCTTACTCAGGCTTTGAAGTATTCCATTAACAGGCCACGTCCGATTACTTTGTCTGATCCGTATATTGTTGCTTACGAACCGCAACGAACCCTCTCATTCCCTTCAGGGCATACTTCGCTGGCCTTTTCTACAGCTACTGCCTTAAGTCTGAAATATCCGAAATGGTATGTGATTCTTCCCAGTTATTTGTGGGCTGGGTCGGTGGGGTATTCCCGGATGAATCTGGGGGTGCATTATCCATCGGATGTGTTGGCTGGTGCTTTGTTGGGAGCCGGAAGTGCCTATGTAACTTACAAAGTCAACAATTGGTTTTGGAAAAAGCAAGAAAATAAAAAGTTAATAGGATTACAGCCCTACTTATAGAGTAGCTATAATCCTATTAGTGTTTTATTTGGTGAGGTCAGCAATTATCTTTTTGCACCGATCATTACCTTTTGTACTTCATTTAGTTGGTCGTTTCCTGATACTTTTACAATGTAAATTCCAACTTTCAAAAAGTTAATATTCACTTCGATTTTTTTTTCATTCAGGGGCTGTTCAATTACTTTTTGTCCCTTTACATCAAAAATCTCAATTTTTCCATTGCTCGTGTCGCCATCCGTTTCAATTATCAGATTGTCAACTGCTGGGTTTGGATAAACTTTGCACTTTTTCTCTGGAGATTGTGTTGGGGTACCCGATTCTGTGACTACGGCTTTAGCCCTGCCAATAATGGTTGTTGGAAGCACAGATGTATTCAGGTTTTTATCATACGCATTCTGCGACCAGCCAACTACACTTCCACAGCTTCCGTCAGTCCAAAAGTTGTTCAATTGTCCATCCTTGTACGTCCAGTTTACAGTATTATTGATAATAGTGTCTGCCGTACATTCTGATGGGTATTGGTTGTATGCATAAATTCCTACATTGCTAAATGGTAGTTTGGCAGAATATACTTTATTGTCTTTGATAGCAATATGGTTTCCACTGGCAATGGCAATTCCGTATTGTCCGGGATTTACCAGAATATTGTCTTTAATGAGTATATAAGATCCGCCGTTGTCGCCACTCATAATTCCTCCGCCGGAATTAGATGGGCCACCACCACGGATCCAGTTGCCTACCACTAAAAGCCGGTCGGTGGGTGTGCCGCTTGTCATGTACATGCTTATAGCATCTTCCGGGTTGCTCTGTCCCGTTATGTTTTCACAAACATTATAGCTGATGCTGTTACCGGCTCCTGTTACTTTATCGAACTGAGCCATTTGTCCTTTGGGGTAAGGACCCTGTACATTCTTGACATCGTTATTGTTGAATTTGATGCCAGTACTATTGGCAGCATAGAGTCCAGATTCAATAGAATCCATTGAACAGTCAACAATTTTGATATTTGTACAGTTGTACAAATACACACCTTCTCTGAGTGAAGGGCCCAATTTGCATTTCTGGATTGTGATATTTGTACAATTTGTCAGGGAGATGCAATGCCCTGATGCATTTTTTATTGCCAACCCACTGATGGTTTGATTGTTGATTCCAGACCAAACAATTGGGGATGAAGTTGTGTATGGACCAGCATAATTTGAGCCTTGTCCGAATAAAATCAGGTGGGATATGAATAAGAAAATCCCGATTAATGAAAGTTGTTTTGTCATATATTTGTTCTTGTTTTAATTTTCTAAAGCAAAGCAATGTACAGCCACATGAAATGCAGATATACAGATGTTCCCAAAAGATTAGAGAAACGTTGTTACATTAATTTACAGTTGTTGCGCACAAATCTTAGGAAAATATCCTTAAGATAAAAAAGTAATTCCGCCAAAAGGCTTCAGAATTGCGTAACCAGCAGAATGATAAGTTTCGTGTAAAGTTAATGTAATAAGTAGCGAAGGTTTAGGTGATAAATCGATGCAAATATAAATAGTTTGTTCGATATATCACTCATTTTCGGAGAGTAAGCATATTTTGTTAAATAACCCGATTTAAACATTTGTTCATATTTCAACTTTAAAAAAGTTCTAAATAATATGGTTAAATGTGCTTAATTTAATTTCAATTAACTAACTTGCTTTAAAAACTAACAAATGAGAACTTTAATTGTCATATAAATTACGACGGCTATCAATAAACTTTAACCCGAAAAATAGAATTATTAACGTGTTAAATAGCTTTAAAATGTTGAAATGTAGGTTTTTAACCAGTTTTTATTTCAGGTAATTGTGTTGTGATTCCAATTTTTGAAGTGTTACAGTGTTGTTGTGCTTAGTTTTAAACTAAAAAATTGTTTCTCATTGCAGATAATTACCCTGATAACGAAAGCTGTTTGTTGATAATTTAATGGGAGATTCTCAATTATTTTGTTGTGGATAATGTTTTTCTCCATTGCCAATATCCGTCTACAGACATGAGGGTGTAAATGACGAATAAAATTGCTGTAGGATATAATGATTTGTAGAGGTAAAGGCCAATGCAGAGTCCATCGGCAACGATCCAAATCAGCCAGTTTTCGATATATTTGCGTGCCAGCATCCAGGTGCCTATAATGCTAAGTGCACCAACTAATGAATCGGCTTTGGGAATTGTAGAATCGGTAAATTCTTTCAGAATCAGGTAGTAGATAAAATAAATGATCAGAGTGCCTGCCGTGATGTTTAGCCAAAGCCGTTTCGATATACGGGTGGCCGGAAGATTGTTGTTTGTTTCTTCTTTGCCGTGTTTCCAGTTAATCCAGCCATAAATACTTATTGCCACGTAATACAATTGCAGGCTCATGTCGGCATAAAGTTTGGACTGGAAGAAAACTACAATATAAAATAAGGATGATATGATTCCGAAAAACCATAAACTTACTTTTTGGTTGATGGATAGATACAGGTAAATAAGGCTAAGTATTGCCCCTGTAATTTCGATCCAGTTGTTTTGTATGTACGTGATAACGATGTTCATGGCTTTTTCTGAAATAAAAAACTTTTCCAAAGTTCATGTCTTTGGAAAAGTTTTTTATTATTGCGACATTGCTTTATTTCAATATCTTCTCGTAGGCTCCTGGAGTTTGAAGTATTTCTATTGCCTTTTGGAGCGATTCATTTTCGATGTCCATTATTTGATAATATTCGTTCATTTCCCACAAATCGCGTGCTATCAGTGCTTTCAGTTGAAGTTTTATGAGGGGTTTGGATTTTTCAAACTGACTCGGTTCATCTTTTGCGTTTTTGTCAGCCGGCTTCATTTCTGATTTAATGATTTGCAACTGGGATTTTCCTAATTGAGCAGAATCGTTTTTAGCAATTTCTTTTTCTCCAACAGTCAATAATTGTTTTAATAATTCCTCGGGAACTTCATAGCCACTTTTGAATTTTTCGAAAGTTGGATATTTTTTCTTCAGTTCTGCCCGGTTTTTGTCGATATATTGCACACAAACTTTATTTACAATGCCCAGTGCTACCAATTTCCGATGGAACATTGTGAATTGGGTTGTGTCCAGCGGAACAAAGATGTCGGGCATAATACCGCCACCGCCATAAACGGTTCTTTTCAGATTCAACGTTTGATATTTCAATGAATCAGGAAAGTGGATGCTGTCGGCATGCAGCAGTTCACCTTTATTGTAGCGGTTTATCAGGTCCTGTTCGTATTTGTCAATGCCGTCTTTATATGGTTTCTGTATGCAGCGCCCTGTAGGTGTATAGTAACGCGCAACGGTTAGTCGCATCATTGACCCATCGATTAATGGAAACTGGCGCTGAACAAGTCCCTTGCCAAACGAGCGACGGCCTACAATAATAGCGCGATCCCAATCCTGCAAAGCTCCCGATAAAATTTCACTGGCAGAAGCGGAGTATTCATCGACTAATACAATCATTTTTCCTGTTTCAAAATTTCCTGAGCCTGTAGCTTCAGCCACACTTTTGGGTTGATTGAGTCCCTGGGTGTAAACGATCAACTTGTTGCGTCCTAAAAATTCGTCGGCCATGCCTATTGCTGCGTTCAGGTATCCACCGCCATTGCCCTGTAAGCTCAAAATAAGGTTTTTCATTCCTTTCTTTTGCAGAGTGGCAAAGGCTTTTTGGAATTCCTGTACAGTAGAACTTCCAAAGTTATTTATTTTGATATAACCAATGTCTTTTCCAATCATGTAGCTGGCATCTACGCTGTAAATTGGAATTTTATCGCGGATAATCTTGAATTCCATTAAATTAGATTTGCCTCCACGAAGAATCTTTACTGTTACTTCTGTTCCTTTGGGGCCACGCAGCCTTTTGAAAATATCAGAATTCTGCATTTTTACTCCTGCTACCAATTCATTATTGATGTATATGATTCTGTCGCCGGGCAAGACTCCGACTTTTTCAGCAGGACATCCAGAAATGGTTTGAACAACTAAAAGTGTGTCTTCGAGCAACTGGAACTGAATTCCTACACCTTCAAAACTTCCTTCCAACGGTTCGTTTACACGCTCCACTTCTTCTTTAGGGATGTAAGAGGAGTGAGGATCCAGTTCTTTAAGTACATTTTCAAGTACGTCTTCAACCAGTTTTTTATCGTTTATGCTGTCAACGTATAAATTAGATATAGCAGTTAATGCATTGGTGAGTTTTCTTTGCTGGACTGCTGAAAAACCCTGTGCAAAAATCAGGGGTGTAAAAATGCTTATAGCTAATAAGATGCTTATCTTTCTCATGATCTGTTAGTAATTATTTTTTTGGGAAGGCAAAGATACAATAATATGTAATATGAATTTAATATTAACGAATTAATAAAAGCCAATTGAAGCAAAATTATTAAAATTGAGTGGAAAATTATGTTTTCGGAGAAAGAACTTGTTGAAGTAGAACCCAGCCTGCCGATATATGCTTTGGTGTGCAGTTCTTGATGGAGGCAATTCTGTCGTATATTTCTTCAATTGGCAGGTTGCTTTCATCGGTTTCTACAAATAGTTTTTCGAAAGGTGTAATTTGAACGGATTCCGGATTGAAATGCTCGCCAAACGATAATGCACAACCACTTTTTATCAGTTGTTTTGCGAGTTCGGGTTTTCCCCTGAATCCGTGAATTATCCAGAGTTGTTGCGGTTTGATTGTTTTTTTTAATTCGAGAAGTTCGTTGAAATGACCTACACAATGAATTATTAGTGGCTTTTGAATTCGTTCTGAAAGTTCAATTTGTTTGCAGAGTGCTAATAACTGCTTTTCAGTAGAAGCTTTACTGTTTTTATCGAGTCCACATTCGCCAATGGCTACCAGCCGTTGGTCTGCAGACCATTTTTCGATATTAACCAATTGCTTTTCCATAAAATTATCGGCATGCCAGGGGTGTATTCCAACCGAGACGTATTCTTTCAATTTCGTTGAAAAGAATGTATCGCCATCAGGAATGCTGAGATTTCTTATGGTTGGATATCTCGTGTTTGTTGTAGTATGCGTATGAATGTCGACGAACATAATGGCTTTATTTGACATACAAAGATAACCAATTGCATTAAGAATAGTTTAATAATCAGAACCTCATTAGTCATTATTAATTAGTTTATTGTATCTTTGCACTCCATTTTTTGAACTAAAAATCAAACATTAAAATAGAATATGAATACAACTGAATTATTCAGCACTTTACCTTATAAAGTAGCTGACATCTCGTTGGCTGACTTTGGTCGCAAAGAGATAGAACTGGCAGAGAAAGAAATGCCGGGCTTAATGGCTTTACGCGCAAAATACGGTAAGCAAAAACCATTGGAAGGTGCCCGTATTATGGGTTCACTTCACATGACCATTCAAACAGCGGTGCTGATCGAAACTTTGGTTGAGCTTGGTGCTCAGGTGCGTTGGTGTAGCTGTAATATCTACTCTACACAAGATCATGCTGCTGCGGCTATTGCAGCTGCAGGTGTACCTGTCTTTGCATGGAAAGGTGAAACTCTGGAAGAGTACTGGTGGTGTACACTTCAGGCGTTGACTTTCGAAGGCCACCAGGGTCCAACCGTAATTGTTGACGATGGTGGTGATGCTACTATGATGATTCACGTAGGGGGAGCTGCCGAAAAAGATGCAAAAGTACTGGAAAAAGTGGCTGGTGGTGACGATGAGCGCTTGTTGTATGCCATTTTGAAAGACGTTTTGAAAGAAGATACTACTCTATGGAGCCGGATGATTCCGGGAATACGTGGAGTTTCGGAAGAGACTACTACAGGTGTTCACCGTTTGTATCAAATGTTGGAGGAAGGTTCGTTGTTGTTCCCGGCTTTCAATGTGAATGACTCGGTAACTAAGTCAAAATTCGACAACCTCTACGGCTGCCGCGAGTCGTTGGCAGACGGGATTAAACGCGCTACCGATATTATGTTGGCTGGTAAAGTGGTTGTTGTTTGTGGGTATGGCGACGTGGGTAAAGGATGTGCCCGTTCGATGCTGGCCTACGGTGCCCGCGTGATTGTAACAGAAATAGATCCGATCTGTGCACTTCAGGCTAGCATGGAAGGATTTCAGGTAACTACCATTGAAGATGCATTGGCAGAAGGAAATATATTTGTGACCACTACCGGAAACAAAGATATTATCCGCATCGAACATATCGAAAAAATGAAAGATGCGGCAATCATTTGCAATATCGGCCATTTCGATAATGAAATTCAGGTTGAAAAGTTGAAGCAATTCCCGGGAATACAATGTGTGAATATCAAGCCGCAGGTTGATAAATACATTTTTCCTGATGGACATTGTGTTATTTTGTTGGCAGATGGCCGTTTGGTGAACCTTGGTTGTGCTACAGGTCACCCTTCTTTTGTAATGAGTAACTCGTTTACCAACCAAACGTTAGCTCAAATTGAATTGTATACTAAAGACTATGCAGTAGATGTTTATCGCTTACCCAAACATTTGGATGAGGAAGTGGCAAGGTTGCATTTGGAGCAATTGGGAGTTAAACTCACTGTGCTTACACCTGAGCAGGCTGCTTATATTGGAGTTGATGCTAATGGACCTTACAAGCCGGAACACTACAGATATTAAAATTAGCCGGGAGGCTATATAAAAAGAACCCGTTTTCATTCGTTTGAAAACGGGTTCTTTTTTCTTTTATCGTACTCTTAACCTTTGTCCGCTTTTTAGATGTGCTTTTGCTTTCAAGCCATTCAACCGACACAAAGCCTTTACATTTGTACCATTTCGAGCGGCAACTTTGCTTAGATTATCACCTTTTTTGACAGTGTAGTATTTGGCGGCTGAAGCCAGTTTGATCTCATGTTGATAGTAGAACGATTTTCTCTTTGTAAGCAAATATGTTTTTTCGTGAACCAATCCACGGTCGAAATCAATTATGGTTGCCGGATTAATAGCATTTCCCAAATATCGGGTTTCAAAGTGCAGATGTGGTCCTGTCGACCGTCCGGTATTTCCTCCATATGCAATCATTTCGCCCGCTTTTACTTTTTGATTCAGGTTTACTAAGGCTGCTGAAAGATGTCCGTAAACAGTTTCAAGTCCATTGTCGTGCCTGATTACAATATAGTTTCCATAGCCATGGGCGTCATAATCGATAATACGCACTTTCCCTGCAAACGCTGAGCGAACCGTATCGCCAACATTTAACCGGAGGTCTATTCCATAGTGAAAACGGTAACGCCGTGGCCCGAAATGCGAGGTTACAGATCCCGGAACAGGGATGTGAAAATGCGAACAATCAATACGCACTGAATCGGGCAAGCTGTCAATCGGAATTTTATAGGGATTAACACGATCACTTCTCCAAATGTTATTGTAAATATCATCGGCTGGGTGATTTTCCATTAAGTCATCAGATTGATCATTAAACATTTGTTGGTAAATGTTTATCGTATCTCTTTTAGGGATAAGACTATAATTAATCTGTTGCGCTTTTACACCCCAAACCGATATGATTAGGGAAATATATATAAAAAAGTTTTTTTTGAAGGAAATGAACATGAAAAAAAAGTTTTGACTTACCTCAAGCCTATAATTAGTATAATAATGTGTTAGATAATTTCGTCTTCGGAATAAATGTATTCCAGATACGATTGTTTGTAATCAAAGATTTCTTCATCTTTAAAAAAGCGAGCCAATTCAACCCCGGCTGTTTTTATGGAGTCAGAGGTGTGAATAATATTCCACTGAACACTCATGCTGAAATCGCCCCGCATAGTGCCCATGGCTGCATCACGACCGTTTGTTGCACCGGCTAATCGGTGGGTGACGTGTACTGCATCCATTCCTTTAAGACAAATAACAATCACGGGAGTGGCTTTCATTGCTGCTTTTACGCGAGGGAAAAACGGTTTTTCGGCAATATGTGCGTAATGTTCCAATAGTATTTCATCTGTGAGTTGAAGCATTTTTAACCCACAAATTTGTAACCCTTTTTGTTCGAAACGTCTTATTACCTCCCCAATTAAGCCTCGTTGAATTGCACCGGGCTTAATTATTACAAGTGTTTTTTCCATAAACGTAAATTAAGTTGTAAGTATATAAATTTAAAGTTCTCCAAAAATAACGAAATGAGGCATGCGGTCAAAACAAATTCATTTTTCTTAACTTATAGACCCCCAATTTAAGGTATTTGTTTTCATTTTACGTAATTGGTTTGCCAATACCCTGTTTTCAATTTTTTCAAGCTGTGGATCGTCTTCCAAAATTTCCATGGCTGCTTGTCGGGCTATTTCAAGCATTTTTCCATCTTGGGCGAGATTCGCAATTTTCAGATCGAAAGGAAGTCCGCTTTGTTGTGTTCCTTCCAGGTCGCCGGGTCCACGGAGTTGTAAATCCGCCTCCGAAATTTCAAATCCGTCGTTGGTACGAACCATAATTTCCATTCGTTTGCGGGTGTCGGAAGCCAGCTTATAGCCGGTTAGTAAAATACAAAACGACTGTTCGGCACCCCGACCCACCCGACCGCGTAACTGATGAAGCTGGGAAAGTCCGAATCGTTGGGCACTTTCAATCACCATAACCGAAGCGTTCGGCACATTAACGCCCACTTCGATGACGGTGGTGGCTACCATAATTTGTGTTTCGCCGGATACGAATTTTTGCATCTGGTATTCTTTTTCGGCAGCTTTTAGTTTTCCGTGAACCATGCTGATTTTGTAATTCGGAAAAACTTCCCGTATATAATCATAACCGGTTTCAAGGTTTTGCAAATCGCTTTTTTCTGATTCCTGAATCAGAGGATAAACAATATATATTTGCCGTCCGGCTTCAACCTGTTTGGCAATAAACTGATTCAATCCCTGTCGTTTGTTTTCGTAATAATGATAGGTCTGAATTGGTTTTCGCCCGGGTGGAAGTTCGTCAATCACCGAGACACTCAAATCGCCATAAAGCGTCATTGCGAGTGTTCGTGGTATAGGTGTGGCGGTCATTACCAAAATGTGTGGTGGATTTACATTCTTTTTCCATAGTCTGGAACGTTGCTCCACTCCAAAGCGATGTTGCTCATCGATAACAACCAGCCCCAGATTTTTAAATTGTACAGTATCTTCAATTAATGCGTGCGTACCAATCAGAATATTCATTTCACCAGTGCGAAGTTTTTCGTGCAACTCTACACGGGCTTTGGGGCGTGTGGAACCGGTGAGCAATGCAACATTAACATCCAAATTGCCTAAAAATTGAGTTATACTGGCAAAATGTTGTGTGGCTAAAATTTCGGTGGGAGCCATGATGCATGCCTGAAAACCGTTATCTATTGCAATAAGCATACACATGAGCGCCACCAGGGTTTTTCCACTTCCTACATCGCCCTGCAACAAACGGTTCATTTGACGTCCCGAAGCCACATCAATGCGGATTTCACGTATTACTCGCTTTTGTGCATTAGTCAGTTCAAATGGTAAACACTCTTTGAAAAAAGTATTGAAGTAATGTCCGATTTGCCCGAAAATGAATCCGCGAAAATGCTGATCACGCCATTTGGTTTGTTGTAAAATGCTTAGTTGGATATAGAAAAGTTCCTCAAATTTAAGCCTTTGCCTGGCTTTTTTTAGCGCATCTGCATTCTTGGGAAAATGTACGTTTACTAACGAATCGGTGAGATTCATCAATGCAAATTTCTGTAACAAATAAGCCGGAAGCGTATCCGGAATACCGGTTTTGATACTTTGAATTATGGGAAAAATAATTCTCTGAAGCGTTTTGGAATTCAGAAAACTACTTTTCATTTTTTCTGAAGTGTTGTAAAATGGCTGTAGCCCCATCAGCTCTGGCGGTGGCAGTTGTGAAGCCAACTCTACTTCAGGATGGACTATATTGAACCGGCCATTGAATGCCGTCGGTTTCCCGAAAACAATATATTGAATTCCGGTTTTGTATTTATCCAATACATATTTTACACCTTTGAACCAAACCAATTCGATAGTGCCTTTCCCATCGGTAAAAATAGCAGTCAGGCGTTGGGTAGGGCCTTCTCCCATTTTTTCAAAACGGATAATCTGTCCTTTGACCTGAATAAAAGGCATGTCTTCAGAAATTTCGTGCAGATAATAAAAACGGCTCCTGTCGACATATTTGTACGGGTAATGCCGCACCAAATCCTCGGCACTGCGTATGCCAAGTTCTTTTTTGAGCAAATCCGCCTTTTTCGGTCCCACCCCGGGCAGAAACTTTATGTCTTGATAAGAGAGATCCATATTAACCTGAAATATATTTTCCAAACGGAATTTTTCGTAGTACAAAAATAATCAGAAACGAACAAACTAATACGCCAATTGTGAGCAGGGGCAGCGACAGTAGCGGGTGTGTAAAGCTCCAATAGATTCCGTTTCGAAATAAAATACCGATTATAATGATATGCACCAGATAAATGCCATAACTATAATTGCTTATTTGTGAGTGAATTATAGAAGTGGGCGTATCTTTTATTGTCAGATCTTTTATCCATACAAATAATGCGCTGGACTGGATAATGGTATTTACTGACAAATAACCGTACATAGTCAGATCCAGATGGCCGGCATGCTGGCTAAGGATGTACGTTGAAATTGCCGATACTAAAATGCTCCCTGTGAAAATTGCTCCTGCTCCAAACCGGAACTTTGGAGTTGATGATGGTAATTTGTAAAGATAATATCCTAATATTAGATAGCCTGTATAAAGAAAATATCCTCCAAATTTACTCCCGTAATCGTTAGCCCAATTGTACATGTTCAAACGCACAGACTTAAAAGCAAAGCAAAGAACAATCCAAAGAAGTAATAGACTGGAAATGATTGCTAGACTCAGTTTTCGTAATCCTTTACCTAAAAAAGGAACAAACAAATAAATGAACAAAATCATGTAGATATACCAGAAATGTTTGGAAACTCCTTCTTTCAGAAATAACTTGCCTGCCCACGAAAGAATAGACAAAGGTTCGTGCGGTTGTTGCCAGGTTTTGAGCATTGCCCAACGGTACACACAATACACCAATAGCCAGAAAAGAAAAGGCAACAGAACACGGGTAAAACGACGTTTGTAGAACTCCCTTAGTCTGTATTCTTTGTCCAATAGTGTGGCCCCACTAAGCATTAAAAAAACAGGAACAGCAAAACGCACCGAACTGTCCACCAAGTTTCCAATCCACCAATAGACCATATTGTCATCATAAGTCATGTTCACCAGCGGACTGGAAACATGAATGATGATAACCCCCACGGTAGCTAATGCACGCAGAGTGTCTAACCATTGTATGTTGGACTGTTTTGTAGGCATTTACATTAGGAGTGTTTCTGCAATTTTTAAATCGAATTCTGTGGTTATTTTTATGTTTTCACGATTGCCTTTAACCAATTTTACTTGCTTCCCCATAGCTTCCACCACCGATGCATCGTCAGTAAAAAGTGGAGAAAAATCCTGTTCGTAGGCTTTTATGAGCAATTCGGCATCAAAAACCTGTGGAGTTTGAACCAGTTTGTAAGCATTGCGATCTACAGCCTGATTACCATTTTCGTTGATGTATCGGATGCTATCCACTAAGTCTGCTACAGGAATTGCTACTCCGGATTTTTCAGCAGTTTCAAAACAACGTGAAATGGTTCCCGGGCTTACCAACGGGCGTACCCCATCGTGAACTGCAATCAAAGCAGGAGATTTTACAGATGTTAGACCATTTTTTACAGAATGAAAGCGCGTGGAACCTCCTTCAACTATCTGATGTTGAATCTTGAATTCGTATTTCTTGCAAAGTTGTTTCCAGAAATCTATTTGCGCAGCTGGTAAAACCAGAATCAGTTGAATCGAGGCATCGAATTTGTAAAATGTTTCCAATGTGTGCATTAATATCGGTTTGCCCTGTATTTCGATAAATTGCTTCGGAACGCTGGCATTCATTCGTTCACCTTTACCTCCGGCAACTATAATGGCAATTCTGGGTTTATTCATAGGGTGTTGAAAATAAAAATTCTTTTTGTATGAACAAAGATAAGCATTAAGGATAAAAAATTAATATTAGCCGTTGAATAATTCACCATGAAAGCGAATATTTTGTGTATTAAAACTGTTGTAAAACAATAAAAATACAAAACTTGCTCTTTATACCACAACATTTGTATAACTTTGCAACCTAGAAATTTTTCAAGAATGAAAAGGATATATATTCTGTTTTTTGTCTTTTTTGCGACTAGTACAGGCTGTTTGCAAGTTTTGAAAAGTCAGGATTCCAAGAGACGAAATATCATAGAAACCCTGTCGACACCTGATTCTGTGACTCATGCTACAGTGCGTATTTATCAGGATAAGCGGATTGAACAACTTGTAACGAATAAACGTAATTCAGCTGGCTCCAAACAAACAGCGAGTGGTTATCGAGTTCAGGTTTTTTCAAGTAATGTGCAGCGTACAGCAAAAGCAGAAGCATTCCGCATTGAAAGACAAATTAGGGAAGAATTTTCAGATCAATCGGTATATGTAAATTACTTTTCTCCTTTTTGGAAAGTCAGGGTGGGCGATTTCAGAACTCAGGCTCAGGCTCAGGCTTTTCGCAACGAATTAATTAATGCATTTCCACAAATGCGCAGTGAAATTTATATCGTGAGGGAACAAATACTGCTTTCCGCTCCCAAATAAACTTATGATGGATTTTAATATTAACCAGCCTGTTCCTTTCGATTCTGAAAAGTCGGCAAAAATAGCCGAGCATTATCAGCAAATTATTGAACTTTTAGGTGAAGATGTAGAACGTGAAGGATTGCTTAAAACACCCGAACGGGTCTCAAAAGCCATGCAATTTCTGATGCAGGGTTACGAACAAAACCCAGAAGATATAATCAAAGCAGCCATGTTTACCGAAGATTACCGGCAGATGGTAATTGTCAAGGACATTGATTTTTATTCAATGTGCGAACACCATATGTTGCCTTTTTTTGGTAAAGCTCATGTGGCCTATATCCCAAATAAAAAAATCACCGGTCTCAGTAAAATTGCACGCATCGTAGAGGTGTATGCACGGCGGATGCAGGTTCAGGAGCGTATGACCACGCAAATCAAGGAGTGTATTCAAAAAACGCTCAACCCGATGGGTGTAATGGTGATTATCGAAGCACAGCATCTTTGCATGCAAATGCGTGGTGTGCAGAAACAACATTCCATTACCACAACTTCAGATTTTACAGGTGTTTTTGAACAAGCCAAAACGCGTGAAGAATTTATAAATCTGATAAATAAGTAAAAGTATCCTATTTACTTATTAGTTCTTGCTAATGAAGACTTTTCTCTACCAGTTCATCTGCAATGCGGACATATTCTGCGCAGGTGAACTGTTTTTCTTTAATATCGGAGCAGAGTACGCTACCTGTTTTTTTCCGGAAATCTTCAATTACTGATTCTTTCCCAATTTGACGAAGTAAGCGTTCGGCCGCGAATAAAGCTCCGCACATTCCCCCTTCGGCGCGACCACCACCCCAAGCACGGTATTCTTCTATTTCATGGTCAGAAATTCCAAACTCTTTTTGAAAGCCTTTTAAAATGGCCTGAGCACAGTTCAGGTTGTCGGGTAAGGTGTGGAAATAATGATAAGAATTTATGTGAGACATAATCACTCAGTCTTTATGTTTTTTATATTTAAGAGTTCTGCTTTTTATAAATGGTAATAATAACAAATCCTTTTTGGAAAGACTTTATGGGAGTCCACAGTTTGGGATTTTTAAATTCATCAATCCAATCATCCTCAATATTCGAAACGTTTGAATAAATAAAATATTGTTTGTCTTTGCCTCTGGAAATAACCTTATCTGAATTTTTCAACTCGACAAAAGATCTGTTATCGTAAAAACCAAAGCCTGCTGAAATATCATTATAATCTAGTTTGTTTTGATCAATGTAATCAAAACATTCTTCTCTTAGTTCATAATAAGGCAGATGAGCAAGTGTACTATCCCAAATAGTTGTTACTTTTTCTGGATATATCCAGAAATGCCCGCTTATTTCAAAGCATAGAATCAGAATAAAAATATATTTCATATTTTTTTCTGAGTAAAATTTAGTCAGACAGGTCAGGCTAAAAATGGTCAACAAGAGAATAAGAGGCATGAAATACCTGGTCAGGAATGGCATTTTAGTTATGACTGCAAATAGAGAATATAAACCGGTTAATAGAACGAAAACTGCTAAAATAAATGTCTGCTCTTTAGCTATTTTGGTTTTTGTTTTCAACAATTTCCACCCAGCAATGAACGCAATAATCCATATAATAATTCTGCCATTTTCAATAAGTCTCATGCCTAAATCGCAGAAGTGTTTTATTATAAATCCGATTCCAGTGGGAGTATTATGTGCATCAGCAAATTTTGAATTTGAAAATAACCAACCTTGAGTTGAAAAATAAAACGAGAAATAGGTAGTTAGAATTAAAAGTGCTGGTATGTATGAGAAGAGTATTTTGATACCGGATTTAACTTTTGAATTTTCTTTTGAAAATAACTGAAAGAAAATATGAACAATAAATAAAATACAACCGGTAAAAAGTCCTCTCATGCTAATTGCAGTAAGAATGAAAAAGCTTACAGCCAGTAAGGTCTTTTTACGTTCCAGAATAGCTCTGAGCGAGATTATAAATGCTGTAAATAATATGAAATCATTGGGGGCAATGGAAAATTGGGCCAACAAGGTCGTTTCCATTAGGATGATAAATGAAACCCAGCCGACATATTTTTCCGAGAAAAAAAACTTGACCAGTTTCCACGTATTATAAAATAAAATAATGGCGAATATAGAAATTAATCCATGCGATACCCAAACTTTATATCCCACTATCTTCCATAAGGCAGCAGTTACCAAAGGTAATAATGGTGGGCCAACAGTTCCGTAAATACCTAATTCAGGAGCAGATTTAGGTATAATTAATGATCTGAAATCGGTCAGGTAGTACCAATGTGCTTCAATCGATGTTAGCTGGATGTTGTCCCAGAAATATACATGATTCCAGCAAATAATTGAAAGAATAGAATAAGTAAGAAGTGCGAGACCGAAAAACAAAAGATTTGTTTTGTTGATAGATTTCATTCTGATTTTTAGAAGTTTAAACTAACTGTTTGAGCTGCTATTATTAACTATCTGTTTTGTTGATATTTTGAGATTATTGGATGCTAGAACATATATAACAAAAGGCAAAGCCATATTGAAATAGGTTATGTCATAGGCTGAGTCAAATAGTCCGTTGACAAAATGATCTGAAATGATGCGATGAGCAAAGGTTATAGTGACAAGCGTGACGATGCAAATTGCAATATATTCGAAACAATTTGAGATGTTCTTTTTCCATTTTGTAGAGAGGTATATTCCTAAAATAGAAATTATCAGGACTTCAAGTAATGACCCCTGACGTGTTTGAAGAACGAATGGGTTATACTCAAAAAAGAATAGCGTGTTGTTGCTCCAAAAAACAAAAGGAAGAAATGAGATTATGAAAACCAGAATTGCAACACATGCAAAAATAATTTTTTGTTTTATTCCTGCGCGAACAAAGTCTGGAAATAAATAGATTGCAAATGGAATCACTATTGAAAATCTGGTAGATAGGAATAATCCACATAAAATACCTAGTCCTAAAGCCTGTTGTTGAATTGAGTATTTCTTTTTGTAAATAAATCCAATTGCAATAAAACAGAGAATAAAATTATAAATCAAGTCACTTCTAACAGCTACCTCATACCAAAATGCTGGCGAAATTAGCATTAGAATAAAAAATATATAAGCTTTAAGATAGTCATTGAAGAACCATACCAAAAAAAATGATAGCAAAATCACAGAGAACAACATGCCTAACCCCACATTTCCTATTAAATAAAACGGAATATGAAAAGCTTGCCAGACAGGGAATGGGGAGCCATATCCCCCTAGATGTGTTCGAGCTGAATAGGGATAGATTCCATTAAAAAGATTTTGTAAGAAGTTGTTAATTGCAGACCACCGGTCAACTTGAAGGCTGTATGGGTTGATAATTTGGTGTAAAATAATAATGCCCACGAAAATTAGTGATACTGCTAAAAAATAATGTGTTTTCGGGTTGCGGGCAAGTCTTAAATTTTTGTTTTTTGAAATATACAACCAGATAATTAATAGAAATGTACTATATGTGCTGACAGATATAAACAGATTTAATCCACTCCGAACTGAATATTTTGCTATAAAAAGAATATTAATAAACAAAAATAATGTACTCTGGAATTTATTGATATTATACATTAGTCTCAGTTATATTAAAAATAATCTGTAAATTACAGGCTCTTTTCGTTTAAATGATAGGTTTTAGGTTAGTTTATTACCATAATTTTAGTTATAGTGCTTTGTGTTCCATCTGAACTTGTACAAAGAGCTAAATAAATTCCGGTACTTACTTTTCTTCTATGTATATCTTTGCCATCCCATGTTGCTATACTTCCGTTTGATATAGTTTGACAAACCAGATTTCCGTTGATATCAGTAATTTTTACTTGTGTGTTTTCAATCAGACCGGTAATTGTGATAATCCCTGTAAATCCTTCACGAACCGGGTTGGGGTAAGCATAAACATTGCTGAATGTACTTCCTGCTTCGCTCGCATCGCTTTGATATGATACAATGCCATTACCAGTTCCAAAAAACACTTCACCAGTTTCAGGGTTAATCGCTATAGATAAAATGTCATTAGAAAGCAGGGGACTATTGGAGGCAGTAAAATGCTGAATTGTTTGTTGACCGTTTTCAGACATTAAATAAACCCCTGAAGTTTCAGTTCCAATCCATTTACGATTAGCACCATCGATAGCAATCGCTTTTATCCTTTCGTTTGCAAGAAGATAATCGGCCAGATTTGTACTGTCATTACGAGGTATCTTTACACGGGAGCAAGTGTAATTTGAATCAAATATTTTCGAAAGATTTTGAAAAAGAAATGGCCCTTTATCTGTTCCCACCCAAACAACGCCATTTCTGTCCTGAACAGTTGTATAAACAATATCTGGATTTACTGCTGTCAGTACAGTTTTTCCGTTGCTGTCCACTTCTGGAAATGTCATTGATTGAATAAAAATAGATTTGTCATCAGATTGATCAGTTAATGTCCCATTATCATCCCAGACACAAATACCTGGAGTGTAGCGAACTGACGGTACCCATTTTTGGCTAGGATTTTGATTGGAAATCATGATTTTCCCTAATGTTGCTCTAATTGCAACACAGGGAAAAGTAAGTTGCGTCCACGTACCATTTGATAATAGGACCTTTATTCCACTTGCAACGGTTGAATTCGCAACAAATAAATTTCGTTGTTGATCATAAATAGCGCCATCTAAACGAATAAAATTAAATGGATCTGTCGGAATAATTGTTTCCAGGGCACTATTTGTATTGTTGTACCATTTGAAAAAACTATTGTTTTTAAATTCATATAGGCCTGTGCCGTAAGATGTCACAAAAAAGTGTTTGTTATCAGCAGGATCGACAGCAATATTCATTAGGTCTAAAACAGAATGTTTTGTTGAATCTTGAATTTCTTTAGCATGAATATTGGTCCATTTTCCATCTTCATGAATCATTATTATTCCCTCTGTACCATTTTGCGCCGACCAGCGTCCCCCGGGCACAACGAATAATTTTTTTCCGGCAAAGATCATGTCCCATGGTATATTTACGGCTGGGCCGGCTGGTTTATAGTAATTTAAAACGGGCTCCTCAGAACCGGTTTGTTTGTACGATATAATACCCGTTGTGTTGGCCGCAAACCAAAAAGTATTGTTTGCCTGATCATACTCTACATCGGGTATGGACCCAACGCTACTAACTATTTTGTAATTTAAAGTTTCATCAACAACATAGATGGCACTTCCTCCATCATTAACCAACATCTTTCCGTTTGAAACATGGAAATAATTCACAACGATTTCAGATAAAAAACTTGTCCAGCCACTTTGATTCTTCATGTAGAGTTTGTTGTTCCGCTGAACGAATAGCTTTCCGGCAAAAACGGAAATTCCTTGCAAATCTCCACTGCCAGGAAGTTCAGTCATGGTAGACCAGTATTCGTAATTTACCAGGTTAGGTTCAGAAACAGAAGCTTCATAAATAGCATTTGGGGTTAATGCATAAATTTTTCCATCATCAACAACCGTTGCAAGTACTTTTACCTCAGTTGCGTTTGGGCCTATATAATAGGTGTCGGCCACTTCTTTTTTTTGCAAATTAAGAACGATAATCCCAAAATCACACGATAAATATGCTTTATCCTCATAAAATTGTATTTGGTTTACTTCCTTGCTGGTACTCATCTGTTTGTTATACAGGTCAGGGATATTGATTATTCCTCCGGAAGTTAATAAATCCATATTCCCGTTTGAGTAAATAATCAGTAACTGCTTTGTCTTGGGGTCGAATTCTATTCTTGAGATATTGGATCCGTTAAGACCGGTTAGTTTGCTGTAAAACTCCATCCCTCTTTCACCCTCTTGTTTGTCAACAGAAAATAGTGCCCCATCACTTACAGCATATATTTTATTGTCCGATTGTGCAAGTTGAGTTATGTTGTTGTAGGCGAAATGAGTACGCCATTTACCCATGGCAACTTGTGCTGAAGCCGACCATGAAAGCAGGCAAAGTGTAAAAAGGAATGCAGTTATTTTGTTTTTCATATGGTTCCTTGCTCTTTAATAAAGTGATTTTGAAACTTGGAAAGGGTTCAAATTGATAAAACTCAAATACTCCTGTTTTATTTCATAAAAAGAATGAAAAAACTTCATTTTTTCTTAATGTGTAGTTTGTTTTTTATCCCTGTAAATGTTCAACCAGTTTTTTTATTGCTAAGGCTCGGTGACTGATTTGATTTTTTTCTTCAGAACTAAGTTGTGCAAAACTTACCATGTAGCCTTCGGGTACAAAAATTGGATCGTATCCAAAACCAGCATTTCCTCGCGGTTGCATTGCTATGTTACCCTCAATTTTACCCTCAAAACAATTTGTCTCGCTTCCTTGTATAAGAGCTATAACGGTTCTGAAACGGGCATTCCTGTTTGAATTATCACCTAGTTTTTCCAGTACTTTGCACATATTGTCGTGAGCGCAATGTGCATCGCCGGCATATCGGGCAGAATAAACTCCGGGCTCTCCACCCAGTGCATCAACCTCGAGACCGGTGTCGTCGGCAAAGCAATCAAGACCAAATTTTGAGTGGATATATTGGGCTTTTATCAGGGCGTTCCCTTCAAGTGTTTCAGCGGTTTCCGGTATATCATCATTACAGTTTAATTCCGACAGGCTGATGATTTTGAAGTATGGTTCAAGAATAGCTCTGACTTCTGATAACTTGTGTGCATTATTGGTTGCAAATACCAATTTCTTCATATTTATAACTGTGTAAAAACTACTGTCTGCAAAGATAATTATTTTTGGCAATAAAACTGAATGAAAAGCCGTTTTGGTTTATTGTTGAAGCATTTGAATATGTTGCGACAGAAAATGGATTGAACAGCTGTATTTGCCAAAGTATATTTTTGTGTTGATTCATTCCTTTATCTGTGAACTTCATGAGACTGTAGTAGTTACCGATCAGTCAGAATCCGAATCTTTTTTGTTATTTTTGTATTTGAAAATTTATTATATCTTTATCGGATGAAGAAATATATTTTATTGTCTTTGTTACTTTTGATAGCGGCGTTTTCGGATGGTCAAAGCCAACCGGAGCCAAAATATCTGCTTACGTCTAAGGCTTCTATTTATAATCTCTCCCTGTTGACAATTACCGATCCATATCTTTCCCCATTGCCCTACAGTGGTGTTGGGGTCAGTTACAACGAGAGCACCCGGCGCTATTTTTCAGCTGATAATACGAGATGGTCGATGCAGGATAATCTGAGCCGTTCGGTAGGCGTGCTGGTTAATCCGGCTGTTTCGAGTGCAATGCTTTATGCTGGGGCAAACTATGGTTGGGGAGCTAATTACCATTTTCGGTTGAACAAGCAATTGCGGGTTTTGGCCGGTGGACTTTGGGATGTGGATTTTGGGATCAAGAATATTTCCCGAAATGTGAATAACCCGGTAAATCTGGATATGGCAACCAACCTGAACCTGACAGGTTTGCTTCTGTATGATTACCAAATGTTTCGCAATACGCTTCATTTTGAGGTGAACATGCAAACTCCACTTCTTGGCTACATGTTTGTGCCGCCTGGCGGAGCCTCGTACTACGATATGTTTGAATTAGGAAATATGTATAATGCATTTCATATTAGTTCCATTCACAATAAAAGAGGTTTGATTCACAGCTATTCAGTTGATGTTCCTTTCAATCATTCGGTATGGTGTTTCGGTCTTCACTTCCGGAATTTGAAATATATGGCCAATAATATGGTATTTAAGCATAACGAAGTAAGTTTGCTGGTCGGTACAACTTTCGACGTGATTGCTTTTGGAGGAAAAAAGAAAATAGCTCCGCGTAATTTTATCAGTACAAATGATTAGGTAATTGCCAATCGTTCAATTTCCAATTTTTAATGAATGGATTATGAAAAAATATATCACTATTCTTTTGTTTGCCCTTGTTTTGCTTCCGTCGTGCATGAACGAACCGGACGTACAACCAAATACTTATAGCGGAAATTTTGAATCTCTTTGGAAAATTATTGACGAAAAATATTGCTATCTCAATTACAAAAACATTAACTGGGATTCCATTCACACGGTTTATAAAACGCGGGTTGATACGGTTACCGATCAATATCGTTTTTTCGACACGATGGCCGCTATGCTGGGCGAACTAAAAGACGGGCACGTGAATCTTTATTCTGATTTTGATAAAAGCCGTTACTGGAAATGGTTTACCGATTACCCGGCCAATTTTAATTCGTCGCTGATATTTTCCGAACGGTATTTGGGTGATGATTATCGGATTGCAGGTGGTTTTCGGTACAAAAAAATAGATAATGGTGCTGTGGGCTATATGTATTACGGCGATTTTTCCAGTCAATTTACCGATACCAACATCTCACTTATCCTGAAATCTTTTTCCGATTGCAAAGGGTTGATTATTGATGTGAGAAATAATGGCGGTGGTTATCTGGATTTGTCGGAGCAGTTGGCATCTTATTTTTTTACCGAAGAAAAAATTACCGGATACATTAGTCATAAAAACGGAACGGGTCATTCCGATTTCTCCAAACCTGTTGAAATTAAAACGCCTGCGCATAAAACTATTCAATGGCAACGCCCTGTGATTGTACTTTGCAATCGGATGTCGTTTAGTGCTACCAATTCCTTTGTCTGTCGCATGAAGCAGGCACCAAAAGCAACAATTGTTGGTGACAAAACCGGAGGTGGCGGTGGGTTGCCATTATCAAGCGAATTGCCCAACGGGTGGTTGGTGCGTTTTTCGGCAGAACCCATGTTTGATGCAGAAATGAACCAAACCGAATGGGGAATTGATCCGGATGTAAAAACAGATATGAATGCTGCCGATGATGCAAACGGATATGATACGATTATTGAAAAAGCCATCTCTTTAATTAAATAGGAGTAAGGGGTAAGAGGTAAGAAGCAAGTAATTTGTTTTTACCTCTTACCTCTTACCTCTTACTACTGAACAATGAAGAAATTAAAAATAACAGAAATGAACCGCCTCAGTGTGGAGGAGTTCAAAGAAGAAAAGAAGACACCATTCGTGGTGATATTAGACAATGTACGCAGTTTGCACAATGTCGGTTCCGTGTTTCGTACAGCCGATGCTTTCCTGGTAGAAGCTGTTTATCTGTGCGGTATTACGAGCACGCCGCCTCATGCCGAAATACATAAAACGGCGCTGGGTGCCGAAAATACAGTGGATTGGAAGTATTACGAAGATACGCACACGGCTGTTGATGAACTGAAAGCGAAGGGTTACACCGTGTATGCCATAGAACAGGCGCAGGGAAGCACCATGTTGCCGGACCTGAAGTTGGATAACTCAAAAAAGTATGCGGTTATTCTCGGTAATGAAGTAAAAGGTGTGCAACAAAGCGTTGTAGATGTATGCGATGGCTGCATTGAGATTCCGCAATTTGGGACCAAGCATTCGCTCAATGTAAGTGTGACGGGTGGAATTATTATTTGGGAATTCTTTAGGCTAATTCATAATTCATAATTCACAATGCTTAATTAAAAACAATAATATGAAACAAACTGGTAATTTAGTCGTTGATAAAAGTAAGTCCTTTGCAATTAGAATTATTCGATTATATCAACATTTGCAAAAACAGAATGAATATGTTTTGTCTAAGCAATTGCTTCGGAGCGGGACAAGTATTGGTGCTAATGTAAAGGAAGGTGTTAGAGATCAAAGTACAAAAGATTTTAGAGCAAAAATGAATATCGCTTTAAAGGAAGCCAGCGAAAGTGAATATTTGGTTGGAGTTGCTTGTTGATACGGATTATATAGATAAAAATCAATATGAAAGTATGGATGCTGATTGTATTGAGCTAATTAAGATATTAACAGCAATTCTAAAAACAACAGATAATAGTTTGAGTAAAGAATAAATTTGGTGGATCGTTTTTAATTGTGAATTATGCATTATAAATTATGAATTATTTCTATGGATTGGAAAGATAAATTAAGCGGATTGAAATCGGAATTGCCGCAAGTGAAAGAAACGCCGGAAGAAACGATTATAAAACCGGCAAAGAAACGTCAGTCGGAACCGATGCGTGTAGAACTGGATAAGCGTAACGGCAAGCCTGCCACGCTCATTACCGGATTTGAGGGCAAGGATGGCGAACTGAAAGAACTGGCAAAATTGCTGAAAGTAAAATGTGGAGCGGGAGGTTCGTCGCGCGACGGTGAGATATTGGTACAGGGCGACTTCCGGGTGAAAATTGCCGAAATATTGTTGGAAATGGGATTTAAAGTGAAGAAGATTAATTTCAAATAATTGGTATAGGCGTTTAGACCGAACTAATTTATGATAATCATATTCAAGGAACAACTCCGAAGGAGTTAAATGTGATTAACCTCCAGTAAGCAAGCGCAACTGGAGGATGTGAATAACCTAACAACTACAACTCCGTCAGCTGACGGATTGAACATCAATATTATAATAACATTCAACCCACTCGGGGTTGTGTATATGAGGGTGTATTTAACCCCCCAGTTGCGCTTCGCTTACTGGGGGTTATTCAGATAAAACCCTTTCAGGGTTTTAGATTTTCAATCACAATTTGATGTAAATCTTCTTCTTGTCAAGCAAATATCCTACGCCCCAACACGTAAGCATCCACCAAATGGCAAATAATAAGGAGCCGGTATAATCTCCGGTATGGCTGAAAATATGATGGTACAACCATCTGAAAAGCGATTGGTCGCCAATATGAATCATAAACATGACGGTAACTCCAAGTTCGCTCAGCAGGTAAATAAATAGCGGATTTTTCCCCGTGATAATAAAGAAGTTTGTTCCTTTTTTCCACCCGGCAAAATCAGTCAGATAAATAATGGCGGAAATCAGCACACAGTCAATCCCAACTGTGAGCAGGCTATACGAACTCGTCCATAGTTTTTTGTTGACCGGGAAAAAATCATTCCAGCAATAAGCAGCGAGCAACAATAACATCCCCGCAAGTAAAATTTTGGTGAGCGCTTCGTAGGTATTTCCTTTTTTCTGCAGGTAATTGCCCACTGCAAATCCGCCAATTACATTAAAAATTGCCGGAATGGTGCTCAAAACTCCCTCAGGATCGAACGGAAATCCTTCGCCACGATACAAATGGTTTGGACCAAACAAGAAAGTGTCGAGGCGTAAAACGGCATTCCCGGTTTTAGTGTATTCGGCACCTTCCGCTCCAAAAGCCAGTAACAGGGCCCAGTATATAATTAGCGAAAATATTCCCAATGCTAATGTTTTTTTGCTGTCCAGATAATAAACCATTAACGCAACCAGGCCATAACACAGCGCAATCCGTTGCAAAACACCCATGATGCGGGTGTTTGAAATCGGAGCTGCAATTATGTTCAGATCGCTATCCAGCCGAAAGAAAGGAAACCAATACATGAGGTAGCCGACAAGAAAAATCAAAGAGGTGCGTTTCAGGATTTTCCAAAGCACGTCCCGTTGGCGCTTTGTTTCCCACTTTTTCGACACAAAACTCAACGCATTACCAACGGCAAACAGAAACGAGGGGAAAACCAGATCGGTAGGAGTGAATCCGTTCCAGTCGGCATGCAAAAGCGGCCAAAAGGTGGTGGCGCCGTTGCCGGGCGTATTCACAATAATCATAAAACAAATCGTCATTCCCCGAAAAATATCGAGTGCCGTGAAGCGGTCCTGAGCTGTTGTTGATTTCATAAAATCGGATTTTAAGATGACGTAAAAATACGATTTTTAGATGATTTCAACGCGAAGCCAGTATTGTTTTATTCAGAATTGTTGATTTTGCATTTTGGAAAACTTAATTGTATCTTTGAAGAACAAAAGGCAAATTAGAAGTACGAATAATAATTCCGCGAACGGCGAAATGGCAAAAACAGTCGTCGGGAAGGTTTCGCCGTTCGCGAAACGACCAAATCAACTTGCGAGGAGGTTTCGCCGTTCGCGGAATGACTAAAACAGACTGCGAGAAGGTTTCGCCATTCGCGGGAAGACCAAAACAACTGATTTGAAGGTTTCGCCGTTCGCGGTAAGATTTATTGTCTCAATCTGCTCTTTTGTATGAATTATGCATTATAAATTATGAATTAATTTTCTCATGCTCAATATCTATCGCGCCTCTGCCGGTTCGGGCAAGACATACCGGCTTACACAAGATTATATCCATTTGCTGTTCGACCCCAAACGGGAGCGGGCACATCGCCGCATTCTGGCCGTAACGTTTACCAATAAGGCCACCGACGAGATGAAGACGCGTATTTTGAAAGAATTGCATGCATTGTCGCAAGGCGATAAATCCGATTATCGCGAAGGCTTGATGGCGAAGTTCAGCATGGACGAAGAGGCGGTGAATATCCGCGCTAAAAATATTCTTACGACCATTCTTCACGATTATTCCTCGTTTTCGATAAGTACTATTGACCGTTTTTTCCAGCAGGTGATCCGTTCGTTTGCCCGCGACATTGGGGTGCATGGCGGTTACAACCTGGAACTGGATAATTCGGCTACGCTGGAACAATCTGTCGACAATTTATTTCTGGATTTGTCCAAAGACGAAAACAAGCAGTTGCTGCAATGGCTCACTGCCTATGCTGAGGAACGGATTGAGCAGTCGGAAAACTGGAACATGCGCAGCAATATCATGGATTTGGGCAAAGAAATTTTCAAGGAAAGCTACCAGCACAAAGCCGAAGATACAAACCGAAAGCTTCATGAGCGCGAGTTCCTTGCAAACTACCGCAAAAGCCTGCGTAAAATTAAAGATGATTTTGAAGACAAGGTAAAACGAGCTGCTGCTGATGGACTGGCCGTAATGGCCCGCAATGGTTTGACGCATGAGGATTTTGCGTACAAAACTACGAATGTATTGGAAAAGCTGGTGAAGGGAAAACTCGAAATCAGCAATCGTTTTATCGGGTTTGCCGACGATGTGACGAATTGTTACACCAAATCCAAACCACAGGATGTAAAATCGGCTATCGAATCGGCCTATAACAATGGTTTGGGGCAATGTTTCCGGCAAATTGTGGAGTTGCTGAGTGTCGATATCGTGACGTATAACTCGGCGGTGATGGTGCTGAAGCATATCAATACGCTCGGCATTTTGTCCGATTTAGCGGTGCAAATAAAGCAACTTACCGACGAGCAAAATACCATGTTGATTTCGGATTCCAACATGTTGCTCAACAAAATTATCGACAATAGTGATACGCCTTTTGTGTACGAGAAAACTGGGATTACTATCGATAATTTTATGATAGATGAGTTTCAGGATACGTCTACTTTGCAATGGAAGAATTTTCACCCGCTAATGGCCAATAGTTTGTCGGCCGGCAAATTCAATCTGGTGGTGGGTGATGTGAAACAAAGTATTTACCGCTGGCGGAATTCAGACTGGAAGCTGCTGGATGAACAAATTCTGAAGGATTTCCGGCCGGAGCAAATTCACGAAGAAAACCTCGAAACGAACTGGCGCAGCGACAAAAACATTATCGATTTCAATAACTCGTTTTTCCGTCGTGCAGCCTCTCTTTTGCAAAGCAAGCTGAATGAAAACATCCAACCTGTGCTTCCGGTTTATCCCGCTTTAGAAGCTTTGACGCACAAGATTGAACACGCCTATGCCAATATCCACCAACAAACTTCACCTAAAGCCGGAACAGGCAAGGTGGAGATCCGTTTCATTGATGCGGATGAAAACGAAGATGGTTGGAAAGCCGAAAGCCTGGAACGGTTACCTGCTATGCTCGAAGAGTTGCAGTTGCGTGGCTATCACCCTGCGGATATTTGCATTTTGGTGCGCAAGAATGACGAGGAACAACAAGTGATTCATAAATTGCTTAATTATAAAACGACTCCCGGAGCCAAACCGAATGTTTGTTATGATATTATGGGTAACGAAGGATTGCTTATTGGCGCGGCTGCTTCGGTGCGTTTTATATTGGGTGTTTTGCAGTTGTTTGTAAATCCGGCTGACAGTATTCAACAAACTATCGTGAACTACGAATATGCCCGCGGCCGTCAAAAAAAATCGGAAAATGAAGCGCTGAATGAATGTTTTTCGTCTACAGTTTCCTCTGAAAATGTATTCTCTACATTGTTCACCAGCGAGGAAAATGAACGCTTAAAGCAAGTTCAACACAGTTCGCTTTACGATATGGTGGAGCAGATTATTTCGCTGTTTGACATTGGTAATTGGCACAACGAAGCGGTGTTTGTCCAGGCATTTCAGGATGTGGTTTTCAGGTATACATCAGGCAAAACAGCCGACCTGAACAGCTTCCTTGTTTGGTGGAAAAAGAATGGAGGCAAGCAATGTATTTCCACGCCCGATAGCCAAACTGCGATGCGGATTATGACGGTACACAAGTCGAAAGGGCTAGATTTCCGGGTGGTGATTATGCCTTTCTGCGATTGGGATTTGGATAGCCGTATGCGCAATATCCTGTGGTGCGAACCTTCGGTTGCACCGTTCAACGAACTTCCATTATTACCCATTGAATACACTTCCAAACTGGGGCAATCGATCTTTGCCGAGAACTATTTCGACGAACAAATGCACTTGTTTATTGATAGTTTGAACGTGGCTTATGTGGCATTTACCCGTGCCAAAAATGAACTGATTTGTATGGCACCGGCACCTAAAAAAGAAGTGGAAAGTCTGGACAAAATCAATTCATTATCGGCCTTGCTTACGGCTTGTTTTAGTGTGGAAACTCCGGGTTTGGACAACGAAATTATTCCGTTATCCAAAGCATATGATGGAGTTGAAAAAGTGTTTTCGTTGGGAGAATCGCTACAGCCGGTTTACAAAGATGTGGTAAATTTTGCTGGTAATGAAAAGATAAATGAGTATCCTTCCGTAACCAGTTCAGATCGCTTGCGCATTCGTCACCAAAGCCTGGATTATTTGCTGGAAAACCAGCATCTGACCGATAGCCGCCTGAATTACGGGATTATCATGCATGATATTTTGCGAAATATCACCCGAAAAAATGATCAAACAAAAGCCATTAATGAGATGATTCGGGAAGGACGGATTAGCGGGGAAGAGGCAGGAATTGTAGAGCAGGAAATGGAAAAATTCTGGAATTTGCCCGGAGCCGAAAGCTGGTTTGCCGACGATGTCCGTGTGTTGAACGAAACGACTATTCTTATTCCAACGGGTGAGCAATATCGTCCGGATAGGGTTGTCATTAAAGGCAATGAAGCAACGATTGTGGATTATAAGTTTGGCGATAAAGAAAGCAAAACTTACATTAAACAAGTAAAACAATACATGGATTTGATTGCGGAAATGGGCTATCAAACTATAGGTTTTGTATGTTACGTGAGCTTGGGAAAAGTGGAGAAAGTATAACAAAAAAGCGGCTGAATTCTACAATGGAATTCAGCCGCTTTATTATAGGATGATTGCCTTAAAATAAATTTGGTTTCCGCAATTTTGCTTCGTCCAAACTTAATAAATCAGCTTTTTTCGTTTGTTTTTCACGCAAAGCCTGATATTCGGCTGCAATTTCTGCTTCGTAGGCTTCATGATTTTTTTCGCTCATTAATTGGGCTACTACATGGGTATTTACAGAAGCATCTTTTACATAAACCACAGGTCCTTTGTAGTTTGGTGCAATTTTTACAGCTGTGTGAATTTTTGAAGTTGTAGCGCCTCCAATCAGCAACGGAACATTCAATCCGGCTTTTTCCATTTCGGAAGCTACAATGGTCATTTCTTCCAGCGAAGGCGTAATCAAACCACTTAACCCGATAATATCCACCTTTTCGTCAATGGCAGTCTGGATGATCTTTTCAGTTGGCGTCATTACGCCCAGGTCAATCACTTCAAAATTATTACAAGCCAATACTACGGCTACAATGTTTTTCCCAATATCATGCACGTCACCTTTTACAGTGGCAATAAGGAATTTTCCTGCCGAAGAACTTTGTCCGGGGACTTTTTGTTTTTCAATTTCGGGTTGTAAAATAGCTACCGCCTTTTTCATGGTGCGGGCTGTTTTTACTACCTGCGGCAGGAACATTTTGCCGTCACCAAACAGTTCGCCAACGATATTCATACCGCTCATCAACGGTCCTTCGATAATTTCAATGGCTGTATCATATTCCTTCAATGCTTCTGCCAAATCTTCTTCCAGAAATTCACCGATACCTTTGATTAACGCATGTTCCAGGCGGCCCTGCAAAGGCAACGAACGCCATTCGTCCACTTTTTCGGTTTTTTCGCCCGAAGCCTGGTTTTTGACTTTTTCGGCCAGTTCAATCATGCGCTCTGTCGCGTCCGGGCGGCGGTTGAGCACTACATCTTCCACATGTTCCAGCAATTCAGGTTCAATATCCTGGTAAATTTGCAACATACCGGCATTCACAATTCCCATATCCATGCCTTCTTTGATGGCGTAATACAAAAACACGCTGTGGATGGCTTCGCGCACCACATTATTCCCGCGGAACGAGAACGAAAGGTTGCTGACACCACCACTTACCTTAGCATGTGGGAGGTTTTGCTTAATCCAACGGGTAGCGTTGATGAAATCCACACCGTAGTTGTTATGCTCTTCAATTCCGGTGGCAATTGCCAATACGTTCGGGTCAAAAATAATGTCTTGTGGCGGAAATCCAACTTTGTCGACCAATAAATGATATGCGCGGCTGCAAATTTCTTTTTTACGCTCAAAACTGTCGGCCTGGCCTTTTTCATCAAAAGCCATAACAACTACTGCTGCACCGTATGCACGGATTTTGCGGGCTTTTGCCAGAAAATCGTTTTCACCTTCTTTCAGGCTGATGGAATTGACGATACATTTTCCTTGAACGCATTTCAGACCGGCTTCAATCACTTCCCATTTCGAAGAATCGATCATGATGGGTACTCTCGATATTTCGGGTTCGGATGCTATATAGTTTAGGAAAGTTACCATTTCCTGTTTCGATTCCAACATCGCATCATCCATGTTGATATCAATAATTTGTGCACCATCTTCCACCTGCTTACGTGCAATGCTTAGAGCTTCTTCGTATTTTTTTTCGTTTATCAGGCGAAGGAACATACGCGAACCGGCCACATTACAGCGCTCGCCAATGTTTACGAATAAGGATGAATCATCTATTTTTATTTCTTCAAGACCTGAAAGTTCCAATTTAGTGGAAGCAATAGTGGGTTTTCTTACTTCCGCTCCTTTAATCAATTCCTGATAAGTGGCAATGTGGTCGGGCGAAGTTCCGCAGCAACCACCAATAATATTGACCAGTTTTTCCTCGAAATATTCTTTTACCTGAACAGCCATCATTTCAGGCAATTCGTCGTATTCGCCAAACTGGTTGGGTAGTCCTGCATTGGGATAAGCGCTTACAAACCAGGGAGAGTGAGCACTTATTTCATGTAGGTATGGTTTTAAATCTTTTGCGCCAAACGAACAGTTAAGTCCGATTGACAATAAATTGGCATGACCAATTGATGTCAAAAATGCACGGATGGTTTGTCCGGATAAAGTTCGTCCGCTGGTGTCGGCAACGGTTGCCGAAAGCATGAGTTCCACCCGTTTGCCCAGTTCAGACATAGCTTCTTCGGCCGCAAAAATAGCTGCTTTTGCATTCAATGTGTCGAAAATAGTTTCAATCAACAAAGCATCTACGCCACCTTCAATCAACGCCAGAATTTGTTCTTTGTAAGCCACCACCAAGTCGTCGAAACTTACTGCACGGAATGCAGGATTGTTCACGTCTGGCGACATGGAAGCGGTTTTGTTGGTAGGCCCAACGGCTCCGGCAACAAAACGTGGTTTAGCCGGATTTTTCGCTGTATATTCATCCGCAATCTGACGCGCTAACTTAGCACCCGCCAGATTTATTTCGCGCACCAGTTCGCCCATGCCATAGTCTTCCATGGAAATTACCTGGGCATTGAATGTGTTTGTTTCAATAATGTCTGCACCTGCATCGAGGTATGCTGCATGAATCGATTTGATAATTTCAGGTTGGGTCAGTACTAACAAGTCGTTATTCCCCTTTAGCATGCTCGGCCATTGGGCAAAACGTTCTCCACGGTAATCGGCTTCGGTGAGTTTGTGCCGTTGTATCATAGTTCCCATCGCACCGTCGAGGACTAAAATGCGTTGTTCAAGTTCAGTTCTTAATTTCATGTTTATAGCGTTTGAATTGCAAAGATAACTCTATTCAATTTATAATTAATAATGCATAATTCATATTTTTGAGTTTCGTGCAGATTATTAGCACTTTTAGCCAAAATCTCTTATCGGAGATGACTTTGAAATATAAAAAAACGCCGTAGAATATTCTACAGCGTTTTAATTATGCATTATGCATTAATAATTATGCATTGATAAGTCCTTTTCCTGTCATTTCCTTTGGTTGCGGAATTCCCAAAATCTGGCAAATAGAAGGGGCTACATCGGCTAAAATTCCGTTTTCAACTTTTGCATTTTTGTTTTCGGTTACATAAATAAACGGAACCGGATTCAATGAGTGGGCTGTGTTAGGCGAGCCATCCGCATTTACAGCGTTGTCGGCATTGCCGTGGTCGGCAATGATAATCACTTCGTATCCGTTTGCTTTGGCTGCTTCAACTACTTTTTCAACACAAATATCAATGGTTTCTACAGCTTTTACAATGGCTTCATAAACTCCTGTGTGACCTACCATGTCGCCGTTGGCAAAGTTCAATGCCACGAAATCAAATTTTTGAGTGTTCAGCGCTGCCACTAATTTGTCGGCAACTTCAGGAGCGCTCATTTCAGGTTGCAAGTCGTAAGTAGCTACTTTTGGAGATGGAACCAAAATGCGTTCTTCGCCATCGAATTCACTTTCGCGACCACCTGAGAAAAAGAATGTTACGTGAGCAAATTTTTCAGTCTCAGCAATGCGCAATTGCTTCATTCCAAGGCTTGAAACATATTCTCCCAATGTGTTTTGTACGTTGTCCTTGTCAAAAAGGATATGTAATCCTTTGTAGCTTGAATCGTAAGGAGTCATGCAGTAGTATTCCAACGGAATGGTGTGCATGCCTTCTTCCGGCATATCGGTCTGAGTCAGAACTACAGTTAATTCTTTAGCGCGGTCGTTGCGGTAGTTGAAGAAAATTACCACGTCGCCGGCTTCAATGGTTGCCAACGGTTTTCCGGCTGTATCAACTGCCACAATCGGGTTGATAAATTCGTCAGTAACACCAGCATCATATGAAGCCTGCATGGCTGCAACCACATCGGTGGTAGCTTCTCCGATACCGCTCACCATCAAATCATACGATTTTTTTACACGATCCCAGCGTTTGTCGCGATCCATAGCATAGTAGCGGCCGATAATAGAAGCGATTTTAGTGGTAGAAGCTTTGGTGTAAGAGTCTAATTGTTCGATAAAACCCTTTCCGCTGCGTGGGTCTGTATCACGACCATCCATAAAGCAGTGAACAAAAGCTTCCGTGTTGTATTCTTTGGCAATATCAACCAGTTTCAACAAGTGGTCCAATGAACTGTGAACGCCACCATCAGACACCAATCCTAAGAAATGAATTTTCTTTTTGTTGTCGCGGGCATAAGAGTATGCGCTGATAACTTCCGGGTTTTGCATGATGCTGTTGTCGCGGCAGGCAATGTTGATTTTTACCAAATCCTGATAAACAACGCGTCCGGCTCCGATATTCAGGTGACCCACTTCGGAGTTACCCATTTGACCTTCGGGCAGACCAACATCTTCGCCCGAAGCTAAAAGTTGTGAGTTTGGATAGTTTGCAATCAACGAATCCCAATAAGGCGTTGGAGTGCTGTAAATTACATCGGCCAGGGTGTGGTTTCCGATTCCCCAACCATCTAGAATCATTAATAATGCTTTTTTGCTCATAATATTTTGAATTTTATAATTTTTATATGATAACTAATACCTTTTGTTTTCGGGGTGCAAAATTACTTATTTTTTTGCACATTTTCAATCTGTTATTCTCAATAAATCAGTTAAACCGGCTAATTTCGGCAAATACTGTTTTTCTGAAATCTAAAGATTATCTTTGTGCTGTTTTAAATGTATATTTTTTCATTTTTATCACATAAATAAAATGTTTGTTGTTTTGGCCTGCATGATTGCGGGAATTGTCGTCGGTTATATGCTCCGGCGTTGGAAAATCCGTTTTATTCACGGATTAATTCTAACGCTTATCTGGTTGTTATTGTTTTTGTTGGGCTTGGAAGTTGGTGCTAACGAAACGGTTGTTCGGCAGTTTGGAAAACTTGGGTTTGAGGCTTTTTTATTGGCCACGGCCGGAACGTTGGGGAGCGTTTTGGCGGCCTGGTTGCTGTGGTTGAGTGTACATAATAAAATGCAAAGCAAATGAAAGGAAGCCTGATTATATTGTCGTTTTTTGCAACGGGATTGTTGCTGGGCGTTTTTCGATGGTTTCCGCCACAGGTTTTGAGCTATAAATTCGATTTTTATGTACTTTGTGCACTAATGTTCTCTGTTGGGCTTAGCATTGGAAATGACCCAAACTCAGTAAAGCAATTTCGAAGATTGAATATCCGGCTCATTTTTCTGCCGGTCATGACGGTGTTGGGGACTTTTCTAGGAGTTGTTGCGGTTAGTTTTTTTATCCGCAATCGCAGTCTTGCCGAATGTTTGGCCGTGGGCTCCGGCTTTGGCTATTATTCCTTGTCCAGTATTCTGATCACTCAATACAAAGGAATCGAACTGGGGACAATTGCCCTGCTGGCGAATATTATACGTGAGGTGATTACGCTTCTTTTTGCTCCTTTGATGGTCAGACATTTTGGAAAGTTGTCACCCATTTCTGCGGGCGGAGCTACCACTATGGATACCACTTTCCCCATTATCGTGCGCAGTTCCGGAAAGGAATATTCTATCGTATCAATTTATCACGGTTTTGCCATGGATTTGTCGGTGCCATTTCTGGTGACTTTGTTTTGTAGTTTGTAAAGAGCATTTCCTATGGTGGTGATCGATGTAAAAAAACGCTGTGAATTAAACCATGCTCTAAATAATTTTGTACTTTTGCAGAAAGAATCAATGATTTTGAGAGACCTGAATTGATTGATAAAATTGAACAATTCGGTTGAAAACGGGTTTTAGGCATAAAGTCTGAAATCCGAATGTATTGTTGGTTTTTCTGAGTTTAATTTATAAATTCATACAGATGAAAATAATCATAGTTGGAACTGCATTTCCATATCGTGGAGGGTTGGCTACATACAATGAGCGTTTGGCACGTGAATATGTGAATCAGGGAAGTGATGTTGAAATCATTACCTTTACTCTGCAATATCCTGGCTTTTTGTTCCCGGGGAAAACGCAGTTTTCGTCCGAATCTGCTCCTGAAGATCTGAAGATTTCCCGCCGAATAAACGCTACAAATCCGTTGAACTGGATTTCGGTGGGCAAGGAAATCAAGAAGAAATCGCCGGATATGGTTATTTATTGTTACTGGATGGCCTTTATGGCGCCTTGTTTTGGAACGATTGCACGTTATGCGCGTGCTCCTAAAACTAAAATGGTGGCCGTAATCCATAACATGATTCCTCACGAACCGACCATTCTCGACCGGCTTTTCCCAAACTATTTTGTGAAAGCTATGGATGGTTTTGTGGCTATGGCAGAATCTGTGGTTGCGGATATTAATAAGTTTGATAAAGAAAATAAACCGAAGGCTGTGTCGCCGCACCCTATATATGACCATTATGGTGCGTTGCTTACTAAAAAGGAAGCAGCTATAAAACTCGGGTTGCACGAACACAAACCTTATATTTTGTTTTTCGGATTTATCCGCCATTATAAGGGGTTGGATTTGTTGCTCGAGGCTTTTGCCGATAAGCGTTTGCGCGAATTTCCGGTGAGGCTGATTGTGGCCGGTGAGTTTTACGAGAATCCTCAGCCTTATCTCGAATCAATTATTCAACTTAAACTCGAAGGGTTGGTGGAATTACGTACCGGCTTTATTCCTGATAATGAGGTCCGGAACTATTTCAGCGTGGCCGATATTATTGCGCAACCTTACCGTTCGGCTACACAAAGTGGTGTGAGCCAGATTGCCTATCATTTTGAAAAACCTATGTTGGTGACTAAAGTGGGAGGTTTGGCCGAAATTATTCCGGATGGGAAAGTGGGCTATGTAGTGGATGTGGAGCCTGTGCAAATTGCTAACGCTCTCTATGATTTCTTCTCAAAACAACGGGGAGAAAAGATGATTGAAAATATCAAGCAGGAAAAGCAAAAATTTGCCTGGTCGGGGATGACTAAGGCGATAAACGGACTTTTCGATGAACTAAAATAAGATGCTTAAGTCGTTGGCTTTGCATTCCGAACAATGGTAGTTTTGAGATTCTCAGAACTACCATTGTTTACTTACAATGATCTTATAATCAATAACATTCTTTAAATTACGATAGAAAATGGCAAATGAAATTGTAGAAACCCCGATGATGAAGCAATTCAACGAGATAAAAGCGAAGCATCCTGATGCAATTCTGCTTTTTCGGTGTGGTGATTTCTACGAGACTTTTTCAACCGATGCAATCCGGGCTTCCCAAATTCTGGGAATTACACTTACCAAACGGGCAAACGGATCAGCAAAAACCATTGAACTGGCCGGATTTCCACATCATGCATTGGATACCTATTTGCCAAAACTGGTTCGGGCGGGAATGCGCGTAGCGATTTGCGATCAGCTGGAAGATCCGAAACTGACCAAGAAAATTGTAAAACGCGGTGTTACCGAATTGGTTACCCCGGGTGTTTCGTACAGCGATACTACGCTCAATCACAAGGAAAATACCTTTTTGGCCAGCGTTTATCTGAATAAAAATCAGGTGGGTGTTTCTTTTTTGGATATTTCAACCGGTGAATTTTTGCTGGCTGAAGGAACGGCTGAATATGTGGATAAACTGTTGAATAGCTTCGGGCCGAAAGAGGTGCTTTTCGACCGTTCGAAGCGGAAGGATTTTGAAGCTAATTTTGGTACAAAATTCTTCACCTATGCGCTCGAAGACTGGGCTTATACGCCTGATTCGGCCAATGAGCGTTTGCTGAAACATTTTGAAACCAAGAACCTGAAAGGGTTCGGGGTAGACAATTTGCCGAATGGGGTAGTGGCGGCCGGAGCTATCATGCATTACCTGGACCAGACTCACCACCAGCAGACGGGGCATATAACCACGCTATCGCGCATAGAAGAAGAGCGCTTTGTGTGGCTCGATCGCTTTACGGTACGGAACCTCGAACTATATGGTTCGCAAAATGAAAATGCGAAAACTTTGCTTGATGTTATTGACAGGACTATCAGCCCAATGGGTGCCCGCTTGCTGAAACGTTGGGTGGCTTTCCCGCTGAAAGATGTGAAGCCAATCAATGAGCGTTTGAGCGTAGTTGAGTATTTCTTCAAAAATACAGAACTGAAACATTTGCTGGAGCAAAATATCGCGTTGATTGGCGATTTGGAACGGATTATTTCAAAAGTAGCGGTAGGTCGTATCAATCCGCGCGAAGTGGTGCAGTTGAAAGTGGCTTTGCAGGCTATTGAGCCGATCAAACAGGCTTGTTCGGAAACCGATAATGTGACTTTGCGCAAAATTGCCGACCAACTGAATGCCTGTAAGGTTATTTCGGATAAAATAGAAAAAGAAATTTCAAACGATCCACCGAATATGGTCAACCGTGGCGGAATTATCCGACCGGGAATAGACCCGGAACTAGATGAGTTGCGCCAACTGGCATTTTCAGGTAAAGATTTTCTTCAGCAAATTCAGGAACGTGAAAGTGAAGCAACCGGAATTCCAAGCCTGAAAATCAATTTCAACAATGTATTTGGTTATTATATCGAGGTTCGAAACCTGCATAAAGATAAAGTGCCCGAAAACTGGATTCGTAAGCAAACGCTGGTAAATGCCGAACGCTACATTACGCAGGAATTGAAAGTGTATGAAGAGAAAATTTTAGGCGCTGAAGAAAAAATTCTTTCTATTGAAACGCGCCTGTTCAATGATCTGGTTCTGAGCTTGGTCGATTATATTACTGCGATTCAATTGGATGCGAACCTGATAGCCCAGCTCGATTGTTTGGTCTCATTTACAAAAGTATCGGCCGAGAACAAATATGTTCGACCGGAGGTTACGGATAGCGATGTGTTAGAAATTAAGCAAGGACGCCATCCCGTGATTGAAAAACAGCTTCCGATTGGTGAAACTTATATCTCCAACGATGTATATCTGGACAGCCAGTCCCAGCAAGTTATTATTATTACCGGTCCGAATATGTCGGGTAAGTCAGCCTTGCTTCGCCAAACGGCTATTATAACATTGATGGCGCAGATTGGTTGCTTTGTTCCTGTTGAAAGTGCCAAAATTGGAGTAGTGGATAAAATTTTTACCAGGGTAGGAGCGAGCGACAATATTTCGCAGGGCGAATCTACTTTTATGGTGGAGATGAACGAAGCGGCCAGTATTTTGAACAACCTTTCCAGCCGCAGCCTTGTGCTATTCGATGAGTTGGGGCGCGGAACAAGTACGTATGATGGTATTTCCATTGCCTGGGCTATTGTGGAATATATTCACGAACACGGAAGCTGCAAAGCTAAAACACTTTTTGCTACGCACTATCACGAATTGAACGAAATGGAAAAATCGTTCCACCGCATCAAAAACTACAATGTGTCGGTGAAGGAAGTGGATAAGAAAGTAATTTTCCTTCGCAAGCTTGTAAGGGGCGGAAGCGAGCATAGTTTTGGTATTCATGTGGCTAAAATGGCCGGGATGCCGCAGAGCATTGTGAAGCGCTCTGAGCAAATTCTAAAACAGCTGGAAACTGACAACCGACAATCCGGAGTAGCCAAGCCGGTTGGAGAAATTGCCGAGCAGCGCGAAGGGCTTCAGCTTAGTTTCTTTCAGCTCGATGATCCTGTTTTGGAGCAAATTCGGGACGAAATTAAAAATCTGGATATAAACAATCTCACGCCTGTTGAAGCATTGAATAAGCTGAATGAAGTTAAGCGGATTATTACCGGGAAATAAATTGCACACTCTTTTTGTATCTGTGTCATTAAATTGGTATGTTTATTCATTTTTGAAGATATAAATGTATGACTATAAATTTTTAGTGCAAAAATGTTATAAAAACACATTTTTGGCGGTCGAAACTAAAAAAAATAGTACTTTTGTGCTTCCAAATTTTTAAGGGTAAAACTATCAAACAAATATATTATTTATTAGTATGAAAAAACATAATTTTAGTGCGGGTCCTTCTATCTTGCCACGCGAGGTTATCGAAAAAACAGCTCAGGCAGTATTGGATTTTAATGGTTCAGGATTGTCTATTTTGGAAATCAGCCACCGTTCAAAAGATTTTCAGGCTGTAATGGACGAGGCCGTTGCGCTTTTCAAAGAATTATTAAATATCCCTGAAGGTTATTCTGTACTATTCTTAGGTGGTGGTGCCAGCATGCAGTTTGCAATGATTCCTTTTAATCTTTTCGAGAAAAAAGCTGCTTATCTGAATACCGGTGTTTGGGCAAACAAAGCCATGAAAGAAGCCAAAGGTTTTGGCGAAGTGGTAGAAGCTGCTTCCTCTAAAGATGCCAATTATACTTTCATACCTAAAAATTTTGTGATTCCTGCTGATGCTGATTATTTTCACATCACTACTAATAATACAATTTATGGTACTGAATTGCACGTTGACTTGGATTCTCCGGTGCCATTAGTAGCCGATATGTCATCTGATATTTTCTCACGTCCGATGGATGTTTCAAAATACGGTGTTATTTATGGTGGAGCTCAAAAAAATCTGGCTCCTGCAGGTTTGGCTTTTGTTATTGTAAAAGACGAATTGCTAGGAAAAGTTTCACGCTATATTCCAACCATGTTGAACTACAAGACGCACATTGCTGAAGGTTCAATGTTCAACACTCCTCCTGTATTGCCTATTTACAGTGCTTTGGAAACATTGCGTTGGTTGAAAGCAAACGGCGGATTGGTAGAAATGCAAAAGAAAAACATTGCGAAAGCAGAACTTCTTTACAATGCAATTGATAACAGCAAAATATTTGTTGGAACAGCTGCTAAGGAAGACCGCTCGTTGATGAACGTTTGTTTTGTAATGAAACCTGAATATGCCGAGCTCGAAGGTGCTTTCCAGAAATTTGCCCAGGCTGCAGGAATGGACGGAATTAAAGGTCACCGTTCGGTGGGTGGTTTCCGTGCTTCTATTTACAATGCCATGCCAATTGAAAGTGTCCAGGCGCTTGTGGATTGCATGAATGAATTTGAAAAACAAAACACATAAAAATAATCTGACAATAGGCACTTTAGTGCCTATTGTTTTTAAAACACATACCTATGAAAGTTTTAATTGCTACCGACAAACCGTTCGCAAAAGTTGCAGTTGACGGAATTCGTACAGAAGTTGAAGCTGCCGGTTTCGAACTGGCTTTGCTCGAAAAATATACAGAAAAACAACAATTGCTGGATGCAGTGGTTGATGCTGACGCGATTATCATTCGCAGCGACATTATTGATGCGGAAGTAATTGCCGCAGCCAAACAATTGAAAATCGTGGTTCGTGCCGGTGCCGGTTACGATAATGTGGATCTGGAAGCCGCTACTGCTGCCGGAGTTTGCGTAATGAATACGCCGGGACAAAATGCTAACGCTGTGGCCGAACTTGTTTTTGGATTGTTGGTGTTTGCAGTTCGCAATTTCTATAACGGAACTTCCGGAACCGAATTGATGGGCAAAAAACTGGGTATTCATGCTTACGGAAACGTAGGTCGCAATGTTGCCCGTATTGCAAAAGGCTTTGGAATGGAATTGTATGCTTTTGATGCATTCTGTCCTGCAGAAGTTATCGAAAAAGATGGTGTGAAAGCTGTATCTTCGGTTGAAGAATTGTATACGGTTTCGGATATTGTTTCATTACATATTCCGGCTACAGCCGAAACTAAGAAATCGATCAATGCTGCATTGTTGGGCCTTATGCCTAAAGGTGGCGTGTTGGTAAATACTGCCCGCAAGGAAGTTATTGATGAGGCCGGAATTCTCGAGTTTATGCAAGCTCGTCCTGATTTTAAATATGTGACTGATATTGTACCCGGAAACGATGCGGATATGAAAGAAAAAGTGGGCGACCGCTATTTTACAACACCAAAGAAAATGGGTGCCCAAACATCTGAAGCAAACATCAATGCCGGAATTGCTGCGGCAAAACAGATTGTTGCTTTTATCAAAGACGGTAACGACCGCTTTAGAGTAAATAAATAAGCAGAAGTTTTTGTTATTATAGTAACCGCCTCAGGACCTTGTGTTTTTGAGGCGGTTTGTTTTTTTGTTGGTTGGATAGTTTTATTGTTTGCTGTGTTTTGAACTTTTGATTATTAAAAAACATTATAAAGTTAATGATGTGATTCGATAGTAATCAAACGAAAGTGACAATGAAACGGCTAATAATTTTGTTTCTGGGATTTTTTGTATTCTTTCAAAGCCATTCTCAAATTCAGGTTGAGAATAATGTTGACACTGTTTCAGCTAAAAAGTGTACCAACGATTCTATAGCGCCCGACAGGCGAATTTATACAGATCAACCACAACTGAACCATTATGATGCGTCATTGGGAAATAAAATCCTCAGAGGGCTTGGATATAGTCTGGGTTATAACCTGACTATGGGAGCCTTTCTGCTGATTGCTCCCGATAACATAACGATGTGGAGGCGCGACGATAAATTTAAGATGCCCGTTATCCTGAGTCAATATCAGAGTTCTTTCACGAAACCTCCGGTTTGGGATAAAGATCACTGGTATATTAATTACATAGGGCATCCCTATCAGGGTGCTTATTACTACAACAATATGCGCTCGCAGGGGGCAACTGTACTAGAATCCGCTTTGTTTTGCCTGGGGCAAAGTTTTCTGTGGGAATATGTATGGGAAGGCGGAATGGAGCAGCCCAGCATTCAGGATTTGATTGTTACTCCTGTGTTTGGCTCCCTGTTGGGAGAGTTGTCCCATCGTGCTGCTCTCAGGATGGGTAAAAATGGATATAGGTGGTATGAAAAGGTGATAATTTGTGTCATCAATCCTACTTATGCCATTAATAATGGTTTTAAGCGGAAGCATAGGCCTTAGCGCTGATAAGCCTCCAAAGCAAAGTGTCCGATTCAAAAGCAGAACTGACGCCGGATAAATAGCGTTTAACGTGAGTTTTTCCTGTCTTTTCGGCGAATAAACCGTATTGGTAGACCAATAAATTTTTATATACTGCACATTTTGAGTATCTTTGTGCTGAAATTTAATTCGGATTGTCAAACTCTTTTGTAATTAAATTGTTTGATAAAAGAATAATTAACACTATAAACATGGGTAACGATTTATTAAAAGGTAAACGAGGAATTGTATTTGGTGCGTTGAACGACATGTCCATCGCCTGGAAAGTGGCTGAGCGCGTAGTTGAAGAAGGTGCTGTTATCACCTTGTCGAACACTCCGTTGGCTGTACGTATGGGAACAACTAATGAGTTGGCCGAGAAACTGAACGCGAAACTGATTCCGGCTGATGCCACCAGTGTATCGGATTTGGAAAATGTTTTTGCTGAATCAATGGAAGCTCTTGGAGGAAAAATTGATTTTGTGCTTCACTCTATTGGAATGTCGCCTAACGTTCGTAAAAAACGCACTTACGATGATCTTGATTACGATATGCTGAACAC
>CAYSTC010000006.1:44918-197914 GCA_964433885.1 uncultured Paludibacter sp. | reverse complement strand
ACGTTCTTTTACTCTAAAATTATTTCCACTTGCTCTCGCAAGTCTGTAAACCGTGTGTTTTGAAATAAAGTCTTTTCTCTTTACTTCACTGGCACGGGTCATAATCCCGCACCAGTGAAGATTATTATTTTCTGATTATCTAATCAGTCTAAACAAATTCCCCTGAAATATGAATTCACTAAAGTATCCCATAAACTTTTCAATTGTTGCAAAGAGGCATTTACATTATCGAAATCATTTTTTTCAATTTTAGCAATAAGATTCGTTGATTCTTTAGCAGTATTATCAATGGCAGCTATTGTTTTTGTCCACAAATCATCAAATGTACTAACCCCAGAGATACTATACTTAGAGTATTGTTCAGCGTTACTATAATTTTGAAGGCATGGTTCTACTTCGTAATAAACCTGTCCGGGAATTTTTGCAATTTTATTCAGTTTAGCGGCTAAATCAGACTCCTCAATTGCATTTAAGAGGCTATCTGAAATAAGAGGAATAAGTGCCAGCACAATTCCCTCAAGAACAGGATCAACTTTATTGGAATCCAATAAATATCGAACTACATTATACAAGTTTTCTTCAAAATCTTCTTTATTGTTGTTTAATATATCATACAGGATTCCAACCAGCTGATCATCTAAACAGGACAACATGTTATAAGTCTGTTCACTAATTAGCTGGTGATTGTAAGCCACCTCAATAATTTCGGAGTAAATGGGAACTATCGTATCAAGAAATTCCTGTTTATTTCCGGAGAAGAAAACATTGCTTACCTGAAGGAGAAAATTACAATACTGGGTCAAAAATGCATGAAAATCTGTCAAAAACTGATTGTCGGTTACGTTTGAAGACGCAAACTTCTTAATTAGTTTCAGATTTGCACCTGACTGTTTTGAAATATCTTTCAAAAAGCTGTCTATCTGAGACAAATCGCTTAAAACCTGTTGTTTGTCCTGTGCATTTTGCAAGTTGCCAATACGTTGAGAAATGTCCGTATACAGTTGATTAAAAGTGCTGTCGTATTTTATTCCACTATCGGGAATCTGATGAATATATTCGTAGATAGTTATTTTTGGAGCTAAATCGCCGGGATCTTCTGTGTCAGATTTTTTATATACAGATAAATCTCTTTGGATGCCCTTCAATTTAAACGAAAAGTAAGATTGCCACAAAAACTGTTTCACTTCCACCTTTTGCTGGTTAATTGACATGCTCAGCGTAGGTGTGATTTGGAAATTGGATAAATAATTATAATAATCATTTATATAACCATAAGAGTTTGTGTATCTTTTAATATTGCCTCCCAACGGCTGACTTGCAACCTGTTGGTTTGACACAACATCAAAATTAATATAAATTGAGCTTTTATATCCACAGCCATTCACAACGCTGATTACGACATTTAAGTCAACATCATTGGTCGGAATATCTTTGGTTTTAATCTCAATAACCAGACTGTTCTTCAGTTTTGAATCGTTGGTAGCGGGGTTTGGCTTAACCGGAAAGGTCAAATTTATATCTTCTTGCGACAATGCATCCTCTGAGCTATACTGACCGAAGTTCACCGAATCAATATACTTGCTTCCGGATAAAGCTATGGTTGTAATTTTCAGCTCCAGGGGTACTTCACCCACATACTTTTCCACGTCCTGAGCTGTGAGTTTATCGGTGGGTAACACCCCATTTGCTATTTTCTGACTCGTCAGTTTTACTATTGGAACGTATATACTGTTTCCGAGAACAAATGAGCCGTCCTTATATGAACTGTCGGCATACATGACACAAGCTGTAGAATAATAAGAGTCGGAACTTTTTACAGGATGACAAAAATCGGCTGTTAAGCAATTATTCGTTTTTGGTGATTTCATACTAAAATTTATTTCGGTTGATTATAAAAAAGTTAACAAGCAATTGTACTCAGTAAGCATTTAGTGACGGCTTCACTATTCTTTACCCCGAAGGGCTGATAAGTAAAGCCGCCACTATATGCCTGCAACAAAACAAGCAAGGACATCACACGAGCTAACTCTTTATAAATAAAGCGTTCCAGGTTATATCATTCACAATTACCAGCACATTGCTGATTATATAATAAGCATGGGTTCCATTATTAAAATAAGCAGTGTTGGCATCAGTACCATTCTCATTTTCCAGACTGATATTTCCATCTTTCAATGAATACGTACCGGCAGAATTGGTTATAGAGCTTTGCTTATCATTGATTTTTACATTAAAAAACGAATTGAACTTATTATTATTCATTACTGCGGTTAAGAAAGAATCGACTTTAGTAGAATTAGCCGACTCAGCACCATATACTACAATGCTTTCGGAACACCAGACTCCAACTAATGTAGTTTCGTTGGCATGAACTTTTTTATAACCAATGCACATCTTGTTTGTATCAACGCCTACACCTTTCATCGTTGATGTACCCGGATTTGAGTTATCGTAATGAAGAGTTAAGTTCTGATCAACATACTCAAATTTTCCGGTCAATTTTCGATCAGTCTTGCCCGCTGTTGTAGTAGAATACTCAAAAGTTCCATCTTGATTAAAAACATACTTTTCAGTTTTAGTTTTGTCGGGCGAAGTGGCGATCCAGGTTCCAATAATTTCATTCATAATAATAATGTTTAATTGTTTAACTTATGTTTGAGAGAAATATTTTATTTAGCTCCGCGCTAAGCTGCCGCACGATTGCATCGTGTGGCAAACCTGCCAAAACTTTACTTCTGCATGCCCACGCGATACAATCGCGCGGGAGCGGGGCAGGTCTGTGACCTGTGCCAGGAAACAAAGTCTTTCCTTTTTTACTTTATTGGCACGGGTTGCAATCCCGCGCCAGCGGAGGTGGCAAAACAGTCAAAACCTTACTTCTGTATACCCTCGCGATACAATCGCGCGGGAGCAAGGGGAAGAACTTTTACTAATCTTTAGTCGCTTTTACTGTATACAATCCGTTGGGTTGTTTTAATACCTGAGTCGTGTAGCCTTCACTTTGATAACTTGCAACTACCCGTTGTACTTCACTCTGCGGAATGTCCTTAATTGTTTCCGTTTTCATTGTTGCCTATTTTTAGATCGTCGATCAGTTTCTGTCTGTATAATTCCATCTCGCTCGTATTTATCAAATATGTAATACTCACATCCAGTCCATTTGATAAAATCCAATCTTTTATCTTATCCTCGTGAGCCTTTTCAATTTGCGCCCCATCCGGTTTCCAATAAATAGAAATAAGAGCACTCGTATTCGTATAAGTATAAGTACCATTGGTTATCTTTTCTTTGATCAACTTCTCGGAAGAATCTTTATTCTGGTTGATAGCAATGAGTTGTGGCGTAATTTTTACATTGGCATCCCATATTTTTGATTTAATGGTGGCAATAGCTTGTAAAGCATTTTGAATCGATGTTTCATCCAGTTTGGCTGTTAGCGGAATGTAATTCGTAATATCCTTAGAGTCAATACCAATTATGTCGATTGACAGTAAACCGGTCAGGTGGTTATTACTAGCCTCTACCCCTAAATTGGCTAAGCTCGAAAGATTCAGATTGGCCTTGTAGGTAATCACTTTTGCCTTTACACGCAACCCAATTCCTATCCTCCCACTGCCTGCAACCTCATATTTGTCGTACACATCCTCAATCCGGTATTTCATAAAGTCCATGATCACTTCATAGCTACCCGCCTTATCGGTTACAGATGCCGTCAGGTAGTTTACTTTGCCCGTTAAATCATTTGTTCGCATTGCAATCTGAGCAGACTGATTGGGCAATAAATCCCGGATAGTGCTATCGCCCAGTGCTGCCCATGGTTTCACAACAAAATTACTACCGGTATATACTTCCACATTTTTCACCGGCAGCGGTTCTATCGGCTGATAACTTTTATATTGGCTATCGGTAATTTGCAACGGCTGCATGGTGCTACAGCCAACAAATAAAAAAGCAATAAAAAAAATAAGTAGTTGTTTCATACTGATTTATTTTTAGAATAGTGAGTCTGATATGTTTCTACTCTCCGGGCACCCTTAAAACCCGAAAATCGTATAATCCACTCTCATGTTCCCGGTGGCATCGGGTACATTCTGAGCATCGCGCTTGCCGTTGGGGTAGTGCTCCTGACGTACAAACGAGGTTAGCAGCAAACCCAACTGATGGTCTTTGGCATTGGCGCAGACTTTCAGTACCGACTGCGCAACCAACGTGGTAAGCGTGCTAACGGCAGCCGTAACCGGACTGGCCATGCCTGACAGCACAGCTAAAGCGCCTACAAAAGTGTTCAGGTTTTGCTCCGTGAGTATCTGGCTGGCAAGTTTGGCATTATCCACCATTTTCTGATTGGACTTTATGGCCAGCAACATCCAGTTTAAATCCTGCGGAATAGACTCGTTCACAAACACATTGTAGCCTGTATCGCCAAAATAAATAATCTGGTTATCCTTTACACGCTGAATCTGCGGCATTATGCGCGAGCTTATTACTTTGGCCACCGCCCGCGCAACCAGTTCTTTCTTTACTGCTGCATCGCTGGTGCGGTAAAACTCGTCCAGCATCGGGAAATCGGCTTCTCCCATGGTTACGAAACTCATTAGCTGAAGATTGGACGGACCCAACAGCGTATAATTGTTGAAAATCCTGATTTTATTTAAGCGAAGGTAAAACATAGTTAACTGGCTTTCAATAATTGGATAATGGATAATTATTTGTATTGCAAACTAAGCTGCCGCACGATTGCATCGTGTGGCAAACCTGCCAAAACTTTACTTCTGAATGTCCACGCGATGCAATCGCGCGAGAGCAAGGGATTCATTGTAATTCTAATAATTATTTTCCAAGACACTTCTTCACATCCTTCACCAAAGGACCAACCAAGCGTACTGCTATCAAAAGTACAGATTCAGTTACACCTAGCTCTTTCGTCCAATAATTCAACTCCCACTGTTGATGAATATTGATTTTTGTAGGATCTTCAGGCTGTTTGATTTTTAAATTATCTGACATATTGTTATCGTTTTAAATTATTTATTTCTTTTGATATCATTTTAATTTCTTCTTGGGATGACCCCTTTGCTGCACTAAGCTGCCGCACGATTGCATCGTGTGGCAAACCTGCCAAAACTTTACTTTTGAATGCCCACGCGATGCAATCGCGCGGGAGCAAGGGGGTATAATCCGAATCAATCACCCGGTTTATGTTTATGGGGATCCAAAGTTGGGTATTTTGGACTATAATCTGGAGTAACATGCCTTCTTCTATCAGGCGTACCATCATCTTTCCGGGGTTTTGGCCCAGGCTTAATTTCGAAAATTGTTTCCATAAGCTTGAAAATAACTGATTAAACATTAGTTTATAAAATAGAGCGCTCCCACGCTGTTTCAGAGTGGTGTTAGCGAAAGTAAAATCGAGGTTTGACAACACTTAAAATCATCAAACCTCTCTTTTTAATTTACCTAAAGTTGGTATGGCTACATTTGGGGCATGGAGGTAAAATATCCGAATTATCGTCTAACGTCACTGACTGACCGCAATTAGTACAATAATAAGTTCCTTTACCTGGTTTTTGACCTGTGGTTGGCATATTATTAAGATTTAATAAATAATATTCCTCCAACATAAGACATGAAGGATTGTCTTTTAATAGAGTTATAGCCAGATTTTCACTCCACCATGATGCGAGCAAGTACCCCGGCGACTCTGGCTGAAACTATACGTGCCATCCCAACACAAAGCCGTTGCCCCTTCGGGAGCCGATTTAGAATAAGTTGGAGACTGCGTTCTTTTCCGTGTGGAGTTTGAATTATGTTTTAAAGAAGTAGAGGCGTTAGTAATGGCGGGTTTTACTTTGGTCAGGTACTTTGAATATACATATCCGGTCTGTCCCTGATAAGAAACAAGAATCCATTCGCAATCGCAATCCTCAGCCATTGCGACAGCTGTACCTTTAGGAATAACTGTTATTATCTGCGATGTGATATTCGCATCTTCTCTAAGATTAAGTTTCACGGATGCATACTTTACGCCGGTTTGAGCAAAACCAGACAGAACAATCAGTAATTGGACTAGAATAAATGTAAGTCTTTTCATTGTATAAATTTTTATTTGTTAGCTACATTTATGGTTTTGCATGCTGCCGCACGATTGCATCGTGTGGCAAAACATTCAAAACCTTACTTCTGTATACCCACGCGATACAATCGCGCGGGAGCAGAGGTGTAGTTTAATTTGTGGGTTATATGACGTTTCAGTTGTTCAATAGTGCCGCACGGTCGCATCATGTAGCAAGATATAAAAAACTGCTATATTTTAAGGAAAAGTGGTTGTCATAGTACCTCCGGCAGCCAATGTTCCTGTATAGGTTTTGTCAGTTGCATATAAAAGATACCCATCCATCTGTAATACCCGGATAGAATAGAAGCCTATAGGGCTGTAGTATTTATATGTGGTTGTGTTACCAGCTACTGTTGCTGTTTCTGTACCATTGATATAAATTTTGTAGTTATCATGTGAAGAGTTTACAAACTTTAAAGTACCAGTACTGGTAAGAACAACCGTAAGCTTCGTTGTGACATCTGCCTCGATTGCAGCAGTTGTTGTACATGCTCCGTTATAATTATTCTTTGCATCTTTTTGTGCAAACCAATAATACTTTATAGCCGACAAACCGCTAAAGGTAACTTTTCCTGTTTCATCTGAGAATTGGGTGGTACTTACCTGATTAGTACCCATAACCCAATCGGTTTGTGAGGCAAAAAGCTTAACTGAGGCCCCCGAAACTGTATTGCCAAGCTCATCTTTTAAAGTCAGGCTCAAGCTGGTTCCGTCTACGTCGGCTCCGGCAGGATTGCAAGCTATAAATGAAAGAATTGTCAGAAATAATGTAATGATAAGTAATAATTTTCTCATAAGATCATTTTTTATTTATTGTGTAAGTATTCATTTTAAAACAAGCCTAAGCCCCAACCCACGCTGGCGCAGGTCTGTGACCTGTGCCACACTGAAATAAAGTCTTTTCTTTTTTACTATATTAGCACGGGTTGCAAACCCGCGCCAGCCGAGGGCTTAAATAGACTCTATATTTTCTAACAGCCTTAACCCAAATGCAAATGCAGGTATCTTAACCCAATCTGACTTAATTACAAATACCCATATACCTAAAAAGACAAATAATAAGAATTCTGAAACAATGAATGATAGTGGAAACTCCCAAAACTTGAAACTTTGATTGATTATGTATTGTAACGAAAAATTGGTAACAAGCACTGTGATAGTCAATGTAATCCCGCCATTTCTTAACCCCCATAGATTTCGTCTAAAACCATAACTTACATTTTCCTTAAACTGAAGTGAATATTTCTTAGTGTCCCGGGTTTTTGAGATTATATATTTTGTCCATGATCGATAAATATCAATAACATCAATGAGTTCAGCAGTTTCAAACTCCACATTTTCTACATTAAGTTGAACTAATGTTTGCATCTTATTATGATACCTATGTTTTGTGTATTTGTCAATCGTCTTGTTTTTAAACCATAGTAATTGAGCCGAAGGCATACCACCCCAACTTTCCCATAATGCGTTTTCTTTTTTATATCCGGCATCACGTCCTACATTTGCCATAAAATAAAGCAGCACTGAACTTAACCCAAGAGAAGAAAGAATATGGATATATTTTTCAAATTCAATTGAATAAGAAATACCAACAATCACAAATGGCAATAATAAGAATACAACCGGGTAAATCCGAGCGTTTAAAGAGTACTTATCCATAATTATTCTTCAACCTGATTATTAAACACCAAAGGTATGGCTGGAATGAACCCAGGTCTAACACTACAATTCACATGATGACATTTCACATCTCCGTTTGTCGCATGAACATTAGCATCTCGTCTGATAAGTGCATTAATGACTTTTTTTGATGGATGTTTTGGGGCATCCTTTGCACATGAGACAAAAGCAGAATTACATTTAATCTTATTCAAGATTGTAGGAGATATATTACGATGACTACCATGATGTGGCACCTGAAAAAATCTTACAGAGGATATATCTATTTTCTTTTTTTCAGCATATTCTATGACTTTATTAAGAGCTCGAATTCCAGCATCTCCAGTAAAAAGAAATTTCTCATTTTCTTCTTCTAACAAGATAACACAGCTAGAATTATTCTCTGCGGAAGTTTCTCCATCCTCACTTAAAGTTTCTGTCCGAAAATCTAATGTCTCAGTTAACCATTTCACAGCCTCTTTCACAGCCGAGAAAAGACCTCTTACAGTTTTTTCAGATTCAGGTGATTTTGTAAAATCTGGAATCAAAGATTCATAATAATCCTCAGATGGTCCAAGTACTTTTATTTTTCCTCCATTAAAGGTCAATCCTGCAAATGGCTCTTTGATTGTTATTCCTTTTTTTATTGCAATCTGTTCTACTTCATAAGCGTATTCGTATGCCTCTTTCAATCTTTCTGATAAACTATTTACAGTAATACGACCATCCTTAAACATATCCTTAATTTCTTTAGAATGCTCCCAAGGCCGATGCATCCACAATTCCCCCACACTTAGATTATTCAATACCTCTCTTAATCCGGAAGAATGATCACCATCAGGATGAGTCAAAATTGCTAAATCTACGTATGTACCATAATAATTTTGAATATGTTCTACCAGATTTTTTCCTGATTCGACAGTTCCACCATCAATAACTACTATATACTGCTGATTTTTATCATTAAAATTTCCATAACGAAATGCAATTGCATCTCCGCTTCGTTCTCCATTACCAACTGGTAAAAAATCAATTTCTACGCTCATAATTTTGCTACTCTTAAATTACAAATTAAATAGTGTTTTCCCTCGCTGCCGCACGATTGCATCGTGTGGCAAATCGTTTTAAAACTTTACTTTTGTCTCCCACGCGATACAATCGCGCGGGAGCAAGGGTTCATGATCCGGAGAACTATTCCTCTGCTTTGTAACTACAGCCCATGATAAGGTCCAAAGTGTCGTTGTCGATTTCAATTGTCTCGACATTCGACGGCCCCATATCAGATAACGTGTCGATTACTCTATCTTCGAGCCCGCCATCTACGTACCATGTATAAAATTTCTGAGCCATTATGTCAGAATCCTGACCAACAAAAGTGAATGTAACTTTCTTCATAAATGTTTGTTTTTATTTGTTTTTAAAAATTGAGATATCTGTTTATTACTTCTCACCTTCCCAAATACTTCTCCACATCTTTTGCTCGGTTGCCTACTTTGTTTATGGCGAAGTGAAGCTGTCCGGTGGAGACACCGAATTTGTGCATCCAGTAATGAAGTTCGCGTGCTTCGGTTACATTTACTTTGTCGGGGTCGCGGGGTTGGTGTAGTGTTGCGTTGTTTGTCATAATTGTCGGGTCGTAAAGGTTTTTATGTTGTTGTGTGTGCTCCGGATAAAAAAACTCCTTCCCCACCTGCTCATGCAGCCGGAAGAAGGAGTTACCCATTTTTCATTTAGCTTCGGTTATTGTTTCTGGTTTTGCGGTTGCTGGCTTACTACTTGCGGCCGCTTTCAGCACCTCGTCCAACTTGGCATAGAGTCCGCTCCAACCACGCTGAGAGCTCATCGCTTTTACCACGCTGAAATAATTTCGTAAGGCAGTTTCGAGCGCTTTCCGCATTGACGAAGCCGATTCCGTATTGTGCAGTTCTGCATTTTCTCCGGCCACTTCATTAAAGAGTTTTTCAAAAGCAGCTTGAGCATCTTTTATCTGAGACACCACTGTGGTGAGGTGCATTCGTTCAATTTTTGCTGCATTTGCAGGCATATCCAACTCTTCTATCATCTTTTTCATTTGGGCAGTTTGTTCGGCCCATTTGTAACGATCCAGTTCAATGCCGTATTTCCTGATAATGGCGTAAATATCTTTAGCATCTTGTTGGAAGGGTGAGCTACTTACTTTTGTGTGCCCAACCAGAATCGACTTCAGCCCTCCAAATGGTGCATCGCGGTCATCGTCGGCCTTAATAAGCAAATCGCCTTTGCCGCTATAAGCTCCTTTGGTGTAAACGCCATCGTAGGCGGCGTATATTGTTTTTACTACATTTAACAACGGGTGATCTTTTACCACTTCAAAGGCGGGCTCGTCGGAAACTGTAATGGTACGCTGGCTCAGTGCGGCTAAATCTTTTGTACTTAAACGTGTGAGATCAATTTTCATGGAAAAATAAATTTAGTTTTATAGTTAAATTAAAAATCAATTGCTCGTTAGCAAATTAACTAACTGTTATCTGTAGAGTAAAAAGAAAATCAGTTTACATCCTGACAGTTGTTCCAAGGCTGAAAAACATCAACGTAAACTACAGAAACTCTGTTTCGGAGGCAAAACAGAGTTCCGGGAATACCCGGAGATTTGTTTTATGAGTAAAATACAATTCTGAGTATTCCCGGAAATATGTTTCGATAGCAAAAAACAATCATGTTCAAAACGGAAGCTCTGTTTCAAGGTTGAAATTATTTTTCTGACAGACTCATTATTTTATTTCAGGAATAAATTAAAAAAAGCGGTACAATCAACAAAACTTTTCATGGAATTTATCTTTCGATTTGAGGTACGTTCAGGTTACAAAACAGATATCACTTGTTCACTATACTACACCGTCGATTGTACCGCTAATTGGAGTAACCTATACCCAAATGCGGACTATATTGCCATTTTCATCAGTATATTCTACCCAGCCTCCGCCTTTTATCCCGCCCAACTGGCGAACATTTAATTTTTTAAAACCTGAAGCAGCTTTTTTTTCTCTTTTCATATTGACAGATTTTAGAGATTATTGACACTGCAATAATATAGCTTTTCCGATTAACATTTTCTCACAAGCTCCTACCAAAGTTCTCACAAGCTTCTCACATTTCAGATAATAATTCCTAACAAACCGGAGAAAAACGTACAAATAATTCGTTAATTAAGGTTTGATTTTTAGAACAATACTATAGTTTGGGATTTTTTTTAGTATTTTTGGCAACAGAAATTTCCAAAACGCTCTGAAATAATGGCCTTTAGAAGTTTGTGAGAAGTTTGTGAGATCCGCGATGCATTTGGGCAGAGCAGCCTCATTACTTAACATTATTTCCAATATACAAATTCCTATTTTTCAGACTCTTAAATGAATATATCTCCCAAACAAATCACCTATATTGCAGTTGTTTCTTTACTATTGATTTTTGCAACACAGGCCTACCTGGTGTTCGAATATTTTCAAACCACCCGCGCAGCTCTTATCCGCGAATCAGATGCTATCGTGGACGATGTTTTTCAAAAAGACCTGGGCTACAGGCATAAAATATACGACCACATTACCCATCAGGACACCATAACCGTGTTACCGGCTCCCACGAAGCAGAATACCACCCGATTCGACGCAAAAAAAATTAATGACAGCTCGGGAAATTTGCTGAACATGGTTGATCTGACTATCAATACATACATCAGTAAAATCGTTCCCATGGATATGCAGAAAACTGATAGTATAACCGGAGCTATTCTCCAGAAACGGAACATCCATTCGGCGTATGCGATTAAAATTATAAATCCGAAAACGGGAGATGTGCTTGCGCAATCGAAAAAAGGTCTCAAATCCTCTATTTTCCTGATCCCATCAAAGACCCTTCGTATCGACCTGGAAAACCAAAAAGCGCTGCAGCTCATACTCATCAATCCTTTTGGCATAATCATTAAGCGTATGGGACTCATGTTGCTCAGTTCACTGGCACTGTCCATTATTTGCTTGCTGGGCTTCCGGCTTCTGATCAGAATACTTGCACGCCAAAAACAGTTGGTGGCTTTTAAAAATGAATTTCTGGGAACCATTGCTCACGAGCTGAAACGCCCTGTGGCAAGCCTTACCTTTAACCTGGACTGCCTGGCCATGCCCATTGCCGACCCACAGCAACACGACATGCTGGTGAGCAAATCCATCAATGCCACCTCGGAACTCAACGATACCATTACCATGATTGTGGCCCTGGCCAAAGAGGAAGAAGGATTGCTCACACTGAGCAGGGAACGCGTAAATCTCCGGAGCATGCTGGAGGAATTGAGCGAACGTTTCGAAAGCGCTGCCGTGAAAAAAGTTGATATAAAAACGGGCTACGAAACAGACCTGCTTACCGTGATGGGCGACCGGCGGTTGCTCACCCAGTGCTTTGCCAACCTGATTGACAACGCTATCAAGTATTCGAATGCAGAAGTACAGATAACAATCAGCGTCCGCAAGGCGGGGCATTACACAGCAGTTGCAATAAAAGACAACGGCTTCGGGATACCTGCCGGAAAACTGCCGGACATTTTTGATAAATACAACCGGGCGCATGCCGAAAACAAAAAAATAAACGGCTATGGCATTGGCCTCAACTACGTGAAAACAATAGTTGAGAAACACGGCGGAAAGGTGGAAGTAACCAGCCGGGAAGGAGCAGGAAGCGAGTTTAGCGTGCTGCTGCCCGACTAACGGACGGCGTGATAGTGTTACCTGATTCCGTAGGAATCTCATGTTTATAGAAAAAATTACAAATCATATATTCGACTCCATATGGAGTCGTATTATTCGATCTGAAACACGACCTATAAATATATGAATCCTAATGGATTCAATCAATTAGCATTAATTTTTAGAGCAAGCTCACATTAACGATACAAACAGAATGAATAAATAATGTGGGCAAAGTGAACTAATAACAATTTATGGGTAAAGGCACTTAGACTGCCCTAATTATATTATTGATTTCAAGAGTATTAATCTGGCTATTTTACTCAAACATATGCATAACACACATTTTGTCATGTAAGTCCCAAAACCCTGAAAGGGTTTAATATGCATAACCCCCAGTAAGCGAAGCGTAACTGGGGGAAAATAAGACACTCAGATACACAACCCCGGAGTGGGTTGAATTATATTATAACATTGATGTTCAATCCGTCAGCTGACGGAGTTGTATTTAGAGGACACTATCATCCCCCGGTTGCACCGGGGATTATGAAAATTTAACTCCTCCGGAGTTACTCTTTAAAGAATTACCATAAATAATTAGGGCAGTCTAAGTGCCTATACCAAACAATTTATATATGAAGCGGATTTTAATAGTAGAAGACGACGTTAACCTGGGAACACCCCTGCAGGGAGCCCTCCAAGCGCAAAAATACAATGTGCTTTACCTCACCGGAGGCGAAAAGGTAATGGAAGAACTACATGCTTTCCAACCGGACATTGTGTTACTGGACGTAATGCTGAATGAAGAGAAGGATGGTTTTGAAATCAGTCGCGAAATACGCAGTGTGAGCAAGGTTCCTATTCTTTTCACCACTTCCCGCGAAGGAAACGACGATATTGAAGCCGGCTTCAACATTGGGAATTCTGACTATGTGCGCAAACCCTACCGGTTGATAGAGGTGAGCAAACGTATTGAAAAAATGCTGGCCACACACTCCCGCGAACAATCGTTCCGCTTCGGGCATTTCACCTTCTTTCCGGTAGAACGCTCGCTGAAATACGACTGCAGCAATATCCACCTCAACAACTACGAATCAGCCGTGCTCACCATCCTGTGCGAAAACCCGGGTGTGTTTATCAAACGCAGCACCATCATTGAAATGGTATGGAACGAGAAGGATTCTAAAATGAAGGAAGGATCGCTGAACAACATCGTGAGCAACCTGCGCAAATACCTGCAAAAAGACAACCAGATAGAACTGGAAACTAAAATCGGGTTGGGAATACGGATGGTTTTGAAGGAAAGAGAAGAATAAAGACTTCCGGCAAGGAAGTAGCCCACATTCTTCAATGTTTCAGAGAGCTTAGGCGGTACCATCAAAAGAAATTACAATTTTCTTTGTCGGTTTTTGTTGTTTAGGTCGGGCTGACAAAATCACTATGTTCACTATACTTTTTTCACTTCAATGTACCGCCTATGCTTTTGCCTGAATTTCCGCTGCAATATTATACCATTTATTTTCAGCGCTTTATAATTTTTCTCTCATCTTTTTCTCATTAATTTCTAATTTTTTATACTTTTGAGGTTAAATATATTTAATAGAAATTTATTGTTGTACGTAGATAGTTAAGCATTTACATGAAAATCAGAATCATCACCTATCTTGCCATTTCCGGAATTATCATCATCCTTTTTTTCCAGGCTTACATTATTTACGAAAATTACCGTCAAACCCGTGTTTATCTGACTCAGGAATCGAATACCATTCTTGAATCGGCTTTCAGAAACGATATGACCATCCGGGTCAAGCAATTTAAGCTGGCCATTGGCGAAACCAATATGGTGGCTCCCCAGCCCCGTACACCGAAAAATACCGCCAAAGTGGATATGAGCAAGGCCAATAATATTGGCGACAACGCACTTGGCATAGTAGATCTGGCTATTAATTACGTGATCAGCTCGAAAATTCCAATGCAGGCCGACAGGTTGGATAGCATAACCGGAACTATACTCCAACAGCGCAACATCCATTCGTCGTACATGATTAACATCCTCGATTCGGAGTCGGATAAGGTGCTGTCGCATTCTAAAAAAGAGATCGGGAATTCGATCTTTACCATCCAATCGAAGAAATTATTGGTTGATTTCCAACGCAAGACCGCGTTGCAACTGGTGCTGATCAACCCGTTTGCCAGCATTTTCAAACGCATGGGCACTCTGCTGGTGAGCTCTTTCCTATTGTCGCTCCTTGGTTTATACGGCCTGTGGTTTCTGTTCCGCACCCAATCGCGCCACAAAAAACTGCTGGTGGTGAAAAACGATTTCTTTGGCAACACGGCTCATGAGCTGAAACGCCCGGTGGCACAATTACATCTGGCAATAGAAGCATTGTCCAAACCGGCTGTGATTGAGAACGCACCTAAACGCGAACGGTATCTGGCCATTTCGAAGGAAGCCACCAAAGACATGTCGGAGAAAATAACCATGATTATGACCCTGTCGATGGCCGAGGAGGGTGTGTTCAAACTGAATTATTCGCATTTCAACCTGCTGGAAGAAGTGGAGAAATTGAAAGTCCAGTTCTCCACCGTGGCCGACAAGGAAGTGAATATAGAAATTGAAAATGCAGCCAGCGACGTGATTATAAAAGGCGACCGCGACCATCTGTCGCAATGCATAGCCAACCTGATCGACAATGCCATCAAGTATTCGGGGGTGTCGGTACTGATTTGCATTAGCATACAGAAACTTAAAGATTCGTTGATGCTGTCGGTGAAAGACAACGGCATAGGCATAAAACCGGAGCATATCGACCGTGTGTTTGATAAATACACCCGGTTGAATACTGAAGCGGGCACACCCAGTGGTTTCGGTATCGGGTTAAGCTACGTGAAAACGGTGGTGGAAAAACATGCCGGACGCATGGAAGTGAAAAGCGAAGAAGGCCGCGGAAGCGAATTTGCTATGATTATTCCGGTGTAGGTGCTTTGGGGGCTCTCAGGAGATACGGCTCCCAAAGTGTACTAAAAATTAAAAAGGTAAAAACAGAAACACAGATAAGGCGAATTAAGCTGAATGGTTATTTTAAAAGTCCAAAGGACTTTAATGTAAATAACCGCGGGTGAATTGAAAATCAGCGAAGCTAAACCCGTGGATAATGAAAAAGTAATAAAATGAACCCTGAAAGGGTTCAATGTGAGGTTCTTTGTTGTTGAACCCTTTCAGGGTTCAGGCTTACTTTCGTTTACCGCCACGGGTTTTACCCGCGGTTATTTATATTGAATCCTTTCAGGATTCCAAAAGCCAATACGTTAACATGCAATACAACTTTCTGCCATATACGAAACATTATTTATTAAAATTACCCGTTACTCAACGTCTTAACAGTTTGTTTTCCTCTTAGTTTTTGAGGACTATTATCTCTTAATCAATAAAACTCTAATGAAAAAAATACTTTTAGCAGAGGATGATGCCAATCTGGCGTTTATGCTTACGGATGGGCTTGAAAACGAAGGTTTTGAAGTGCTTCATATGCCAGATGGGGAAAGTACAATTGATAAAACGGCTACTTTCCAACCGGATATTGTACTATTGGATGTCAACCTGAAAGGAGCTATGACCGGATTTGAAGTGAGTAAAAAAATCAGGCTCACCAGTCAGGTTCCGGTCATATTCATCACAGCACGCACCCAGATAGAAGATATGCAGGAAGGGTATAAAATTGGAAATGTGGATTATCTGAAAAAGCCGTTTGGCATCCGGGAACTCATCCTGCGCATCAACGAACTGCTTGCCCGCTCTGCCTTAAAAAATCAGGATAACGAACCCAAATACATTGGAAATTTCCTATTCTCCGTGGATGAGCAATACCTGCAATTATCGGTAGAAAAAATACGGCTACAGAAAAATGAGGCGGCTGTCTTATCCCTTCTGTTCGATAATAAGGGGAAAGTAACTCCCAAAAAGGAAATTCTGGAGACTGTATGGGACGAGCCCGATTTAAAAGGTAAAGAAGCTTCGCTGAACAACATCCTGTCGTCGTTGCGCAGCAAACTAAGCAGCGACAATCGGGTTTGTATCGAAACAATTCCCAAAACCGGCTATCGGCTGGTGGTTATGTAAAACACGATTATACTCTATTGACTATCCTCAATTTTGCCTGATTCAGGGTTCGGTGCGCTGCACCTTCTTACTGCCGGTCAATAAAAATTCTACAAATGCTTCGGTGCTACGCACCTGAAATACCGGAATCTGATCTAAGCTGTATTCTTCAGGTGCGTAGCACCGTCCTATTTGTAGTTGTTATTAATCATAGGAATTATGAGGTGCAGCGCACCGAACCGTCTTTTCTGAAACCAAACACCGCTGATCTGGAAAAATCAGCGATATCTGCGGGAAAAATACTTTACTTCGTTATTTTATCTTCCATTTCTTTAAAAACCTTGTGTTGCAATGCATAATCGGCTGCCGTAACACCCTCACGCCCTCTCAAGCGCGTAAAAACATGGATTTTCGAATCTACCAGTTCCGCATCAATCTGACCACCCGTAGCAGTTTTCATTCCTTTGTAAATAAGCAGGGCACTTACCGGATCGGCCACATCGTCGGTTCGGCTTTTGTACACTTTCATATAAGTTCCGGCAGGCAGGGTGATTCCTTTTTCCAAATCCAGGCGGGTGAGGTTAATCAGCGTCATCAGTTGCTTTAGCGTTTCCTGCGGACGGTACACATACCAGCGGTGCTCCTCGCCGGCAGACAGTTCCACTGAAGTGTATCCCAACACAGGTCCCAGCAAACCTACCATGGTTAGCGTTTTGTTGGACGATACAATAATCGGGTCGACCAGAAAAATACCTTTCGGAGCTGTGTATCCGGCAAAAAAGCCTGATTTCACCAGATTGATAATGAGCGGGGCTCCGGTAGACGAACCAGCCAGATATATCTTTTTAAAACCGAGATTGCTAAGCCTGCTGTATTCATCCTTTATAGACTGTTGCCATCCCTCCCAACTTGTGGTTTTAAAATCGGCGTAAGATGTTCCATGCCCTCCCAACAGCACCTGCGATACATAAAATGTACCGGCTGAATCGGCGTAATTCCGGAACTCATCCCACTCAAAAGTAGTGGCCGTGTATCCGTGGGCCGCAATCAACACAGGCGTGTTCTTTTGCGCTTCGGTTGGCGAAGGAATGTATTCCGATACCAAATGCCGCTGCAACGAATCGGAAACGTCGTATTTAAAATTTCCGCTATCGAGCATCGTGTTGGTTATATCCGGTGTAGGATTGCACGAAACCAGCCAGCCCGCGATGGCCAGCAAAATGATATATAGTATATTCTTTTTCATTTTCATATTGCTTAATTCTTACTACTTACCCCTTACCTCTTGCTGCTTGCTCCAGGCATCCTGTAAAAAACACTCAACTGGTAAAAAACAGGAAACAAAGTTCCCGGTTTGCTCACTCCATCACCGTTAATCAGGTTATAGCCCACCGAAAGACTGGCTGCCAACGGGAACTTGAATTTGTAGTACAATCCCGCCTCACCCGACAACAACAGCGAATTATGAGGCAGCACATCAAAAGTGGAATTTTCCATGTCGGCATGAAAGAACCCGGTATTCAGCCCGGCAAAAATCTGAAAAGGCTTTTGTGCCCTGAACCTCCAATCGGCCCCGATAAGAAAGTTATCCTGCTTCACCGCATTGCCAATCATGGCGCTTCCCAACCGGCTGGTGGCATAACTCATCTTCAGGTGAATGTGTTTGTTGAGCAAAATATCGGACGTATAATCCAACCCTACTCCATTCTCCCAATAGAGTTGCTCTGTTTTCTGAAAACGCAATCCTACGCCCAGTTCATCGGAAGCTGTTAGTTGCGCTTTCATTATCGGAGCCAGAAACATTATTGTAAGAAACAATAGAAGTATTTTTTTCATATGAAAATAATTGTTCTTTAAAGATCATATGGAACTCGCCTTCGATTTTCATCGAAATTGGTGAACGCCTGCGTTCATGCTCGTTTCATGTGTAATAATTGTTTTTTAGTCAATCACCTAAACCGCACAGATTTGAAATAAGAAATTACTATTAATACTCCGAAGGAGTAAACTGTGAATAACCCCCAGTGAAACTGGGGGATGTGAATGAGTGACTATCAGCAACCCTATAAGGGTTGAACCGTAGCACCTTACACTCTATTGAACCCTTTCAGGGTTCAGATTACATATTTCCATTTATTCCCCCAGTTTCATAAGCTCACTGGGGGTTATTTACATTAAACCCTTACAGGGTTTTTGATATTCGATAACAATTAGTCCTATCTGTTTTTACTTACGAAATTGCTTCAACATTCTCTTTATTTACAATTTCTTTGGCTCCTGCGGTATATAACGCTTCAATACGGTTGGCATAGCGTTCTTCCACTTTGCCGCGCATAATTTTCATGGTGCTGTTTACCAAACCGTTTTGTTCGGTAAAAGGTTCACCGATAACAGCCACCGCAGCAGGCAACCATCGTTCGGGGAACATGCCTTCGTATTTTCCACCTTTGCGGTACTCGTTTATCTCGCGCTGAAGTTTGGTCAGGGCAAGCTCCTTGGCTTCCGCCGATTCCCAGTTCAGGTTCGGCTTTTTCCTCTTCACATAACGTTTAAGAGCTTCTTTATTGGGCACAATCAGAGCCGTGGTGTATGGATTCTGATTGTTGTAAAGCACTACCTGATCGATAAAATAAGAATTATCCGACAGCGCTTCTTCTATGCCTTCAGGACTGTATTTCTCACCGTCGCTGGATATCAGCAGGCTTTTGAAACGCCCAACCACATAAAGGAATCCATCGTTATCCATATAACCCATATCGCCCGTATGCAACCAACCGTCAACAACTGTTTCGGCAGTTGCAGTTTCGTTTTTGTAGTAACCGGCCATCACGTTCTCGCCTTTGATAATGATTTCGCCTTTTTCGAAATTAGGCAATTCATTTCCTTCGGAATCGCAAATTTTGAGCTCCATAGGTTTTACCAGGTAGCCTGAAGAGCCGAGTTTATGGTTCTTCATTCCGTTCGATGAAATAATCGGCGTTGCCTCGCTCAGTCCGTAGCCCTGGAACATGGGAATGCCAATGGCATAAAAGAACCGCTGCAAATCAATATCCAGCAGCGCACCACCTCCGATAAAGAACTCCAACTCACCACCAAAATTCTCACGCACTTTGGAGAAAATGATTTTATCGAAAAGAGCTAATAGGGGTTTCTTGAATATCTGCATCCCCTGCCCTTTGTTATAACCTTCCTTATTGTATGCATACGCCATGTTCAGCGCTTTATGGAACAACCAGTTGACTACCGGTCCCTGGCTGCGCACACCAGTTTCGATATTCTTTTTGAAGCTTTTCGCCAGTGCCGGCACACTCAGCAATAGGTTTGGTTTTAGCTCTTTAATATTTATGGGGATATTTTTCAGCGTTTCCACACCGGTCTTGCCGCTTTGCACCGTACCCACACTCGCTCCCATAGCCATAAAGCTATAGAAACCTGCCACATGGGCAAAACAGTGGTCGAGCGGCAAAATAATTAGCGTCCGGTAGGTTGGCGGGATAGTCATTAAGGTCAGCGCTTGCTCCACGTTGGCCGTGTAATTGCGGTGGGTGAGCATAATTCCTTTCGGGTCGGCAGTTGTTCCGGATGTATAGGTGATATTCGCTAAATCGTCAGGGCCAATTGCTCCGGCTCGCTTTTCTACGGCATCGGGTTGTTTTTTCAGATAAGCAGCCCCGGATTCAATCAGGCCGTTCCAGGTCAATTCGTTAGGCTCGTATTCGGGTTGCTCATCAAAAATAATTACTTTTTTAATTTGCGGCAGAGCGCTTGCAATGTTCCGGATCTTTTTCAACTGTCCACCTGAAACCAGGATATATTGCGCCTCGGAATGCACCAAACGGAAAATAAGATCGTTGCTTTCTTCCAGTTTTATGGATAAAGGCACATTTACCGCTCCGGCATGCAAAATGCCCAGCTCGCCAATAATCCACGCATTGCGTCCTTCGGAAAGCAGCGCAATTCTGTCGCCGGACTGCACACCCAATTGAATCAGTCCGGCAGCCAGCGTATGGGCTTGTTTTCTGGTTTCGAGATAAGTGGTGGGAATAAATTCAGTAGTGGTTTTTTCCCATAAAAACGGGTTATTGGCATATTTATCAACACTCTGGTTCAGCAGATCAATGATGGTTGTTCTCATGTAGCGGATTTTTAGTTTTTCTTTCTGTCAATAAAAGATTATTGTGGGTAAAGATAATTTATTTTTTCAAAAATGCTATACCGGCAAGCTATTCGTACAACAAAGCCCACTTAAAAAGCGGGCTTTGTCTGTATTTGTTCAAATATAGTTTTATAATCTACCAAAGAAGAAATCACACCGGCGATTTGGTTTGTATTTGGTGCGTGGCTCAATCACTTTTCCTTTCCCATTGGAAATGATATGATCAAACGGAATTCCCCACACTTTCATCAATTCAGCTTTTACACGATCGGAACGGCGTTGGCTGAGCAAATTATTGTAAGGATTGTTTCCGGAATAATCGCAATATCCGCGGACCTCAACATACAAGGTCGGATCTGCCTTCATTTTCGAGGCTATTTTGCTGATCGTTATCAGGGCTGCATCATCCAGGTCTATCCTGTCGAAATCAAAATATACCGCAGGCACATCGTCCGGAATATAAATGGCTTGTCGGGCCGATGCCGGCCTGTTTTTATTTGCATCGTTGGAGTAACCTGCACCCAGTGGAACGTTCGAACCACCTCCGGGAGCATAGGCAATGACAATCGGTTTTCCCCAAAAATCGACCGGAGTATTGGCTGGTGTATTCATATCTTTATCCCTTACGTCTGGTACTCCATCACCATCGGCATCGGGTCCGTCGGTAGACAATAGCTGCTCCAGCCGGGCAACCCTTGGCATTAAACTATCCACTTTATTTTCTACCGTATCTACTCTGGCTGTGAGTTTATTCAGTTTACCTTCCAGCTCTTTTGCGAGCAAAAGCCCTTTGTCCGGCTCATATACATCCATGGCAATATTGCGCAGGTGATCCTTTTTAACCGATCCAAACTTGTACCGCAAGAACAGTGTTCCGGCAGCTACAAAGTCGTTGGTAACTCCATCGTAAGTCAGATAAGTAGCCCCTTCCAGATTGTCCTTGGCGTAAGCCCTGTAATGAACTTTGGCACCAACAGAAACCGGCTTTGAGAAATTATATTCCAGCGAAAATGTTACCGGAACCGAAACAGCCATACCGTACTTCATAGGAACATCAGCTCCATCCAGTAGATGTATGGGCCGTGTAATGCTGTATTTGATGTCAAAATAGGTATCGGAACCCGGAATTGGTGTCCCGTTAAGATACTTCAAACCGTAGTTGTAATAAGCATAACCGATTCCAATCGAGCCATTGAAATAAAGTTTCGATTTAGTTTGAGGAAAAATCCAGCGGGTAAAGTTAACGGTGGCATTCAGATCGCCGGTATACAAATCCGTGTTTATATACATACCCACCGGACTGCTGTTTTTGGCCCGTAATGGAAAAAAGTATCCATCAAGCGACAAACCCCACACAGGAGTCAGTGCGCACTCCACGGTAGCTCCGTAAGTAATATCGCGTAATGAAGCGGGGAAAATATTCAATAAATCCTGATTGATGTCGCCATCGAAGTAATTGTAGCCGTATTCGGGGGTAAAAGACCATCTCGAAAAGCCTTTGCTTTGCGCGAAAACCGTTGTAAGGAGGGTAAATGTAAAAACAAATAACAAAAGTCGTTTCATCGGCAGGAAAGATTAAACTCCTATAATACTAAAGCGTTAACACTCCTGAAGTATCTGAAAATAATTGTCAAAGTTAAGAATATATTTGATTTATTGGAATTGGATCATTTATGCCAAATATTACATTTTATTACAAACGCCATCCAAACACCGCACATCACACTTACTATCAGACCATTTACAAACAAACAGAAGTTCAAAAAAAGGAAGCATTGTTGACAACTTCAACCTTGCTCACAACAAAAAGCACAAGTACAAGACTAAATTTCTCATACTTATGCTTTTAGATTACAAAACTGAAGTCAGCTCCGGTACATTATTTAGCCATCTCCACCTTTTGGGTAGCTGTCATATTTTCATTGCGGTATTGGACTCTTTCTACCACATTCTGAGCTAATTCAGTGAAAGCTACGGAAAGGACAGACTCTTCATTAAATGCTACGGGACGTCCGGCATCTCCACCTTCGCGAATGCTTTGAACCAGTGGAATTTGTCCCAACAACGGCACATCCAGTTCCTCTGCCAATCGTTTTCCACCTTCTTTCCCGAAAATATAGTACTTATTTTCAGGCAATTCGGCCGGAGTAAACCAGGCCATATTTTCGATGATTCCCAACACAGGAACGTTAACCTTATCACCCATAAACATGTGGACACCCTTCCGCGCATCGGCCAAAGCCACTTCCTGCGGAGTAGTCACCACAATAGCGCCTGTAATTCCCATGGTCTGAACCAGTGTCAGGTGAATATCGCCCGTACCCGGCGGTAAATCCATTACAAAGAAATCGAGTTCACCCCAGTCGGCATCGGTAATCATCTGCTTCAGCGCATTGCTCGATACAGCTCCACGCCATACCAAAGCCTGCGTAGGATCCACAAAGAAACCGATAGACAGGATTTTCACCCCGTATTTTTCAATGGGAATAATGGTATGCCGGCCCTCTGTTTCGATTACCTCCGGACGGGCATCTTCCACACCAAACATTTTGGGAATAGAAGGACCGTGAATATCGGCATCGAGCAAGCCCACTTTGTACCCAAGCGAAGCTAGTGCAATAGCAAGGTTAGACGAAATGGTAGATTTCCCTACCCCGCCTTTACCTGATGAGACTGCTATAATATTTTTCACATTAGGCAGAATAGATGCAGGCTTGGGGGCGGGAGCTTCGGGAGCTACAATCTCAATATTCCCTTTAATTTCAACCTCTTCGCCCACATAGGTAATAATAGCCTGTTCTGCTGCTTTCACCACCGATTTGGCGAACGGGTCGTTATGCTTATCGAAATGCAGGGAAAACGAAACTTTGTTTCCATCAATGCGGATATTATCCTGTACCATTCCCGACGAAACAATGTCTTTTCCGGTTCCTGGATAACGTACATGTACCAGCGCATCGAGAATTATTTTTGCTGTAATTGTCATTTTAGTTAGTTTAAAAATTGAAAGTTTGGAATTAGAGTAACAAGCCCCGTGTACGAAATGTTTAATCGCAGGCGTTAATCATTCGCCGCTAATCACTCTCTATTCCATGTCTTTTGCTGCGACCGAAACTCCGGTAAGAATCGTGCTCGATTTCAACATCCGGCTCGATATACGGATCGCGTTTCTGAGGCTGAAACTGAATATACTTGATAGTTATTCCACGCTCCAGCCATTGCTGCTCGTAATAGGTTTTTATTCCCAGAATAGGATCATTCAGGCCTGAAGCATACAGGTCGTCATTGGAGAAAAGCACAGGAAAATTGTTTGCTTTCACCATTTCGCAGGTGTAGGTAAACATGAAATTGCTGTCGGTTTTCAAGTGTACCAATCCATCTGGCTTCAGAAATTGCTGGTACGACTTCATAAAATTGGTAGCCGTCAGGCGTTTGGTAACCTTTTTCATTTGCGGATCGGGGAAAGTAAGCCAGATTTCGCTCACCTCGTTTTCGGCAAAAAAGTGAGAAATCATTTCGATATTCGTGCGAAGAAAAGCAACGTTTGTCATACCGCTTTGGAATGATTCCTTGGCTCCCGACCAAATCCGTGCTCCCTTAATATCAACACCTACAAAGTTTTTATCCGGATAAAGCCGGCCCAGCCCCACGGTGTATTCGCCTTTACCGCAACCCAATTCCAGAACGATAGGGTTATTATTTTTAAAAAAGAGTTCGTTCCATTTCCCCTTCATATCAAAAGTTTGCCCTTCGCGAACAGCGTGCGACGAAACCTGAAATACATGCGGAAATTCTTCCATATCGGCAAATTTTGCCAACTTATTCTTACCCACTTTATATTTACGATTTTAGATACATGATTGACAGTTCAAAGAAGTTTACGATTGAAAAACTTACGATGTACGATTTAAAATTAGAATCATTTTTTACAACAAATCTAAAATCGCCCATCTAAAGCTTCAAAATTTCAATCTAAAATCAATAATCGTCAATCTAAAATTATTTAACTTTCTCTACCCGCATGCCAATATCATTGATTCCAATCAACATGGAGTCGCGCATACCCTGAACAATTTCGTAACGATAGGTTCCCGCCTTGTTAAACCTTACATTTTGCTGGTACAACACCGGCATTTCCATGATGGAACCCATGCCGCTACCCAGCCATTTTCCACGTTGGTCGGCCAGATAACACTCAATAGAATCTTTGGTTTGAATGGTATCCGGCGAAATACGTTTCAGGAAAAGCCACAGGTTCTGATACGGATATTCGCCTCTGTTGCGGACGTTTACATAGATATTATACGTAGCGGCTGTGTCCGAAACCGGAACATTAAAAACATAGGCCGTGTCTTTACTCCAGCCATTGGTGGCCACGGGATTATATTGAAAATAAACATCGTTTCCCGTGCATCCTACCAGGAGCAGCGAAACAAAAATTGCCTGTAAAAATTTATTTTTCATTATTCACGTTTCCGTTATTTGCGTTACCGTTATTGTTTTTCTTAACCGGTTTTTGGAATCTTGGAGCATTCCCTTTGTTCTCGCGCTGCTGTCCCTGCTCCCTTGGTTGAGATTGCTGAGGTTGCTGAGGCTGTTTGGCCGATTGCTGAGGACGATTATTCGAACGCTTGTTTTTGTTATTATTCGAACGTTTTTTGTTGGTATCAAAACGGGTAAGACTATCCTGCCCTACTCCATTTTCATAATCCACTACAGCCGGTTTGGCGGCATCTGCTGAATGATCGTCAAGCATCTCCGGTTTTTGGCCTTTGCGGTTCATGGCAATCACTTCCTTGGCACGTTTGGCTGTAATAGTTACCAGATTTGCTCCAAAGTTAGGAGCCGTGGAATAAGCTATCAAGCCTTTGAAAACATCGGTTTTAAAATGATAGTAGGTATTGTCCAGAGTTTCCAGTTGAATTTCCTTCGAAGGAAAGCTTTTAGAAGCATCGGTGTAGGAATCCAGCTCAAAGTTCATGCAACATTTCAACTTGGCACACTGTCCGGCAAGCTTTTGAGGATTGAGCGAAATATCCTGAATACGGGCAGCACTGGTCGACACCGAACTAAAGTTAGTCATCCAACCCGAGCAGCACAACTCGCGACCGCAGGGTCCGATACCGCCAATACGACCAGCCTCCTGACGCGCTCCGATTTGCTTCATTTCGATGCGGATACGGAAAGTCTCTGCAAAAACCTTAATCAGCTGACGGAAGTCAACGCGCTCATCGGCAATGTAATAGAAAATAGCTTTATTTCCATCGCCCTGAAATTCCACGTCGCCAATTTTCATGTTCAGCTTCAGGCTTTCGGCAATCTGGCGGGCCTTGATCATTGTTTCCTGTTCTTTGGCTTTGGCTTCCTGGTATTTTTCCAGGTCAGTATCTTTAGCTTTGCGGTAAACACGCCTGATTTCTACCTTTTCGGGGTTGACATTGTACTTTTTCATTTGCAACAGTACCAATCGCCCCACCAGCGTCACCTCGCCAATATCGTGTCCGGGCGACGACTCCACCGCCACCACATCTCCTTTTTCAAGTGGAATTTTTGTGCTGTTCAGAAAATATCCCTTGCGTGTATTTTTGAACTGAACTTCTACAAAGTCAGTGTCTTTCTGAGTTTCCGGAAGGTCGCACATCCAGTCGAATGTACTGAGTTTTTGGGTAGAATTTTTATTGCACCCTTTTTTATTCATGCAGCAACCGCCGCCTGTATTATGTAGTTTGTAATCCATTGTGTTTTTAAATTTAATTGTTGACCTGCGATACTATATCCGCAGGGTATATATTGATTAATTCTTTATCTATTTTTGAGTTAGAGAAAAACTCTGCTTTATTTCCAATCAGCCATCAAACTGATAAACAACAACTGATAACCGACTATTAACTATAAACTAAAATTTATCGTTTCAGCAGCATAATCACTTTCAGCACCAGATCAAAAAACACCATTTTGGCATTCACGTTTTGTTCGATATGCCGCTCGGCCAATGCAAATTCTGCCATCAAATCCTCCACATTCCGTTCATTGATAAACGGCGAAAAACGCTCAGAGAAATTAGCTTCCGATGTTGTAAAATAATTTAAGTCAGGCTGTTGTATGTTTCGTATAAAGTTTTCGCGGGTCATGCGTTGCGCATAGCTAAGAAAATTCTTCTGCCGCTCGCGTCCCATGGTAGGCGCTGCCATATCGTCCGACCATTTGCGCAACGTTTTCAGCGAAGCATGGTCTTTTCGGTTCCCAACCTGCCACGCCAAACGCATGATCATCACAAAACGATCAAAATTCTGTTTATTTTCATCTCCTTCGTTCAGCACTGCCAATGCTTCCAGATAACTGCCATTGGCAATTTTCACAGCATATAGCGCATCATCCTTTTCTATTTCCAGCGTATCGTTTTTCAATAGCGCCTGCACAATTTCTTCGTCTTTCAAACGCGGAACATGTACATGCTGCGTACGCGAAAGAATGGTGGTAATAATCTGGTCCGGCTCGTTAGAAACCATCAAAAACACGGTTTTTTCGGGCGGTTCTTCCAGTATTTTCAACAACTTATTGGCACAGGTTGTATGCATTTTTTCGGGTAACCAGATAATCATTACCTTATATTCCGACTCGTAGGTTTTCAGGCTCAATTTGCGCAAAATCTCCTCACTTTCATTGGAATAAATCAGTCCCTGCTTAGCATCACCCGATATTTCGGCATACCACTGATTAATACTAAAATACGGACTGGTAAGGATCATCTTACGGAATTCAGCAACAAAGTCGTCGCAGATCACGCTGCTTTTTCCGGTTGGTTTTATCGTGGGGAAAACGAGATGCAAATCAGGGTGTGCCAGCTTGCGGTATTTCACGCACGAGGGGCATACTCCGCACGAATCGGTGGCCGTACGGTTTTCGCAGCAAATGTATTGGGCGTAAGCGATGGCCAATCCCAGTTTTCCGACACCTTCCGGGCCACGCAACAGTTGCGCATGCGGAATCCGTTGCTCGGTTACCGTGCGTATCAATCTACTCTTAACTTCCTGCTGACCAATTATATCGGAAAATAACATGCGAAACCCATTGAAAATTATCCCGATAGTTATCGGGAGCATAATGCACAATTATATTGTACCTACTTCACAACAGAAATTGTCGAACACACTCTGAATCAAAACTATTCGGTGCTTACCTATTACTGCTTACTTTCTTACCTCTGAAAAAGGTACAACGTGCAAATATACAAAAAAAGAAAGGAAACGTGAAATCTGTATTTTTAAAGGTTTAAGCCCAACCAATGCGTTTTTTAAGGTATTTTCGAGACCAATTGTCACTAACCGGCCCATTCCACCATATTGGTTTTTTCCTTCATCTCAATAGAAATCACAGTCGAAAATTCCTCCCGCTTAACATTAAAAATTCCATTGAAAAGAGCCGCCTTCTCCTTCATCACATGCAATGAAGAGTTATCACTGTCACTTCCGAAATAGTCTTCAAAACTATTCCCATCTTCGCTAATTGTAAGAAGCAACAGATCATCCTTTCTGTCGAGAATAATTTCCAGCTTCCGCGCTCTGTTTGTTTGCAAAATATGATTCACCACTTCCTGAAAAATATTAAACAACACGGTTGACTTGTTTTGATCCAGCTCAGTTTTGTTCAATCCGCAATAAAACCGGCAACTTACTGCGCTCTTTTTCTCAATCTCTTCCACGCTATAGGTTAGAGCCTCCACAAAGCCCAGCAAATGAAGCACTTCATTGCGCATATTATTCATCAGACTGAGCGACCGTTCAATGGTTGTACCCGCCTGACTATAAGTATTATCGACCAAATCCATTAATTTATCCGACACCACGTTGCCGTCCGACCTCAATCCCCTTTTCAATGTGCCAATGTTTATCCGTAAAGCTGCCAGCGACTGGTTCAGGCTATTGTCTATTTGCGACGCCAGATTTATTTTCTCTATTTCGTGTTCGGTTTGAAGGTTTACCACGAGCTTTTTCAGTATGTCGCGCGATTTCTTTATTTCCCGCTCAGCCCGTTTTTGCTCCGTAATATCATTGATTACCGACAACATGCAATCCTGATTGTCGACAGTGATATTTATGCATGAAAGGTTGCCCACAAGCATCTCTCCCGTTTTTATCCGGAAATAAAATTCCAAATCTCTCACCATGTTGTTCTTTTGCAATTCTGTAACCAAAAAGTCACGTTCATCGTCATGCGACCATAGTTTAAGTTCACGACTAGTCCGACCTATCACATCCGATCTCAAATATTTAGATATTTGCTGGAATCCATCATTCACATCCAGTATGCACCCATCTTCTTTTCGTGTAATTATTATGGCGTAAGGCACTGCATGATAGGCAATGGAGAGCTTCTGTTCCTCCTGGGTTATATCGGATACCAACCGTTTATTAATCATTAACACCACAAAAAAGCACAACAAGAGTAGCGTGATCTGATACAACACTGCGACAACAGATTCGACACCACCGGTATGAAAATAATTCTGTTCATGTCCGGTAGCCGACACAAGAATAAACACAATCCGAACCAGATTGACCAAACTAAAGCACACGAACAATATACCTGTATTGACAGTAAACGAACGTAGTTTTCGGGGAGTCAGATATAACAGCAACCAGGCAGATTGCGCTCCGAAAAACAAATATCCCACCGCGATATTCAGATTCCGGTACGACAGCTCCGGATCAAAAACAGTGAAATACAGCTGAACAAGTGAAAAAGCAAGAACAACAAGCCCGTTAAGCCAGGGATTCGATTTTCGGCCCACAAACTTTTCAAACCCAACCAACCCCAACCAGGCAGCAACTATACCTCCAAAATTGGCGGCCACTATGGAGATAAAATCGGGAATAATACCTCTCAGAAAAATAAGTGTTATGCAGATGAGTTGAAGCAAAAAATCGAACACCAACAAATGCAGGCCATTGTATCGTCTACGGTTCTGATACCACAACAATACAATAAAAATCAGACTTATAAAATCGGTAAGAATAAAATTCAGATATATCGTACGCAAATCTATTACGCCCATAATGCTAGTATTAGAATAACATCTCTATTTACAAGCCACAACTCTGCCTCTGATACAGTTCTGTTTATCATTCCTGCAATACAACTTACGTAAGTGGGTGGTTGTTTCAAACTTCCAAATATAGATATAAAATCTAAATTTCCTATGTTTAAGGCAAAACATTCTGCATATTTATATCGTTGGCAGATAGATGGCATGCATTTATGCAATAAAATGGTGGATATATCGGATTATTTACGGCAAACCTAAACGTAACTTATCCAGACGTTTTTACCTACGCTTACAGGTCAGCAGTGTCATCAAAAAAACTTCTACAAAAAACTCCCTGCAAGTATTCTTACAGAGAGTTTTCCGTCAACTAAACAATTAATCTGTTAATCGTTAGTCATTTATTACCACCAATGTAGAGTTGGATGCTTTCTTGCCATCGGGTGAAACCACAAACACATACACAAACTCCATATCGCCTTTTGCCAGATCAGGCATTGCCAGTGTAATAGTCAGCGCCTCATTGGTCCCGCGTGCCTTCGAAACGGCATACACTGCTCCTGCTTTGGTTTTTGCAATCACCTGCACCATATCCGTTGCCAATGCTTTAGGAAAGTCAATGTTGGAATCCACATCAAGTGTCAACTCCGTGGAAGCAATTGTTGCCGAACGAACTAACACTTGTGGCAAAGTGCCTTTGGCAACCTGCAACAGGCTGTAATCAACCACAGGCATATCGCCTGAATAATCGATAGCCGCCGGGAGGTTCAACTGCATAAAGTAATTGTAAGCCGACAGCTTCTCGGGCCGGTTGGGAAACCCCAACTCCCCGTAACCTCCGAGCGAATTATACACATCCGCTATCAGTTTAAAACTTGCCCGTTGGGCTTTTTGTGCTTCAGTGTTCGCATCTTTCCGGTTGAACGCCTTGGAGCTAACCACATTTTGACCGCGATGCACATAGGTGTTTACATTCGCAAACGATTTTGCCATTTGACCCATGACTGGATTCTGAGATAAACTCATCGTCGTATTGGTCGTCCTCTGAACCCGGTTGCACATGCATCCTTCGTTGATTTCGACGATACAAAAGTATGGCAACTAAAAATCCGGCTGGTACTACTTGTACTACAAGTGGTATAAGAAAGCTAACAAACGACTGATTCACTGCAATATGCAAACCTAATCAGGAAATATAGTTGTAGTTGAAATTGTATGATTCTTTGAGAATTTACAAACAAAGAACACCGAACTATTACTCAATGCTCATATTTTAACGTGAGTTCGATATAAGATTTCTAAAAATTCAATAAATAACTTGTTTTAGAAGTCCGAAGGACTTTAATGTGAATAACCGCGGGTGAATTGAAAATCAGCGAAGCTAAACCCGTGGAAGCTAATGAAAATAAACCAGAACCCTGAAAGGGTTCAATATATAAATTATTGGTATTGAGCCATTTCAGGGCTCTTAAATTTAGTTGTTCGTAACCCACGGGGTTTACCCGCGGTTATTTACATTGAATCCTTTCAGGACTCCAAGATGTAATTAGTTCTTTTTAAATAGATTGCTTATGTCGAACTCACGTTATTTTATTATCGAATATCCTTTCATGCTTTTTCTTTGGGAGTTATTTCAATTCTTCATCACTACTTCTGTCTCAGGAAGGTCGTTATATGTAATTTCTACCGTATCGGGATCATCGCTCAGGTAAATAGGTTCTTCTTCGGTTGAACTGAGTACCAGTATTCTACCAAATGAGTCGGGCAAGGATACCTCTCTTGCATTTTTCCATTCACCCCGGCCAATCACAGCCATGCATTCATCCTCTTCTAAAACGCCTTCTTTGTAGCGAAGTCTTTTATTTAGACCAAAGTAGTTTTCACTATCCATATCGTGAGCCTGAAGATAGCTTGCAAGCGTATCTGTGGCATTATTACGAAATCCGGAATTGTATTCCTCATCCTGAACAAGGTATGTTTTCAGTGTACTGTTCCGATCAATGTATGCCCGGTAGCGCCCGTCACGGATTACAAATGTACCACCTACTTCTTCTTCAATTACTTTTTTCCAGTGTGAGCTTTTACCTGTAGATACCAGTTGCTCTACCAGCACATAATAATAGGCGCACCGTCTGCCCGATAAGGGAGCAATAAGCGGATCGCCAATAAATTCAACATGCCCGACAACTTTAGCAACATCACCGGATATAAAGCCGGATATTTTCATACCAGCAGCTTTTTTGAGCTTTCGTTTCACAACTGCTTTCCGGCTGTAATAATTTTTAAGAATAACAACTGATAGAATTATCGCAACAAAAGAGATCGGGAATAAAAATTCTGAATTCATATTTGTGATTTAATTATGTGTTTGATTGTGGTTTGCAAATCCCGAACCTATTCTTTTAAAGCCCTGACCAAATAGCTGCCGGAAAGTCATTTTTCAATTGCACCATATCTGAAAAACCTGCTTTTATGGCTCTTTTCAACACAGCTGTCGTCGTGCTGTTATCGCCTTTCCAGCATGGTACGAAGGCCGAAAAGTAGAACATATCCGCATTTTCAGGTTCAATAGCACTGTAAATGTCCAGTATTTTTTGAAGGGCTACGGCATTATGCTGCACAACTGCCTGCTTGCAAAGCGAGTAACAGGCAATACCCCAAAAACCTTTTATTCTAAGGTACATATCCACATCAAAAGCATCCCTTTCGGTTTTAATGGACTGATTTACTGCTTTGATTTCATTATCCCACCATACCAGGTCTTTGGACGTAAATGCGTCTACGTATTTCTGACGCACTGCTATCTCTGTATTCAGGCAGTTGCCCAACTTATTCATGCGACTAATGTAGCTGCCATCCGCTTTCAACGAATTGTAAGTTGAAACAAATGTTTTATTAGGATCGAAAGCCGGTACCGTAGCCATATTGCGCGCCATAAGTGCAGCCCGAACAAAGTCGCCCTGCATCTTTAGTGAGTCGATACGTGTTTGCTGCTGGTGAATATAGTTTAGCAGTGTTGTTTCTGAAGGGACACAGTCTTTCGATGCTGAAAGTTGCAGAAACCCAACTGCATTGGCCAGCATTAGGATGTCAGGCCAGCTGTGTGAACCACGAGTCAGTTCTATCTTCAAATTGGCAGGTATTTTGTCTTCCTGAAATAGATACTGAGCCGTTTCAGCGAAATTAAAATCATCCATTCCCGAAACGGAAATAACCGGACACGAAAGGGCAGCCAACTGTTCCCTACCCGCCATGGCACCACAAAGTATCAATCCATCAGCAGGATGATCCAATGCATAACTCAGCGCCATACGCGCCCCACCCGAAAACCCCGTGAGGAAAAGCGTTTTTCCAACCGGGTATTTTTGCCGCACATCGCCGATAAGAGTTTGAAGGGCCTGATCAAAACCAGCAAAGCCATTTTTTACAGTATTCGAAGCCACCAATACCATTGAGTATTTCTGCGCTGCACTTTTGAACTTTTCCAGAGCAAATTTTCCTGCACCGTGCGCATCAACTATCACCAGCAATGCTAACCTGTCTTTAGAATCGATTTCAGGCACAAACACTTCGTAGCGATTGCCCGCATTCAATCGGCAGCTATCTGTTTTTTCAACTGCCTCTACACTTCCGTTCGATTTTGTGTTGCCGTTGCACGATGTCATTGCTGCAAATAACAGGACAAAAAGTAAATGGAAAAAATTAGTTCCAGATGTAATATCAAGTCGCATTTTCATATAAAATCAACAAGGTGTGTGTTCTTATTTATTTTTGTTAGCACGATTTATAAAAGTAACACGAGATGGTTTCACTTCTCAATGCCACAATACTCAATATACAATTCCTCCACCTTTGCTCTTGCCCAGGGCGTTTTGCGGAGATACTTTAAACTGGAATTGATACTTGGGTTTATGCAAAAGCAATTGATCCGTATCCGTTTATCCATTTCTTCCCAGCCATAATAAGCCACAAGCGTCTCCAATATCGCTTTTAGTGTTATGCCATGTGAGGGATCAGTGGGGTGGTTTGCCATTTTATTAATTTATTTTTGGGTCAGGGTGTCTAAAACAGTATCAAAGAGGGCAAGGCTATTTTTATTATATCACTTTTATCTTCTGATTTGACTCATAGTCAAGTATGATTTTCTGTGCTTCCACATCGTCAAAATAGAAATCACTCAATATAAAACTCTCATCATAATTTCCATCATTGTCTCCAAATAATTTATCGGACAGTGAATTATCTTTAAGCAATAAATTCACAAGAAACATACTCTCTTTTTTAGGACATTTCATATCAAAATTTAATTTCACCAACACTGCATACAACCTACTAACGATTTCAATCATAGAAGTATATGCATTTTCAACGCAAATCGTTTTAAGCTTTAATTTATAGAAATCTAACTTCACTGACCACAAAACCGGATCTTTAGCCTCAAAAAATAAAAATGATTCTCTAAGAACTTCGTACATTGATAAATCTAATACATCAAAAATGATATCAATATTATATTTCCTGATTATTTCATTGCTAAAAATATCGGATGAATAATCTATATCGAAACTTTTCATATAGTCGATATTTTCCTTATCAACAAATGTATGTATAAATATCAAACTTCTAATAGCATGCATAGTGCTAATTAAATTATCACGAAATTCAACCAACTTTATATAAAGTTGAAATAGTTCATCGCATTCTTCGTTAGTGAATTCCCTATTGTCAAAAGTCTGTTTCAACCGTTTTTCAAAGTGTTCTCTTGTTAATACCATATATGTATTATTTTAAAATTTCAACTAATCTACCATCTTATTAGCAGTTACGAAAAAATGTTTTTTCCCAACTGCCCATTTTACCAATGGGCAGGACAGTGAATTGCAGGATGTCTTCTCTACTTGGAATAAATTCTATTTTCATATTTTTGTTGTTTATTTTGTTACCGTTTACAAAACTGTGCCAACAGGGGAATATCATTTTTGAGACCTAACAGGTTTTGGAAACCTGTTAGGTCTCAAAGTTACGTCTGAAAGGATTAAATTTCACCCGTTATATTTCTTGAAATTCTCGGCTTGTTCAAATATCTCCTTGAATACTTCGTCGCGGGTTACGGGTGGATAACCGTGTTCGGCAAGTAGAATAATCAGGTCGGCTTTCAGCTCAGCTTTAATATCGTCGCGCTGGTTCCAGTCGGTATAGCGGGCTTTATCGTCCACCACCTTTTTTACTTCGCGGGCAAGAACTAATAACTTATCTTCGGGGTATTCAAAATCGTACCTTCGTGCCAGGTCTTTCAGAATATCGTAAAAGGCTTTCTCTTCAAAGTCGATACCCATATCTGTAAACGATTCCTTTTCCTTTATCAGCGCATGATACAGATCGATAATTTCATCCGTAAAATCCTCCAGCACTTCACTGCGCAGAATATCAGACTCCTTACGCTCGTTGTATTTATCAACGATATTCTGAAGCTGTCGGGAGAAATCTATCCCCTTTATTTTATTTACCCGCTTGAACTCCTCAATGGCTTTGAGCAGCAGTTTTTCGAGCAATTTTATTTTGGTATGCGGCAGTTTAATCTTATCAATCTTGGCCAGGTAGTCCTCGTCAAACAGATCGATGATAGGTTCGTTTTCCTCGCCCAGTTTATAGATTTCTTCTACACCTTCACTCGTAATGGCTTCTTTAATCATTTCACGAACGCGGGCATTCATTTGCTCCGTATCAGGAGCCTCACCACGGGTTAGTTTGGCCACTATGGAGCGCACTGCAATGTAAAAGTGAATAGTGTCCCGCTCGTGTTGCGTAAATTCCGACGTGCCGCAACAAATATCATAGGCTGCTTTCAGTCGTCGGGCTATGCCCATAAACCGCCGTTCCATCTGCATGGTGAGTTGCACAAACTCTGCTGCCTTGTTCAGGCATTGCAGTTGTTCAAGTGGAGTACCTGTAAAATACTTCTCGTTGTTGAACTTGTGGAATATCTTAGCCAGCAAATCCAGTTGGTCTTTGGCAGCCACTACCGACTGTGCCACATCCTCATAGTTCACTCCGTCCACTTTCGAATACTTTTTCAACGCCATATTCATCTGCGTTTTTATGCCGATATAATCCACTACCAGCCCCTTTTCTTTGCCCTCAAACTTACGGTTTACGCGCGAGATGGTCTGTATCAGGTTGTGCTGCTGTATGGGTTTATCTATGTAAATGGTATCCAGAAATGGAACATCAAAGCCCGTAAGCCACATATCCACCACAATGGCTATTTTGAAGTTCGACTTTGCATTTTTAAACTGACGATCCAGCTCTTTGCGGTAATCATCGTTTCCCAGCAGGTCGAATAGTTTCTTCGGGTCGTCCTTTCCACGCGTCATCACCATTTTTATGCGTTCCATAGGTTTTATCTCCCGCTGGTCTTTCTCGGTAAGTTCCACACCCTCATCAGCTGTTTTTACTACTGCCCATTCCGGACGAAGTTTTATAACCTCGCAATAAAAATCAGACGCAATAGCCCTATTGCTACACACAAATATAGCTTTCCCTTTTTGCGTGGCACCTTCGCTCACCCGTTTCTCGTAATGCGCAACAAAATCTTCAGCCAACGCTTTCAATCTATCGGGGTCGCCCAATATGGCATTCATCTGAGCCGTTTCGCGCTTGCTTTCATCTATCTGATATTCATTGGCACCCTGTTCGGCACATTCCACGTAGTATTCTTCTATTTCGCGTAATTTGCTGTTATCCAGCAATACTTTGGCGGCGCGCCCTTCGTACACAATGCGTACGGTGATTTCATCCTTTACCGATTCGTTAATGGTGTAAGCATCCACCACATCGCCAAACACATCCAGTGTGGAATCAATGGGTGTTCCCGTAAAGCCCACATAAGTGGCATTGGGCAACGAATCATGCAGGTATTTGGCAAAGCCAAAACTCCTGACCACCCCTTTATCGGTGATTTTTATCTTTTGATCCAGGTTGGTTTGTGAGCGGTGTGCCTCGTCAGAGATGCAAATCACATTGCTGCGGTCGGTGAGCAACTCGGTGCTTTCGGTAAATTTATGAATGGTGGTCAGGAACACCCCGCCACTTTTGCGGTTTTTCAGCAATTCTTTTAGTTGCACACGACTCTCCACACTCACCACTGTTTCGTCGCCAATAAAAGTCTTGGCATTGGTAAACTGGCCTGAGAGTTGATCGTCCAAATCGGTACGGTCAGTTATCAGCACTATGGTAGGGCTCATTAAATCCAGGCTGCGCATCAGCAGACGGGTTAGGTACAGCATGGTATAACTTTTCCCGCAACCGGTAGCTCCGAAGTACGTTCCCCCTTTTCCATCGCCATCAGGACGCTGGTGTTTGCGGATATTGTGAAACAGCTTATTGGCAGCGTAGTACTGCGGATAACGGCAAACAATTTTGTCGTCTCTTTTCGAACTGTCGGGTAGGAGAATAAAGTTTCGGATAATGTCGCGCAGGCGATGCTTGTCGAACATGCCCTGTACCAGCGTATACATGGAATCGATGCCATCCACCTCGCGCTCCAGTCCTTCTATCATGCGCCAGGCATAAAAGAATTCATAGGGTGCAAAAAACGAACCTGCTTTGTTGTTTACCCCATCGCTGATAACACAAAACGCATTGTATTTAAACAGTTCGGGAATATCGCGGCGGTAGCGGGTAGTAAGCTGTACATACGCATGATGTATAGTGGCATCTTCCCGGCTCGAACTTTTAAATTCAAACACCACCAACGGCAATCCGTTGATATACAATATGGCATCGGGGATGCGTTTCTCGAAACCCTGAATTTCCAGTTGGTTGACAATTTTATAGATATTGTTGTCTTTGAGTTGGTATTGAAACTCCACACTGTCGGCGACCTTCAACTCCTCTTTCCCTATGAAATGGTGTTGGGTTTTGCGGTTGGCCAGGTTGGTATAATCAATCAGCTGAATAAATACGTCTTTCTTTTTGGAGTCTTCACGTTTCAGCACAAACCCATCGGCCACCAGGCGCATAATGGCTTTGTTGCTTTCGTACAAATCCGACGAGGGCAGCACCTCCAGCTTACGGATAATAGAATCGGCCTCCGAAGCGGTCAGCTCTTCTGCAGCATATTGCGTCAGCAAAAAGGTTTTTAAATCCTCTTTAAACAACACCTCACGGGTATCGCGCACCAATGTTTTACCCGATACATGCGGAATACCCACATCGCCCAACAGCGATATAAATACCGATTCTAATTTGTCTTCCGTAAATTTCATAATTTATCTACCATAATGTCGGTGCTACGCACCTGTTGAATTTCATATTTCATTTTATGTCTACCATACTATCGGCATCTACCATAATGTCGCCGCTATGCGGCTATGGAATTGTTTGACAATAATTTCTACCATAATGCAACCATTCACCAACTTAGCCGCATAGCGGCGATAGTATGGTAGCAGAATAATGCAACCGTTTACCAACCCAGCCGCATAGCGGCGACATTATGGTAGCCGTTAAAAGGCGATAGTATGGTTATGTATTCAGATACAATTCATTCATAAAATTCAAAAAGGTATTCATCTTTGAATTCAATACCATAATCACGTAACATTTTAAGGTATTCTTCTTTAAATGTCATTTTTGTTTCGTGATGCTCTTTCTGTGTCATAATATAATTAATCACCACATCGCGTTGACTCCTCGAATAACTAAATCCACCATATCCGCGTTGCCATTCGAAATGGCCCAATACCTTCTTATTGTCGTTTATCCATTTAGACGAATTGGCTTTTATCTTTTCCACCATTTCCGAAACTGCTGTTGATGGTGATAATTCAAAGAAAACATGAATATGATCTTTGTACCCACGTATGGCTAAAGGATATTGTTTCATATTGACCAATATGCCGTGCATGTATTTGCACAGATCATCCATTAGCTTTTCACCGATAATTCGTTCACGCCCTTTTTACTGCAAAAACCACGTGAATATTGAATTGGGTATATGTATTTGCCATTGTGTTATTATTTCTTTCGAATCTATTGAATTTCCCTACTATTGGTGCTCCACACCTATTGAAATTCATATTTCATTTTATTCTTCTATCTCCTTTTTACAATTAATTTCCCGGTATAGACATTTCCTTTGGTTTGTACTAAAATTATATACATGCCCGAAGGCCAATCCCTGCAGTCGACTTGAATAATTTTTGAAGTTTGATTTTGCAAACTAACCTTTTTTTCTCTTAACCCGTTCAGATAATTTATTTCAAAAGAAACAGCTTGCTCAGTTCCCAATGCAGAAAGGTCTATGTTCAGATAGTCGGAAGCAGGATTTGGATAAGTACTCAACATGCCGGAGCTAACTCTGGTAAGATTGGTGTCCTTCACATTTATTGGTAATTCATTGCAGAATTTTGAAACAAAAATATCAAAGTGTCCATCAATGGTTGAAACCTGATTTCCAATCAAGCTGTAATTGTAATAAATTATATGCTTAACGGTGTCAACCCATGCGATAGATGTATAAATTGAATCGCTGAATACAGCTCTGAAATAACGGCCTGTGAGAATTACATTTTCTTTATTGTCTATGGCCATATCATGATAATAGCCATCTGCTCCAGTTGTTTTAAGATAGATGACGTTTGATGCACTATCCATTTTACATAGGAATCTGTTTCCGATATGTACAGTATCTTTGTCAATAATAAACGGATTCATACTATTGTACTCTCTTTGTGCCATATAATACAAATGACCTGCAGAATCTGTTTTAAGGAATAAAGGAGTGGAAGCTGAACAATCTTTTTGCCATTCAATTTTTCCGGAAGTGTTTATTTTCAAAATTGAGTTAGGCTTACTGGTGTCCAGATTTATATCTTTACTTGTCGAAGTCCAGTTACCCACTGCATAGACATTGCCTTTGGTATCAGACGTAACATACACACCTCCATTACCTGAAATGCTCCAATCAATATTTCCCGAGGGAGTTAATTTCAAAAGTGCATATTTATTTATTGTAAGCTGAGAGGTTGAAGGTTCCGTATAAAAAAAGGTGCTTTTTCCGAAGCTATAGCCACTTATATAAATATTATTGCTATTGTCGGTAGTAACTGCAGAAGGGGCATTTTGATCAATATTAGTGGCCCCTTTTGCCCATTCAATTTTTCCGGTTTTATCCAGCTTTAATATGAACAATACGTCTCTGGCCGGATAAGATGTAGGAAAAACAATAGCATCAAATCTTGTTTCGTAATCTGTTGTTAAACCCGTAATAATAACCTTGTTGTCATTGTCAACTGTTCCATGAAGCGATTTTATATTCACCCCCTGATCCGGCCTTTCTATATTCCCTAATCCTTTAACCCATATCCTTCGACCGTCCGGCCTGAGTTTAGCCACGAACAATTTCTCTGAGTTATTGAGTGTGGCTAAAATAGTAGTATCTGCAAAAGCAAAGTCGTTGGAAAAAGAACCGTATACTATCACATTATTGTCGTGATCTACCATCACACCATAAGCGCCAGTGTCCGAGGAGTATTTATCAGTTCCTTTTTTCCACCATAACAATTTACCCGTGCGGTCAAGTTTCATTAATAACACGCTCTCTTCATTGTTATAGGGTGAACCCCACAATGTATCTGTACCTAAAACAAGCATTTTCGAAAGTCTTCCAGCAACATAAACATTCCTGTCACTGTCGGTGGCCACCCCATATCCCTCATCAGCATATTGTTGACCGGCGGTAATGTACCAGTCTTTTTCAGGAACAATAACTACAGGAACTCCCAATACTTTTACATAAACCGACTCATCACGCAAATAATCGTTTGTATCCGTCAGATTTACGGAATACAAACCTTCTGTTTTCGCATAAATATAGGCTGTTGTGTCACCTGTATTCCAGCTATAGGTTTTGTAAGCCGCCCCCGGATAAAGTTTCACACTATCGCCGTAGTTTATAGTTATTGTATCACCAAATATTTTTTGTGTATGCTTAAACCGGACTTCCTTTTTCTCCGAAAAATCCGAACGATTCCACGAATTATCTATTGTCTGCACACTTATATAGTATTTCCCTTCCGGAGCATTGTTTAAACAATACCTCCTGTTGGTCGTCGATTTTTGCAACATTTCATAATCGGCAATGCCTGAAATCAGTGAATCCGGATGGAGGGTACTTCCTGCCCGAACCAAATATCTTAATGAAGCTGTCTTCGTTGAATCGTCGGATCCAGCGTTCCACTCTGCTATTAATTGGTTGCCCTGAGCTTTTAGTTTAATCTCAGTGGGTGGAAGCGGTTTCTGATTATAAACCGGAATCGTATTTTCATACAGATAGGATATTTTCTGACCACCGGAAACCAGCTCACCTGAAAAAAACAAGTCCAGGTCATTGTCGTTGTCCATATCACCCCAAAGAGCTGCCCCGTAATAAGCTTGTGCTATATTTTGGTTTGTAGCCGTGAAAGTATTGTTTTTATTGTTTCTAAATATTTTCAGATAACCGTTGTTTGTACCATAATACAATATATCCGGATAACCATCATTGTCGAAATCGGCAAGTTCCATATTATTGACAAAGATATTTGTCTGAAAAGAATTGGCTGTATTGAATTTCAGATTTCCGTAATTGATATTTATATTAATAGAAGCATAATTGTACGAACCGCCCAACATCGACTCTGTCGACCCGATATAAACCAGATCGGTTTTACCATCCTGATTCACATCTCCGGCCGCCATACTTACATAATTCAACTTAGGTAAGCCGATATTTTCTTCCCTGAATTTAAAGTCACCCAGATTTTTGTAAAATTTAAAATAGAAATCTTGCTGGGTTGTTGCTGCAATAACAACATCTAACAAACCATCATTGTCGAAATCGGCCCATAAAACATTGTTTTCAGCAAAGTTGCCGGGCCAACCTGATAGTTTTTTTAAAAAACTGACATCCTTTTTCTCGAAAATACCATTTCCTTTATTCTCGGACATAGCGAAAGTCAAAGCCGGAACAGAATCAAATCCAATTTGAAAAAAATCCTGTTTCCCATCGTTGTTGATATCCACAAACTGAGATTTTCCACCGGATAGTGGAATAAAGGGACAATTAACTTCAGGAAAATTTCCGCTACCATCATTTTTATACAGTTTTGCCTGCATTTTCCCGTTATATGCCCCTGAATAATAAAAATCAATAAAACCATCGTTGTTGTAATCTCCCCAGGAAATAGCGGTTCCTAATAATTTGGCATACATAGGTACAGGCACTTCACTGAATGTTTTATTACCATTGTTTTGGTACATATACACATATTTTGAAGTGTTATCTGTATCATAACCTGATATAAACAAATCCTGTTTGCCATCTGCATTAAAGTCAATCCATTGACCAGTGCCTATATTCATACTTTGCAGGTCGATACCGGGTACACGAGTAAAGCAGTTGTTTTGCGCATTCAAAGTTATTGAACACAATGTAAGCGAAACATAAAGCAGTTTTAGAAACCTCTCATTCATAAAAAATTATCGTTTAAATTCGTAATTATTCGTCTTTGGGACGCGGCAGGCCACGTCTCTACGGTTTTATTTTGTATTAAATTTATCATTATCCCATGTCGTTACATTATTTTCAATGTAACATGCAATCCTGTTCATTTCATCCTGACTGCGAATAATATGGTCATGAAAACGGGTTTGCCAGGCAAATTGAATTCCATTGGCGCGGGCATACCGTGTCAATGCCGATTTTATTCCGCCAATGGTGGTTGACAACAAACCACATTGATTCGCAATTTCACGCATTTTTTCCGATTTACCAATTCCCCCCGTAGAGACGTGACCTGTCGCGTCTTTAAAACCATTATTTGATAAATCTGTTTCGTGACCTGTCGCGTCTCGAAAACCATTGCGATCGAAATCTATTTCGTGATTTTTAGACGCGGCAGGCCACGTCTCTACAATTTTATTATCATCTATTCTGGATGCGGCAGGCCACATCTCCACCAAACCGCCATTTGGATCATCAATACAAACAATCAAATGAATGTGATTTGGCATTACCACAAATAGGGGTATCCCTGTATTATTATTTTTTTCAGATACCTGACGTATATTTTCCGCAACAAATTCACCTAATACATTTAATATCATTTCCCCATCGCGTATCTTCCCAAAATAATGTTCCCGTCCGGCCGTACAAATGCTAATAAAATATTCACCGCCGTTGTAATCATGCCATTGTGCCCGTGCCGATGGTATGCGGTATTTATTCTGAAATTTGTCCGTTTTCATATTGTTCCATTTTCCATTGTAGAGACGTGACCTGTCGCGTCTATCAATTATACGGTTTTATCTGTTTTTTTCAAAGACGTGGCAGGCCGTGTCTACGGCGTTTTTCCGTATGATTATTATATTTACAAATCCCGCATATTTATTTTTTTTATGGATTTCATTTCCACCGCCATTCCAAATTGGCTGCATAGGGTATTGCACTATCTGCTGCCATTTTTTTCAGGTACTCAATAAAACTGTCTCTTTCTGCTATTTGGTTCAGTGGAATGACCAAACCAACCCCCGAGTCGAATTTCAGGAAACAATAATTGCGCACCTCATCCACCCGCTCGATGGTCGAGATTTTGAGCTTTGCTTCGCCCGTATAATCTTTCGATTCTATATATTCATCGCCAAAAGTCAGCTCAACGGGTTTATCGGCTCTGTTAGCTAAATTCTCATCAATATTCTTTCTGTAGATTTTCTCATAGCGTTTCGCCAGAATACCCGGATAAAAGAAAAACCATAAGACACCTACTGCCAGAAATACAATTCCAAACACCTTGTCGGTAGTAACTGCTAATAGTATACCCAATACGGCATAAACTATCGGTACCCGCCATTTCGACTTTTTTCGAGTCTTGTTTACCTGCTCCGAAATGGAAGCCATAAATAATTGCATTTGGAGTATGTCGTCTTTGGTAAGGGTGAATTCTATTTTCATGCGCTTTATTCTTCTGTTTTGTCACGGTTTACAAAACCGCGAAAGCGGGAGAATATTCCCATACTTGCTCAAAGGGCTTTTTATCTTTCAATAGCCAGCTTCTCTATTTAATTCTTCTCATCTCTCTTGCTGCTCCAAATCCATCCAATGCTTCCAGCACCATTTGATGATCCTGCTCTGTTTTCCAACCCATTTTTTCCAACTCTTTTTTCATATTCTCTTCGCTTTTGGCTTGCGAGAAATGATAAGCTGCAAATTCAGCCACTTCTTCCGGTACCCGGCTGATAGAGTATCTGACCAGCCTGCTTAGCAATAACAGTCTTCCGAAAGCATACATAAGCCAGATATTGAGAGCCCATACCACTACCAACCCTATAATTCCTAAATCCAAATCTTTAAACTTTATTCCGGCTTCAATTTTCAAAACTACAAAGTCGAAGAAGCCGGTAAAAGCATCTCCCGATTTGTCAAGATAAATCAGGTATTGAAAAAATAAATTTGAAACAAAAACGATAGCTACAGCTGCAATCAACATATAGTGTATCACTTTCCAGTTGGTATAATTGCTTATTTTGAACAGGTAACTCGCAGCGGTTGCCAGCAACCAGGCAAAGCCAAATTCGAATAATCCAATGATGTACAACCCATGCCACGTTAAAAATGCTACAGGAACAGCAATGAGTATGGCGCTGAAGCTAAGTCCCAACCATAAGGGTAATGAATCCGGTTCTTTGTAGGCAGCAGGTTGTGGAAGACTTTCAGGTATTACATAATCACTCATCTTATCTTTTCGCTCTACCTCTTTCTTCAGATCGGCCAGGTTCGATTGTTTGTAGTCTTTCAATATTTCATTAAAGGCGTACACAAACAGTTTAACCCGTTTCGAATTATTGCCCATATCCCACATTTCGTCTCCGGTGGATTCACTTTTCACCACTACTTCTCCGGCATGACCGGTCTTGATCGTCAGTGCATATTTGCCACTCCACCTGCCATTCGATTGACGGGCTTCTACCGTTTCATCATCCTGATATACAAGTTCCCATTCAAGGGCTTCAACGGTTTTTACGGCTATCTCCACCAGCAACCGGGAGTCCGACAACGATACCGGAATTGTTTCTTTGTACTTAGGGGTAAAGTTTACCGAGTGTTTCTTTTTGATTGTTTTTTGAAAATCCTGATACTTTTGATCCATTGTAAATAATTAATAATATGTATGCTAAATAAAATTCTTCTCACTCTTTCACCCCGTGCAACCCGGCAAATTCTTTAAGCACTTTGGCTTGTAAACCCGGCCATAGCAGTTTGTCTTCCGTCAGTTTGGGTGTTTCTTTGGGTAGTTCTTCGCCAAATGCACCTGTAAATGCACCCATGCCGTGCAGGTTTATCCAGCGGATATCATAGTCGGGTGGTAGTTTCTTAAATAAATCCAGAACCATCTGTGCCGATTTTGTTTCCAGTGCTTTATTTTGCTTCATATATTCTGCCAACATGGGGCGAATATTATCTTCCAGTATCAGTATAGCCTGTTTAGCAGAGGTGTCGGCACAGCGGGCAGCATCATACATCGCGTTGAGCTGTGCATACAGGTACCACTGCAATGCCGGTTCTTTTTCTCCATTCACATACAATGCCTGACTAAACAGATACAACACCGGTGGATTATAGTGCGTTATGTTATTGAATATCGTATCTACCGACGCATTGCGGGTTTGTGGGTCATACAACTGTTTCATCATCCGGTTTTGTCCGTCTATGTCTATTTCGGCATACACGCCCACAGGTTTCACTTCTATGGTTTTTACTTCCTGTGCTTTCAGACCGAAGCCAAGCAGAATCAGCCCGGCAAGTGTCATTTTTAATTTGCTCATATTCAATAAGTATCTAATTTTTTCTGGTTACAAAATCGTACCAGCGGGGGATGCCATAAATAACTGCATTTGCAGTAAATCTTCTTTGCTCAGTATATATTCTATTTTCAGATTCTTATATTTGTTTTATAACGGTTTATAAAACTCCCCCAGCGAGTGATTTAAAATCAACGCAATAATGTCGGTTCTACGCACCTATTGAAATTCTTATTTCATCTTATGCTACCATAATTTCGGTGCTATGCACCTCTTTAAAATCTGATATCTACATTTCTACCATAAGTCGTTACTACGCACCTTAACCGCATAGCGGCGATATTATTACCATTTTACCATAATTTCTATGCTCTGCACCTCTTTAAAATCTGATATCTACATTTCTACCATAATGTCGTTGCTACGCACCTTAACCGCATAGCGGTGATATTATGGTAGAATAATGCAATCGTTTATCAACCTAGCCGCATAGCGGCGATATTATGGTAGCCGTTTAACGGCGACATTATTATTTCTATTTTTTAGTTTTCTATTGTTGCAAGTTTGGAAAGTAGTAAATCTTTCAATTCTGAAAGCCTTTGTTTTTCAATAGATTTTAATCTAATCTCGGCGAAAATTGCTTTTGCAATTTTATCGAACTTCTTCATCATGTCCTCATTTACTTTTGCAATTTTATACTCTTCAAGATACTTTTCATGAACCCTTTGTCTGCCTGAAGAGCCAATCATACTACTTATTGCATAAGTTCTAAATCCATCGTCTTTAGCTAGACAATATACCCAAAAAGGGCTTATATCCTTCTTTGCTCTCATTACAATAAACTCAGTTGAACCCGCTGCGGCTTCATTATTGACAAGTATATTTACAAAAGCTGTTTTCCCATTTTCTAAGCAAGGAGTTATTCTAGCCAAAAGTGTATCATTATTTTGAAATCTGGAACCACCATTATATTCACGTTCAACAATACCACTTATACACATTGATGTCTCGGAAAGATTGGACATTTCAACGTATTTAGCGTGCTTTCCCTTTTTTAAATCAACTCTAGGGTTTGTCTCAATGTATTCCTTCAACAAAACATTTTCATCTGACTCAAAATCCACAAACCATTCCTTATACACCGCTTGCGCTGTTTCTTCCAGTTTTTGTATCAGGCGGTTATTCAGGTTGATACGGTTAACCAGCACATGGTATTCGTTTACCAGTTGCCGTTGCTTTTCGGGAGAGGGAACGGGTAATTGCATATCACAGAATGCTTTCCAATTCAATCCACCACGCACATCGGCATCGGTATAAAACCATGCATTGCGGTCAAACTCCTTTCGGGTAAACCACATCATTAGGTATTCGGGCAATAGTTTCGCAGTATCTTTAATTTCAAATACATCATAAGCCGGCGAAACCATAAATTCATAATCTTTATCGGATAATGCAACAGGTAATCGCATATCGCGCCCCACGTGCATACGGTTGCAGGCAAATTGTCCACGTTTCACAATTTTGTAAACAGACATATCGGTGCCAACAATATTGGCTACGGATGGCATAAAGAATTTATCGATATTCACGCCCAACAATTCGGTAGCCCTAAGGTCTGTATTCCTTACTTTTACCTCTTTGATATAATCCCCTAACCGTTTATAATTCGATCGCATATCCTAATTCTTTAAACACTGTTAGCAGGTCTTGTTTCGATTGTGCCTCGGCACGCAGCAGGTCGGTCATTTCGGTTTGCAGGCTGCGCATTTTTTCGTCGAAATCCACGTTTTCGTCGCGGTTTACAAATTCAATGTATTTGCTGGGCACCAACGAATAATCCTTCGCATGCACCTCGTCGATGGTGGCGGCGTAACAATATTCCGGAACGTTGGCGTATTTTCCGTTTCCCTGTAGAGACGCACGGCCGTGCGTCTCTACAACACATTGCCACGCGTGATACGTCCCGGCAATTTTTTGTATATCATCCACCGAAAATTGAGTATATTTTTTTTCGAATGGTTCGCCCATCTGGCGCAGGTCCATAAACAGGATTTCGTTTTCGCGGTCGCGGTACTGCTTGGTTTCGCCGTTTACCTCCACGGTGTGCGCTTTTTTATTCTTGTTCAATATCCACAGCGTCACACTGATGTCGGTGGTATAAAACAGGTTGCGGGGCAATACCAGAATGGCTTCTACCAGTTTGTTATCAATCAGTTTTTTGCGTATTTCATATTCTGTACCTCCGCCACTCAGTGCACCGTTGGCAAGGATAAAACCGGCCACGCCGTTTTCGCTCAGCTTGCTTACCATGTTCAGAATCCAGCCGTAGTTGGCGTTGCTGGTGGGTGGCACTTCGTAGCCACGCCAGCGTGGGTCGTCAGTCAGTTCGTTATCTGCCCGCCAGTCTTTCTGGTTAAAGGGTGGGTTAGCCATAATGTAGTCGGCTTTCAGGTCGGGGTGTTGGTCGCGCCCAAAGGTATCGGCCGGCACTGCACCCAGGTTAGCCGAAATGCCGCGTATGGCCAGGTTCATCTTCGCCAGTTTATAGGTGGTGGAGGTGTATTCCTGTCCGTAGACAGACAGTTCCTTTTTATTCCCATGGTGGCTCTCAATAAACTTGATACTTTGCACAAACATACCTCCCGAACCACAAGCAGGGTCGTAAATCACGCCTTTGTAAGGTTCTATCAGTTCGGCTATCAGGTTTACTATGCTTTTCGGGGTATAGAATTCGCCTTTCCCCTTGCCCTCGGCCAGTGCAAACTTGCTCAGGAAATACTCGTACACACGTCCCACAATGTCCTGCTGCTTGTCGCGCAGGGTGTCTATATTATTTATGGTATCCAGCAGGGCAGCCAGTTTACTCACGTCCATATTCAGGCGCGAGAAATAGTTATCGGGCAAGGCTCCCTTTAGCGCCGGGTTATTTTTCTCGATGGTAAAAAGTGCGGTATCTATCTTAATGGCTATGTCGGCCTGTTTGGCATTGGCAATAATGGTGCTCCAGCGGGCTTCTTCGGGTAGGAAAAACACATTGCGCATGGTGTAGAACTCCACCATTTCCAGGTACTTTTCTTTTCCTTCGGCTATCAGCTCCGCGCGCCGTTCCTCAAACTTATCGCTGGCAAATTTCAGAAATATCAATCCCAGCACCACATGCTTGTATTCCGACGACTCCACCGTTCCGCGCAACTTATTCGCCGAATCCCACAAACTTTCCTCTATACTTTTCTCTTTTATCTGCTTTGCCACTTTATTAATTATATTTGATTTAGACCTAACTTTTAAATTAGACCTAACAGGTTTTAGAAACCTGTTAGGTCTGTGATTTAATTATATTTAAACGATTTATATTTGTTTACAAAACTACAAAATTTAATTGGTATTTATTAAGAGTTTTTTCCCCTTATTTTGGATATACTTTTAATTAGACCTAACTACCAATTCAGACCTAACAGGTTTTAGAAACCTGTTAGGTCTGTGATCTTTATCTCCTCTGCCGTTGCCTTTCTTCTTTATCCTCTGCATAATTGACAAAGGCAGTTTTCAAACTGTCCAGAAATGGGGTCATATTTATTTTTCGTGCGGTAGCCCGGGTGAGTTTGCCTTCTACGTCTTTTATTTCAGTGCCCAAAATGCTCTGAAAATAGTCAATCAGCTCTTTGCGGGTAGTTGTTTTTCCATCCCTCCGTTCAATGCAATCGCTGTGATAGAGCGAAGTAATCAATTCCAGCAGTGCCGTGTCGGAACCGGTCCAGCTATATTGGTTTTTAAATTCCTGTGGCTTCACTTTCGGATCGGGTTCAGGTTCTTTGAGTATCGGATAGCGCTTTATTTCCGACATGCACAATTTGTAAAATTCGGTACGCATATAATTTGTTGTTCCAAAAAAGTCCTCCGTATAGTCTCTTCCTTTTTCAATAAACCATTGTTCATAATCAATAAGCCGGTTGTGTATCAGACTTACTTTTTCTCTGTTGCCCTCCACCCCGGCCAACTCCTTTTTGAAATACTTAAAATCGAATTGTCGCTCATCCGGCCCTATACCTAAGTCTTCATCTTCATCATTTTCTACGCCATCCTTAATGTCGCTCATCTGAAAGTCCGGCTGCAACAGTACCATTTGTTCATAAAATATCCGCTTTAACTCGTTTGAGTACGTACATTCTCCTTTCCCGTAATAAATATCGTGCACCTTTTTAAAGGTCTGGTTTATAGCCTTTGTCACTTCCAGCAAAAACTTTACTTCATAACCGTTACGTACTATATCGCTGTCGATATCATCCTCATACCCATCAATACCTGCTACCACACTGAATGTACCCTCAATGTAATTATCCATGTATTCGATATTCCGATACTCTTGTATATTGCTTATTAGTTCTTCGATAAAGTCATCGTACATCCGGGCAAAATTGGTTTCTCCGAATTGTATCTTTAATTGCGCTATTGGATATGTGCCACCACGTTCAGTAGCTTCAAGAATCTCCACGCATTTGGTCATCCAGTATTCAAGGTAATGATTTAGTAATTTGGCATTTTGATATTCCATAGATAGCGTATATTAAATTTTACAATCACAAAAATACCGAATAATATTGATTAACAAAATATTTATACTATTTTTTTTAATTACTTACTAAAACCGTTTAAATGCCATTTGCAGCACTATTACATCAGAACCTATTCATAATCATATTGTAAACTTATATCTACTATATATATCCTATATCATACCTATTATTATCCATTATATAAACTATACTTATTTAAATATAGGATATACATAGTAATAATATAGTAAATTTGTAGAAAATAAAAAATTACAATATCTTTACGGTCATAACAGAATACCTCCATCTCTAAAAGGAAAGCAGAGAAAGAAGAAGGCTGCATTTAACCTTCAATCGCAAATCTGAAATTGTAAATCTAAAATCGCAAATAACATTATGGCCATAGTAAAAGGACCTTTTCAACTTTCGGGTAGTGTGAGCGGTGTGAGTTTTTATACCCGCCGTGGCAGCGACCAGGTAATTATGCGTAGTAAAGGCGGTGCCAGCGCTGACAAGATTAAGCGCCTGCCTCAGTACAAGGGCTTTCGCTCACAGCAAAAAGAGTGGAGCGGTTGCACCAAATTTGCTTCAGGGGTACGGTTGGCTTTGGGTGGGTTACACCGCCTGGCCGATTACAACATAAGCTCCGTGCTGAATGGTATGGGAAACAAGCTGCAAAAGCTGGATACCACTATGGAGAAAGGGAAACGCCCGGTGCGGTTGACGCCCATAAAGCAAGCGCTGGACGGTTTCAATTTAAACCGTAACTATCCCTTTAACGGAGTATTGCGCGTTACAACTACTTTCGATATAGACCGGGAGCACCTGTCGGCTACGGTTACCATTCCTCGCATCAATACCGGCACAGACCTGCAAAATATACAGCGGCTGCCGTATTTCCGGATTATTGTGGTGCTGGGAACCGCTTCGGACATGGTGTTCAACGAAAATCTGAATGATTATTTGCCGGTGGTGGAAGAATTACACGGGGCAGCGGCAATAACCAACAGTAACTGGTACTCTGCCAATACCATTGTGGAAGAACACACGCTCACGGCACAAATGACTGATAAACAAATAGCTATGCTCACCAACGATGTAAGCCTGATACTTAGCATTGGTGTGGAGTTTGGTATGGTGGGCTTCACCGGCGAACCGGTAGAGGTGAAATATGCCGGAAGCGCAAAAGTACTCAAGGTTTGTTAGCTATCAGCAATTCACCTAAAAAACTGTGATTACAATTCGACAACAACATGTCATTATATCCGATTATCCGTAAAGCGACCTATAAATAAAGTCACTAGTTATTATACAGATTATAAGCATTTGATATACTGAATTGTACGTTTTAAAACAAAGAAATAGAACGCGGATTTAGCGGATTCGCAAAGATCAAAGCTGCCGACTTGGCGGTATAAAATGTAAATACGGATTAAAAAAAGGATTTTATCCCTGTCCCGATAGCTATCGGGATAGGGGCTGATTTCAGATCTATATCTTTATCATCTCGCCTTTAGTGAGATAAAATCCGTTTTAAGATCCGTTTAATCAGCGTTTATCTGCGCTCTATTCCTAAAAACACATTAACTTAACCCGTAGTGCATTAAAAAAATACTATTGATATTACTTGGGGTTTTACCCCAAACCCCACTTCATTTTTTTTCTTGATAAAAAAAACGAAGCAAAAAAAATCAAGACTGCACCCAATTCACTCAAAAAACTAGTGCTCGAAAAGCTAAAATCCTCCAAACTCCTCCCTACGGTCGTCAAACAGGAGTATTTTTGCGCTTTTCTCACTTGTTTTTTGGTTCACTGGGCAAGGTCATTCGCAGATAAAACTGTGTGCAAGGCAATATATTTCTTTTTATTATTGAAAATATCTATTAAATGCACTACTGGTTGACTTATATAATGCCTAATATAAAGTTATGCAGATAATCATATATAATTTTAAACATACCTATCAGAATTCCTAATTAACTGAGACAACATTTAAGCCGGATTATACGTTATTTTTTATAATTTCGAGGCAAATTTCTTCGGCTCATGCAACGTTTGAAATCTAATTTTCATCTACCATTTTGAATTCTGCTGAGAAACAAACTTTAGCAGGCTTAGAGAAAGAGATTTGTAAATTGTTATATCACTGATTATTAATTAGTTTTTCTTATGAAAAAGTTATTATTTGGCATTTTAGCCCTGACATTTTTAGTTTCCTGCAACATGCACGACAATGATGAACAGCAACTTCCGACTTCGTTCATAAACATTGCCACCGTTGAAAATCCAAATCAAAGTTCTGCCTTTTATTTTCGGTTGGATAACGATGACCGTATGTGGATTACGTCAACCAATTTCCCATACTACCGTCCCAAAACCGGGCAACGGATTATTGCCAACTACAGCATCGTATCCGTTAATACTGAAAACGACACGTACAATCATAAAGTAGTGCTGAACGATGTATATGAGGTGCTTACCAAAGGGATTTTCAAAATTAAACCCGCTACGCAGGACAGTATCGGCAACGATCAGATTGATGTGCGGGATATGTGGATCGGGAGCCACTTCCTGAATGTGGAATTCGTTTACCCGGGTTACAACAAAATTCATTTTATCAACCTGGTTTCGGATAGTACAAAGACCTACACCGACGGCAAAGTGCATTTGGAATTCCGCCACAATGCCAACGACGATTACCCAAGCAATTCACGCTGGGGAGTGGCTTCATTCGATTTAAGCTCGCTGCAGGCAAACGCCACTGCTGATTCGGTGAATCTGGTTGTGCACACCAAAGAATTCGGGACCACTGTTGACAAAACCTATAGCCTGACTTACAAATTCAGTCCGGCAGAAGCTCCGGCAGCCATCAAACGAATGACTATGCCGAAAAATGCAGATTTGATTCACTGACATAGTTTTTGATTTTTAGTTTTGCAAAGTCCAATCTTTGAAAAGAGGTTGGACTTTTTTTAATGACATTGAAAATGGCAATAGGAACGAAATACTGCCCTAAACCCCGTTCGTCTGAATTCATGCCGAATGGGGCTTGGGGCAGTTGATTCTTTCGACTCCGCATCACTAAATTCGCTTAACAAATAGGCATCCCCAATCACTTTTTTTCTATCTTTGTCTTTCGCAAATAAAAATGTTGATTAAAATGAAAACACTTGAACCCGCCTCTGTCTGGAATTATTTCCACGAAATAACCCAAATTCCCCGTCCATCGAAAAAGGAAGAAAAAGTAATTGCCTACCTGAAAGCTTTTGCCGAAAAACAAGGCCTGAACATAAAAACCGATGCTGCCGGAAATGTGCTTATCAGTAAAACGGCAACCAACGGATACGAGAACCGGAAAAAGCTGATTCTGCAATCGCACATGGACATGGTGTGTGAGAAAAACAGCGATGTGGTTTTCAATTTTGAAACGGACTCAATACAAACCTATATCGAAGACGGTTGGGTGAAGGCCAAAGGCACAACACTGGGCGCCGACAATGGCATTGGCATGTCGATGATGCTGGCGGTGCTTGCATCGAACAACCTGAAACATCCGGCACTGGAATGCCTGTTTACGGTAGATGAAGAAACCGGATTGACAGGTGCATTTGCACTGGAACAAAACTTTTTGAGCGGCGAAGTACTGATAAACCTTGATTCGGAGGACGATGGGGAAATCTTTGTGGGTTGCGCAGGTGGCATAGATACCACAGCCGAACTTACTTACAAACCCACACCCATTTCCGAAAAACATTTTGCGTTCAGGGTTTCGGTCAAAGGGCTAAAAGGTGGCCATTCGGGCGATGACATAGACAAAGGGCTGGGCAATGCCAACAAAATACTGACCCGCTTTTTGTGGACGCTCAATAAAAAGACAAGCCTGCACCTGCACAGCATCGATGGAGGCAATTTGCGTAATGCCATTGCACGCGAGGCGATGGCGGTGGCTTCGGTTCCATGGGCTGAAAAAGAAAATGTCCGGGTACATTTCAATCTTTTCACAGTAGATATGGAAAACGAGAAAGGAAACGTAGAACCAAACATGAAGCTGGAACTGGAATCGGAATCGCTACCCGAAACCTCCATGGATAAAAAAACTTCGGATGCCTTGCTTAACGTGCTGTATGCCTGCCCACACGGCGTAAAAGCGATGAGCATGGACATGCCCGGGCTGGTGGAAACGTCGACCAACCTGGCCTCGGTAAAAATGAAAGAAGGCCATAAAATTGTAATCACTACCAGCCAGCGCAGCTCGGTAGAATCGGCCAAATACGATGTAGCCAATCAGGTGGAAGCCGTACTGACTCTTGCCGGCGCTACCGTAACCCACGGCGATGGTTATCCGGGATGGAAACCAAACCTGAATTCGGACATACTGAAAACTGCACAGGAAAGTTATAAGAAATTATTTGACTGCGAACCGAAAATACGTGCCATCCATGCCGGATTAGAATGTGGTCTTTTTCTGGAAAAATATCCGTATCTGGATATGATTTCGATTGGCCCTCAAATGTATGGCGTGCATTCGCCCGACGAACGGCTGAGTATCAGTTCCACGCAAAAGTGCTGGGAATGGCTGGTGGATATATTAGCGGCACAATATTAATTCAATTAAACTTTTCATAGTTCAAAACTTTGGAAAAGTTTGTCAATAAGAAATGAAAAAACCAAATAAACGAAAAATTATCAACGACCCGGTTTTCGGGTTTATCAATATCCCGAACGATTTCCTGTTCGACATTATACAACATCCCTATTTTCAACGGCTGAACCGCATCAAGCAACTCGGGCTTTCGTCGTTTGTTTATCCCGGGGCGCAACATACCCGCCTGCAACATTCGCTCGGAGCCATGTACCTAATGGGTGAAGCCATTGCCCAGTTGCGCCAGGAAGGAAATGAAATAACCACCGCCGAAGCCGAAGCCGTGAGGGCCTGCATCCTGTTGCATGACATTGGCCACGGGCCATTTTCTCATACGCTGGAACACAGTCTGGTTCAGGGCGTTAACCATGAAGAAATTTCACTATGGATGATGCAGAAAATAAACCGTGAGCTGGGTGGAAAAATGGGAATGGCTTTGGAGATTTTCACCAACGTGTATCCGAAGAAATTTTTACATCAGCTTGTTTCCAGCCAACTGGATATGGACCGTCTCGACTATCTGAGCCGCGACAGCTTCTATTCAGGTGTTAGTGAGGGAATTATCGGTTCGGCACGTATTATTAAAATGCTCAACGTACACAACGACCAACTGGTGGTGGAAGCCAAAGGTATTTATTCCATTGAAAAATTTCTGGTTGCGCGCCGGTTAATGTACTGGCAGGTGTATTTGCACAAGACATCCGTGGCTGCTGAAAAAATGTTGATGAACATTTTAAAACGGGCAAAAGAACTGGCAAGCCGCAATGTGGAGCTTTTCGCGTCGCCTGCCCTGCACTATTTCCTCTACAATCAGATTGACAAACAGGCATTTGAACAATCGAATGAAGCATTGGATCATTTTGCCATGCTGGACGATTCTGACGTTATCTGTGCCATAAAAGTGTGGTCGTCGCATTCCGATTTGGTACTCTCAGCACTATGCAAGGCATTTACCGATAGAAAATTGTTCAAGGTAGAAATAGGCTCCGAACCGGTTAACATTGAAAAAAGAAATTTGCAGCTTACACAATACACAAATCATTTTAACGTTAGTATACAGGATGCGGCCTATTTTATGGGCGAAGAAATTGTGAGCACCGACACTTACAGCCCCGAAGACGACCATATAAATATACTGTACAAAGATGGTACGGTGAAAGATATTGCTGATGCTTCGGATATGCTGAACATAACCGTATTGACGAAAAAAGTAGAGAAACATTATTTCTGCTACTACAAAATTTAATACGGTCAAATTAGATTAATAATCATGAAAACGGAATCAGTTTCACTTCGTTTTATGGTTAATTGGAAATAGTTTAGTACTTTTGCACCCAAAATTTTTTATATGGAGTTTACAGCTCAACAAATTGCAGATTTCTTAGGCGGTGAAATACAAGGTAACCCCGCGGTAAAAGTTAGTGATTTCTCCAAAATCGAAGAGGGAAAGCCGGGAACGTTGAGTTTTTTGTCGAACCCGAAATACAGCCAGTACATTTACGATAGCCAGGCAAGTATTATACTTGTCAATAAGAGTTTTGAGCCCGAGCGCGAAGTTCAGGCCACGCTTATCCGCGTAAATGATGCATATCAGGCCTTAGCCACTTTGCTCTCGCTGGTCGATCAGGCCAAACCGAAAAAAACCGGTATTTCTCCATTAGCATATATTTCTGAATCAGCCGAAATTGGCGAGAATGCATATATCGCGCCGTTCGTTTATATTGGCGAAAAGGTAGTTATCGGCAAAAACGCCATGATCCACACTCAGGTTAGCATTGAAGACGGTGCATCAATCGGCGAAAACACGATTTTGAATCCGGGTGTAAAAGTATATTACAAATGTCTCATTGGTGCTAACTGCATATTACATTCCGGTTGCGTAATCGGTTCCGATGGATTCGGATTCGCCCCCACAGCCGATGGTTCCTACAAAAAAATCCCTCAAATGGGGAACGTAGTACTGGAAGATAATGTTGAGATAGGCGCAAACACAGTTGTGGACCGGGCTACCCTGGGTAGCACCATTATCCGCAAAGGAGTAAAAATAGACAATCTGGTGCAGATTGCCCACAACGTGGAAGTAGGAGAAAATACCGTAATTGCGGCACAAACAGGCATTTCGGGCTCTACCAAGCTCGGGAAACGATGTACGCTGGCCGGACAGGTAGGTATAGCCGGTCACCTCCAAATAGCCGATGGCACCATTTTTGGAGCACAAACAGGCGTTCCTAACTCCGTGAAAGTTCCAAACCAGGTTTTGCAGGGATATCCTGCCGTTCCAATCATGACTTTTCACAAAGCAGCCATTGTGCATAAAAACCTGCCTGAATTGCAGAAACTGATTTATGCCATGCAAAAACGGATTGACGAATTAGAAAAGAAGATTAATTAGTAATATCATCATACAAATGAACATTTTACAGGTATTTTTCTCCTGTAAAATGTAACTTACGAAAGAATGTCGAATCAAAGCACAATTAAACAAGCCTTTACGCTAACGGGAAAAGGTTTACACTCCGGCCTGGAAATCACTTTAACCGCTCTTCCGGCTCCCGAAAACCACGGTATTAAAATCAAACGGGTAGACTTGCCCGACCAGCCTGTAATGGATGCAGTAGCCGAGTATGTAACAGAAACTACCCGCGGAACTGTACTGAAAAAGGGTGAAATGCAGGTTAGCACAGTCGAACACGCTTTATCAGCACTTTACGCATTCGGAATTGACAACTGTTTGCTGGAAGTAAATGCTCCGGAATTCCCTATTCTGGATGGAAGTGCAAAATACTATGTGGAGCAAATCCAACAAGTAGGAATTGAAGAACAAAAAGCCGAAAAAGATTATTTTATCGTTCGCAAAAAAATAGAATACAGCATACCCGAAACTGGAGCAAAAATTACTATTTTGCCCGATGATGTCTTCAGCGTGGATGTGCATATTGGTTTTGATTCAGCCGTACTTAACAATCAGTTTGCCAGCCTTTCTTCTTTAGATAATTATACAGCAGAGATTGCTAATGCGCGCACCTTTGTTTTCGTCCGCGAAATTGAACAATTGCTGAAACTTGGGTTGATTAAAGGCGGTGACCTGAAAAATGCCATAGTTATTTACGACAAACAAATGTCGCAAACAGATTTTGATCATTTGGCTGATTTAATGCACCAACCTCATCAAGATGCTTCGAGACTGGGTTATTTGAACGGCGGTGTAAAATATCCAAACGAACCTGCCCGTCACAAACTGCTGGACGTAATCGGCGACTTATCGCTGATTGGTAAACCCATCCTCGGAAAAGTAATTGCCACTTATCCGGGCCACAAAATCAATACCGATCTGGCCAAACAAATTCGCAAAGAGATAAAGAAAATTGAGGTTCAGGCCCCTGTTTACGATGACTCGGTAGCACCCATACTGGATGTAAATGCAATCAAGAAACTTTTGCCACACCGCTGGCCATTCCTGTTGGTGGACAAGGTAATTGATATTAAACAAAAAGTAGTTGTAGGCGTAAAAAACGTCACTGCCAACGAAACCTTCTTCATGGGACACTTCCCTGAAGAACCCGTAATGCCGGGCGTACTGATTGTAGAAGCTATGGCACAAACGGGCGGATTGCTGGTATTGAGCAGCATTGAAGATCCGGAACGCTATTCTACCTACTTCCTGAAAATAGACAATGTAAAATTCCGCAACAAAGTGGTACCGGGCGATACGCTGATATTCCGTTTGGAGATGCCGGAAGAAATGCGTCGCGGATGCGCGGTAATGAAAGGCCATGCTTTTGTGGGAGGAAAAATCGTTGCTGAGGCCGAATTTATGGCGCAGATTGTGAAGAACAAGTAATTGGTTGATGAGCTGATTAGTCAATTAGTTGAAGAGTTAATTGGTTGAATAAATACCAGATATTAACGTGTAAGAAACTTCAATCGGGTTTCTAAAGAAAAAGAAGATAACAAAACAATAAAAACCTATAACGAGAAATGAAACAACCCTTAGCATATATCCATCCGGATGCGAAAATTGCTCCAACAGTGGTGATTGAGCCTTTTGTTACAATCGACAAGAATGTAGTCATTGGCGAAGGAACACAGATCGGATCCAATGTTACCATCATGGAAGGCGTACGTATCGGTAAAAACTGTCGCATTTTCCCTGGAGCAGTAATCGGGGCAGTACCACAGGATTTGAAATTCAAAGGAGAGGACACGCTGGCAATCATTGGTGACAATACCACCATTCGTGAATGCGTTACCATCAACCGTGGAACCGCGTCGAAAGGCAAAACCGTTATCGGTGACAACTGCCTGATTATGGCTTACTGCCATGTGGCACACGACTGTGTATTGGGCAATAACATTATTATGGGTAATGCTACCCAACTTGCCGGCGAAGTAGAAGTTGACGATTTCGCTATCTTGAGCGGTGCTTGCTTGGTTCACCAGTTTACCCGTATCGGATCGCATGTAATGGTTCAGGGAGGGTCAAAAATTGGTAAAGACGTTCCACCGTTTATCACCGCCGGCCGCGAACCGCTTTCATACGCAGGTATAAATTCAATCGGGCTGAGACGCCGTGGTTACACTAACGAACAAATCCGCGATATCCAGGACGTATACCGTTACCTGTACCAATCGGGCATGAACACTTCGCATGCGGTTGAACGCATCCAGGCCGAACTTCCTGCTACCAAAGAACGTGATGAAATCCTGCTCTTTGTGAAAAATTCACCACGCGGAATTATCAAAGGATACTTTGATTGATCAGCAAGAGGTAAACTAAATCAGTTTTGCTCTTTCGTCTGACAGCACATTAAACCATAACTCTCCGGGGCTACTTCAAACGCACCCGGAGAGTTTTATTATTTATAAACGCGACAATTATTTTGTATATTTATTTACAGACAATTGTTCAATTCCCATTTTTCAACTATTTTTGTGCTTAAACTATTAGGCAAAAATCCCGTTGCATGTGTACAGACCTATATTGCATAGGTCTTTACTTGTTGAATGCAACATGTAATTCGTAACATTTATGGAAAATATTGATGAAGCACCAAAGAAAAGCCTGAACTTCATAGAGGCTTTTGTGGAGCAGGATCTGAAAGAAGGTAAAAATGACGGACGAATTCAGACACGTTTCCCGCCGGAACCAAACGGTTACCTGCACATTGGTCATGCCAAGGCTATATGCCTTGATTTTGGCATCGCCGAAAACTATGGTGGGATTTGTAATCTTCGTTTCGACGACACCAATCCGGTAAAAGAAGACGTTGAGTATGTCGATTCTATTCAGGAAGACATCCAATGGCTCGGATACAAGTGGGCAAACATTTATTATGCTTCGGATTATTTCCAGCAATTGTGGGATTTGGCAGTAGAACTTATCAAACAGGGCAAAGCTTACGTCGATGAGCAATCGGCTGAAACCATTGCCAAACAAAAAGGCACACCGACTGTACCCGGTACAGAAAGCCCGTACCGCAACCGTCCGATAGAGGAAAATCTGGCGTTGTTCCAGAAAATGAACACCGGTGAGGTTCCCGAAGGTGCTATGGTGCTTCGTGCTAAAATTGACATGGCTTCGTCCAACATGCACTTCCGCGACCCGTTGATGTACCGCGTTATCAATTCGCACCCGCACCACCGTACCGGTTGGACCTGGAAAGCATACCCTATGTACGATTACGCACACGGACAGTCAGATTATTTCGAAGGTGTAACTCACTCGCTCTGTACGCTGGAGTTTGAAGTACACCGCCCTTTGTACGACTGGTTTATTGATCAGTTCAAAGATTCGGACTATCGTCCACGACAAATAGAATTCAACCGGTTGAACCTGACTTACACGGTTATGAGCAAACGCAAAATGCTTCAGCTCGTGCAGGAAGGTCTGGTAAGCGGCTGGGATGACCCACGTATGCCGACAATCTGCGGATTGCGTCGCCGGGGTTACTCGCCGGAATCGATCCATAACTTTATCGACAAAATCGGTTATACCAAATTTGAAGCACAAAATGATATTGGCCTGCTGGAACACTCGGTACGCGAAAGCCTGAACAAAACAGCCACCCGCGTAAATGCAGTGATCAATCCGGTAAAACTGATTCTGACCAACTACCCGGAAGGACAGGTGGAAATGATGGAAACCACGAATAATCCGGAAGATGAATCGGCAGGAACACGCACAATAGCTTTCTCGCGCGAGCTATATGTGGAAAGCGATGACTTCATGGAAGATGCTCCTAAAAAGTATTTCCGTCTGACTCCGGGACAGGAAGTACGTCTGAAAAGCGCCTATATCGTAAAATGTACCGGTTGCAAAAAGGATGCCGATGGTAATATTGAAGAAATATACGCTGAATACGACTCTCAAACCAAGAGCGGCATGCCGGAAGCCAACCGCAAGGTAAAAGGAACGCTTCACTGGGTATCGGCTGCACACAGCCTGCCGGCTGAAGTTCGTTTGTACGACCGTTTGTTCAGCGTGGAAAATCCTTCGGCCGACGAACGTGATTTCCGTGAGCTACTAAATCCGGATTCGTTGAAAGTGCTCACAAACTGCCAGGTAGAGGCTTCGCTAAAAGAGGCCAAACCATTGGATCACTTCCAATTCCAACGCATTGGTTATTTCAATGTGGATTTGGATTCTACCCCGGACAAGTTGATCTTTAACCGGACTGCTTCGCTGAAAGACAGCTGGGCGAAAGAACAGGGCAAATAACTTTTCAATTGACAATTGACAATTGACAATTGACAATTAAAAGTTGACAATTAAAAAGGAAGCCGTTGCAGAAATTGATCAGCAACGGCTTTTTATTCGAGTAGAAACTTTGGTCGTGTTTTACCTCACATTACTAATCGAATTTTTCACCGTGTCATGTTTTGTTTTAAGCACATTGCCTTGAACAGTAAATCCAATCCTGACCTGTGTTTTCAGCGTATCCTTAAGTCCTGAAGTCGCCTTTTCCACCACCTTAAAAGTAAGTTCGTAATCTCCATCAGGCACCTGTACCAGCCCATCACAATCGTTGTCAGGAATTTCTCCAACAACCCTGTTGTTTTCCGGATTAGCAATTCTTCCCGTAGCTGCATACGATGCAGCTGCAGCTCCTCCTCCCGAACCCGCAAGTGCCGACACAGAAGATACGGCTGCTGAAACTATAGAACCTCCCGGTATGCTTCCTTTCACATCGACATTCCGGTTATCGATAAGCGCCTGCCTGGCTTTGAGTTTATCTTTCAGGCTATTGCTCTCGCCTTCGGAAATCTCCATAGCAGTTTGCTTACGGATATTTATTAATATGGTGGTATTATCGGGCATAAACACCACGCAACCTTCGTCAGTAAGGCTTATGTGGATAGTTCCTGTAGAAACGCCACGTTCTCCAAAGGTGGCTCCCTGAGTTTGTTTAGCTACCGTTACATTCATCGAAATGCGGTTAGGCATCCCCTGAGACATCTGCTTAGCGCTGATAACTGCACCTCCCGGTAACGCACCGCCAACCAGCGAAGCTCCCTGACTAACCGCACCTCCGGCAGCATGTAAGCCCTGATTTACTTTCTCACCAAAAGTTGCACCTTGAGTCTGTTTCGGAACTGTAGTTGCTCCTCTTCTTTCGTTGAAATAAAGTGCATCATCAGGGCAGGCAAAGGTCATTTCTTCGGTTGTTCCATCCGGCTTCACGGTCCGTTGCGTTACGGGGCCACAGGAAGTTGGTTCAGCTATTCTGCTTTGCGGGTTATAAAGTGGATTGGTATTTTCAGAGTTCCCATTGTACAACGGATTACCTTCTGCTGCCCTTGCATCATCCGGCGAAACAACATCATTGGATTGATTGCTTTTAGTCTTTGTTTTTAAAACGCGTTGAACTATTTGTCCATTCTCATTGGTATAAGTTTCTGTAACAGTTTTCAAGCCATCGCAGTCATCATCCAGTCCACCCAATGTAGGTTTTCCTTTTTTCTTTTTTTCGAGCGACACTGAAATACCGGCATGTAACCCAAACGACCCATAATTGCTTTTGCGGATAGATTCAACGGCAGTTCCGGCTAATATCTGATCTGATTTATACAACCCATCGGAGCCGGGACGTCCTGCTGGCGCTAACCGGTATGTGCGGCTTATCATTTCAGGCCCGGATACATAATCGGCTTCCACCCACAACCCTATAGGTCCCGGAGAATAGGCAACCCTGAACTTGGGACTTATCATAAATCCGCTGTTGGTTGTTTCCGGCCTGTTGAAAATTTTTGCGTAAGCAGGATAGGTACCTGTGGCAATGCTTTGTTCAATAGTATAAGCCTGTTGAATAGTTTTCAAATATCCAAGGCCAATGATAGGCGATAACTCAAAGTCACCCAACTGAAAACTAAGCACCGGTGCTACCTCCAGGTTATAGCCCTGCTTTTTAGTTGCTTCTCCGGTGCGGACAAACAACTTAGGTGCTGCAGTTTCGCCGGCAATGCCAAACGCATTGAAATAAGTTGCGGAAGGTGCCTGCTCTGCAATAAGGCCTCCGCTCAAGTTTATTCCGAAAGTCATGGCCGCGTCACGACCCTTAACCACACCATCCCAACCCTTACGGAAAAGCGGAACATAAACCGAAGCTTTGGTTACATTCTGAGGGTTAAAGTTCAGTGAATCGGCAGTTTGGCTAACCGGCGTACTGACTCCCCGGCTGAGCGATAGTTGAATATCCTGTGCTGACACACATAAAATGTTGAATAAGAATGCGACTATGGTTAACGCTAAGATTTTCATATAATTTATATTTAAATAATGATAAAATTGTAATCATAACAAATAGTGTTTAATAAATGTTTGAATACGTTTAAATATTATCCAGGCAAACAATGTATCTACTCAGCACACCATTTGTTTTGTAATTGCCTGATTTTCAATTCAACTAGTCGGATTGAAAATCAAATGTATAGTCATTTTTATCCATTACCCCCAGCTGTGCTTCGCTTACTGCGGGTTATTCATATTTAGCCACTCTAAGGTAAAGAGCCTATTCTGCTACATGTCAAAGACTTTCAGATTTACCTTGAAAAACAAAATGGTGCTGAGTAGTAACCAAACAATACGTATCAGTTAAAAACGAATGAAATATCTTCGTCACAGCATTTACACAAAACCATAATCTTTTCGGAACAAACCTGTAACAGCACCCCATTACTTTTGCATCGAAATTTCATGATAAAAAACAAAAAACAAAATTATTTGACAATGAAAAAGATTTTCTTAAACTACACAGTAGCTTTATTTAGTGTAACAATGGCTGTCACTTCGTGTACACCAACCAACGACCCGGCTCCGGTTTCCACTTCCAAAGAAGTGATTCTCAAGACCGACATCACAGGAACCCGTAATCTTGTAAATGATTCTACTTATGTGCTGGAAGGAAACGTATTCGTTACCGGCACTATCAATATTCAGGCAGGAACAGTTATCAAAGGCGATAAGCTAACAAAAGGAGCATTGGTTATCCTTCAGGGAGGAAAAATAAATGCTGCTGGTACAGCTAGCGAACCTATCGTATTCACTTCACGCATGGCTCCGGGACTTCGTGCAGCCGGCGACTGGGGTGGAGTTATTGTCGTAGGGAAAGCTCCTGTTAACCAATCGAACCCGACCATTGAAGGTTTGACAAAATCAGTAACGTATGGAGGCGGAACAAATCCGGCCGACAACTCAGGAACATTGCAATATGTTCGCATCGAGTTTGCCGGAATCGCCTTACAACCCGACAACGAAATCAACGGTCTAACATTATGCGCCGTTGGTAGCGGAACCACAATTGACCACATCCAGGTTTCATACAGTGGCGACGACTCGTTCGAATGGTTTGGCGGAAACGTGAATGCCAAATACCTGATTGCCTATTGCGGTTTGGACGATGAATTTGACACCGACTTCGGATATTCCGGCCATGTACAGTTCGCTTTAGGCGTTCGTAATGCTCGTATTGCCGACGTTTCTACTTCGAATGGTTTCGAATCGGATAATGATGCTTCAGGTTCAGTTGGTCAACCTAAAACAAAAGCAGTTTTCAGTAACGTTACATTGATCGGTCCCTGGAAAACTCCGGCAGATAAAAACGTGAGTGCCTTGTTTGGAGCCGGTATGCATATCCGCCGTAACAGCTCCTTGTCTGCTTTTAACTCGGTTTTTGCAGGCTGGAACACCGGTTTACTGCTCGATGGAACATCAACCTATGCTAACGCAAACGACTCGTTGACATTGTGTATTCAAAACTGTGCTTTGATAGCTTCAAAAGTAGCAGCTGTGAAAGGCGCAGGCATAACCGATGCTCAGGCACAGGCTTTCTACAACACAGCTGCCTACGGAAACAAAGTGATTGCTTCGAACGCAATAGCCGTTATTGCTGCCAATGCCAAAGACAGCGCCGGTATTGTAACTTCATTCTATGATGCCACAAAAACCGGAACAGCGGCTATCCCTACATCATTTAAACCAGCAGCCAACTCTCCATTGTTGAGTGGAGCATCATATACGCATGCAAAACTTCAGAATTCATTCTTTGACAAAACTCCTACGTTTATCGGAGCATTCGGTACAACAGACTGGACCAAGGAAACATGGACCAATTTTGATCCGCAAAATACTGTTTATTGATCGTTTTTTACTGATTCGTTTTGTGAATGGTATCCTGAGAAGTTACGAACGCGTAACTTCTCTTTTTTAGCTTCATAACTTGATTTTGTAACACATATTAAATTTACAACCAGCCTGTTACAGCAACATTCTTTTTTGGTAGTTTTACACTACCAAACTTTATAAAAACACTATTATGCGTAAACTACTTATTCCCATACTACTTTTAATTGTTGCTTCTTTGCAGGCTCAAACCGGAAAAATTGTGCAGAGCGACGGCTTATTCTTCACCGATGCCACCCAAACCAAACTTTACAGCGGCGAGTTTAAGGAATACTACGACAACGGCGCCCTGAAACTGGAGATGAACATCAAGGAAGGAAAGCCTGAAGGTGCCTATATCGTGTATTTCGAAAACGGAAAACCAAACGAAGTCCGCGCTTACCGCCACGGCGAATTTCACGGGTTGTGGCGCACCTACAATGCCGCCGGAATACTTGTGTCGGAGGCTGAATACCGCAACAACAAAAAACACGGCAACTGGCATGTGTGGGACGATTCGGGCATTATGCGCTACGAAATGCAATACGACAACGGCCGGAAAACCGGAACCTGGTACATGTGGGACGAAAAGGGAAAACTGATTTCGGAAAAGAAATACTGACACGAAACGCCGCATATCGCAAAACGACATAAAACTTCACATCGTTGTATATTCTTTGTAATCAACCCGTAATTCCTTTGTAATAACAATACCGTTACTTTGCAGTACAAATAATTCGGAACAAAAACATCAAAATATACGATTATGAAAAAAGTAATGTTTATTGCAATCATCAGCATGTTATTTAGCAACATGAGCATATCTGCCAAAGAAAGTGCTTCTCCGGAAGTAAAACCAGAAGTAACGACAGTACAATCAACGACGGTATTAAAAGGAATTGTTTCGGACAAACTGACAGAAGAAACACTGGCCGGAGCTATTATCACTGCAAATGGCCAGAAAGTGTATACCGATTTGGATGGTAATTTCAGCATTTCCAATCTTTGCGGTGGCAAATGCCAGCTTAAAATCAGTTTGATTTCATACAAAGACCAAACCATTGAAATTGACACAGACAAATCGCAATCATTGGATATAAAGTTGGAACAACGATAATTTATTCATAACTCCATTAAACAGGGTCAGGACCGAAAGGATCTGACCCTGTTTAATTTTCATGACAAAACAGATTAATTATGAACTCATTATAATGCATTTGTAATAAATATCACATTATACTGAAACATCAAACTGGTTATTTTGTAATACAATCATTTCGAAATCAAACCATGAACCAGTATAATATTTTAGTTGTGGATGACGAAGAAGATCTATGCGAAATTCTTCAGTTTAACCTTGAAAACGAAGGATATAAAGTCGATGTGGCCTATTCGGCCGAAGAAGCTTTGAAAAAGAATCTGACGTACTACCAGCTTTTATTGCTGGACGTAATGATGGGCGAAATATCCGGTTTCAGAATGGCTCGCATGCTTCGCGAAAACCCGAAAACAGCCACAATACCTATCGTTTTTCTGACCGCTAAAGATACTGAAAACGACAAACTGACCGGATTTGCGTTGGGGGCGGAAGATTATATTTCCAAACCGTTTTCGATACGGGAAGTGGCGGCACGAGTCAAAGCCATTTTCAGACGCTCTGAAGCAACAAAAGCAGATGTCCCGGCTGATATTACATTTGAAAATCTGGAAATGAACCTGGCAAAGAAGAAAGTACTGCTCAACAAAGAAGAAATATCCTGCACCAAAAAGGAGTTTGAAATCCTAAAATTATTCCTGGAGAACCGTAACCGTGTTTTTACGCGTGATGAAATCCTATCGAGGGTTTGGTCGGACGAAGATGGCGTGCTGAACAGGACTATCGATGTAAATATCACCAGGCTTCGAAAAAAAATCGGTCCATATGAGAAAAATATAGTTACCCGCCTGGGATATGGGTATTGCTTTGAAGGATAGATTATCAATTTTGAACTCTTCCGCATACAAAACGTTATATTTTAGACAGATAGAAGCATTGACAATAAAGTTGAACTAAACACCCTAACAATTATTATGGATATTCAATGGATTATTGTTATCGTTGTGGTTTGTTCTCTGGCCCTGATTCTTTATCTGGTAAAACGAAACCAAAAAGACAAAGATGAAGTGGTTAAATTTATGAATGAAACCGAACTTGAAGAACGGCCACAACCGAAAGATGATGGAGTAAAATAACCAATTGACCGATAATTATCTGTTATTGGCGACTATAATCAGCGTGCGTATACCCATTCGACGGTGGTGTAAAATCGTGCTCAAACGCTATTTTAATACCCTTATACGACAATGAATATAAAAGCCGACTTTCACAAGCCGGCTTTTACATTATTTAAAGAAGACGAAATGTTATTATTGTGTCGAAATGCAAACCGGTCAGAACCGGCTATAATTATCAAGAATCTGACTGTCCATTACAAAATCACGATCGTGTTTGTGCCTCATATAAGCCACTCTAATCTGCCTTTGATTAGAATCAGGAAACTCAACCACCTCTGCCTTTGACTGATTAGAAACAGCTTCAGTATGGTTGTATACTTCCCAGGTTCCATCTTCATGTTCGAGCAGAGCAGTCATACTTTCCACCCAGTCGCCCGAGTTCAGGTAATGAATTCCATCAATTAAGCTATTAGCCGATTGGTGTATGTGGCCACAGATAATACCATCGGCATGACGGCTGCGAGCCAGCGCCACCAGTTCTTTTTCGTAACCGGATACATACGAAACTGCCGATTTCACTTTCTGCTTAATACTTTGCGAAAGAGAGAAGTAGGGTAATCCTCTTTTAATCCGGTAACTATTGTACACGCGGTTCAGGCCCAAAAGCATCGTGTACCCGATATCGCCCAGCTTAGCCAGCCAAACCATGTTGGAAGTAACATTATCAAAAATATCGCCATGTGTCACGTAATAACGTTTGCCATTTCGTTCGTGCACATAATCCTTCACGATAGAGATGTTCGCGAAATTAAAAGGTGCAATGTGATCTATAAAATCATCGTGGTTCCCTCGGACATAAATAACTCTTGTATTATGATTTTCCATCATTTTCATGATGATTTTAAAGAAATCGGTGTGCCCTTTTTTCCATTTGCCTTTACCACCTTTGCGAAGATGCCAGCCATCAATAATGTCGCCATTCAATATAAGCGTTTCACAGTTCACAGTGCGCAGAAAATCTGCCAGTTCGCGGGTTTTGGAATGTTCGGTTCCCAGGTGTACGTCGGAAATGACGATAGTCGGATAAAATTTCATGTTGTTCATAGGTTTTGTTTTTTGATTATTCTATTTTTCGATACAAAATAACACAGTGTATATTGCAGGAATAGGACAGCCGTATGAAAAACCGATTAAAATCAGTCCTGGCTGCCGGGAAACATCACACTACAAACACCTTTTGATAAAAATTATCCACCTGGAGTATGTACTCTCCGGGAGGAACTCCTTTAATAGGAATCCGGATATTGGTTTGATTATGCACAGACAATTTCAGAATGCACTTTCCGGAAAGATCAAATAAAAAAAGGTAACCTTTTTGAACTTTGCTAAAGCAAATGTTCAATACTTTGTAAATTGGATTATGGTAAATTTTCATATTCTCTGATTATTAAAATTATATCGCAAAAATAATGAGGGCATTTAACTGTGGCGTTGCAATAATATTTCAAAACAAAGAAGAAAATATCAAGAAAACATTACTAAAAAAGAGCTTGCCACTTAGGTAAACTCTTTAAAGCAAATGTATATTTGTAAAAATTAAAACTTCCAGCTCGCACCCACCGACCAGGTTCGCCCCGGATTGTACATTTTATTGGTCAGTGTGGCTGATTTCGAAGCTCCATCTTTCTGATATTCATAAATCTGTTGCGTCAAAAAGTTTTGTGCCAGCAGGTCTTTCACTCCGAATTTAAGCTCAAGCCTTTTCCCAATTTTCTTATTCAGCGAAAAATCGACAACATGCCGTGGCATTTCGTAGATATCCGGAATTATCACCTGTCCCTGGTTAAGCTGGGCAGCCACTACAATGCGTTTACCCATAACATTGTACATCAACGTTGATGATAAACCCAACTTATCGCTTTGGTAAAACAGTGAAGCATTAAGTACAAAAGGCGATTGCCCCTGAAGCGGACGGCTACGCTCCGTTTCGGCATTTGCAAATTCCACCCGGCTGTAAATATAAGAGGCGTTCAGGCTCACCGAAAAATTTTTCAATCCTACGAGAGTTTCCAGCGATTTCTTTGCCTCCAGCTCCAGTCCGTAGTTGGTAGCGCCCAATGCATTTTCGAAGGAGAAACTGGATCCAGAACCTACACTTACCATCTCTATAGGATTGCTGAAATGCTTGTAAAATGCAGCTAAGGAAAAAGTCTCGGAAGGAGTCGGATAATGCTCAAAACGGAAATCCACATTCTGGATAAAACAATCCTTCAGTTCCGGGTTACCGCGCACCGAATTCTTTTCAGTAAAGTCATAATAACCCAACGGAGAAACCTCACGGAATTCCGGACGATTGATGGTTTGCGCATAAGCCAGACGCATCAGGCTTTTATCGGTAATATTATACGTAGTATTAAGCGAAGGAAACAAATCAAAAGCAGGCTCATCAACTTTCACAGGCGAATTGACATTATAATAACCATTCAGTTTCAAACGGTTATACTCGCCCCGAACGCCTCCGTATATATTCAATTTACCCAGTGGCAAGTTTAGCGCAACATAACCGGCCGTCAGCAAATTGGCCGCATCATACGTATTGGCAACATTGGTTTGCTCATCGAGTACCAATACCTTGCCTTGCCCCAGATAGGGTTCAGTAAACAGCGTTTCGAAACTTAGTGCATTTATTTCATCGTCGGAATATAAGCCACTGTTCGTGGCTTTGTAACAAATACTCCGTTCGGCATAATTGCGGGTTTTATACTCAAAATATCCTCCCGTCTTGAATGTGGGTGCCAACGTCCCGGGCCATAACTTTTGTTCAAAATTCACCGCGGCAGTAGTAACATATTCATGATTGGTAAGATACAACCGGCCAAGCTCGTTGATACTTCCAACAGTTGGCAGCACAAACTGGTATATACCCTCCGTTGTTTCTTTCATGCTCCAATTCTGCCGGTTTGGTTCAATGCGGTTGGCATACGCAAAACCGGCGTTCCAATCCAGTTTGGCACTGGTTTCCTCATCCAGTTTGTGGTTTCCGCTCAATTGCCCTGAGTAGGTAGTGCGGTTGGAGTACTGGTTGCTGAAATATTTGAAATTACCCTGCCTGTAGTTGTTCCAACCGTATGTATTAGCCGTTTTATCAACTCCAATCTGGTTTACAATATTTTTAAACTCGATGCGCGTACCAGCTTTCGACTCGTAAGCCCAGTTATGCATTAACCCCACGCGGCTTTCATTGCTGTAGACATCAGCATTGTACTTGTACAGGAAAACCGGAGTTTCTGTAGTTTCATCAAAGCGCTCGTACATATAATTTTTCATATTGCTCCGGGTGCTGAAGGTGTTATTATAACTCAGGGAAGTTATAGTTCCCAGTTTTGCACCGCTTAGTAAAGTCCATTTCCGCCCAAAAGCAACAGCCAGTTTTTGGTTTGGCAAGGCCATGTGGCGCCGGGCAATCCAATCATTGCTCAATTTGAGTGCCGACTCATCGCGCACATTGGCAGATACCAACCCCAGATTTGACGGGAAGTTTGACGGAATACTTCGCGGTCCCGCTCCCAAACCCAGCACATCAAGCGACGAACCTGGCAAACGGTAAGTATCTTTGAATGTGGTTTGTTCATTGTAACCAATTCCATATTCGGCGGTCAGGAAATTCTCATCGGGTATATTCCTGGTAAATATCTTGATAAATCCACCGGTGGCTTCACCCGCCAGTTCGGGCGAACCGGTCTTATAAATCATCAGGTTATCAATCATATTACTGGGAATAGCATCAAACGAAAATGCCTTCACATCCGTTTCGCTGCTAGGTGTTGCGGCATTGTTTAGCCAGACATTGTTGTAACGCTGGTTCAGTCCGCGTACGACGATAAAACGATTATCCTGAATAGTAACGCCCGGTACGCGTTTCACCACCTCGGAAGCATCGCGGTCGAGTGTTTTACCTATTTGTTGCGAAGAAATACCGCTCACGACCTGTAACGATGACCGGACACTTTTTATCATGGAAAGTTCCGTATCCGTCTTTCGGCGAGCCACTACTTCCACGCTTTGAAGTTGAAGAGCCGCATCGTCCATTTCAATATTTTGAGTAGTACTGTTGCCGGCTTCCACAATGACATCCGGTATACGTTGCGTATTGTACGAAACATACGAAACGACAAGGGTATATTTGCCCGGAGCCAGATCTTTGAATTTGTAGTTTCCATCAATATCGGCTGTGGTTCCTTTTTTTGTACTTTCAATCAGGATAGTGGCACCGGTAAGTGCCTCCTGTGTCTTTTTATCAACAATTCGTCCGGCAATATTGCCCTGGGCATAAAGAACAACAGCGAAAAAAACAGCAAAAAGCGTACAGGTGAATCGCGAAAAGATTATTAGTTTCATCTAAATTTTGTCTTGGTTTTCTGTCGCAAAAGTACTTCATACCTGTTTCAACGAAAATAAAGCCGTATGACAATTGGATTACTAATTCGGATAAAAAAACAATAACCTGATGAAATAAAACCGCCATTGAAACAGAGTTCAATGGCGGTTTTATTATTTTGGAGAGCCTGTAATTTACTTCAGAGGCACATAACCAACTTTTTCTACAATTGCCTGACCTTCTGCTGACAACACAAAGTTTACAAACGGAGCGTTTTTAGACTCGAGTTTTTTGTCGTAGTAGAAGAACAACGGACGAATTACCGGATAAGTTTTGTTTTTAGCAGTAGCCATCGAAGGGGCCACAAACGTTTTACCATCAAAAGATACACTTAATGCTTTTGTGCTTTTTTCAATATAAGCCAATCCCACATAACCGATCGCACCTTTGGTTTGGCTAACCGACTGTACGATAGCACCGGTAGCAGGCATACTGAGGATTGATTTCACGTAGTTTTTGTTCAACAGGATGTGTTCTTTGAAAAATTCGTAAGTTCCTGAGCTGGTTTCGCGTGAGTAAGGAATGATTTTCAGATCGGCACCACCTACTTCTTTCCAGTTCGTAATTTTTCCGGTAAAAATACCTTCTAACTGAGCCCGGGTTAATTTAGAAACAGGATTCGAAGGATTCACAATTACGGCCAACGCATCGTAAGCAATAATCTTTTCAACAATAGATCTACCGGCTTCCTGGCATTTTACCTTTTCGTCGAATTTCATTTTTCGTGAAGCCATGGCTATATCTGTTGTTCCTTCGAGCAATGCAGCAAAGCCAACACCACTACCGCCGCCAATCACTGTTACGGCTTTTCCTGATTTTTTCCCAAATACTTCAGCTTCCTTTTGAGCCAATGGCAACACGGTGTCGCTACCCTTAATTTTCTGTGCATAGAATGATGGAGCTACTGCGCAAACCATCATAACTGATAAAATTAGTTTTTTCATTTTTTTATTCTTTTAAAATCTTGTTTTCTTTATTACTAACTATAATCTATTTACTATAAACTTTCTTAGAATTTATATTGCAAACGAACTGTAACCACGTTATCGTTTACGTTACTAAAATAGCCTTTCACTTTTGTTGCTTCATTCGAAACCATATCGTAATAAGCCATTAAGCGTACATTGTTATTCAATCGGTACATATATCCCAAACCTAATGTAGAGTAAGCCATATCGGCCTTACCTGTTTTGAAAGCAACACCTACTTTATTTCCCGCAACACCAGTATTCGGATCGTACCAGTCATATTTCACAACAATGGAGTGCTTGGTATCTGCAATATCCTGAACAAAGTTGATATATCCTCCACTGAAGTTACGAATATAAGTATCCGCTACTGTTGCTGTTGGTGCTGTTGGATCGTAACCATTAGGACTCGCTGAACTCCCAGAAGTTCCGGGTTGTGTTCCTGTAATATATTCTGCACGAATTTGAGTCAGTCCCAGATCAGAGGCAATACTGAACTGCCCATCAACCCCAAAATAAGTCCGGTTTGCAAAAGAATTTAGATTTGTACCAGTGCTGTCTATTGCAAATGCACCATTATTCATGGTATAAACCTTTTTAGTTGTTTGAAGAATAGACCCTGAATACATTGAAACACCGATTCCGTATTTCATATTTGCTGCAGACTTGTTGTAAGTCAGGTGGGCAGCCAGGTCTTTCTTGCTTTTGTAGTCTTTGCTAATGGCATTACCGGCAACCAAACCAGCTTCCAGTTTAAGAGGATTCCATGAAGAAGTTTTAGGAGCCTGGATCGTCAACATGGCGCCCAGCGTTTTTTCGTCAGGGAAAAGGGTTTGAATCAAACGGCTGCGTTCCGGCGATTCCAGTTTTGAAGAAGAATACCCGATTTCATATCCGAACGGATTATCGAAAACCCCGCCTTTTACGGCAAAAGTATTTACCCATGGATCGAGTACGTTCAAATAAACGTCTTTGGTTTTCAATCCGCCTTCAGAAATGTCAAATTCAATTACTGCCTGACAACCGAAATCTTCGTAAGAAGCTTTCAGACGGCCACGGCGAACTCCAAAGCGGTTGTAAGTCCCGTTGCTTACTTTTTCTGCACCATAAGCTCCGGTGCCCACTTTCATGTCATTCGACTTAGCAATCATCGAATCCAATTGTGAAGACTGCGATTGCGCCTGGATATACCCGCTGAATTTTAGTTTTTTCAACTGGAACAATCCATCTTCAACAGTTGTAATACGTTGTTCGTGCACATTCAGTGTGTCCACTTTTTCTTCTTGTGAAAATGCCACGGCCGAACTGATCAGGCCTAATGCGATAATTGATAAACTTTTTAATTTCATGTCTATTTTAAATTTGAGTTTTTACTGATTCACGTTGCAAAGAAACGGTGACTATATTACAAGAATTTGGCAAACATGTTACAATAATATTACATTCTCTGTTACAACATTCACCCGTTCTTTTTTGTTGGAATTATACTGACAATTAATACCTTATAATATCACACTCCATCTATCACAGTACAGAAAACCGAATGTAACAGGTTTGTAACACCTTTTTAATTTCAAAGTAACATTGATGCTATTTCTTTGCATCGAATTCAAAAAAAGAAAATTCAAAGTGAAACGATTCATCGAAAAATTAGTAGAAGGGGCTTTGTTAATAAGTGGTAGCATAACCAGCATTACCATTTTATTAATTGTCATTTTCCTGTTTAAAGAAGCCTCGGGATTATTCAACACACCGGTGGTAGAAGAAGGCTACGTGCTGGCCATGAATAAATCCAATCCGGTAAAGAAACTCAACTCCTATCAGATTAAAGAAATTTTCGATGGAGCAATCACCAACTGGGACGAAGTGGGCGGCAAGGAAGAACCGATTGAAGTGGTTCGCCTGAGCGACCTGACCAACTATTACACCGAAGAGGAACTCGGAGCCGAATTTGAAAATATCCCGGCCAAAGCGAGCGAACTCACCGCCAAACACCCGGGCATCCTGCTTTTTCTGCCCAAACAATATGTAGCCAAACACTTTAACGGCACCTTGCTCGACCACGAAACCATACACCCCGGCGATTTCTTTGGCGGGAAAGAATGGTATCCGACGTCAACGCCGTCTGCACAGTTCGGGCTCCTGCCGCTATTATTAGGAACACTTTGGGTAAGTCTCGGTGCCATTTTGCTTTCACTTCCGTTCGGCATTGCCGTTTCAGTATATCTGGCCGAAATTGCCTCCATGCGGGTGCGCAACTTTCTGAAACCGGTAATTGAATTGCTGGCCGGCATACCGTCGGTAGTGTACGGATTTTTCGGGCTGGTGGTTATCGTTCCATTTTTGCAAAAGACATTTCAGTTGCCCGTAGGCGAAACAGCCCTCGCCGGAAGCGTGGTACTGGCCATTATGGCGCTGCCTACCATTATTACGGTGGCTGAGGACGCCATGCGAACCGTGCCCCGCTCCATGAAAGAAGCCAGTCTGGCTCTGGGAGCTACACAATGGCAAACTATTTACCGCGTAATTATTCCCTACGCAAAATCGGGGATTACTTCAGCAGCAGTTCTCGGCATTGGTCGTGCTATCGGCGAAACGATGGCGGTATTGATGGTAACCGGTAACGCTGCTGTGATTCCACATTCGTTGCTGGAACCCGTGCGTACCATTCCGGCCACCATTGCCGCGGAACTGGGCGAAGCAGCAGCCGGCAGCGGACACTACCAGGCCCTTTTCGCCCTGGGTTGCATCCTGTTTGTAATTACACTCATTATCAGCATCAGTGTTGAATTTATCGGAAAAAAGAAATATAGCAATTAACCGATCACCACATTATCACATCATCACATTAAAATATGACACCAATAATAAACCAGGGAAATATCGACCGCAAGAAACGCTTATCGCAAGGCGTGGCATTCACGGTTTTCAAACTAATGAGCTACTCGGTGGTTGCCATCCTTATACTGATACTTGGGTTTATCGTTACCAAAGGAATCGGAGTGATCAGTTGGGACTTTCTGACCAAAGCTCCTGAAGAAGGCATGACCAAAGGCGGCATTTATCCTGCCATTATTGGTACACTTTGCCTGGTTGCCGGAAGCAGTTTGTTCAGTTTTCCGATTGGCATCATGTCCGGTATTTACATGAACGAATATGCCACCGGAAGCAAGTTGGCAGCCTTTATCCGTATTATGACCAACAACCTGAGCGGTGTGCCGTCGGTAGTGTTCGGACTGTTCGGAATGTCGCTTTTTGTAAACACGCTGAAATTTGGCGACTCTATTCTCGCCGGTTCGCTTACGTTGGGATTACTCTCGTTGCCACTGGTTATCCGCACTACCGAGGAATCGTTGAAAGCCATCGACAAATCGTACCGCGAAGGAAGCCTGGCACTGGGCGCCACCAAACTGCAAACCATCCATAAGGTGATTCTGCCTATGGCTTTCCCGAATGTGATTACGGGACTGATTTTGTCTATTGGCCGTGTGTCGGGCGAAACGGCTCCCATCCTGTTTACCGTGGCGGCTTACTTCCTGCCGAAACTGCCGCACAGCATTTTCGACCAGGTAATGGCCCTGCCTTATCACTTGTATGTAATTTCCACCAGCGGAACCGACATTGAAGCCTCGCGTGGAATTGCTTACGGAACGGCTCTGGTGCTTATTGTGATTGTGCTGCTGGTAAACCTGTTGGCCAATTTCCTGAGGAATTATTTTTCGAAGAAAGTAAAAACAAATTAGTTTATAGTTCATAGTAGGTAGTTTATAGTAAAAAAATATAACGGCCGGTGATTATTACAGTTGACCGGTGACATAAGAAAAAATATGCTAACCATTGATGCAAAAAACGTTGATTTTTATTACAGCGAGTTTCATGCGCTGAAAAACATCAACATCGAAGTAGAGAAAAACAAAGTTGTGGCGCTTATCGGACCCTCGGGCTGTGGCAAATCCACTTTCCTGCGATTACTGAACCGCATGAACGACCTGATTGACGGCACACGCATGACTGGTTCGGTGTTGATTGAAGGAAAAGACATTTATGCTCCTAACGTACATGTGGATGAATTGCGCAAGGAAGTCGGCATGGTTTTCCAGAAACCAAACCCATTCCCGAAAAGCATTTTCGAAAATGTGGCTTACGGCCTGCGTGTAAACGGCATAAAAGACAAAACGTTTATAGAAGAACGCGTAATTGAGTCTATTAAATCGGCTGCTTTGTGGAACGAGGTAAAAGATAAGCTGAACAAATCGGCATTTGCGCTTTCGGGAGGACAGCAGCAACGGCTTTGCATTGCCCGGGCACTGGCTATTTCACCCAGCGTGCTGCTTATGGATGAACCCGCTTCGGCACTCGATCCAATTTCAACCGCCAAGATTGAAGAACTGATCTACGAATTGAAAAAGGATTACACCATTATGATTGTAACCCACAACATGCAGCAAGCTTCGCGTGTTAGTGATAAAACAGCGTATTTTTACCTGGGCGAAATGATTGAATACGATGACACGATCAAGATATTCACCAACCCGAAAGAACTATCTACCCAAAATTATATTACCGGAAGGTTTGGGTGAGAGCCCCCTAAATCCCTCTTCAGGGGACTTTTTGAGGGCATAAAAAATATAGAAACATTTACAATACTAATCTTTAACCCCCTTCAGGGGGCATGGGGGCCAAATTTATGAGACACTTAGAACAAGAATTATTCTCGCTACGTCAGGATATCATCGATATGTGGAAATTGGTTATCTCGCAGGTGGAAAATTCCGGCGAAGCCATCCTGTCGTTCGACAAGGAACTGGCGCAAAAGGTTTCGATGCGCGAGAAAAAAGTGGATGCTTACGAACTGAAAATAGACAGCGAATGCGAAAACATCATTGCCCTGCACCAACCGGTGGCTATTGATTTGCGCTTTGTGCTGGCCGTGTTTAAAATCAACTCCAATCTGGAGCGGATTGCCGATTTTGCCTATGGCATTGCCCGTACGCTGATAACAACCCCTTCGGTAATTCTGGATGCGGAACTGATTTCGGATACCCGTCTGCACGACATGATCGACCAGGTGAACCGGATGCTTACCCAGGGACTGGACGCCTTCGAAAACGAAAAATCGGACTTTGCCGCAGCCATTTTCGGCGAAGATTACCAGGTGGACGAAATAAACAACAACGCGCCACGCATCATTGCCGATTATATCCAGAAGAACCCGGACCGCGCCTACGAATGCCTGCAACTGATTGGCGCATTCCGCAAACTGGAACGCATGGGCGACCACTGCAGCAACATTGCCGAAGAAATTTTCTTCTATATCGATGCGAAGATTTTGAAACATTCGCCCAAGAAATAACTAAACCTTACTTATCCGAAAAAGAGGAATATGCCCGGGCGTGTTCCTCTTTTTATATTTTACCTAAAAATATTCCACAAAATATTTTGCCATTTAGTTAATAGTCACTACATTTGAGGGCTGTTAAAAACTTATTTTAAAAACTATTTTTCACAGGAACTATGAAAACAAAAATCTTCCAAATGCTCGCTCTATGTTTTATGCTGGGCTTGGCATCGTGCGACCTGCTTACGGAGCTAAAAAAGACCGAAACCATTCAAAAGGAAACCTTTAGCGGATACGTGCAAAAAGGACCGTTTGTAAACGGATCGGCGGTAACTATTTCGGAACTGGACAAAGACCTTAACCAAACCGGACGCAGCTACTCCACCACTGTGGCTGGCAACACAGGCAGCTTTGAACAAAAGAAAATTGAACTGGTATCCAGCTATGTGCAGCTCAAAGCCGACGGATATTACTTCAACGAAGTGACGGGCGAATCATCGTCCGGGCAGCTTACACTCTACGCTCTGGCAGATATCTCTGAGGTTAACTCTGCCAATATCAATGTACTGACACATTTGGAAAGAAGCAGAGTGGAATATCTTGTACAGGAAAAAGGACTCACTTTTACAAACGCCAAAAAGCAGGCCCAAGAGGAAGTATTGGCTATCTTCAATCTGGAAATGCCTACAGACTCCACCTCTGAAAGCCTGAACCTGAGCGCTGTCGGCGAGAACAATGCCATACTTCTGGCTGTGTCGTGCATTTTGCAGGGAGTGCTCACCACAGGAGAAATGTCTGAACTCATGGGAAACATTATTGCCGATATCAAAACTGATGGCAAACTGGATGATGCTTCAGTGGGATCGGCGCTTATCGATAATGCCCGCCTGATAGATCTGGCCAAGGTGCGCACCAACCTCCAAACCAAATACACCCAGCTCGGAATGGTAGATATCGTGATTCCTGACTTTGAAAAATATGTGCAGGAGTTTATAACCAAAAGCACTTACACGCCTTCAAAAGCAATTACCTATCCTGCCAATGGAAACTACGGCCCTAATATCCTGTCCGACTCAGTAACCAATATTAAATCGAAGTTTACTAATCATTATTCCATGAAAGCAAACCTACCTGTTGGTACAAGCCTTAGAGTGGTTATTAAAGGAGGGAAGTGGTATTATGCACTGGCACCTGCTCCTACAAACTGGGATGTAAACATTTATAATGACAACACCAAAACCCAGGAATTTACAGTTATTGAAAATAATAAGCCGAACGACATATATATGCTATTTGATGAGGGGATTGTAACCATTGAGTTTTATGAAAACGGCGCTACCACACCTACACGTACCAAACAACTAACCATAGGGACCCCGGCACCCGTAGCAGATCAAATTACTTATCCAAGCAGTGGCAAATCGGGTCTGAATATTTTGAATGATTCAGTTACCGTTACCCGTCCCGGTAAAATATATTCTATCAAAGCCGAAGTCCCAAAAGATAAAGCACTGAAAGTAGTGATTAAAGGCGGAACTTGGGTATGCCTCCCCAGCCCGGCACCCGAAAACTGGACCGTTGGCAACTATGACGAGGCCACGAAAAGCCAGCAGTTTACTGTAACCGATGGCGGTAAAAGCAACGACATGGCGATCACCTTCACATCCTCTGGCACTTATACTATAGAGTATTACGAAGATAATGCCATCACACCTACCCGAACCCGGCAGTTCACAGGAGGTTGACAGGAAAAAATTCATACACAAAAAATCCCGCCTTTCGAGCGGGATTTTCTTATATTATAACTAAAACCGATCAACCGTTAGTGCTTCGGCTGTCTTTTACAACCACATCGTGAGCGCCTCCTTCGATAATGCTGGTAGAAGACACAAGCGTGATTTTGGCATTTTGCTTCAGGTCGTCCAGGTTGATAACCCCGCAGCTGCTCATGGTCGATTTAATCTTGCCAAGCGTGATATCCAGATTGTCCTTCAGCTTGCCGGCATAAGGCACAAAGCTATCCACACCCTCTTCGAATTTCAATCCTTCGGAACCACCGGCATCGTACCGTTGCCAGTTGCGTGCACGGTTTGAACCTTCACCCCAGTATTCCTTCATGTAATTTCCGTTTACCATCAACTTGCGGGTAGGGCTTTCGTCGAAACGGGCAAAGTAGCGTCCCATCATGATAAAGTCGGCTCCCATAGCCAAAGCAAGCACCATGTGGTAATCCTGAACGATACCACCATCGGAACAGATAGGCACATATACGCCTGTTTTTTCGAAATACTCATCGCGTGCAGCAGCCACTTCAATCAGGGCTGTAGCCTGTCCGCGTCCGATACCCTTTTGTTCGCGGGTGATACAGATCGATCCGCCACCAACGCCCACTTTCACAAAGTCGGCTCCGGCTTCAGCCAGGTAAAGAAATCCATCGCGGTCCACCACATTACCGGCACCTACTTTTACGTGTTCACCAAATGAGGTTTTGATATATTCAATTGTTTCTTTCTGGTATTCAGAAAAACCATCGGAAGAGTCGATACACATCACATCCACACCCGCCTGAATAAGAGCAGGAACACGTTCTTTGTAGTCGCGTGTGTTAATACCTGCTCCAACGAGCAGTTTCATGTTATCGTCCGATAATTCGCCCGGATTAGCTTTGTGGTTTTCGTAATCCTTGCGGAAAACGAAATATTTCAAATTCTGGTTTTTATCAATAATCGGAAGGCAATTAAGCTTATGATCCCAGATAATATCGTTTGCCTCGCTTATGCTGATCCCGAATTCGCCGGTAATAAGCTTCGAAAACGGTGTCATAAATTCCTTTACTTTTTTATCCAAATGGTCGCGTGTAACACGGTAATCACGTCCGGTCACCATCCCGAGCAATTTCCCTTCGGAAGTTCCATCTTCAGTTACACCAATAGTTCCATGTCCCGATTGTTCCTTGAGTGCCAATACATCGCGTAGCGTATGTTCCGGAGTCAGGTTGGCATTGCTCACCACAAAACCCGCTTTATAGCTTTTTACCTTATATACCATTTCGGCCTGCGACTCAATGCCCTGCGACCCAAAAATGAACGAAAGCCCACCATTGCGAGCCAGTGCAATGGCCATTTTGTGGTCGGAAACCGACTGCATGATGGCCGATACAAAAGGGATATTCAGGGAGATAGGGGCTTTTTCGCCTTTGCGGTATTTTACAAGTGGAGTTCTTAACGATATATTCGCCGGAGTACATTCTTTGGTGGTCAATCCGGGGATTAACAAGTACTCGCTGAAAGTTCTGGAAATGTCAATTAAATAGTGTGCCATACCTCAATTTAGTTGTTTTTGAATAAAAATTTTGCAAAGGTAGCCAAAAATCGAAAAGTGAGCAAATTTTTTCTTTGCCTTATCTGCATTCCGTTCATTATTTATGTTCTGGGAATTCACCTATTTACAACAGCCGATACTACGAATATGTTGCCAATCAAATTTTAAATAAGACTAAACACGAAGACAAAAAGGCAGGAATAATGCTTACAGCAAATCAATTATATAAAAACACGTTATCAAAAAACATGTCTTTTCTATTACAGCCAAACAATTTTACATAGACAAATAAAGGTGACAAATTTTATTCTTCCGCAGCCCTTAATAACAAAAAATCAACTATCGATTATCCTTAGTGCCTTTGTATCTTCGTGCTAAGAAACAACATATCAATCACATAAAATTACAATCGGAATACAATCTATTCTTATATACATACCACTATTTTAATTATTTGTAATATCTTTGTAACAGATATTACACAGCATCGAAATAACAGAATGGTTTCTTTGTAACATAATTTTAATCCAAAAAAGTATGAATCCGTATCGTATTTTGGTCGTAGACGACGAAGAAGATTTGTGTGAAATTCTCCAGTTCAATCTCGAAACCGAGGGTTATGAAGTAGATGTGGCTTACTCGGCTGAAGAGGCATTGAAAAAAGACATCAGCCAGTACAACCTGCTGCTGCTGGACGTGATGATGGGCGAAATGTCCGGCTTCAAAATGGCCCGCCTGCTGAACGAAAATCCGAAAACTGCCGCCATCCCCGTTATTTTCCTTACTGCCAAAGATTCGGAAACCGACCGGCTCACTGGTTTCAATATAGGAGCCGACGATTATATTTCCAAACCGTTTTCCATCCGCGAAGTGATAGCACGGGTAAAAGCCGTAATCCGCAGGGTGGATGCTAAGAAGACACAAGTTGCAGCTCCGGTTCAGAAACTGCAATACGAAAACCTGGAAATGGAAATTGGCAATAAAAAAGTATTGCTGGAAGGTGTGGAAATTCCCTTCACCAAAAAGGAATTTGAAATTCTTAAACTATTTCTGGAAAACAAAAACCGTGTTTTTTCGCGCGACGAAATGCTTACCCGCGTGTGGAGCGACGAAGTGATTGTGCTCGACCGGACCATCGATGTGAACATTACCCGGCTGCGAAAGAAAATCGGCCCGTACGGCAAAAACATCGTCACCCGCCTGGGATACGGTTATTGCTTTGAAGAATAAAACATATTGACGATTGCAGATGTACGATTGAGGATTGCGAAACCAATCTGAAATCTAAAATCTGAAATCTAAAATCTAAAAATTGAATGACTTTAAACCGCCGCCTTTTTTTTTATTTCTTCAGCATCTTTTTCCTGATGCTGGTTATCATCTGTTTCTTCCAGTACCAACGTGAGAAGGAGTTTCGTACCGAACATCTCAACAGACAGCTCACCACCTATAATTTCACCATTTACCGCTTTATGGAAGAGCGGAATCCGCGCTGGGAAGTGCTTGAGGATTACGTACATCTTTTCCCCGACACCATGTTGCGCGTAACGATTATCGATACAACCGGGGTGGTCATTTTCGATTCGTCGGTAAAAAAAGGCACCAAACTGAGTAATCACCTGAACCGACCCGAGATTCAGCAAGCCAACCTGTCTGAAAACGGGCAGGCTATCCGGCATTCTGTTTCTACCGGAAAGGACTATTATTACATGGCCCACCGGTTCAAAAATGCTTATGTACGAAGTGCGTTGCCCTACAACGTAAGTCTGGCCAACACACTCAAAGCCAACACTTTTTTCCTTTATTTCATGGGCATCCTGCTCATTCTGGCTGCTATCGCCCTGTACTTTATTTCGCGCAACTTCACCAAATCCATCGATCGCCTGCGTATTTTTACCAAGCGAGCCGAAAAAGGCGAAATGCCCGATTACGAAATTGAATTTCCGAATGACGAATTGGGCGAAATCAGCAAAAACATCGTACAACTCTACAAATTGCTGCTGGTAACGAAAGACGATGTGTACAGGGAACGCGAGAAACTGATCAAGCACCTGCAAATTTCGCAGGAAGGGCTCGGTATTTTTTCTTCCGACAAGAAAGAAATTCTCGCCAACACGCATTTTATCCAGTACACTAATATTCTGTCCGACCAGCAATGTGAAAGTTCCGATCAGATATTTTCGCTGCCCGAGTTTACCGAACTGAATGAATTTATCAACGAAAGCCAGCGAAACAACCAACTCACCCGGAAGAAACTGACCGTAGAAAAAGGTTCCCGCATTTTCTCGGTGCAGTGTATTGTATTTCAGGATGACACATTCGAAATCTCCATCAACGACATTTCGGTACAGGAGCATGAAAATGAGCTGAAACGCCACCTGACACAGAACATTTCGCATGAATTAAAAACACCGGTGAGCAGCATTTTGGGTTATATGGAAAGCATTCTTGAAAACCCTGACTTGGAACCGCAACGACAACGTTTTTTCGTGGAACGGTCGTTCCAGCAGGCACAACGGTTGCGCGATTTGTTACAGGACATTTCTACGCTTAATAAAATCGACGAAGGGAAACGCCTTTTTGAAAAAGAAAGTTGCAATATATCCGATGTAATTAACGATGTGCTCAACGATGTACATTTGCAGATTGAACAAAAAGAGTGCGTCATCATTAAAAACATCAAACCTCAATTGCTGATTCAGGGCAACCGGTCGCTCATTTATTCCATTTTCCGAAACCTGCTGGATAACGCACTGGCTTATGCCGGCGAAAAGCTGACCATTGAAATTAACTGCTACCGCGAGGATGAACAATATTATTATTTTTCATTTTCTGATAACGGCGTTGGCGTTCCCGAAGAACACCTGAACCGACTTTTCGAACGGTTTTATCGGGTTGACAAAGGCCGCAGTCGCAAGTTAGGTGGCACTGGGCTCGGATTGGCCATTGTAAAAAATGCTGTTATCTTCCATCGCGGAACCATATCCGCTAAAAATGCTCCAAGTGGTGGTCTTAGTTTTGTGTTTTCGCTGAGAAAATACTAGTTCAATTGGTTATTTCAGAACATACAATTGACGATTGAATTGTTATGTTACCATAATTTTCTGTTCCGAAATCGTAAATCTACAATAAATGCAACTTTTCCGCAGCAAATGGACATCGCTCTTTCTGAGCAATTTTCTGGGAGTTTTCAACGACAACTTTCTGAAAAACTGCATCATATTCATTGCCGTGGGTTGGGCAATGCCACATTGGCTTACGCAGTCGCAATTGATCTCGCTGGTTTCTGCGTCGTTGGTCGTACCATATCTTTTTCTTTCACCGTTGGCGGGCCGGTTGGCAGTTATGTATTCCAAGAAGAAAGTGTTCCGTATTTGCAAACTACTCGAAATTCCGGTGCTGGCAGTGGCTTGTGTGGCTTTTTATTTCCAATGGATCATAGTGGCAGTTAGTTCCGTATTGGTTATGGGCATTTTAAGTTGCCTGTACTCTCCATCCAAATACAGTCTCATCCGTGACATTGGTGGTGAAGAAGGCGTATCGTTCGGTAGCGGTGTATTTGAAATGATGGCTTTTCTCGGCGTTCTTGTGGGAACCGTGATTGCCTCCGTGGTTTCGGACCATTACAACAACACGATGGTGTTTGGAATTTTAATCGGACTGGCTGTGTTGGGCTATCTGGTCACAACGAGTATCCGCGCAAAGGAATTACCGGAAGAGGATGAAGAACCCGGACATTTAAATCCGATCCGGTTTGCTGCATATGCATACCGTTATGCCCAGGATCACAAACATGTAAACAGCGGTATTCTGGGAGCTGCATCGTTTTGGCTTATCGGCAGCATGTTGCAAATGAATCTGGTCATACACACCCGCCACGTCTACCTGTCTTCAAACAGCACGACAGGAGCGGTTATGGCCTGCGCTGCCATTGGCATTGCTCTGGGTTGCTGGGTGGCCGGCAAAATTTCGGGCAAAAAAGTAATGAAAGGGCTCATCCTGACCGGAACGATGGGAATGAGCGTATTTCTTGCCGTGTTAACCATTTTTCAGCTACCATTTACTATTTACATTGCCTGCGTATTTGGCACTGCCTTTATGGGTGGAATTTTTCAGATTCCCTGCCTGTCTATCATTCAGAATTCAAACCTTGGACGTAAGCTGGGCGATATCATCGGGTACCTGAATATGCTTACGTTTGCGCTTATTTCAGTAGGCGCAGTACTTTTTTCGGCCACCACTTACCTGACGGGCGAAAACAGCTTTGCAGTATTTGGAGTTATTCTGGCTATTGCTATCTCATTGAGCCTCTTTTTCTTCAAAAGCTCGTCGGAATTTTGGGACGGGACGAAAGCGTTGTTCAAAAACAATCCAGTCCTCTGAAAGAATACTAATTACTTTATCAACAACCAAACATAAATCTGACCAGAACTCTCCTTTAGAGGCTGGGAGTTCTTTTTCATGTTGTAAAACATACAAAAGCCAAATACAATTTTAAGACATATTTCATACATTGCCATTCGATTTTTCATCACAAAAAACACCTTATTTTTTAGTATTAATTCTTTAATTTTAATACAGTATGAAAGTATATCAATCGAATGAAATCAAAAACATTTCATTGCTGGGTTCTTCCGGCTCCGGGAAAACCACTCTTGTAGAAGCTATGCTTTACGAGAGTGGAGTTATAAAACGCAGAGGCTCTGTTAACAGCCAAAACACAGTTTCCGATTATTTCCCTGTTGAAAAAGAGTATGGCTATTCTGTTTTTTCAACGATTATCCAGACAGAATGGATGGATAAAAAACTAAATTTTATTGACTGTCCCGGTTCCGACGATTTTATTGGTGGCGTAGTCACTTCGCTCAATGTAACCGACACCGCCCTTATCCTGCTCAACACCCAATACGGCGTGGAAGTTGGAACCAACAATCACTTCCGATATACCGAAAAATTTCACAAACCCGTAATCTTTGTTACCAACCACCTCGATCAGGAAAAAGCTGATTTCGACAAAACACTGGAACAACTGAAAGAAAATTACGGCAGTAAAGTAGTTCAAATACAATACCCTATCACTTGCGGCCCACAATTTAATGCTGTAATCGATGTATTGAAAATGAAAATGTATCGCTGGAAACCCGAAGGCGGTGTGCCCGATGTATTGGAAATTCCGGCCGATCAGATTGAAAAAGCACAAGAGTTGCACAATATACTGGTTGAGGCCGCTGCCGAACACGATGAAGAATTGATGGAAAAATTCTTTGATCAGGGTTCATTGTCAGAAGAAGAAATGCGTGTCGGCATCCGCAAAGGCTTGATTCATCGCGACATGTTCCCTGTTTTCTGCGTATGTGCCGGAAAAGACATGTGCGTTCGCCGTTTGATGGAATTTGTAGGAAATGTTTCTCCAAGTGTAAACCTGACGAAAAAACCCCAAACAGCCGACGGAATAGAAATAGCACCGGACCCCAACGGACCTACAAGCCTGTATGTATTCAAAACCAGCGTTGAACCTCATATTGGCGAAGTATCTTACTTCAAAGTTATGAGTGGAAAAGTGCGCGAAGGAGACGATCTCGTGAACGTGGACCGCAGTTCAAAAGAGCGTATCAGCCAGATTTTCTCTGTAGCCGGACAAATCCGCAACAAAGTGGACGAAATACTAGCCGGAGACATCGGCGCTACCGTAAAACTAAAAGATACACGCACCGGAAACACGCTGAATGCCAAAGGATGCGAGTACGACTTTAAAGAAATAAAATACCCGGACCCACGTTACCGCCGGGCTATCAAAGCCGTATCGGAAGCCGATGAGGAAAAACTAAGCGAAGTGCTTACCCGCATGCACGAAGAAGACCCAACCTGGGTGGTAGAACAATCGAAAGAATTGAAACAAACTATTCTGTACGGTCAGGGAGAATTCCACCTGCGCACATTGAAATGGAGAGTAGAACACAACGATAAAATTCCAATTGAATTCAAAGAGCCAAGAATTCCGTACCGCGAAACGATCACCAAAAATGCTCGTGCCGATTACCGTCACAAAAAGCAATCGGGTGGTGCCGGACAATTCGGTGAGGTTCACATGATTATTGAACCATACTACGATGGAATGCCTGCTCCTGATACGTTCCGTTTTGGAGGCCAGGAATACAAAATCAGTAACCGCGACACGCAGGTTATCGATCTGGAATGGGGTGGTAAAGTTGTATTTATCAACAGTATTGTGGGTGGATCTATCGATGCCCGCTTCCTGCCGGCTATTCTGAAAGGAATTATGGACCGTATGGAACAGGGACCGCTTACCGGATCGTATGCCCGCGACGTGCGTGTAATCGTTTATGATGGAAAAATGCACCCGGTTGACTCCAATGAAATTTCGTTCCGCCTTGCCGGACGTAATGCTTTTGCACAAGCATTTAAAGAAGCCGGTCCAAAACTTTTGGAACCAATCTACGATGTGGAAGTAATGGCTCCATCAGACCGATTGGGCGACGTAATGAGCGACCTGCAAAGCCGCCGGGCTATCATTATGGGAATGCACAGCGAAAAAGGATTTGAGAAACTTTCGGCTAAAATTCCATTGAAAGAACTAAGCAGCTATTCGACCACTTTGAGTTCACTTACAGGAGGTCGTGCTTCGTTCAGCATGAAGTTTGCCAGCTACGAGTTGGTTCCAATTGATATTCAGGACAAATTGCTGAAAGAATACGAAGCAACGAAAAAAGAAGAGGAATAAAAAACACACGATTTTTGCTCTTCAAAACCAAAGCAGCTATCCGGAAACGGGTAGCTGCTTTTTGTTTCGGGACGACAGAGTTCCGACTCTGTCGAAAAGACAAAAATAAAGACAGAATTGGAATTTGGTCATCCCAATCAGAAAAAATTTACTATTTTAGCTTAACCAAATCAAACCAACATGGAGAAAAAAGAATATCATCATCGGCATTTACCTCATTTTCAACAATCAGGTCAGGCATATTTTGTGACTTGGTGCATAAAAGATGCCGTTCCTCCTAAAGCTTTAGACTCATACACGCAACAACTAAAGCAACTTCGTTCTGAAATAGATATTGCTAAAAGCAATAAAGCAACGGATAAAATAATTGGCGATTTAAAAATAGAATATTACAGAATCCGAAAGAAATATATGAAAGCTTTAGATGATTTACTGCATCTTCAAACAAAACTCATTGTCGATTTATCAAAAGAAGAAAATACACAGATAGTAATAAACGCACTTTGTTTCTGGGAAGGCAAAAGAATTGAAAAACATGCTATTTGCGTGATGTCAAACCATGTACACTGGGTATTCAAAACATTTGAGAAAAACGAAATTGGGGAGCCGGTTTACTTACAGGACATATTGCAATCCGTAAAAAGATTTTCGGCCAATCAAATCAACAAACTTGAAAACAGAACAGGAATGCTCTGGCACAATGAAAGTTATGACACAACTATCCGTAATGATTTACATCTGCATAATGCTATTAACTACACAATAGAAAATCCGGTTTCGGCAGGATTAGTAGAAAATTGGTGGGAATGGAAAGGAACGAAACTCTTCTAATCGGGGACGACAGAATTCCGATTCTGTCGAAAAAAAAAGAAATGACAGAGTTAGGAATCCAGCATCCTAAAAGATAGATGACAGAATCGGAATTCCGTCATCCCAATCCGGGACGACAGAATTCCGATTCTGTCGAAAAGAAGAAAAAGACTTATCCTACAATCTTCTTAAACAAGTTCTTCATATTCACCGCATCGCCGATAATTTTCTGCAAATCAGCAATAGCAACACGTTCCTGTAACATAGTATCGCGGTAGCGAATGGTCACTGTTTTGTCAACCGGCGTTTGGTGATCTACGGTGATACAGAACGGCGTACCCACTGCATCCTGACGGCGGTAACGTTTTCCGATAGAATCTTTTTCGTCGTAACCGCATTTGAAATCAAATTTCAAATCGTTTATAATCTCGCGGGCAATCTCAGGCAGACCATCTTTCTTTACCAACGGCATGACACAGGCTTTTACAGGGGCCAATACCGGAGGCAACGAAAGAACTACACGGCTATCGCCACCTTCCAACGCTTCTTCTTTGTACGAAGCCGCCATGATAGAAAGGAACGTACGATCCACACCAATCGAAGTTTCGATTACATAAGGTACGTATGACTGGTTGATTTCCGGATCAAAATATTTGATATTTTTACCTGAGAATTTCTCGTGGCTGCTCAAATCGAAATCAGTACGTGAGTGAATTCCTTCCACTTCTTTAAAACCGAAAGGCATTTCGAATTCGATATCAGTAGCTGCATTGGCATAGTGAGCCAATTTGTCGTGGTCGTGATAACGGTATTTGTGGTCGCCAAGGCCAAGGGCTTTGTGCCATTTCAAACGGAATTCCTTCCAGTGTTCAAACCATTTCATTTCTTCACCCGGACGAACGAAGAACTGCATTTCCATTTGTTCGAACTCGCGCATACGGAAGATAAACTGACGGGCCACGATTTCGTTACGGAAAGCCTTTCCTATTTGGGCAATACCGAAAGGAATTTTCATACGGCCGGTTTTCTGCACGTTCAGGAAGTTCACGAAAATACCCTGGGCCGTTTCCGGACGAAGGTAAATTTTCATAGCGCCATCAGCAGTTGAACCCATTTCGGTGGAGAACATCAGGTTGAACTGACGCACATCGGTCCAATTGCGAGTTCCGCTGATTGGGCAAACCACTTCATAATCTTCGATAATAGCTTTCAATTCAGCCAAATCAGAATCATTCAATGCTTTTACAAAGCGGGCGTGAATTTCATTGCGTTTAGCCTGATTTTCCAATACGCGTTCGTTGGTAGAGCGGAATACGGCTTCGTCAAAGCTTTCGCCAAAACGTTTGGCAGCTTTTTCCACTTCCTTATTCATTTTGTCATCGTATTTAGCCAAAAGTTCTTCAATCAGAACATCGGCACGATAACGCTTTTTACTGTCTTTGTTGTCTATCAACGGGTCGTTGAACGCATCCACGTGGCCGGAAGCTTTCCAGGTAGTAGGGTGCATAAAAATGGCGGCATCGAGTCCAACCACATTTTCGTTTAGCAACACCATGCTGTCCCACCAGTATTTCTTGATGTTGTTTTTCAGTTCAACACCATTCTGACCATAGTCGTATACGGCACCCAGACCGTCGTAAATTTCGCTCGAAGGAAACACAAAACCATATTCCTTACAGTGCGCAATCAGTTTTTTAAAAACATCTTCTTGTGAAGCCATATTATTAAGTTATGAGTAACAAATTACAAGTAACGGGTTAAAACCAAAATGACATATTTCGATTGAAATTGTCATGAAAAAGGAGGTGCAAAGTTACTATTTTTTTTGTATTTTTGTCGATTGAATTTGAAAAATATACAGCACAAGAGGCTTTTAAATAATACTTTTCCATGAGCACAGACGAAATAATTGAAGCAGAAAACGAAGAAAACGAAACCACAGGTGCAGCCGAAGAAATCGTGACAGATGCTGAATCTGCTGCACATTCAAATTATAAAGTACCTAAAATTAGCGACGAAGCGATCAAGCATCACCTCTCGGGAATGTACCAAAACTGGTTTCTGGACTATGCTTCGTATGTAATTCTGGAACGTGCCGTACCCGACATTTACGATGGACTGAAACCCGTTCAGCGCCGTATTCTTCACTCCATGAAGCGGTTGGATGATGGACGCTACAACAAAGTGGCCAACATTGTAGGGCATACCATGCAGTTTCACCCGCACGGCGATGCATCTATCGGTGATGCATTGGTACAGTTGGGACAAAAAGATCTGCTCATTGACTGCCAGGGTAACTGGGGAAATATACTTACAGGCGACGGTGCTGCTGCACCACGTTATATCGAAGCCCGTCTATCTAAATTTGCGCTTGAAACTGTTTTCAACCCGAAAACCACCGAATGGAAATCGTCGTACGACGGCCGTAACAAAGAACCAATTGCACTGCCTGTAAAGTTTCCATTACTGCTGGCTCAGGGTGTTGAAGGTATTGCAGTAGGGTTGAATTCAAAAATTCTGCCTCATAACTTCAACGAATTGCTCGACGCCTGCGTGGCTTATCTGCGTGGTGAAGATTTTGTGCTTTTCCCCGATTTCCAGACAGGTGGTTCTATCGATGTGAGCCGCTACAACGATGGCGAACGCGGTGGGGCTGTAAAAATCCGTGCTAAAATAGGTAAAGTCGACAATAAAACGTTGTCAATCACTGAAATTCCCTACGGTTCCAACACGTCTAAACTGATTGATTCCATAATCAAAGCCAGTGACAAAGGCAAAATAAAAATCCGCAAGGTTGACGACAACACGTCTGCCAACGTGGAAATTCTGGTTCATCTTATACCTGGTTCTTCGTCAGACAAAACCATTGATGCATTATATGCTTTTACGGATTGTGAACTGAGCGTATCGCCAAACTGCTGTGTAATCCACGATAACAAGCCCCGCTTTTGTGGCGTAAGCGAAATGCTGCGTATCAGTTGCGATCATACCAAGGACTTGCTGCAGGCCGAACTTGAAATCCAAAAGGGTGAGTTACAGGAACAATTGTTCTTTACTTCGCTCGAAAAAATATTTATCGAAAACCGCATTTACAAGGACAAAGGGTTCGAAGATAGCACCTCGCAGGACGAAGTAATTGCTCATATTGACAAACGTCTGGAGCCGTTCAAAAAAGATTTTATCCGCGAAATAACCCGCGAAGATTTCATCAAACTACTCGAAATAAAGATGATGCGTATCACGCGGTTCGATTCTGACAAGGCGAACGATACGTTGATTTCTATCCAAAAGAAAATTGATGAAATAAACCATCATCTGGCTCATTTGGTGGACTACACCATTGCCTGGTACGAAGGCCTGAAAGCGAAATACGGAAAGGATTATCCGCGCCGGACCGAAATCCGGAACTTTGAAACAATTGTTGCTGCCAAAGTAGTGGAAGCCAACGAAAAGCTGTACGTTAATTACGACGAAGGATTTATCGGAACATCGTTGCGTAAAGATGAGTTTGTGTGCAACTGCTCCGATATCGACGATATTATCATCTTCTTCAAAGATGGCAAATACAAAGTGGTGAAAGTTGCCGATAAACTGTTTGTAGGCAAAAACATTCTGCATTTGGATGTTTTCAAGAAAAACGACAAACGCACCATTTACAATGCTGTTTATCGCGATGGCAAAACAGGGCCACACTACATCAAACGCTTTGCCGTAAATGGGATTACCCGGGATAAAGAATACGACATAACGCAGGGAACTGTCGGTTCGAAAGTGGTATATTTCACTTCCAACCCGAATGCTGAGGCTGAAGTTATCCGCGTAACCCTGAAACCAAAACCACGTCTTTTCAAACTGGTTTTCGAGAAAGATTTCAGCGACATTGCTATCAAAGGACGCCAGTCAATGGGAAATCTGCTTACCAAAAACGAAGTTCAAAAGATCACCCTCAAACAAAAAGGAGGTTCTACACTGGGCGGACGGCAAGTCTGGTTCGACCGTGACGTGTTACGCCTGAATTACGATAACCGGGGCGAATTTTTGGGCGAATTCCTCAGCGAAGACACAATCCTGGTTGTATCCAGTAAAGGGACCTATTATACCAGCAACTTCGATTTGAACAACCATTACGACAAAGACATTCTGGTCATTGAGAAATTCGACTCGAACAAAGTATGGACAGTTGCTTTGTGGGATGCTGAACAGAAATTCTATTACCTGAAACGATTCCAGCTGGAGCCCTCAGTAAAACCTCAGAATTTTCTGGGCGACAATGCGGAATCGCGACTTATGTTGATGTCCGACATTGACTATCCGCGTTTCGAAGTCGTATTCGGCGGCAACGATGCGTACCGTGAAGTTCTTGTAGTTGACGCCGAAGAATTTATCGGTGTAAAAAGCTTCAAAGCCAAAGGCAAACGACTGACGACTTTCGAAGTGGAAACAATCAACGAACTGGAGCCGATCCGCTTCAAAGAAAAAGCTGAAGAGCCTGGAGATGAAGGAGGTTCTGACGATGGTACAGAGCCCGCAGGCGACGGAATGATTGTTCCTGAAACGGCAAATGCAGTAGAGCAGCCGATACCGGCTAAACCTGTTCAACCGGCAATTCCAAAAGAAAGTCCTACGGCGACAGTAGAAAATGACTCGGTATTACCAGACGAAATGATTGATGGTGACGGGCAGTTAGCGCTGTTTTAAAATGTATTTAAAGAGGGAAAGTCAAAAAACTTTCCCTCTTTTTTGTTCTCTTCCACTCTTAAAATGAACTGTTTTTTAAAACTTATTCTTCCTACAAATGTTTGTTCATTTACGACTTCATTTGTTATGAATTGCAGAAAAATTTCCGTAATTTTGCGGCTCATTAACCTGCAATTTATAAATGACTAAATAAGTAAAAAAATGGCTAAAGAATTCAAGTATCAAGATCCATTTCCAATGGGAAAAGAGAAAACCGAATACTACCTGCTTACCAAAGAGCACGTGTCGGTATCGGAATTTGACGGACAGGAAATCCTTAAAGTAGAACCGGAAGGTTTGACCAAACTGGCTCGTGCTGCCATGCGCGACTGTTCGTTCCTGCTTCGTCCGGAGCACCAAAAACAAGTAGCTGCTATTCTTGCCGACCCTGAAGCAAGCGAAAACGATAAATACGTGGCTTTAACCATGCTTCGCAATGCCGAAATTGCTGCAAAAGGCATCCTGCCTTTCTGCCAGGACACCGGAACTGCTACTGTTTATGCAAAAAAGGGTAACAACGTGTGGACTAACGGAACTGATGAAGAAGCTTTATCAAAAGGAATCTACGAAACTTACACCGAAGAAAACCTGCGCTACTCGCAAAACGCTGCACTGAACATGTACGACGAGGTGAACACCGGTACCAACCTGCCTGCCCAAATTGACCTTGTAGCCAGCCACGGCAACGAATATAAATTCCTCTTCATTGCCAAAGGTGGTGGTTCGGCCAACAAATCATACCTTTTCCAGGAAACAAAAGCGCTGTTGAACCCTGCTTCGCTGGAAAAATTCCTTACTGAAAAAATGAAAACACTGGGCACTGCGGCTTGTCCGCCTTACCACATTGCTTTTGTAATTGGTGGAACTTCGGCTGATGCTTGTATGAAAACTGTAAAACTGGCTTCAACCAAATACTACGACGAATTACCAACCGAAGGAAATGAACTCGGACAAGCTTTCCGCGACGTGGAAATGGAACAAAAAATCCTGAAACAAGCGCAGGCTTCGGGTTATGGTGCGCAGTTTGGTGGTAAATATTTTGCTCATGACATTCGCATTATCCGTCTGTCTCGCCACGGTGCTTCTTGCTTCGTGGGTATGGCCGTTTCTTGCTCTGCCGACCGTAACATTAAAGGTAAAATCAACAAAGATGGTATTTGGGTAGAAAAAATGGAAGACAATCCGGGTCAATATATTCCTGTAGAATTGCGTCAGCAAGGTGAAGGAGATGCCGTAAAGATCGACCTGAACCAACCGATGAGCGAAATCCTGGCTACGCTGACTAAATATCCGGTGGCAACCCGTTTGTCATTGACAGGAACAATCGTTGTTGGCCGCGACATTGCTCATGCCAAACTGAAAGAACTGATTGACGCAGGCAAACCGCTTCCACAATATGTAAAAGACCACCCGATCTATTATGCAGGCCCTGCCAAAACGCCTAAAGGTATGGCCTCCGGTTCATTTGGCCCAACCACAGCCGGCCGTATGGATTCATATGTAGACCTGTTCCAGGCCAATGGTGGCAGTTTAATAATGATTGCCAAAGGAAACCGCACCCAACAGGTAACAGATGCTTGCCAGAAATACGGTGGTTTCTACCTGGGTTCTATTGGTGGTCCGGCAGCTATTTTGGCTGAGCAAAACATCAAAAAAGTGGAATGCCTGGAATGGCCTGAATTAGGCATGGAAGCTATCTGGAAAATCGAAGTGGTTGATTTCCCGGCTTTCATTCTGGTAGATGACAAAGGAAATGATTTCTTTAAGCAAATCAAACCGAATATGGTTTGCTAGAAGACCCCTAACCCCTAAAGGGGAACAAGAAGCGGCTGTATTCACTTATGATTACAGCCGCTTTTTCTTGTGTATATTCAGGGGTTGGGGGTTGGGCCTTACAATTTCAATCTCACACCCACATTGAAATTAATCCCGGGCTGTGGTAGCCCGCCATAATCAGCATATTTAGCATTCAGGATATTATTTATATCGCCAAACACATCAAAATGAGTGTCGTTCCAAAGCACGCGGCAATCCAACGTAGTATATGGTTTGTAAGTGGTAATAACAGCCGGACTTCCGGCAACTGGATTGGTGTTGGCATCGTAAGTACCGGCACGGTCGGAATAAGCTACAGCCCAGGCAGCCGAGAGCTTTCCTGCAATCGCGTGATTGATTGTTACAGTCACTTTATTTTTCAGGTAATCCAACGCATATTTTGAGTCGTACCCAACAGCAGCTTTATCCAACGTGAGGTAAGAATATGCAGCGGTTATTTTCCTTAAGAAACAATTGCTAAAACGATATTCGGCAGTTACATCAGCGCCAAGGGCATTCACGCTCGAAAGATTCATTGCTTCATATTTTGCCTGCACAGAAGTTAGTTTCACCCAGTCGATGACATTCTTACCTAAGCGGTAATAAACGTCTGCATTCAAGCTCCAAACCGCTTTATTGATTTTTGTACCCACCTCAAAAGTCTGAGATTGCTCCGGTTTTAGAGCCACATTCCCCTGCAAAACCGGATTTACAAAGAATAAATCGGTAAATGTAGGCAGACGTGAAGCAGAATTTGCAGATGCATACAATTTCACCGTTTCGTCTACAAAATAGCCCAGATCAAAACCGCCATAAGTGGTCCATTTAAAATCGTTGCTGTAGCTTGTGGCTATCCCAGCCGACAGATACCATTTCCCAAAGCTGACCGAATGATCTACCATACCCGAATAAACAGTTCTGTTGTATGCTTTTTTGAAGTAAATACCCTTTTCAAAAGGAGCCGCCACAGAATCGGGCAATATGGAATTTCCCAAAGCAGTGCTGTAAATGTGTTCGTTGCGGGCACTCACCCCCACTGTGGTTTTTCCAAATCCAGACACATAGCTTCCATTCAATTTCCCGTTCAACACATCGGTCAAATGATATTTATAACCTGCCGGACTGCTATGAATCAATTCATAACGGTCGTTATGACTCCTCCAGCTTGCTTGCGCATTCAGGCTAAATTTCCCTTTCGTAAGCGACCAGTCCAGCGCAGAAAAAAAAGTTTTGTTTGCTTCCCGTTGATTTGGATATTTCAATGAATAAAAACCATTTGCTCCAAAATCTTTCAATTGGGCAGCCAACTGCAAATTAAACCTGCCTGCATTTTTTGTTTTCAAAACAGACTGCACAAAAGCACTGCTCAAATCAAAATCGGTATAAGCCATATAACCATCACTGCTTTTGTGCGAAACCGAAGCAAACGTATTTAGTTTATCGCTACCCAGACTACCAGAAACCGATTGTCCGAAAGTATTATAACTTCCTGCCATCAATTCTGCATTCAAAGCTCGCTTTTTATTATTTTCAGTAACGATATTGATCGCTCCACTAAAAGCGTTCGGCCCCAGCACGCGTGCCGATGAGCCCTGCAAAATTTCCACCCGGCTTACATCCGACAGGTTCAATGGAATATCCAGGTTGAAGTGTCCCGTTTGCGGATCGGTAATATTTACGCCATTCAGCAATACCAGCACCTGATCGAACGAACCTCCACGCACCGAAATATCGGCCTGGGTTGTATTTACACCACGTTGGCGAATATCTATGCCGACCACATAATCAAGTAATTGGTCGATACTCTGAACTGCCGAACGGGAAATTTCAGCTTTATCAATAACCGTCAGGATTCGCCCCATTTCCGAATAAAGTTTGTTTCTTGTAGCGTTCACCTCCACATCCGACAGGTTTACCGAATCTACCTTTTCCTGGCTTTGAGCACACTGAAAGGAAATTAAGCTAATCAACAAAGAAAGAATAATGAATTTTCTCATAATGAATAAAATAAAAAACGGTTGAAATGAGAGATGCTCACTTCAACCGTTCGATTAAATAAATAAGTATATAAAAATCCGCGCGCAGCGACACTTTCGAAAGTTTTTTCCAACAATACAGTTTGCTCCAATTGTTCCATTACAGCAAGCTCAATATCTTCTTTTACCAGGAGTTCTCCGGGCAATTCTGCTTCAGAATTATCCTGCGTCAATGAAACCACAGCAGCTCCAACAGCTTTTTGAAGCGATTGATCCGAAATAGAACCGGCCACAAAACCGATAGTCACACAACAGGCCAAACTGCAAAAAATGGCATATCCGGCCCGACTCCAGCGACGGAAACGAATCGATTTTTTGAGTTGTATTTGGATAGACTTCATGCTTTGCCTGTTTTTTTTGACGGCACAAAAGTAAGTAAAATTATCAGAAACGAACTCCCCGAAACGAAAAAAGGTGTTCCCTGTATTGAGAACACCTTCTTAATTATGCTATTTATCAGCCTATTGGCGCAAGAAATTTTTCCTGTTCAATTTTCCGGTCCAAACATCCGTTTTTACTGAAGTGGCCGTTTTTCCACCGAGAATAAAAATCCGGTTCGATGCCTCGATTTGCTCCCGGGTATCTGTAGAATAGTAGCCTCTTGGTTTTAAGACAACAACCGATTGATAATCCCTTGCTTCAAAACCAACCGGAAGCCGGTTATATGTAGTATCGGGCGTTTGCCAGCTAAATCCCTCGTCTATCGACTGTTTGAAATGAGGAACGACAACTCCCTTCTTATTCACGTACTTACCAAAAACAAACAATTTCTTATCATAAGAAATCACCGTGGCCCCTATCATCAACGAATCAAGCGAGTGGTTTTCAGTACTGAAATCGACCCAGTAAGCTCCATCTTCCGAACTCCAGTTATTTTTAAGAAGGCTACCATCTTTTGAATAACCACCGGCAACCAATACTTTGGATTTTCCGGTACGACCCGAAAATGCAATGGAAGCAAAGTCTTTTACCGGGAAATTAGCCGGAATCTCACCCCTGATTATCCATTCGGACCCATCGGTTGTGTTTGCAAAACGGTAGCTTAAATCAGCTTTCGACTGAACTACCGCCCACAATTTCCCATCCAGATTAAAGAGCAATGATTTAAACTGATAATCCGGATTTGTTTTCAGCGTCCAATTCCGTCGATCCGAACTTGAATAAACCTTATCACCATTCTGCGTCAAATACAGTTTCCCATTGAATAACTGCATGTCGTTAAGCGGTGTATTTACCGGCAAACCACTAACAGATTGCTCTGACCACGATTTCCCATCCGTTGACTTATACAAATAAGCTTCTGTTCCGTTGTTCAGATAATAAAAAATCGTATCATTGAAAATTATGGCTTTCTGACTCGTAGCATCGTGTGCATCAACGGCATCGGACAACTTGTTCCAAACGTACAGTTCCGGCTCAACCTTATGTACATTAACTTTCACAGTATAAGTCCGCGATGAATCCTGATTCGCAGCATAATTCTTCACTCTCACCGGCTTGGTAAAGTCGATGGTATCTTTCCCATCCAGCGGGATAGTACTATCATTTCCGTAAATCAGGTATTGAGCTGAAGTACTTTTAAAGGTGAAAGTTGGGAAAACACTGTCGATTCGTGTATTGCAGGGCAATGAATCCAAATTCACAATAACAGAATCGCCCACCAGAGGATCAAACTCAAGGGTAAACTTAGCATTATTAAGGTTGGGAATGCTATCGTTTTTGGCAAAAGTAAGAGACGAAAAACATGGATTTGAAGAATATTCAACTGTATCTGTTGAACCTAAGCAAGAGCTCAGCAACACGATTACATTCGCCAAAAGAGTAAACCTGAAAAAATTGAATTTCATGCGATTATTGTTTATTTTTATATTAAAGCCCTACGAAACCTGCAAAAACCATAACCCTTTGGTTTAAAGTATGATTTAATATCCGTTTCATATGCTTCGTCTTTTTTAGGACGAGCAAAGTTAAAAATATTTTAGGTCATACAAACCACTCAACCAAAGATTTATTATTTTTTATCATTCATGGCAAAACAAACAGAAGTGCTGAAAGAAAACGGTCTCCTGTTTTAAATCCTTGTGCCTGACAGAAACCGCTATTCCACCTCAACCATTACCGGACAGTGATCGGAATGTACTGCATCGGTGAGTATGGCCGCTGATTTCAACCGCCCACGAAGCGACTCCGTAACCCAATGGTAATCAATGCGCCATCCTGCATTCCGGAAACGTGCACCACCTCGATAACTCCACCAACTGTATCTTTCAGGGCTTTGGTCAAACTCGCGGAACGAGTCTACCATCCCCGCAGCCTGAAACTGATCCAGCCACTCCCGCTCTTCGGGCAAAAATCCGGAAACTCCAATCTGACGTTCCGGATGATTGATATCGATGGGTTTGTGACAGATATTATAATCGCCACCAATTATCAGGTTAGGCCGGGTTTTGCGTAATTCGGCCACAAACGGGGCAAACTCTGCAAGAAAATCCATTTTAAAAGCCTGACGCTCATCGCCCGACGACCCGGAAGGAATATAGACACTGATAACAGACAAATCCCCAAAATCGGCCCGAATCACCCGTCCTTCATTGTCGTATCGCGAATGATTCATCCCTATCACCACATTATCGGGCGCTTCTTTGGTGAGAATAGCCACTCCGCTATACCCTTTCTTTTCGGCCGAATGCAAATAGCTGGTATAGCCCAGTTCGGCAAAAAGCATGGTATCAATCTGATCGGGCTGGGCTTTGGTTTCCTGCAAGCAAAGCACGTCAGGATCTTCGGCACGAAGCCATTCAATAAAATTCTTGGTTAGTGCGGCGCGAATACCGTTTACATTATAAGAAATTATCTTCATTGATTTGCTTTCTTTACTTTTTTAAACAATTCGGATGCAAACACAAAATCATTCAAAGCCTCATTATCAACATGAAAAATATCATCTTTACTTCCCTGCCAGGCTTTTTTCCCTTTATCAATAAAAATAATATTCTCACCAATCTCCATCACTGAGTTCATATCGTGCGAGTTGATAATGGTTGTAATATCAAACTCCTGCGTAATTTCGTGTATTAATTTATCAATAATTAATGACGTTTTGGGATCCAAACCGGAGTTCGGCTCGTCGCAAAACAAATATTTGGGTTGCAGGGCAATGGCGCGGGCAATGGCTACACGTTTTTGCATTCCACCGCTAATTTCGGAAGGTGCCAGACCAAAGGATTTCTCGGCCAGGCTTACATGCTTCAGGCAAAAACGGGCACGCTCGTTCATCTCTTCCGGCGTTGCGTCCGAAAACATTTCGAGTGGATACATCACGTTTTCGAGCACCGTGAGCGAATCGAAAAGCGCCGATCCCTGAAAAAGCATTCCCACCTCACGACGCAAAACGCGGATATCCTTCATTTTCATGTCGGGCAGGTTACGTCCATCGTACTCTATGCGGCCTCTATCGATGCGGTGCAAACCGATGACGCTTTTCATTAAAACAGTTTTACCGGAGCCACTGGCGCCAATAATCATATTGGTTTTACCGGTTTCGAAAACAGCCGAGACGTTCTTCAAAACGTGGTTGCCTTCGAACGATTTATCTACATTTTTTACTTCTATCATTTTTTCGGTCTTATAGATATCGGTGCAACTACCCCTTTAGTTCAACATAATTTTAGTGATAAGGATATTGAAAAACAGAATCAGAATACTTCCGTTTACCACAGCATTGGTACTCGATTTACCAACATCGAGCGCACCACCGTATGAATAATAACCGTAATATGCAGCCACCGACGAAATGATAAATGCAAAAAACATGGATTTGATTAACGAGTAGGTAACATAGAATGGGATAAATGCATACTCAATCCCGATCAGATAATCGCCCGTTGTCATAATATCCGTGAGGATTCCAACAAAATAGCCACCAACCAGCCCCAATCCCATACTGAAAATAACCAGAAAAGGCATCATTACCACAAAGGCAATAATCTTCGGCAAAATCAAATAATTGGCCGAGTTCACACCCATAATTTCGAGTGCATCAATTTGCTCGGTAATACGCATGGTACCAATTTCGGAAGCGATATTTGACCCTACTTTTCCGGCCAGAATCAAACACAGGATGGTAGAAGAGAACTCCAGCAACAGCGTATCCCGGGTCACTAAACCGGTAGTGTAAATCGGCAGAAGAGGATTCGAAGTATTCAGTTTGGTTTGCATGGTCATGATAAAACCAATGAAAACAGAAATGATCGCTACGATTGGCAACGACTGCAAACCCAGTTTTTCTAATTCTTTCGGAAACTGGCGAAAAAACATCCGCCAACGATCGGGACTTACAAAAACACGCTTCATCAGCAGTATGTATCTCCCTGTTTCGCTAAATAAACCCATGATGTATATCTGGTAAATGATTAATGCTTAACGACTAATAACTATCCCGTATAAAATTATACGAATTGCAAATATACTCTTTTTTTGAATAAGAATAAAAAGCCTTAAAAAGAGGCATAATCCTGCCGATACACTATCACAAAAAGACTCCGGTTCTTTCTCACTCGCTTACAACAAGAGAAGAAAGAGATGCCGTATCTTAGCTCATTATTTCGATTAATATAAATTGTAATTCGGAGCTATCTTCGGTTTGGGGACGTTGATTTTAATATCGTTCATCCAGAAAGCCGGTTTCGGTTCCTGCTTCTTAGTGAGCATTTCCTGCCAGGCTTCATCGGTAAGCCGCGAACTGACCGGCTGTTGAAATTCATGATGACTAAACACGGCACCCCGCGTAAGATACAACAACCCGTTGATTTGTGCTATTACATAGATTTCGTCACCCAGTCCCACACATTCTTCCAAAACCCGACCTCCGTTAGGGTCCATATATGTATAAACATCCGCAGCAATAGCCATACACTTATCAGGAGTTGTCACTGTAGTCATATCCATTTCAGTTGAATTAATTATATTCAGCGTCAGGCTTTCTACTTCACCGCCCATTTGTGCCAAACGGTCGAATTCGGTATTGGTGAGGTATTTTCCATGCAACTCTTTCTCACTCATCTTCTTCAAAAAATCGGCTATGGATATCAGGGATTTGTTTCTTTCGGCAAGTTTAATGGTTAATAATCCATGCGAAGACAACATTTTGGCATTCAGTTGCAACAACTCGATACACTTCACCCAAAATTCCACCTGAGGTTCTACATAAGCTATTTTTTGCGGAGGAGGCACATCGCCACCATCACCCATCTCTGCGCCGCTGGGTTGCTCTACATACAGCAGCATATCGTGACGCAATCCGGTCCACGAAGCCAACATGGTATTGAGATTTTTCTTTTCCCAGCCTTTGGTTTGCATAAAACAGGGAGCCATTGGGTCTTTCACGTTCAGTGCAAGTACGGCATCCATCGTTTTATTATACACATTATCGTTCCATTTTCCGAAATAACGAAACTTATTTTGCAACCACCGAAGCGTATCAGTGTACTGAGGCCAGGCTGCCTGTTCCTTATACCCATTCAGCAGGATATCTTCAGCCTGTTTGTTGCCCATAGCTGCAAACACATCCAGTGCTTTCGGGAATTTACGCCTTGGTTGAGGTTTGGTGACATGCACCAACCGCTGCATAATTTCACTATCGAATGTATATCGTCCGGATGTAAAATAGAGCCGTTTGCGGGCCAGGAACTTTTTCGTATCCTCATCGGCTGACTTAGGGGCAAACTTCCGGGGATCTAATGCAAGTAAAGATTGCCGGATACCCGCTAATTTCTCGTCGGCCAGTAAAGCATCTGTATTGGTGGAACCGATATTTTGGAGTACGTGGATTAGGTGGGCAAACGACAGGTTATTTTCATCACCTGCCAGAAATCCGATAATACCCGACAAAGCCTTATATTTCCTGTAACTATTCTGGTTATTTAGCAAAGCGGTACCCATTACAACTGCCCGTGCCAGTCCATCATCTTTATCGATATAAACCGATGCCGAGTTCAACCACTTCATACATCGAAAATAGCGTTTCAACGTATCGGTTCTTGTATAGTTGGCGCGTGGCTCGAATTGGGTGTAATCCATTAATGAATCGCCCAGGTAACTTGATGATCGTCCCGACGCAGACATTGTACGGTCCATTTCGTAATCGTAAGCCGACTGATTAGGAGAGGGTACAGCCTGTTTGCTTCCGGTAAGCAAAGACAGCGCTACAGCATAATAAGTTTGACTCCACTGAGCTGCATTTTTCAGACGGGCACTTCCTGCAGTCGACACCATTTTACGCATAGCCCCCAACTGTTCGGCAAGTAAATTTTGCAGCATGGGATACATCCTTGCTTCTTCAAGCGCCTGCATTTCTTTGCTCACATGCATGTGCATCACCTGCAAAAACAAATCGGTGGTGATAAAACCGGGGGTATAGTCATAGTAATTTTCATCATATGCATAAAACAATTGCTCGTAACCGGCTTTATTAATCACAAACCCATCACGATTCAGGTGTTCACGCATCACGGCTGGTATTTTCTCAAACTGATCCCAGTTCACTACGTTTTGCAAATTAGCCCTGACAATTCCGTTGGATTCTATATAATTCTGGAGGTATAATTCTTTTTCGCGGACCAACACACGGGCAATAAACTGTTTCTCTTGCTGACTCAGTTTTATTTTTAAATTATTATCCCAGAATATGGGTTGATACCAGTCGGTAGCATTGAAATGCGCTCTCAGCACGTAGTCCATAAACAGAAATCCGTGACGGGCTAAAATTTCAGCACGCAGCACCCGCAATTCATTAAATGTCTTTCCTGACAAATCCATATCGTACTGAAACGGGAATGGACGTATCTTGTCTTTATAAAAATCCTTATAATAATCCAGATAATCCTGCGTCTGATACGGAGCCATCGAGTCAACTTTATCTTCGGTAATCGGGTAACCTTCGTCGTAAGCAGTCCATCGCATTAGCTTTTGGTTTAGCTTATAATGGATATCGGCCAGTTTTTTCTCCTTCTTGCACCCGGTCATAAACACCACGAGCAACATTAGCACAAAACAAGTTTTTTTCATTGACAATAGTTTTTGTTGGTATATCATTCTTAATGTGTTATTTCCAATAATTTTTCAGCTTCATCATAAGTCAATAATCGGGCAACCCGCCTCACAAATGCCAGGCCGAAACATTGCCAGCGATACTCGCTCACCGACCATCTTCCCCCCTTTTCTTTTTCGAGGGTTCGTACCACACAACCGGAATTAGTTTCAGTCACTTTGAATCGTTCGAACGAATAAGCCAATCGTGAACCAAGCCACAAAGGCCGCAGATAATCCCTGTCTATGCTGAAAATAAACAACCGCTTTCGCAACATCGGATCAAAAGGTGTCGGCTTAATAAGTCCGATGCATATATCGGTATGCCCATCGCGGTTTATGTCGCCGGTCTGAATATCATAAATTTCATACGGAATAATAATCCGGTCGCTACGCCGGCTAACGGAATCGTATAATTCCACCGTGTACCAGTCATTTTTATCCACCCACCGGAAAGTCACTGTCCCCCGAAAGTTCTTATCGGAAATATGCAACTGCTTTTCGTCAATACGGCGGTTGCACCCGGTGCAGCACAATACTAACAGCAGCAACCCCAACCAACATCCTCCGTACAATTTATTAACGACCATTTCCGGGATAAGAATTAAAAGTTATTGTGTCCATATTTACCACACGCCCCTCTCCTATTTGCAGTCGGGCCATCATGCCTCTGTTTTGATGTGGTTGGTTGTTGTCGAATATAAAATTACCCAAACTATAAAAAATCAGACCGGTTTTGTAATGTTCTACCGGCTGCACCACATGCGGATGTGTACCTACCAGCACATCAACTCCGGCATCAACCAAACGATGAGCATCCTCTACCTGTCCGGTTGTTGGATGAGCCGCACCCTCCACACCCCAATGCAACAGCAGCGCAACTACGGTATGCGGATAATTGGCTTTATACGTACGGATACGTTTTTCCAACTCCTTAGCTGAAGCCCGGCACATATACCGGCTATCCGACTTCAGAAAACTGGTTGCAAATAAAGCAATCCTGATTTTTCCACGCGATATCACAAGTGGTATACCTGCCCGTTGGGGATTCTTGTTTGCTCCTACAGCACACATCTCAGACCCTTGAAACCGGTCCAATGTCTGCAACAATCCGCTTTCACCACAATCGCCACTATGATTGTTGGCTAACGAAAGGATGTTGATTCCGTGTTTCCGGAAACCGGCCAGCCATTCCGGATTGGCCCGAAAAGCAAACCGTTTTTTCACCTTAGCCGTTGTAGAATCACAAACGGCACATTCCATGTTAACTACCGTGTAATCTACCGCACGCAGATCGTAAGGAAGGTTCTGGAACAACGATTCTATCCCTTTTTGCTCAATAACCGCTCTAATCCCCCTATCGGGCATCAGGTCACCAGCAAACACGAAAGTGACCGCAGGCTCCTGCTCCCGGCAGCCCATCAAACACAAAAAGCCCAGGAGGATGAGTACGTAGTATTTTTGCAAAAAATATTTATTTTCCTTGGTATCTATAATTATTCAGTAATTTAATGCACAATTCCCAGATTACTCTTCATAAAGGTTATTGGATCATAGAAGAGTTCGTTCAGATCAGCTTTATTCATTGTTAGCCAGCTTGCACAACCGTAGTCATAAAACGATTTCCGGATTTCGAGGTGCAAATGGTCGTAATTTCCTTTGTACTTTTTGGTTTCCTGTGCAGTAGTATACAGGCGGGCTATTTTGGTCTGTTGATCTACCTGTTCACCCACTCTCACATATATTTCCTGCAGATGCTTGTACGACGTAAAAACAGTTTTACCATTAGCTAAAAGATGTCGGATAACAACCGTCTTGTGTGGATGACCGAGGTGAATAGAACAAACCACTCCCTCCGCCATTGGACAAATATAGACCATACCCGACTTATGAGCCGGAATCATATCGGTCGCTGTATGAATATGTCCCTTCAAATAGGATTCGCGATAATCGCCAAAGACACTCACCACCCGAATACTACCCATATCGTATCGGTTGGAGGTATCAAAAGGCACCATCCACGAACTCACCACCGAAACAGGCTTAATATCGCGGTAAGCTTCTTTATAATACAACCGTGTAGCCCCGATATAACTATTTTTGTTAATCGCCGGGACAGTAGTCACTGACAGTAGCAGTAATATCGTAACAAGTACAGCCTGTTTCCTGATATTCATAACTTTACACACAAAAACTCTTCAAGCCAGCTATTTCAAAACAATTTTGTAAACAATTTAATAATTAAGCGTCGTGAATGATATCATTTGAGGAATATTCCAGGTAGTCATACCATTTTTCCATTTTGCTTTTGGAACAACATAATACATTTTGCCCGGTTGGAGACCTGTGAAAGTACAGGTAATTATTCCATCGGTCTTGTTACTGTAAATGGATATAGAATCTACAAAATCATAAGAATCCTTATTTCCTATCGCATAGCCAACAGAATCAATATCTGTTCTTGGATGGTTAGACCAAAATTTACCTTCAACTGTTGCTGAAGTACTGGTAATATCGTATGGTTCATACATTTGAAAGAAGCTTTGATATATTATTTCCTCTTTGTTACAGCCCAGGAATATACCAGCCAAAATCAAAGCAAATATAAATAGTAAACTCTTTTTCATTAGACATATATATGAATTTTTCATTACTGGCATAACTGCATTTCTTTATGATCTTATCTACTCTCGTTTACAAACGAGGTGCTGAGTGATTTTCAACAAAAAACCACTCAGGCTATGACAAGTTTTATTTCTTCCCCTTATCCAATACCGTAAACGAACTACCGGTTACTTCACCCATTTTGGAGAAGGAATAATCCATCGCATTCAGGATAAGACCCATGCAATATCTTCCGGTTGGAGTTTTCCAGGTTTCAATATATCGGTTCAGCTTTTCTTCCGGCACATTTTGATAGGTAAAAAGCATTGACGCTACAAGTTGATTGGTCATTTGTTGCTCAAAACTTGCCGAAAAGGCAGCAGCCATGTTGCTTTTTATCTCTGCTTCCGAAATCTGCTTATCCTTAGGCTGGGCTTTATTGGCACCCCTCACCATCGAAACTGCCAAATTCTGAATCAATCTGATCATCATTTCTGATGTTTTCATTTCCTGATTCAGGGTAACCAGCTGCATAATACGTGCCTGCGCTGGCGGATTGTCTTTCAGCTTCTGGAAAAATGCCATCATTTCCTTTTGCTTTTCAGGAGTTGACGATTCTTTTTCCAACCGGTTGAACTCCTGTATAAAAGGGTCCTTGTACATTGTAATGACAAGTTTCAGACTGTCTTCTTTGGAGTATTTTTCAATATACTCCGTAAAGTATTTCTCTGCATTCTTCGATGTGAATCCGGAAGTCATCATCGTTTTAAACTGATCAAACTGTTGCGGTTCTGCAAACGTATTCTTTTTCTCTTCAATTTTGGCGCCAATCATAGCATCCAGGTTTCCAAACAGATCTTTCGAACCGGTTTGCACCAACATTTCTTCTACCAGCTTCGGGCTACTCTGTGCCACCGCATTTAAACTTACCAATGCTACAGTAACTACTGCAATAAATTTCAACTTCATACTTATTTTGTTTTTGTTATTCAATTTCGTTTTATCTATCCTTCATCCAACTAAAACAAGGGATTAGTTGATTTTACACTTCAACATTATCACCAATATCATTATCACTCTTCCGTTTTCGATATAAACACCCAACCGGATTCAACTTTGCTCAGACCATAGTCGCCGTGATTATACAGCGAGATTTTACAGATTGTAAAAATACTCCTTTTTTCGAATAAAAATAAAAAAACTTAAAAAGAATTCATCCTGCGCCACGTGAACACAGAAAAAGCTCTCTGTCTCTCATTGGTAATGAGGAGCAGAGAGCTGACAGTACAACACAAAAAAAGCCCCGACGCACTTAAACGCCGGAGCTTTTTACATACATTGAATGCTATTCTGCAACTGCACTTCCAACAAACTGGCTTGTAGACACCAGCATGGCATCTGTAGCAGACTGAAAGAAAAGGTAAAACACCAGTTTGTCGCCCGCTTCGCTGTATGGAACCGGAAGTACGCCCGCTTTCGTTTCGCGGGTTACCGCCCCGATAGAATAACTCACCTCACTCTGGTCGACATTGTAAACCAGCAACACGGCCTTATCCGTAGGAGTACATTTGCCACTTCCGTTGTTTTCCCAATGGAAGTTCACCTTCCCATCAACAAGCTCAGCGCCGGTTGTTGTCTCGCGACTCAAAAATCCCTGGCTGATCAATACCTTGCCATAGTCCAGCTCAAAGTCCGGAGCCTCTCCGGCAATGGCATTTTTCAATGCATACTGGCAGGCATAATTGAAAGGTGTCATCCCATCACCGGCTGCTTCACGGAACCCGATCTTCAACAGGAAGTTGAGTTCCTGCAAAAATCCGGTCACCAATCCGAATTTTGTCCGTTGATTTACTTGTCCTTCGGTGTTCGAAGTACGTGTTCTTTTTGTTTTGGCTCTGATAATATCATCGCCTCTACGGTTTGTTGAACCAACTACGGTTCCTACTGTACCCGAGAATCCACCCAGGATTCCCATATTTAATTTTCCCATTTTAGTTGTTTTTTTATGGGTGAAACAAATTTGTTTTGCAATCTGATTCTACCTGAAACCTGGTGATCAATCAGGTCACTTTCAAACCGTTCTTTAATGTTCCTTCCATTACCGTTGATCGATAGTAACAGGGGTTCATTAAACCTGTAGTGCCCTACGCCTACCCTGATTGCAACAAGTTTGCCAACAGCCCGAAATAGATGTTTTGTCCGCCATTGTCCGTGCCAACAATTTTTGTCCGGTTATGTTCCCATAAAATTGTCCGGTGTTGTGCGGTATTGTCCGGTTCTCCCCCTGACTGATATCATTAAAAAGAGGCTGCCTCAAAAGTTCATTTCTTTTTCTTTTGTTTTCAAATTGAAAGTATCTTTGGGCTGCAAGCCCGATATATACTAGCCCAATGCAAAACGAAGTGGCGCGTTGGGTTTTATGCAACAAAAACGAAATGCGTCCTGAAGGGGCAATATATTTTATTTCAATGTATTATACCGGGCTTGCAGCCCGAAAACCGATTCCATTTACAGAACCCAAGGCTGTACCTTGGGCTAGTATATATTAACCTTACAGGCTACACTTCTAATCTGTATGTATTTTAAAACAACACAGACTTTTGATACATCCTCCTGACTGCCATCATAAAAAAAAGCAGCCGGATTTCTCCAACTGCTTACTTCTTGATTCTTGGTTCTACAAAAACCACAGATTCTCCCTGCCCATTTCAGATACGTCCGTGTGTTTAAAGTGCGGCACTATCTGTGCGAGCATTTCGGGATACCGCAACGTTACGGGTAACCACTGGCGCGATACCGATTTCCAGTACAGCTGGCTAAACCGGCACACCTGGGTGAGCAATGCTTCCGCAGCCGAAGAGTCGGTTTCGGCACAGTGGGTATCTCCCGGAAGGAACTGTTGGATGGTAATCTTTAAGGGAAAGGGATAGCCTTCCCGCTCATTGATTTTCTCATCACCCGCCTGCAACTGATTATTAAACAGCAGGTACTGGTTATTTTCCACCGGAAGGAAAGTCCCCGACACAGGCATTTTGTGCGACTGCGAATTATCAAAACCCACTATATCCTCCGAAAAACTTTTGTTGACCGACACTACAACCACCGGCACTTGCAACCCGAGTTCCGACAACGCCTTTTCAATAGGCTTCAGCTCCCTACGGTTCAACCGCTTGTAGAAATGGATCACCAACTGCTTCAGCCCGTCGTTTCCGCTGCAATACTCTTTCACAGCCAGCGCTATGGAACCGGCCAGTTCATCTATCTGGTTGCTCCGGAAGCAGTCGAATCCACGGAAACGTCCTTCGTTGGTAAAGCTGAACGCACTACCCACATATTTTGCATCGAGGGCACGGCTTTTATAAGCGCTGATGCCTATCACCAGTTCATCGGCAGGCGGCGTGCGGAAACACCAGGGTGTAGCACCCAGCTTGGCAGATATGGCTACGAGGATATTTGGCAGGCTATAATGGAAACCGTCCTTTATCACTGCTTTGCTGTAATCACCCTCCTTCACGGTTGGCCGGCCCGGACCCCACGTCTTATCCACTTCCACGGTTTGCGACACAACGCCTCTCTCCAGCAACGTTTCTTTTATCTGGTAATAAATGGCCTTATGATGCGGATTGCGAGTCCATTTGCTGTGGGGCGACAAATAAATGGCCACATATTGCTTGCCTGCATCGAAATGCTTTTGTTTGAGTTTTTCTTTTATTTCAGCCAACGGATGATCTTTGTCTGCGAAAACAATGCTCAACTTAGGCTCTGTATTGTATTTCATGCGCAGAAAAGCTCCCAATCCGCCGGAAAACTCACTCCGTTTGCCTGCCAGATACTCATTAATGGTAAAAGCCAGCGGTTTATCACCTTCATGCATAATAAAAAAGAAAACAGTTTCGGTAGTGATCAGCTCCCTGGGCCCAAACTGTTTGACACCATACTTAGGCTCGGCATGTTCCCCTTCGCCAAAGCGAAGCACTTTCATAGCCGACATATCAAGCCGTCGGGGTTGCACCTGCTTCCAATCGGTCTCCATCAACATAAAATCGCTCAACGCCGCATCTTGCAGGTAGTTTTTCCGGAACTCATCAATTTCCCTGCTGTATTTCAGATAACGGTTGCTTTTATCGGGTGTTGGACGAGGTATTTTCAACTCACGCAGCAAATCAAAATTCATGCAGGGATACACTTCATCCAGGTGCCGGCGGGCCATTTCGGGCATTTCGTCGTATCTATAAAGCTGATTACGGAACAATACCCGGTTAAATAATTCCTCCGACGTCTCTGCAAAAACATTATCGGCTACGGACTTGCCGTACACCGAGCGCACATCACCACTGGCAACCAGCAATTCGGGCTTCCGTTCCGTCCGGTTGAACTGCACCCGCAACGTGAATACACGGTAGCCATCACAACCCGGATAGGGTGATTTTGATTTGATCCACACCTCGGTATCCGACACAAAATTATTGCTGGCCGGTATGCCTTTCGTCCGGAAGTGACGGGTAAGACAATGGGTATAATATTTTTTCAGGAACGAAAACGACCACGCTGTTTCACCCAGCCTGCAATAGTCTGGCGAAACTGACCGCGTTATTTCCAGCGAACTATCGGTTTTTTCGTCAAAACTACAAAATAGTTCCCCTGCATCGCCAAAGCTGCCGGCCAGGCTTTCGCAGTCGCGTGCCGATAGTTTCACACCGCCGGGGATTTCGGTTTTCCCAATATGTACTGACAGTATATTCCGGGCATGAGCGAAATTCAGCACATTTAATGTAAGGTCGTTTGTAAGCATGAAATTAGTAGATTGTTGATAGTTGAAAGTTAGCAGTTTAAATTTTGAGTTCCGGGTTTATAGTATTAAAGTAAAAATACCAATCTAAAAATTAATACATCAAAACTAAATACATAAAACCCTAAAAGCAGCATAACGATTAGATATCCTGCACCTTATAACTATATTTTCATTTCTATAAATAAGTCGCCACCATGTAGCTAAATCAGGTGCAGAGCACCGAACTATTTCTTTTAAATCCGAGCATAAACAACAGCAAAGCAGGTTATTAACACCGGCCTGAAATCTAAATACTGCCCTAAACCCTAAAAGCAGCATAACGATTAGATATCCTGCATCTTATAACTATATTTTCATTTCTATAAATAAGTCGCCACTATGTAGCTAAATCAGGTACAAAGCACCGTAGCATTTGTAGAAATTGAGCCAAGGTATAAGTATAAAGGTGCAGAGCACCGAACTATTTCATTTAAATCTGAGCATAAACAACTGCGAAGCAGGTTATTAATACCGACCTGGCATCTTTGATTATTCTGTTATATACAGGCTACATCTTAACAACCCTTTCAGGAGCTTGGCGTCGTCGGCTTTTTAAGACCATTTAAATAGCTTTTAAATGCCGCTTTATCAATCAGCCACCGGCCTTTATCTCTTACCCCTTTTATCTCTCCGTCTTTCAACCGGCGGAGAACGGTTTTTTCCGACACCTTCAAAGCTGTTGCAGCTTCTTTTACCAGCATGTAGAGTTCTTCGGTCAATCGTCCGCTTCCTGTCAACAGATCGGTCATAGCCCCCGCCGCTTCGTGTTTTTCATCGCACGGTTTGTTTTTCGGTTGGTGCATCCCACTTTCGGACCGTTTCATCAGAAAAGTTCTCACCGGGGGCAGTTCGTGCAGGTAAGCCGAATAAAGCATCTGTTCCGTCTGGGGCACCAGAACCACATCGGCTAACGCCTGCTGTACCTCCAGATACGCTTTAGCCAAACACACTTTCAATAAATGCATCACGTAGCAATTTGCCAGGGTGTCGGTAGTATCTTCCAGAGCGGGATAGCTCAGGCTGCTTAGCTTTAAACCCGATTCCGTTATCGCTTCCCCCAATCGTTGCAGGCAGGTAACCAAATGACGGTCCAGAATCATCTCGCGGTAATACGCCCTGATTTGCCGGTTTGTTTCCGCCCGCAAATGTGCTGTCAACTCATTGCAATAAGCAAAGGTCTCACCCAGCAACAAGCGGCGGTAATAGTCCGTTTTCGGATGCGGCCATTTCACGAATGTTAGTGTATAATGCCCCTCATCCCGGGCATTTTCAACAATCTGCTCCTGCAGCCGTAGCCTGAAACCGGCGTCGGCATTATTATCCGGCAACAGGGGGTTCATTTTACCCTGCAGCAACGAATCGAAAAGCGGGAAACGATAATCGGGGTTCATCTCTAAGCTCATTACACGTTACAGGTTCAGGCTTGAATATCAACAAAAACAATCCCGTCCTTTTTTTACATTCACAAACTTACAAATAATATTTCACACTTTTCACTTAACTACTAAAAAAGTTATGCACAACTTATGATGCTGACTACCCGACAAAACATCTGCCGTGGCAATCGGCTTAATTGTATAAAAAAAAGAGCCTTGCCTTGCGGCAAAACTCTTATCAGCTTTTCCTCCCCTGCGTTTGGAACGGGTGGACTGTTAGTCTTATGTTTTCAACACGATTTGCGTTGCATTCCTCAATATTTTTTTTTGAGTTACAAACGCTGAGTCATGCCCTTCGTTACAAACACGGGACAGCGTGTTGGTAGCAAAGGATCTGCCTATTCTTTCAACACAATTTTCAACTTCGTACGCTTCAATAACTCATTATAACAAACCTCCTCTACCGTGGCAGCAGCCGTATTGCTAAACCAACCGCAAAACAGGATCTTCTTCGTACTGAGCGATTGCACCACCTTCCAGCAATAATCCGGAACAGCTATACGCCCTATCTTCTTTTTGCCAAAACTACCGCCACACACTACCAGCAGTGAGTCCGACTGCGACCAGTCCCGTACCTGCTCCTCGTTTGTTTTCCAGACACCCCGGTTCAGGTTGGGCGTCTGCGGAAGGCAGTTGTAATAGCGGAAGGTCAGCTCATCTTTTGTACAGTCGGAAGCAAAGTCCTCGGCATTGGCCAAATGCCCTTTGTCGTAGCCCGACCGGGCATAATCTTTATCGGTAGCCGTTTTCAGGCTGTCAATGTCGTTATGAAAACGGAGCTTAGCCCGGCTGCATTCACCGCCACCCCGGTAAAGTTTATAACTTACCCACAAGGGTTCGCGCAGGGCATTACTGAAGTTTACGGTGTAAATGGGTGTGCGTACTAAGCTTTGGGCAGCTATATTCCCGCACAACAGGCATAGCGCCAGTAGAGGGAAAAGGGCTGTTTTGAAATGTTGCTGCATATCGTTGATTTTTATCTTCTCTCCCCCTCGTTACAAATGAGAGGGAGTATGGGAAGTTTTTTTACGTTGAAACTCTCCTTTATTCTCTTATTTCGCTTTTAAATTTCTTTTAATCTATCGTTCAAATATTATCATATGTACGTTTTGCGATTTTTTACCCACGTTTTGAATTTCATGTGTACGTTTTGCGATTTTTTACCCACGTTTGAAATGCCATAGGTAATTTATTCCGCTTTTAGACTGCTGACATTGGCCAACAAATCAAATAATTCATCGTTTAAAAAATAGATTTCTTTCCCTAATTTTATCTCACTCAGAAAACCGGCATCACACAAGGTGTGTAAATATTTCGCTGCTGTTTTACGTGTAACGTGCAAATCCTGAACAACAAAGTCGATCTTGGTATAGGGGTGTTTGAATAAATTGTTGATTAAGTCCTGTGAATAAATCTTAGGGAATTCGGCTCTTATTTTTTTCTTGTGCTGCATCATTAATCCCTTTATACCCCTTACAATAGCCGAGGTTTGTATAGAGGTTTGTTCTATGGCTTCTAACATGTACATTAACCAAGGTTCCCAATTTTGCGTAGTGCGGGGTTCTTGTAATAATTTGTAGTATGTGCCTTTATTTTGATTGATATAGCGACTTAAATACAAAATAGGTAAGTTCAATAAACCTTCTTTTACCAAAAACAGAATATTAACGATACGACCTGTACGACCATTTCCATCATAGAATGGGTGAATGCTTTCGAACTGATGGTGGATAATAGCCATTTTTACCAACGGATCCCAATCGCAAAGTTCTTTATCATTAATGAATTTTTCGAGGTTCGACATTAGTTCCACAATGTCATCATAGCTTTGCGGTGGAGTATAAACCACTTCTCCGGTTTGGTCGTTTTTCAACTCCGTACCGGGCAGCTTTCTGAATCCCGAACGGGTTTCTTCTAATGTGGATTGAATATCAATAATTTGGTTAGAGGTAAGTAAGCCAGTCCTTTTTACAAGCGCAAAGCCATCTTTCAGCGCTGAAGCATAGTTGTAAACTTCTTTTGCGGCAGCACTGGTAAAGTTTCTCGCAAAACTATCGCTACTAAATAGCTCATCGTGCGTGGTAATAATGTTTTCGATAGCCGAACTGTCTTTTGCTTCCTGAAGCGAAAGGGTATTCAGAATGATAGCCTCATTGGGAATTGTTTCGGCAACTCCGTTTAATTCGGCTAAGGCTTTGTGAGCCAATGCCAGTTTCTTTAAAACCACTTTGGTTTCAATATCCTGCTTTAGTGGCAAATGTGGTATTTGGTAGTTCATACTTAAAACAAATTCTTCAATTACCTAACACTTAAACAATTTCAACTTTCAACCCTAAGTTCAGACGTTCTGAGATTTCTTCAATTTGCTGACGTTTCTTGACTGTGGCTGAATGAGTGACGATTAAATAGCCTCCGGGAAGTTCGTGCTGGTTGTAGAAGTCATCTTTTGATTTTGAAATGAACTCCAAACCAAGGTGTTTCATGCGTAACGATTCTACTTTTTTTACCCCAATTTTTTCTACTACTTCAATCAGTGTTTCGTATGCATAACGACGATTAATGACTTTCCCATCGGGAAAAGTAACCATTAACCCTGTCCAGGGTGATTTTGTTGAAGAAGCGTTTACTCTGTCCGTTTTATTTCCTTTTTCTTTGACTGACGGAGCAAGTGAGTATTGTTTTGTTTCGCCTTCTTCGGTAATGACACGTTTACGGGTTAAGCGCACGCTTAATGCTTCATCGGGAACATAATCGACCACCAATACAATCGGACGTTGAATTTGAGTAATGATAGGCTCTATACTTTCTGACAATCGGGGAATGATTTCATTTTTAATGAGTTCCTCTTCCAAATCATCCACAGCTTTCAATGTTTCTTCATGCAGCGGCAAACCTAATTCTTTCAGGTTTAAAATAGATTGATAGAGTTTTTCGAGGTTGGTCATAATTCCAGTTTTATTTTCTCAATTATTATTTTTAATACCTGTTTCCATTTGCCTTTCTCGTCATCTTCACGCATTAGAATACCAGGGTGCGGACAAGCAAAATAATTGTATGTGTTTTCACCGATACTTAGTATTCTTTTTTCTGCTACCTGAATGGTGGAAGTGGCTTTTGCAATCGATTCATTTAATAGGATTGCATTTACTTCAGCACCTAAACCCAGTATCACTTTGGGTTTACATAGATTTATTTCTTCGAAGATATAATGTAAACCTGCTTTGGCAAGCCTATCGAACTCTTTGCGGTCAACTAATGCACCTTGAAATCCGAGCCGTTTGTATTTGTTCTGGTGACCTTCCTTAAACAGAAAAATCTTCACCAAATCTGTGATCCATGTTTCTTCACGTTTAATTCCTATTGGTTTCAGAAACAGTTCTTCCAATTCTCTGCCCGAATCGACCTCCCGAATGCGTAAACCGTCAAAATACAACTCATTACTAAATGGGTACAAATGGTCTTCTACGGGAACATCACGTTCCGAACCTATTGCATTAAAATGAGCGGTTGGATATGCCCCGATAATCATTACGCCCCCGCAAGTTGTATCCACAGGAACATGTACCTTTACCGGATTACCGTATAAATAACAATAATTTTTCGGAATCTTTAATGCAGATTTATAATTCTCCCAACAGTATTTCTGATACTCTGAAGTATTCATATCAATTAATCAAAAGTGTAATGATAATCTTCTTTAAATGCACATTTCTTACAAGTTGTTTTTGTATTCTGGAACGACAGATATTCGAGTGATTGATTAATTGCTTCAATTAAACTCACCGTTCCAATAATTTCATCATGTTTGGCTATATAATTATATATCATCCGCTTTCGAATAATCAGATAGTCATCTTTGTATATTTTAACCGGCACCTTATCTTCCCCGGAACAGCAATACCTTGGATAATACTTTACTATTTCCGGCTCCTCAAAAGCAAACTTACACTTGCATACATATCTAGGACTCAACGACTGCCTTGATCTTATTGACAACGATTTACATTTTGGACAACCCGGTTTAAGTTCGTATTGATTCTCAACAACAGATGTTATATGTTCAAACATTAACTTCTTAAAATGAACATCTATATCACCAACTTCTATTTTTAGATATTCCAGAGCAATCTGTTCCTTTATCTTTTTGAATTTTAGTGGGTGCCTGGTATGCTGCAACACAAAAGGTCCCGTGGTTGAATTACAGTTTTCGCAATAATCCTTTATCAATAAATCCCGATCTAACTTCCATTCTGCCTCGTGCCAGGGCTTAGGTAGTAATTTTATATTTTCGTATGCATCATGATATTTTATCAGCCCTTCATTTAGCTTTTCTCTGATATCCAATAATTTTTCAATCCTCATTTAGTGTATTATTTCTATGAACAAACAAATACTATTGTCAACAGTATTATATTTTTGCCCCATAAATTTTCGTTCAAATAACTCGTTCAAATGAAAGGTCTTTGCACAACAAACAACTGTAATTAGTTTTCAAATTCAATCTTTCTTTTCTCGTTTAACAGCACTTTCAACTGCCTGTTTAACTCCACTTTTTTATTAAACTGTTTACACTTATTCATTGAAGCGGTAATCTTTTCTATGGAATAGTTCAATTGCTTAAGTCGTTGCTCTTTTTCAATCAGTTCATCTATGTTTTTTTCTTTACCCTGATTCTTTCCGGATATTTTGAAACAGATATCCTGAAATACAAAGTCCAACGAATTTGAAAGTGCAATTTCAAATTGATCTTCCTGTACACTCATCCATGTTGTCGAAAAGGTCCAGTCAACAACAGACTGATTCTCATTCGTTGGATGCGTATGTTTTTTTGAAATGGAATACATTACTTCTTCATTAAAACGAAGAACATATAGAATTTGGTAAGGAATGACTTTGCTTATTAATAGCAACAACTCATTAATATTGGATTTTTCTTTTAATTCCAATTCGAAAACCTGAATTTCATTCACCTCCTTACCTTGTAGGTTGACCGTTTGAGTAGATATTTTATTCAACCATTTAATACGCGCAACGACAGAAGAAAGCAACTTTTTTTGCTTCGTTGTTGCATATTCATCAAAGCTGTTCTTTGGAATAATCTTATCTACTATCGTTGAGGCTGGTAGTTTAAGCATTATTTTACCACTACAAAAGAAATTAATTTGAAGTCTTCTTTCCCTTTCAGTTTATTGCCGAGTGCAGTTGTACCACCGGCTTTAAAAAGCGAAAGCACCTCTTTTTCATCTTCGGTATTTAATATCGAACGAATACTTTTATCCAACAAATCGGAATAAGGTTTCATTTTCCTACCTTCCGAAGTCTCGAAATTAAACTGTCTGCAAAGCTCTTCAAAAGGAGTTTGATTGCCTTTACAAAGCAGTCGTAGTGCATCCAGGGTCTTTTTGGCCTGAACATGATTATAAGCTACCGAACCATCCAGTTTTATATACACCAAATAGTATGGATGTAAACGATTCTGTTTATCAATATTCAATTCATTATTGATGTTTCTCAACACATACACAACCCCCGGCTCAAACTCATTATTGGCTTGCGCTATGGCATACAGACCAGTAGGAATGTTTTTCAATTTGCCATATTGCCGTATATAATTTGATAAATCAATTCTGAAATCATTCAAACCCAAATCGGTAATGGATACCCCTTCACGTAAATCTTCAAGGTCAATCACTTCATCCTGTAGTCGTTGCAGCTGTGCTTTTCTGTATTCCAGATCTTTTTCTTCTGCATTCAGCAGATTATCATCGCCTGTACTAGTCAGGTTAGTGATTAACATTTTACTTTCCACTCGTTGTTTCAGATTGATATAGGCATCCAGAGAAACATCCGGCCAGAAGTTGACCAGCGTAATGGTATCATTTTTAGATCCGATGCGGTCAATACGACCAAAGCGCTGAATAATGCGCACCGGATTCCAGTGAATATCGTAGTTGATCAAATAGTCGCAATCCTGTAAATTCTGACCTTCAGAAATACAATCTGTACCGATCAACAAATCAATTTCGTCTTTCAGGTTCGGAAATGATAACGCTTTCCCTTTTGATACAGGCGAGAAACAAGTCAACAAAGTATTCAAATTAGCATGAATGTGTGTAGAGGTACTTTTACATTTACTTCCAGTAATCAGAGCTGTATGCAGTTGATATTTCTCAGCAAACCATTTACTCAACGATGTGTACAAATAATTGGCTGTATCAGCAAAAGCGGTGAAAACAATCACTTTCCTATTTCCCTCGTTGATAGGATTTTCTATCTTTTTGCTAATAAGTTCTTTCAATAGATTCAGTTTGTTGTCCCCATTGGTGGATAAGAAATCTGTTTGCGATAATAAGTTGCCTAACGCCTCTTTGTCGGCCATTAAATCTTCTTTCCACCTTGTTTTGTCCACGTCCGAAAGGCGAATCTTGACTTTCTTACCTATTACATTTTCTTCATCGCCCCAGTCGCTATCCATGTCAAAATCAGCTATATCATCTTCCGAGTCAAAACCAACATCAATCACTCCATCCACTTGCTTATCAATCATAGTGATAAAATTATTCACCTGATCAAGTACACCCTGCAAAGTTATTCTGAAAGAATCCAAACTACTTTCAATTCGTTTCAACAGGTTAATACGCATCAGTATCTGCAAACTCTTTTCACGTTCGGCTTGCGTAAATGTACTGGCTTTTACCTGCTTGTCGTATTTATCGGCATATAACTTCTGTTTGCTGGGTAATACGTAATTGATAGGCGTATAGATCGACAGATTTAGTAGCATCAGCTGCTCTGCTATGCTGTGGTAATTGAGCTCATTGTTATTTGTTAATGGACTTTGAATAGAAACAGGTCTGTTCCGTACAGGAAATTTACCAATAGCTGTAGTGTCGTAATACGTGGTAATGTGTTTTCGCGAACGGGCAATGGTCAAACTATCCAGCAATTCGAAGAAGTCAAAGTCAAGTCGTTCCAACAAACTTTCAGTTGTTCTGTTATCACTTGGAAACTTCGACCAGCTATTAAAGGCCATTTGGGCACGTTTGAATATCTCATCCACACCACGTTCCGTATCTAATTTATCATCAATGTTTTTTGCATAGCCTTCGTAGGCCAATGCCAGTTGATTTTTCAAATCGTTGAAGCGGTTATTTACCGGCGTTGCCGAAAGCATCAATACTTTCGTTTCAATGCCTTCCTGAATTACTTTGCGTAATAGTTTCTGGTAGCGGTTTTCACGACCAACAATTGTATTATTGTTCCTGAAATTATGCGATTCGTCAATCACGATTAACCCATAGTTTCCCCAGTTTACATTTTCCAGATTGCGCCCGTTGCTTATGCCCCGTTCCCGCGATAAGTCAGTATGAAACAGCACATCGTACCTGAAACGGTCGGCGTGAAGCGGGTTGTTTTTGTCGTTGTTGCAATATACATTCCAGTTGTCGGCAAGCTTTTTCGGACAAAGCACCAACACATCTTTGTTGCGCTTTTCGTAGTATTTAATAATGCCCAGGGCAGTAAATGTTTTACCCAAACCCACACTGTCGGCCACTATACAACCGTTGTATTTCTCCAGTTTATTGATAGCTCCAATAACTGCATCCTGCTGAAAATTGTAGAGTTTGTTCCAGATAACAGTGTCTTTAAAACCTACACCATCGTTGGGCATAGTATCTGTGGATATATCTTTCAGAAAATCGTTGAAGATATTGTATAGCGTCACAAAATAAATAAACTCAGGACTATTTTCTTTGTAGCTTGTTTCCAGAAATGTCAATACCTGCTGTGTTACATCCTGAATTTGCTCCTTGTCGTTCCAAATCTGATTAAACAGTTCCATATACTGTCCGCTTACTGGATAGTCGAATTTATGAACGAATGACGTAAACCGGTTGGAGGGTGTGGTTCCCAAATCGGTAGTGGTAAAACCCGCTACAGGCGAATAAACCAAATCATCCGTTCCCTGCTTGGCCACATGTATCATGCCGCTGATAGGTTTATCAGGCTGGGTATTCGATTTAAAAGTTACTTTGCGCCGTATCCACTCGCTACACTCCCGGGCTATAGCCCGTTGATTGAGTTCATTCTTCAACCGCAACTCAAACTCGCCACCACACAAATGCTGTTCGTTGTAGATATTGGGGATATAATACTCCCGCATTTCGGGTTTCAGACTATCGGACACAAACACCGGAGAGGTAAAGATAAAGCGCAGCTCATCCAACTCTTTCAGTTCCTTTTTCAAAGCCTCAAAAGCATAAATGGAGAAAGTGGAAGCAGCTACCGATAGCTTGTTTCCACGTTCCATGTCTTTTTTTAGCTCATCGCCGAGTCGGGTGTTTATGTTGTCGATTAGATTCATTCTTCAATCTCCCTGTTTTTATCTTTCAAAATTCCCTGCTTGGCACTTAACGGAGACACCACCTTCTTACCTGTTTTTTCTTCCAGTTCCAAACGAGCATTGCGGGCAATTTCTCCTCCATGTTTTGCTATCTGCGCATGTTCATCCATCGTTTCGGGATTGCCTGCTTCGGATATTTGCTTGGTGGATAGTTCTGCCAACATATTCAATACCAACTCTGCATTGGTCATATTGTCGCGCAGGTTTTCCTTTTTCAACCCCTTGTATTGCTTGTATTCTTTGGCCGTTTTATCTGCCCAGGTCTTATAAATAATATCCGTCAGGGTAGCGAAATGAAGCCCCTCTTCCAAACCGCGCGACCTCCATTCATCCGTCAGGTCTTTGCGGATTTCTATGCTTTTCAGACGTTGATTAATCCAGTTATCAGAATAGCCCAATCGCTTATAATCCATCATGGCTTGTTCAATGGATAATTCAGGGTCCTGCAGCTGATCCAACCGTTCTTTGGCTACCTGCGCTATCCACAACTTGAACGGTTCTGCTTTAGGCGAAGGAATGGATTGTATCAAACGGAAAAGCTGTCCGGTGGAAGCTACGTCGGTAAGGTATTTTTTTCCATCTGCCGCAATCATTTTCAGTTGTCCGATTTTTTCGGACAACTCACTTCCCTCTTTCTGAAGCTTTTTCTTTAGATCGTTCCAATATTTTCGTGGTCGGTCAGTACCCGTCAAAGCCTCAATGGCATCAGTTACCGAAAAATACCATTCTTCACTTTCGTCATCCCAAGCTGTACGGACTTTTTTTTCTTCAAACAGTTGAATTTGTGATTTCATAAAATTATCATTGCTTTAGATTTACACCGCCACTATTTAGATATTTAGTTCCTATTTACACTGCCAAATCAAAATTTACACCGCCATTCAAAATTATTTCACTCCCACCAAATCCAACATCCCCTCATAGCTCTTTACCACATGGTATTTCACTTCGTCGTTACTTATTTGTTTGAAATGAACTTCGGCGCAATGTTTTTTGAGTTTTTCCACGCCACGCAGGCTGAGTTCCGATTCGGTACCTTTGGTTTCGGCTACGAAATACACATTCCGCACTTTATCCTGATTGAATACTATGGCCCAGTCGGGCGAGTATTTGCCTACCGGTGTAGTGATAAAAAATGATTTGGGCAGCTTGGCATACACCAATACCTCTTCGGCAGTGTCGAGTTGTTTGGCAAATTCGGTTTCTATGTTCGAGTCCGTTATCAGATAATCGTAAATATGGTTTTTCAGCATGTTGCTTTGCAGTACGGCGCGTGTATCGTTTCCAAACACGGTGGCTGCATCAAAGCGTTCGTCGGTTTTGTGGTAACTGATATGGCTCACAATGAGTTCCGATTTCACTTCGTTGATAATATGGCTGCTTTTGGCAATAAACTCTTCGGGGTTTTTGCCTATTAGCATAAACTTCGATTCGTTGATACGACTTAAAATGGCAGCTACTGTCCGGCGGGTGAGGTTGGTGAGATTTACTATTTCGCCCACCACATCGTAGCGCGTATCGCTGTAAAGTTCAGTGTTTAGTTTCTTTACCGAACGCCCGGTTTGCTTGATGGCTTCGTTGTGTTCCAGTTCTGCTTTGGTGGTATCGGTCAGTTCACCGCTTTTCACTTCGTAGTAGCGTTCGGAAATGGTAAGGTCGGCATTGATATGAATCACCGCCTGCTCTATCAACTTTTCGCTGTCGAAATGCACTTCGTACACCGTTTTCAGATTAATTTTTCCCCATAGGTTCTGAAACTCGGTTTTAAAGAAATTCTTATTCGGCGTAAGGGTTTGCGTATTACGGTCGTTATCAATTTTCGGTAATTCGCCACTGGTGATACCGCTCAACAAGCCACACACGGCCGCCGCATATTGTTTCAGCTCATCGGGCAATGCTATCGTTCCTTGTTTCACTGCTTCACGCCCGGCATCAGTAAGTCTATAATCTTCGTTGATAACACCACCGATAGCTAATTTCATAATCAACTTATCGGCTTGCGGCTTGGTCAGGCGCATACTTTCACCCTGCTCGTTGGTAAACAGTTTGCCCACAAAGAATTCCACGTCGGCTTTTTGCGGACGCTCTTTCAGGTTTTCTGCTATTTCGTGTTGCAATCCTTTGGCAAAAGCCTCGTAACTTTCGCTGGCTATTACCGTAAGGGCGTTTATTTCCTGTACTTCGTCGCCAATGGTATCAAAATCCTGACGCGCTCCGTCGGCATTCACGCACAAGCGCATACCGCGCCCCACTTCCTGGCGGCGACGAATGGTGGCATCTGAATGTTTCAGCGCACAAATCTGGAATACATTGGGGTTATCCCAACCTTCTTTCAGTGCCGAGTGCGAGAAAATAAACCGTACCGGCTCGTCGAAACTCAACAGCCGTTCCTTGTCTTTCATAATCAGTTCATAAGCACTTTGGTCGTCGCTCTCTTCACTACCACGCTTTACGGTGGAATCAATAACCCGCTTGCTTTTTTTGTCGATGGAGAAATAACCGCTGTGTACCCGCCCGGCATCATCGCGTTTCAGATAATCGAAATAATTAGTAGGCTCATAACCCCTGTGACTTTCGCGCACACTATGCTTGTGCAGGTAGTCGTTGTATTCCTGTTGAAAAAGGTCTAAATAATTGCTTCGCAGTGCCGCATATTCCTGTTCGAAAATTCGGGCATATTCGCCCGCTACTTCCGCACCTGTTTCATCGTATTGTCGGTATTTTTCCACATGGTCGATAAAGAAAAGCGTCAGCACCTTAATGCCTTTGGCATAGAGTTGTTTTTCTTTTTCGAGATGCGAGAGTATGGTTTCGCGTATCTGTATGCGGCGGAAATCCGTTTCGTTCATGTCGCCCACCACTTCGCCAGGGTAAAGCACCTGACTGCCAATTTCCACTTTGCCCAAATAGGCATCGATATTCAGAATATTATAGCCCTGATAGGCCGGCATACCACCCGAAAGTTCGTGCAGGTTATCGCCTTTGGTCAGTTTCTCACGTACCCGCTTGATGCTGTCGCCTTTGCGGACTTCGTATTCTACGACTGCCACCGGTGGTTTGCCGCTGCTTATCTCTATGCGTTCCAAATACAAATAACCGGTCGTACCCGTTGAGCCCTTGAGGTTAATCCCTTTTACCTTGATGCGTTTTACCAGTTTCTGATTATAAGCATCCAGAGCATCCAGGCGGTACACCTGATTGTACATTTCCTTGTGCGTAGCCGAATAACGAACGCTAAACAGCGCATTGAATTTCTGCATCGACTCCAGCGTTTGTTTGCCATCCACACTTTGTGGTTCGTCAATAATCAATATCGGGTTGGTTTGCGCAATAATCTCTATCGGTTTACGCGAACCAAACTGATCCAACTCCATATCGATACGGCGGGCATTTTCACCTTTGGCATTAAACGCCTGGGTGTTGATAATCATCACACTGATGCGACTGTCTGAAGCAAAGCTCTCAATGTCCTGCGGACGAGCCGAATTGTAGATGAAAGGCTTAATTTTATGTCCGTATATTTCCTGAAAGTGCTCCTGAGTTACCTCAAACGATTTGAAAACCCCTTCACGAATAGCAATGGACGGCACAATAATAATGTATTTACTCCAACCGTAATGCTTGTGTAATTCGTACATGCTGCGGATATAAGTGTAGGTTTTACCCGTACCTGTTTCCATTTCTATGGTGAGGTTATAGCCGCTTTTTTCACCTTTGGGGCGTTCAATAGTCGTGCTTTCAATCAACTCATTGCCCCGCTGCACGGTTTGGATATTTTGCAATACCTGCGCTTCAGTTATACTAATGGCACGGTTACGATAACCGATACTTTCGTTTATAGCTTCCTCGTAAGCAATACTCTGCAAACCCGTTTCGGCATTTTTCGATTTCCGCAATATATCTTTGGTCCTTTCGAGCGTAAACTTTGCCGTTTGCAGCGTCTGACCTGCAAATACATCCACCACCGCTTTCACGGCACGCAACTGAAAGGCTTGTTCTTTAAATTGGAGTTTCATTTGTTTTTTTCTTCCTATATCTGATTTGGCTAAAGCCAACTGACTTTTTTCTTTAATTGAATGGCCTAAAGGCCAATCCTATTCACCAATCCTATTCAATAATTCTATTTATTTTGGCTTGCATCATCTTTTTTGCATTTGCAAATTTGCGCGAGCCTATGGGGATACCATTTATTATATTTTCACCAAAATACCGTGCCGCTTCTATTTTATCAAATTTTGTATCGCAATAGGACTTTAAATCTAAAATCAGGCTGTTCATTACACCTAATGTTTTGCGATCGTTATCGGTAGTGTATAAAGTCAGTTCAGAGTATGATTCCTCTAAAGGAGCTCTATTTATGGCTAATTCAATTTTGTCTGATTTTAACTGATAGAGAAACATATTGTAAAACAAGCTGTTTATGTTTTCCAAATCCTTTTTCAGAATATCCACCAACAAAACCGAATAGCAGGTTTCCTTTTCGGTAAACAATAAACATTTTCTACTTGCAATAGAAAATAAGTGTGCATTCCAGTAGTCTGAGTTATCAGAACATATGTTATTATTTGGTTGAACAGATATTAACCCAGCGAGTTTATTTGTGCAAAAGATATTTGTCATTGCATCAATTGCGATAAATTTTAATCATTATTCAATATATCCCAATGACCTGAATGCACTCCTTACGTTTTCTTCAAAGTGTCGAAACGAAGGAAGCTCCCTTAATCGTTGCAAAGGAATACTTTGTCCCATCTCATCATACAGGTCATTGATTGTTAGTTCGTTTCTGCGACGTTTTGTTTTCTCTGCTTGAGCAATTCTGATGGCATCCACTATTGCTTGTTTCGGGTCGGCATATGCTTCCGGAGCACGTTCTAATCCTAAGTCAGCATCTCTTTTCCCTTGTGCCGCAATTTTTGTTTTGAGTAATTCTTTGTCAGCCATCATCCACGCTTCTGTCATTTGTATAGGTATAACAGGTACAATTGCTTTGCAATATTCATCAGTGCTTAACGGATTCAGAACTTCCGTAAAAGGAGTAAATTTGAATTCCATTACATTTTCAATATCTCTGGAATCGGAATCGGCATGAATACATAATACTGTTATCCCGCATTCTGCTGCCTTTCTGGAAGCATTAAGCATAGTTTCTGTAAATTCAGTTTTATGTACATGTACAGGCCTTACATCTTCTATCACCACATCGGTGCGACATTCAAATGCTATATCTTCAAATACATTTTGAATTACCTGAGTTAAGAATTGGGTATCAGTTGCTCCTTCTACCGTGAAACCAATATATAATTGTATCGGCATAATTTAATCAATTATTTCAGGTTCTTCTTTCAGTGTATTTAAGTAATTGTCTAAATCGGCTATACTCATTTGAGTGGGCTGAAACAATGTATATTCACTGATAAAGCTAACCGGATGTATTTGAGTGTTTTTAATTTTCATACGTTTACCATTAATTTCAGTAATCAATGTAGTCATTTTCGAAAGCCATACACTATTGGTGTTTGTTCCTCTGATATTTAGCATTTCCCTAACCAATAATGGCGAATGAGTATTTACAATAACCTGTCTTAATGGCATATTATCGTTCTCAAAATCGGCAGAAAGATTATAGAGCAATTCGGTCATTAATTTTATACGTTGTGGATGTATTCCATTCTCTGGTTCTTCAAAACACAACAACCCTCTGTGTCTTTCGTCAAATTGCATAATCGTGAGTGCAAGCAGCCTTAGCGTTCCCTCAGAAAGAACTCTTGACGAAAACTCTTTTCCATCTTTATGTTTTAGTTTGATAATGAACTGTTTATTGGCTTCATCATTAACTACATCCACACCCACATATTCAGGTAAAAATTTGATAAGCTCTCTGCCTATCTCAACCAATATATAGTCATCATCTTCTTTCATTCTGAAAAGAGCTGAGGCCAAATTCGTTCCACTATGCGTTATCTCATAACTCATTTTGGCATCTTGTTTGGTTGGCTGTCTCAAATCTTCCGGGTTGAGTTGCATAAAACGCCAGTTTCGCATTTCTTCTTTTGCTGCAAACACATGCGGAAAATCCACTGAATTAACCCCACTAAGCACTGTTTGACTTACAGTTCGGGCTGGCGTTGCTTTTCCTCCCTGTCCTCCATCTTGTCGGATATAGATGGATGGCAGTCCATTTAAGGTTTCAGTATTGATAAATGGGTTTGAAGAACCTCCCTTTTGAGTGCTTTTCCACAAATTCTGTCTCTGTCTGGGGATAAACGTTTTTGACCAGATGTCTTCATCCGTTGATATTTTATTCAGATACTCATGTGAAATTGAAAGTTCATCAAATCCCCGACTATTCTTTTTTCTTTCAATTTTCAGTTCGTATCGCAGTCGTGGAGATTTGATTTCAGCATCAATCCCCCAATTATCCTTGACTTTTCGTTCTACAAGCATTTCAACTGCAAAGGACATGGTATCAACATACGTATCTTCATCGATGAGCGTGAAAAGTTCATTTACAGTTCCTCTTGTATCAGGGAAAGCATCTCTTAACTCCATCACTGAAAGGCGTGATAATAGCTCCAGTGCATCAAACAAATTGCTTTTACCCGATGCATTTATTCCTGCTATTACTGTAAATGGAGTAAACTCCATACTGAAATTTTTGAACGATTTAAAACCGTCTATCTCAATCCTTGTTATCATGATTGTATGTTTTGTTTTTCTTCTTTATCACAAAATTACACTTTCTTCTTCATATTCTTTCTCTTTCCCCCTTTAGGGGCTGGGGGGCAGTTTTTTAAATCACCCTCATTTCCGTTTCCACACTCAGTTGTTTCAGCAGCTGGCGAACATTTTCTTTGGCTGTATCATCCGTAAAGGCATAATCGTGGAACACGATGCGTAGGGGTAGAGCCGCAAGGCCTTGCGGCTCTACGAGCGCACGTACAAACGCCTCATCAATTCCCTCATCGAAACAACAATACAGCGCATTGCCTGCCACTTTGTACACCGTTTTGCCGGCTATGGTGGTTTGCTCTATGGGTAACGACAGCGGCAAACCCCAGTCGAGCATTACCTGTGCCACGAGGTCATCGGGGGTGCGGTCGGGTTTTATGTGGTTGGCAAACAGCTCAGTCATCATGTCCTGCTTGTAGTCCTGCGGACGGTAATACACATCCTGCATATTGCTGCTGTCGAGACGATAAACACGGAAACCAATATCTAGTTTTGAGTTCTGAGTTTTGAGTTCTGAGTTGGCTTCATCTGTACCAAATAGGCTGAGACTCGCACTCTCTACTCCCCCTTTAGGGGGTTGGGGGGCCAGTTTTGCGCCGGCACGGCGTATCCTCTCTTTCCCTATCTCACAGATATTCTTATACCCCGCCTTATACGCCTCACTTTTTTCATCCGTTTTTTCGGGCAACTGCACCATAATAAACTTACGATTACCACCATCTTCGGAATTTAATTGCATCACGGCGTGGGCGGTGGTAGCGGAACCGGAGAAGAAGTCGAGGATAATATCTGTATCATCTATACTACCAATGCTGATTATATTTGAGATTAGAGAAATTGGTTTAGGAAATGAAAATATATTATTTCCCTCAAAAATATCTCTTACCTGCATAGACCCTTCTGAAGTTGCTTTCACATTATCAAGCCAAGTTCTATATGGTTTAAATCTATTATCTTCACTTCTAATTTTTTCATATGCAATATAAGTCCCGTTTTCTCTTTGGATAAATTCAATATCTTCGTTATCAACAAATTCTTGCATTTTTATCTTCCCAAATCTCCAACAGCCTTCCGTTCCATCATTTTTAATTGGATATACTTCCTCATTATTTGGTCCAGGTATAGAAAACCACATTGTCGGTCTATCCTCTCTTCTAGAATTCGATCCCCATTTATTTAATTCACGACCTCGTCTGTATTTACCCTTTTCGTCATTACAGTTTAAGGGTTCAGACTCTATTTCAATTTGGGATAGTTTTAAATTTGATATATCTTTTGAATAGCAAAGAACGTATTCGTGATCATTTACGACTGTATTTGAGTCATTTCCACCTCCTTTTTTAGATTGCCACACAAAAAGAGCCACAAAATTCACCTCCCCAAACACTTCATCGCACATTTTCCTCAAATTATGCACCTCATTATCATCAATGGAGATAAATATCACCCCATCATCCGTCAGCAGGTTACGCGCCAGTTTCAGGCGTGGGTACATCATGGTCAGCCAGTCGGAGTGGTAGCGTCCTGCGGTTTCGGGGTTGGCCACCAGGCGGTTGCCAAGTTCGTCGGTCATACCACTGTCGGCTTTGTATTCGTCGCTGTCCTGCGCAAAATTATCGCGGTACACAAAGTCATTGCCCGTGTTGTAAGGCGGGTCGATATAAATCATTTTCACTTTACCCAAATAGCTTTCCTGCAATAGTTTCAGCACTTCCAGGTTATCGCCTTCCAGGTAGAGGTTTTCGGTAGTATCGAAATTCACTGAGTCCTCCCGCACCGGGCGCAGGGTATTGGTGGTAGGCATATTGGCGGTAACAATTGCTTCGCGCTTGCCCGGCCATTCCAGTCGGTAACGCTCCTTGGGGCCTTCCACTATATCGCCGCTCAGCTCCTGGCGCAGCAGGTCGAAATCGATTTGTTTTTGTAAAGACGCAATGCCTTGCGTCTCTACAATTGATTCGGTTACACAATGCGGAAACAGCGCAGCAATGCGCTCTATATTCAAATTCACCATATCCGGTGTTTTCAGGTCTAATTTATCGGTCATATATCTTGTCTATTGTCCTGGTTCTTGGTTTCTGATTCGTTACAAAAACCTCAAAATTACAAAATCTATTTTTATTTTCACAATTTTGTTTAATTATTTTCTCTCTCCAAAGCCGTTTATTATAGTTCCCTTACAGAAATACTTTTTCCATTCCCCTTAAAAGTATCCGGCACCTTTCATTTGTTGCCCGGTGCCGGAACTCCGGCCTTCCAAACAAAACGGTATCAGCCACTCTTTCGCCAGACCTAACACCATCAGACCTAACAGGTTTCGAAAACCTGTTAGGTCTTTATAAATTCGCCGAAGCAGACCTAATGATTTTTGAAACCTGTTAGGTCTTTTGCATTATATTTCCACCCTAATTCATACCCGGTGCGCTGCACCTACAAATATCATGGCTATTCTGTAGCTACAAATGTTATGGTGCGCTGCACCCAAAAACTCCTCTTTAGGGGTTGGGGGCTGTCAAACGGCTCCAATTACCTTGGCACATCCCGCCCACTTCACGGCTTCGCCTTCGCCATCCGCGCCTACCGTACCAAACTCCACACCCAGACCCAGCACCAGCGTATCGCTATCGGTCAGGTGAGGCGCTATCTTTTCAATCTGCACGTGCAGGGTTTGTTCGGGCATAGCGCGTTTCACCGGAAACCAACCAGTATGGGCTTCTTTGTAGTAACCCAGCAGCAGGTCGTTTACGGGCTTATAGCCTTTGGAAGTTTCGTCGTAGCTCACGTCCGTAGCCACTCCCAGCACTATTACAAAGCGCATAAAAGGCAGTTTGTTGGGTGCAGCCAAGTGTTCCGCGGGGTTAAAGTCCGGAATGGTCGCCGTGGCACTTGCCGTTATGCGGTCGATATTCCAGGTGGGGTTAAGGCGCACCACCCGGTCGAAAGGGTTTGTCTTGTTGAAGTTGAAATCCGCCAGCATCCGCTTGTTTTCGCGCACATACACATTCCGCCGGCCTTTTTCGTTTGTGGCGTCCAGGCATTGTATTTTCTTGCACAAGGCGTTCAGCCCGCCCATCACATTGTAGTCGGCCAGGCGTTGCAGCGGTTCCAATGCCCGGCGCAGGGCACTGGCAGCTTTGGTGCATCCGCCCCACTCCGTTCCGCTGTCGCGCAGGCCCTTGCAGCTTTCGCGCGTTTTAATGGTTTGCTTACTCGGTCCGCCCTTGGTGCGCATAATCACCTCGTCGCTTCCCCGCATGGTGTACATCGACACCCCTTTAAGGCTACCCGTAACCTGCATTAGTCCTTTGACACGTGCCATAAATTAGTTGTTAGTTTATAGTTTCAGCTTATGGTATAAGAGATTGGTAAAACCGATCTGAAAATTAAAATGCCGGAGACGATAGCAATTCCGCCCCCTACCGGCTTCAGCGTGATCTAAGTCGAACAGGGGCACCCCGGTATTCTTCATCCCAACTGACCAGCCATTTTCCATAGCTCACTGACAGGGCATCCTCTCCGCTGTTGCCTCAATTTATTATCCCCATAGTGTGAACATATCTCTATTTAATTGTCAGCACAAATATAAATATAATTATTATAAAACAAATATATTACTCTATTTTGAAATAGAGCTTCATTTTAGCTTTATATGAGTTATATCTATGCTTTATAAGAGTAATAAATAAAAATGAAAGGAAAAGAAGGTAGAGGAATGAGCCAAATTTACAGGCCTGAAAAAAGAGCTGAGAAACAACAACGATTGAGAAAGCCGAAAATCCGAAGGAGTTGCACCCGCAGGTTATGAACATTAAATACCATATTTGAGCCACAAAACCAGGTTCAGATAAGGCATTGGTTTATTAACGCTGTTACAAACCGCGAAACACACTTGCGGCAAACTTACAGGTAGCCGGCACTAAAAAATTGAGCACAAAAAAAGAGAAACCCGACGATCGGATTTCTCTTTTTGGTTTCTTACAAGAAAGCTGCGATTACACGCGACGCTCTTTGATACGGGCTTTTTTACCGGTAAGTGCACGCAGGTAATACAATTTAGCGCGACGTACTTTACCGCGTTTGTTTACAACGATGCTTTCGATAAATGGTGAATCCATTGGGAAAATACGCTCAACACCAACGTTTCCTGAAATTTTACGTACAGTAAAACGTTTTTTGTTTTCGTGTCCAACGATTTTGATTACATCACCACGGAATTCCTGGATACGCTCTTTGCTACCTTCAATAATACGGTAGGCTACAGTTACTGTATCACCGGCTTTAAATTCAGGATGCGACTTTTCAACAAGAAATGCTTGTTCGGCAACTTTAATTAAGTCCATTATTGCTCTTTATTTAGAATGAATAATATGCGCAATATTCACAGACCTCACTTATTCTGTCAGAGATTACGCTAAAATTGGACTGCAAAAGTACTGCTTTTTTTCTATTATGCAATAAATCAGCACTATTTTTCAAACTGTTTTCAACCGAAGAACATACTTTAAACTTAAATAATTGAAGTTTAATGCCTCGTAGTCAGATGTTTTGCCAAACAAAACAGATATTGAATTATTTTGACTAACTTTGCAGCCTCAAAAAAAAGATTGTGTTACATGCAGAAAATTAGAAACATTGCTATTATTGCCCACGTCGACCATGGAAAAACCACTCTGGTTGACAAGATGTTATTAGCCGGACACCTGTTCCGCGAAAACGAAAACGCGGGAGAGTTAATCATGGATAATAACGACCTGGAACGCGAACGCGGGATTACCATATTAGCTAAAAACGTATCCATCGATTACAACGGATACAAAATCAATATTATCGACACTCCGGGTCACTCGGACTTTGGAGGCGAAGTAGAACGCGTACTGAACATGGCCGACGGCGTATTGCTGCTGGTTGATGCCTTTGAAGGCCCCATGCCACAGACCCGTTTCGTATTGCAAAAAGCGCTTCAAATAGGATTGAAGCCGATTGTGGTTATCAACAAGGTAGACAAACCAAACTGCCGCCCCGACGAAGTTCACGAAATGGTTTTCGACCTGATGTTCAACCTCGACGCTACTGAAGAACAGTTGGATTTCCACACCATTTACGGTTCGGCCAAAAACAACTGGATGTCCGAAGACTGGAAAAACGAAACCGATAGCATTGTACCTTTATTGGATGCAATTATCGAACATATTCCCGCCCCGGAATATCTGGACGGAACTCCCCAAATGCTTATCACCTCACTCGATTACTCTTCGTATGTAGGCCGTATTGCCGTAGGTCGCGTACACCGCGGTACCTTGCGCGAAGGCATGGATGTGAACCTGGTAAAACGCGATGGTAAAGCCATTAAATCACGCATCAAAGAACTGCATACATTCACCGGACTGGGCCGTACACGGGCTACCGAAGTAGGTTCGGGTGATATTTGTGCACTGGTGGGCATCGAAGGTTTCGAAATCGGCGACTCAGTTTGTGATTTGCTGAATCCGGAGCCACTTACTCCTATTGCCATTGATGAGCCAACCATGAGTATGGTGTTCACCATTAACACTTCGCCATTTTTCGGTAAAGAAGGAAAATTCGTTACCTCACGCCACATCCACGACCGCTTAATGAAAGAGCTGGACAAAAACCTGGCGTTGCGCGTTGAGAAAAACCCGGACTCAGATGTTTGGAACGTTTACGGACGTGGTGTGCTACACTTGTCGGTACTGATTGAAACCATGCGCCGCGAAGGTTACGAGCTGCAGGTAGGTCAGCCACAGGTTATTTTCAAGGAAATTGACGGCGTACGTTGCGAACCAATCGAACAACTGACCATCAACCTGCCGGAAGACTGTTCAGGTAAAATTATTGAAATGGTAGCCATGCGCAAGGGCGAAATGCTCAGCATGGAGGTGGTAAACGACCGTGTACAGCTCGAATTTATGATACCTTCGCGAGGTATTATCGGGTTGCGTAACAACGTATTGACCGCATCAGCCGGAGAAGCTATCATGTCTCACCGTTTTGCCGAATACCAACCTTACAAGGGAGAGATTGAAAAACGCACCAACGGTTCTATCATTGCCATGGAAAGTGGCACAGCATTTGCGTATGCAATTGACAAGTTACAAGATCGTGGCCGGTTCTTTATTTTCCCGCAGGATGAAATTTACGCCGGACAGGTGGTAGGTGAAAATGCCAAAGAGGGCGATATGGTGGTGAATGTTACCAAATCGAAAAAACTGACTAACATGCGCGCCTCGGGTGCCGATGACAAAGCAAAACTAATTCCGCCTATTGTGTTTAGTCTGGAAGAAGCGCTGGAATACATCAAAGAGGATGAATATGTGGAAATCACACCGCAAAGCATCCGTCTGCGTAAAATCTACCTCGACGAAAACGAGCGCAAACGCATGACACGCAAGTAAACAGGCTCCGCCATTTGATCTTTAGCTTTGTTTTAGAACCGGTTTCAGTTTAAAAGATCGTTCTTAAGCCGTTATTGTCAAATATAATTTTTTGTGAGGATGAAAACCAAGAACAGCTTTCTCCTGCTTGCATTTTTGTTTTGTGCAACAGGGTCATTTGCCCAACTGGGCATTAAGGCCGGAGTAAACATGGCCAACGAGATCAAGTCATTCAGCCAGCAGGCTATTGCCGACGGGTTCAGTTCGAAAAACCTGACCGGTTACCAAATCGGATTAACCTATCAGGCTATGCCGAAAAATTCGGGCCTTGGCTGCGAGGTGGGCGTACTGCTTTCGCAAAAGGGAAGCGCTTTCAGCGACACCACCTTTATTGCCACCATTAAGCAGGGATACCGGGAGCTGAATTACGTGGAAGTGCCTTTTAACCTGCGCTACAGGCTTACTCTTGGCTTTATTGGTGTTTACGGAACTGCCGGAATTTACGGCGGATATGCATTAAGCGGAAAAACCGTAGATGAAATGTCGAATAATATCCAGGGCGAAACATTCAATTCATTCATGGATCATGTGGATTATGGTTACAACCTGGGCGCCGGTGTGGAGCTTTTTAAAAAGATACAATTGGGTGCTACCTGGAGCCGTGGACTGAAAAATACAGCCGGTACAAATGCCGGTTTGCCAACCCCGACAACCGCCAGCAACCGGGTTTTTTCAGTGAATCTGGTCTATTTATTCTGAGCTGACACCGAAGACCCGTAATCCGGAATTATTTATTAAAGAAGAGAAGCAACCCATGAAAAACGGTTGCTTCTCTTCTTTTTTCCGAAAGGAACAGCAGCAGGAGCCGAACAATATTTAAAGCGCTGAAATCCACAAATTAAGCTATTAATATTTTTTTTGGTATCAGATGAATAATCTATCTCTTTTTTTTTGTACCTTTGCGCCCCATTACAGAGAAGATAAATAGCAGAAAATTACACTATTATTATATTATGAACATTGCCAGAAAAGATCTTGATCAAAACAATGCAATTGTAACGTTACGCATTGAAAAAGCGGATTATGCAGAAAAAGTAGAAAAAACTTTACGCGACTATCGCAAAAAAGCAAATATCCCGGGCTTCCGTCCAGGCATGGTGCCTGTAGGCTTAGTAAAAAAAATGTATGGTAAAGCCGTATTAGCTGAAGAAATCAACAAACAGGTTTCTGACAACCTGTACAACTACATCCGGGAAAACAATATAAACATCCTTGGCGAACCGCTTCCAAACGAAACAGAACAAAAACCAATTGATTTCGACAATCAGGAAGATTTTGAATTCGTATTCGATTTGGGCATCGCTCCTGAATTTGAAGTGGAATTGTCAAAGAAAGACAAAGTAAAATTCTACACCATTGCCGTAAGCGACGAAATGATTGACAATCAGGTTAAGTCGTACATCGGACGCTATGGCAAATACGTTCAGGAAGAAGTGGTGGAAGAAAAAGACATGATCAAAGGCGAATTGCTTGAGATGGCTAATGGCAAAGTAAACGAATCGGGCCTGAAAGTGAAAGACGCTACCATGACTGCTTCTTACATGCAAGACGACCAAAAAGCCCTTTTCGTAGGCGCTAAAAAAGGCGACGTGATCACCTTCAACCCGGCTAAAGCTTTTGAAAACGAAGCTGAAATAAGCTCATTGCTGAAAATATCGAAAGATGCAGCCAAAACTATCGACGCTGACTTCCAGTTGAAAATTGAAAGCATCACCCGCTACCAGGAGTCTGAAATCAACCAGGAACTTTTCGATAAAGTATACGGCGAAGGCGTTGTTTCTACCGAAGAAGAATTCCGCGCTAAAATCAAAGAAAACATTCAGGAAAACCTGGCTGCCGACAGCGAATACAAATTCGGTATCGACGCACAGGAAATGCTGGTTGCCAAATTCGATGGCCTGTCTTTCCCTGATGCATTCCTGAAACGCTGGGTATTGTCGAGCAACGAGAACCTGACTCCTGAAAAACTAGAAGAAGATTACACGAAAATGATCGACGACCTGAAATGGCACCTGATCAAAGACAAACTGGCTAAATCAAGCGACATCAAAGTGGAACCAACCGATGTTGAGGAATATGCCAAGAAAATTGCCAAAGCACAGTTTGCTCAATACGGAATGATTGGTATGGACGATGAAATCATTGCCAACTATGCCAAAGACATGATGAAAAAAGAGGACACTTTAAGAAACATGGTGGATAAAGTAGCCGAAGAAAAAATATTCGCCATTGTAAAAGACTCTGTGAAACTTGAAAACAAAGAAGTTTCGATTGAAGAATTCAACAAAATGTTCGAAGCGAAATAATCGTTTTTTAGCTCATTTTGCCGAAAAGGCTTTTAACTGCTAAAAAATCAAACAAAATAGTTATATCTTTGTTTGATTTTTGAAAAAGGTTAAAGGCCTTTTTCGATTAAAGAAAATGACAGCATAAACTTTTAAACAGATATAAACATGAACAATAATGATTTTCGCAAATACGCCACCAAGCATCTCGGCATGAACGGGTTGGCACTTGACAAATACGCTGACATAACCAGCAATTACATTTCCCCCTCAATTCTGGAAGAACGTCAACTGAACGTAACACAAATGGATGTTTTCTCCCGCCTTATGATGGATCGTATCATTTTCCTTGGAACACAGGTGGACGACTATACCGCCAATGTAATCCAGGCCCAGTTGCTTTATCTGGACTCTGCCGATCCGGGAAAAGACATCTCTATTTACCTGAACACTCCCGGCGGATCGGTTTATGCCGGATTGGGAATTTACGACACCATGCAATTCATCAGCTCAGATGTAGCTACTATTTGTACAGGAATGGCTGCCTCGATGGGTGCAGTTCTGCTGGTGGCAGGTGCTAATGGCAAACGTTCGGCACTGAAACATTCGCGCGTAATGATTCACCAACCTATGGGCGGTGCACAAGGCCAGGCTTCGGATATCGAAATCACAGCCCGTGAAATCCAAAAGCTCAAAAAAGAACTTTATACCATTATTGCCGACCACTCCAACAATACTTTCGAACGCATCGAGAAAGATTCGGACCGCGACTATTGGATGACTTCCGAAGAAGCATTGGAATACGGCATGATTGACAAAGTATTGTTCAACGAGAAAAAGAAATAACAAGCAGGTAACCGACGGTTGATAGTTCATAGTTTATAGTTTATAAACCACACTATACGACCCGGGACAAAACGAATTAAATAAGCCCGGCGTTGCAGCCAACACTGTCTGTAACGCCGGAAACAAAAAACATGGCTAAAAACTCTTCCAAACATTGTAGTTTTTGTGGCCGTCCCGAGTCGCAGGTCGACTTCTTCATTATGGGACAGGACGGCGCACACATCTGCAACGATTGTGCTGTTCAGGCAGCTGAAATAGTAAAAGAAAATACTTCCAAAAAATCGAACCTTCAGGGTATCAAAAAAGACCAGGTTCCGAAACCGGTGGAGATAAAAGAATACCTCGACCAGTATGTAATCGGACAGGACGAAGCCAAAAAATATCTTTCGGTGGCTGTTTACAACCACTACAAACGGTTGATGCAGGAAAACTCTTCGGATGATGTGGAGATTGAAAAATCGAACATTATCATGGTGGGATACACCGGAACGGGAAAAACCCTGCTGGCCAAAACCATTGCCAAGAAACTGCATGTGCCGTTTACCATTGTGGATGCAACCGTGCTGACCGAGGCCGGATACGTGGGCGAAGATATTGAAAGCATCCTGACCCGTCTGCTTCAGGTAGCCGACTACGATGTAAAGGCTGCCGAACGGGGTATTGTTTTCATCGACGAGATTGATAAAATTGCCCGCAAAGGCGACAACCCGAGCATTACCCGCGATGTGAGCGGAGAGGGAGTTCAACAGGGACTTTTAAAACTTCTGGAAGGAGCCGTTGTAAACGTTCCGCCACAGGGAGGACGCAAGCATCCGGACCAGAAAATGATTGCCGTAAACACTCAGAATATCCTTTTTGTGTGCGGTGGCGCTTTCGACGGAATTGAGAAAAAAATTGCCTCACGTCTTAACACCCGTGTGGTAGGTTACAATGCTGCCAAAGAGCACGAGGCAATAGATAAGCACAACCTGCTCCAATACATTGCTCCTCAGGACTTGAAATCGTTCGGACTGATCCCTGAAATCATTGGCCGTTTGCCTATTTTGACTTATCTGGAACCATTGGACAGAAATGCATTACGGGCCATTCTTACCGAGCCGAAAAATTCAATTATCAAGCAATACACAAAACTGTTCGACATGGATGGCATTGAGCTCGTATTCAAAGAAGAGGTTTTGGAATATATTGTGGATAAAGCAATTGAATTCAAACTCGGAGCACGCGGTTTGCGCTCCATCACCGAAACGATTATGATGGATGAGATGTTCGAGATGCCTTCGAAAAACGAAAAGGTATTGACCATTGAACTGCCTTATGCTCAAAGCAAAATTGAAAAAGCGAATATAAACCGGTTGAAAACAGCCTGATCGGAGCAGACAAAAACGCTTATTATCTGCCGCTTAACTTATACGCACAGGATATTAACTACTTAAAAAGGTTAATATCCTGTTTTTTTTCTCAAAACATGTTGTAGATTTCAAATCTGTTTATATTTTTGTTTGAACAAAGCATAGCAGTTGATAATAGAAATTAGATATTATTCACAATAAAACAGCAAAAAATAGCTGTTTATATGCTTTTAATTCGGTAATAAATACTACTTTCGCATTCATTTTTTTACACAAGTCACAAATATGGCCAAACTATCTGCTTTAGCAACGCAGTTGAAAAAAAACTTCGGTTTCGACAATTTCAAGGGGAACCAGGAAGCGATTATTCAAAATGTGCTTGACGGCAAGGACACATTCGTGTTAATGCCAACAGGGGGAGGAAAGTCTTTGTGTTATCAGCTGCCTTCTTTGCTTATGGAAGGAACGGCTATTGTCATTTCACCCCTGATTGCTTTGATGAAAAATCAGGTGGATGCCATGCGCAATTTCAGTGAAGAAGATGGGGTTGCCCACTTTATCAATTCTTCGCTCACCAAACAGGCCATTGACCAGGTAAAAACAGATTTGTTATCAGGCAAAACAAAGCTATTGTATGTTGCCCCGGAGTCGCTTACCAAAGAAGAAAACATTGAGTTTCTGAAGCAACTCAAAATTTCTTTTTATGCCGTTGATGAAGCACACTGTATTTCGGAATGGGGTCACGATTTCCGTCCGGAATACCGTAGGATCCGCCCGATAATCAATGACATTGGCGGTGCACCGCTTATAGCTCTTACGGCTACGGCCACACCAAAGGTGCAGCACGACATACAAAAAAATCTGGGTATGCTGAACGCTACGGTTTTCAAATCGTCGTTTAACCGTGCAAACCTGTATTACGAAGTACGCCCGAAAACGAATAACGTCGATAAAGACATTATAAAATATATACGTTCACAAGCCGGAAAATCGGGGATTATCTATTGCCTGAGCCGGAAGAAAGTGGAGGAACTGTCCGAAACACTTGTGATGAACAAAATTGCCGCACTTCCGTATCATGCCGGCATGGACTCGGCCCAGAGAAGTGAAAACCAGGACAAATTCCTGATGGAAAAAGTGGAAGTCATAGTGGCAACCATTGCTTTCGGGATGGGAATTGACAAGCCTGATGTTCGTTACGTACTGCACTACGACATGCCCAAAAGCCTGGAAGGTTATTACCAGGAAACCGGCCGTGGAGGGCGCGATGGAGGCGAAGGACAATGTATTGCATTTTACGCTTATAAAGATTTAGATAAACTACGCAAATTTATGCAAGGCAAACCAGTTGCCGAGCAGGAAATTGGCAATCAACTATTATTGGAGACTCAAGCTTACGCCGAATCTTCTGTGTGCCGACGCAAACTGCTGCTCCACTATTTTGGAGAGGAATACACGGAAGAAAACTGCGGATGTTGTGACAACTGTATGAAACCACGAAAATTTATTGAAGGACAAGAATTATTGTCATTGGTATTAGAAACTATTCTAATTGTAAAAGAGAAGTTCAAAGCTGAACATATTGTTGACATCCTGAAGGGTAACGAAACTTCAGATGTAAAATCGTATCAACACGATGAACTGGAAAATTTCAGTTCGGCATCGGATGAAGATGAAAAATTGCTTCATGCTGTTATCCGACAGGCTATGATTGCCGGTTACATCACAAAAGATATTGAAAACTACGGTCTGTTGAAAATAACCGCAACGGGAAAAGCCTACCTGAAAAAACCTCAGCCATTCCCAATCGTAAAAGATAATGAATTTGAAGATGAAGAAGAGGAAACCAATGTTGGCGGAAAAAGCGGTGGCGGAACCTGTGCAGCGGATGATGTGCTATTTTCGATACTGAAAGATTTACGAAAAAAACTATCCAAAAAACTGGAAGTACCACCTTTCGTTATTTTCCAGGATCCATCGCTTGAGGCAATGGCTACCAGCTATCCTATTACCATGGACGAACTTCAAAACATCCCGGGTGTAGGAGCAGGAAAAGCAAAACGCTATGGCGAAGAATTCCTGAAAGTAATTAAAGAACACGTAAAGGAAAACGAGATTATACGTCCCGAAGATTTGCGTGTACGCACAGTAGCCAACAAGTCGAAATTAAAAGTATCTATCATCCAATCCATTGACCGCAAGATTGCACTGGATGACATTGCCATGGCAAAAGGACTTGAAATCAACGAATTGCTTGACGAAATAGAAGCAATTGTATATTCCGGCACAAAGATCAATATCGATTACTTCCTGGATGAAGTGATGGATCCCGATCACGTAGACGAAATTTTCGACTACTTCAACTCTGCCGAAACAGATAAAATTGACGACGCCCTCAATGAATTGGGCGAAGATGATTTCAGCGAAACCGAAGTGCGTTTGGTACGCATTAAATTCCTTTCGGAGATAGGAAACTAACAGAGATTCAAAACAAAACAGCCACATAAAAAACCGTCGGAAGAAAGACTTCCGGCGGTTTTTTTTATGCCCGAAACCTCTGGGGCAAAGAAGCATTTGAAAGAATACTAATAAAATCTAATACATTTTTGTAAAAATATCAAATTTATTGATATTTTTGCATCTGAATCAAAAATGACTCACATTTTGGGATATACAATATGAGAAAGAAAAGCATTTTTCAACGGTTATACAGTTTCTTCCGCGATGGATTCCGGGAAATGACTGTAGGCAAAACGCTCTGGATCATTGTGCTTATCAAACTTTTTATTATGTTTGCTGTGCTTCGGATATTTTTCTTTCCCAACTACCTGAACAGCAACTTTAACAACGACCAGAGCAAAGCCAATCATGTCCGGCAGGAATTAATTCAGAAATCGCGATAAGACTTTGCATTTTAATCATTTAAATATTTGAAAAAATTATGGAATTACTGGATGCATCATTAGTGAATTGGTCAAGGGCCCAGTTTGCCCTGACTTCAATGTATCACTGGCTTTTTGTGCCATTGACCCTGGGACTGGGTGTTATCATGTCGATCATGGAAACGCTGTACGTTAGAACCGGCGACGAAAAATGGAAAAAAACCGCCAAATTCTGGATGACTCTTTTTGGAATTAATTTTGCCATTGGGGTGGCCACGGGCATTATCCTTGAATTTGAATTTGGCACCAACTGGTCGAACTACAGCTGGTTTGTGGGTGATATTTTTGGCGCTCCGCTTGCCATTGAAGCCATTCTGGCTTTCTTTATGGAAGCCACATTCATTTCCATCATGTTTTTTGGTTGGAAAAAGGTGAGTAAAAAGTTCCACCTGGCTTCTACCTGGCTCACTGTAACGGGGGCTACCATTTCGGCCCTATGGATTCTGGTGGCCAATGCCTGGATGCAATATCCGGTGGGTATGGAGTTCAACCCGGACACGGTGCGCAACGAAATGAACGATTTCTGGAGCATCCTCTTATCGCCCGTTGCATTGAATAAATTTGCCCATACGGTTCTTTCGGCCTGGGTACTGGGAGGATTATTTGTTGTGGGCGTGAGCGCCTGGTTCTTATTAAAGAAGCGTGACGTTGATTTTGCCCTGAGAAGCATGAAAGTGGGAGCCATTTTCGGATTGGTGGCCACCATACTGGTTGCTGTTACAGGTGATGGCTCGGCCTACAACGTTAGCCAACGGCAACCTATGAAACTGGCAGCTATGGAAGGACTTTATGAAGGAAAAACCAATGCCGGCCTCGTGGCTTTCGGCGTACTTAATCCGGAGAAAAAAGCCTTCAACGACTCGGTAAAACCTTATTTATTTAAAATTGAAATCCCGTCTATGTTATCCTTGCTCGCCTATCGGGAAGTAAATGCTTTTGTTCCCGGAATTACCGATATTATAAACGGAGGGTATCTAACCAAAAATGGGGTTGCATTGTCGTTCAAGGAAAAGCAAACACGCGGAAATGCAGCAATTCAGAGTTTAGCCGATTACCAGAAAGCAGTTACTGCCAAAGATACCGCTGCAGCAACCGTTCATAAAGCCAAACTAAAAGAAAACTACAGCCTGTTCGGATATGGCTATATTGATAAAGCAGAAGAAATGATTCCGCATGTACCCACAGTATTTTACTCTTTTCACCTCATGGTTATGCTGGGCATGTTCTTCATCATATTGTTTGCCGTGGTTCTTTTCTTCCTCAATACCGGCAAAATTGAAAACACCAAATGGCTGTTGTGGGTAAGCTTACTAAGTATCCCGCTGGGCTATATTGCCGGCGAGCTGGGCTGGGCAGTAGCTGAAGTAGGCCGGCAACCCTGGGCCATACAGGATGTTCTGCCTGTGAAAGCAGCCATTTCAAACATATCCAGCGATTCGGTAAAAATCACCTTCTTCCTGTTCCTGATACTCTTCACAGCACTGTTGGTAGCCGAGATACGTATCATGCTGAAACAAATACAAAAAGGACCGTCGGGAGAGTAATTCGGTCAAATGGCTAATTCGTTCATTGGTTGGTTTTAAAACTTCAAACAGACAAAAAAAATACAATTATGATAACATATTCATTTCTGCAACATTACTGGTGGTTCCTGATTTCCCTGTTGGGTGGAATTCTTGCATTTTTACTTTTTGTTCAGGGCGGGCAAAGCCTGTTGTTTTCGCTGTCGAAAACAGAAGATGAAAAGCGTTTATTGGTAAATGCGCTGGGGCGTAAGTGGGAGTTCACCTTCACTACACTGGTGACTTTTGGCGGCGCATTTTTCGCATCATTCCCGCTATTTTACTCAACCAGTTTCGGCGGGGCCTACTGGGTTTGGATGACTATTTTGTTTTGCTTTATCATTCAGGCCGTTTCGTACGAATTCCAATCAAAACCGGGAAATGTGTTCGGAGCGGGAACTTATCGCTCATTTCTGTTCATCAACGGATTGCTCGGAACATTCCTGATTGGTGTAGCCATAGCCACATTCTTCACCGGTTCTGATTTTGTTGTGAACAAAGGCAATATTACCCAACAGCTGGCTCCGGTTATCAGTTCCTGGGGCAACGAATGGCACGGTTTGGAGGCCTTGTTGAATGTCAGAAACCTTACTCTGGGACTGGCCGTATTTTTCCTGTCAAGGTCGCTGGCATTACTGTTTTTTGTAAACCGGCTGAATAACGCTGTACTGGAAGCCCGTTCCCGCAAATATCTTTGGTATAATGCCATTCCATTTGTGGTATTCTTCCTGATTTTTGTGATCTGGACCCTGCTTTCGGAAGGTTTCGCAGTTAATCCTGCCACCGGACTTATCTCTATGGAAAAATACAAATACCTTACGAACTTTATCGAAATGCCGGTTATCCTGGTGTTATTCCTGCTCGGAGTAATTGCTGTACTTACGGGAATTATCGGCACCTGGCTTTCCCCTGAATTCAAAAAAGGAATCTGGTTTGCAGGTATCGGAACGGTAGTAACGGTATGCAGCTTGTTGCTGACTGCCGGCTACAACAACACTTCTTATTATCCGGCCTCGCCAAACCTGCAAAGTTCACTAACCATATTCAATTCTTCCTCGAGTTTCTTTACGCTAAACGCCATGTCGGTGGTATCGTTATTTATTCCGGTGGTACTGGTGTATATTACCATTGCCTGGCGCTCCATGGAAAAGAAACGTATCGACATTGAAGATGTGAATGGCGATGACCATGCGTATTAAGTTGACAATTCATAATTGACAGTTTACAATTAAATGAGTGAGGCTTTCCAGATTGGAAAGCCTCGGCTATTTTATTCTATCAACTCCATTCCTGAGTTATGCTTCTGGGTATGGTAAGCCTAATCTAAATCCGGGTGAGCTTACCCAAAAACCAGGCTTGCTCAGCTAAAACATAAGCCAGCCTAACTAAAACATAGGTGAGCCTAACATAAAGTCAGGCAAGGCCGGTTTTCTGCCAGGCTAGCCTAACTTTTTACCAGCTTAGCCTACTTCGGAAGTAAGCCAGCCTATGTTTTTACCTGCCCAGCCTACTTCCGAAGTAGCCTTGCCTCACTTTACAGTAAGCCCGGCCAGATATACTGCTGTTGCATTCAACCTAAACCAATTTAGCTTTTACCTAAACTAACCAGGTAAAAAGGTGAACTATCGGGGTAAAAACCTAAACCAGTTTACCTTTGGATAGAATTAATTCAGTTGCAAACCAAATTAGTTTTAATTTCCTTAGCCTCTGCTGTTTTATTCGATCAACTTCATCACCTCATTCACATCCAGCTGTTTGAGAATCTCGTTATTCGAATTCATCATGGCATCGAAAAGCTGGAGTTTTTCTTCCTGAAGTTTAAGGATCTTTTCCTCAATCGTATTCCGGGTGATAAACTTATAGACAAACACTTTGTTTTGCTGCCCAATGCGGTGCGCCCGGTCGAAAGCCTGCGCTTCGGCTGCCGGATTCCACCACGGATCAAGCAAAAACACATAGCTGGCCCGCGTAAGGTTTAGCCCTACCCCACCCGCTTTAAGCGACAAGAGAAACACCTGAGGTTTATCATCGTTTTGGAAACGTTCCACTTCCCCTTTGCGGTCTTTGGTGCTTCCATCCAAATAGCAGTAGTCTATTTGCCTTTCGTCGAGATAGTTTCGATACAGTTTCAAATGTTCTACGAACGAACTAAACAACAGTACTTTGTCGCCCTGCGCCATCACCTCATCAAGCATTTGGCAAACGGTATCGAACTTACCGGAATCTTCGGTGTATTCTTTCTCGGCAAGCAACGGATGGTTAGCCGACTGTCGCAACCGCAACAATCCTTCGAGTAGAATCATTGGGTTTACCTTATCATTGGCATCTTTGTTCTCGATAAATTTATCGCGGTAGCTGTTGCGTATATCGCGGTAGAAACGTTTTTGCTCATCGGTCATGTCGCACCACTGAACAATAATGGATTTTTCGGGCAAATCAGTCAATACCTCCGATTTATTACGTCGCAGAAGGAATGGTTTGAGCAATTGACGGTATAATTCCTGCTTATCGGGTTGCTTGCAGGTTCGCAAAAAGTGATTCGCAGACCCCAGCATGTTCCGATTGAAAAAATGTACCTGCGACCATAAATCCGTGAGTGAATTCTCAAGTGGCGTACCCGTCAAAGTCAGAAAACGGCGAGCACGGAGCGACAAACAAACCTGCGTAATATCCGATTGTGGATTTTTAATAGCCTGTGCCTCATCCAAAATAATGTAATTAAACGGAATAGCCGACAGAATATGCTTATCGCGGCGCAACACGCCATAACTGGTGAGTAAAATATCGACGTTTTTAAAATCGTCAGGATCTTTGGAGCGCTGATTTCCGGTGTGGACATGCACGTTAAGTCCGGGCGTGAATTTAGCGGCTTCCTGCTCCCAATTATACAACAGGCTGGTAGGAACAACCAACAGATTAATGCCACGGTTCTTTTCTTTCAACCATTGAAGCAGGCAAAGGGTCTGAATAGTTTTTCCCAATCCCATATCGTCGGCCAGACAACCACCCAGCGACAGATCGTCGAGCAATCGCAGCCAGTTATAGCCCTGCTGCTGGTAATGACGGAGCTCGCCGGTAAAGTTCAAAGGCAAATCGAAATTCTGATCCAGCTTATGTTCGAGCAGCAGGCGCATATTGTCTTTTATCGACAATTTTATTTTAGAATTGCGCATCAACTCATCGGCCACCACGCAATGATGCCTTGCTATAACGGCTTTTCCATCTTCTATTTTGCAAAAATCAACCAATGCCCTGTATTCTTCGAACCATGCCGTGGGGATTTGAACATATTCGCCGTTGGGCAACAACATTTGGTGTTTGTTCTGCTTGATGTAATTCAGCACGCGGATAAACGGCACCTCAAAAGGACCAAACTTCACACGGCCTTTAATGTCGAACCAATCACGTCCTTCTTCCACCTCAATGGAAATACTCCGTTCGCCCACAAAAATGCGTTGAGGTTCTCCTCCCCGTTTTTCGAACTTGATTTCCACACCCGTCGATTCCAGCGCCTTATAATTCTCATTCAACCATTCCACTCCATCGCTGTAAGGCATTTTACGTACCTTCCCGTCCAGATCGAGCCCGGCTTCTTTCAGGGCATCGACATACAACTTCTCCATGCCCTCATCGCGCTCGGCTTTATAAATCACAAACGGATTTTCAGCCATATCCACCTTAGTGACAGCTCCACCCTGCCCTGCCCAAAATACAAAATTCTGATATTCAAACACCAGTTCGAGCACGATGTTCTTCTCCGATATGTCTGCATCCTCGTTCTCGAACAAAGAAAATTGCCGGATTGGAGCTATTTCCCGAACCCGAAGAACAGCATTGGTCATATCGGACACCGATTGGATTTCAAAACCCGTAGCCACCACCCGATCGGTTGGCACCAACGGCAGAATGACTTTGCGGATATATTCTTCAGCATTGGCTTGCGAAACCGACACCTTTTCCTTGCTAAAGAAAGGTATAAGTTTCGATCCATCTACCTCTTCTTCAAACTCATATATTTTGTTTTTCAACAACACCCGCGCCAGCTTGCGGGAAACAAGCAGTCCTTTCTGCAAGTCGAGTTGTTTGTTCCGGCAGGTTATATCCAGCGAATAATAAATCCAGTCAGACTGATTCTCAAAACAATAAAGCAGTTCCGGCATTTCGGGCTCAACATTGAGCCTGATCCACATGAACGGAAATTTACCCTGAGGCAGATACAATTGTTTGTCAGACAACTGCTCAAAAAAAGTATTTTGATTTTGCTCAATGTATTCCAAAAGATAATCCCTGACATACTGCAAATCAGAGCTTTGACTTTTAGCTCCAAAGTACTTCTTCAGAATGGCATCCCATGATTTTGCATTTTTATCTTTTACTTTCGAAACAATAACTTCCGGCTCTAACTTTTGGCAACAGCCGAACAGCAGCCTATCCGTTTCGTCAAACAAATGCTGGTAATTGGATATATTCTGATTCGACACCCTTACGAAATGAGTTGAAAAAACGCCCTTTTCGTCCGTATCGACCACCACACACTCCGGAAAACAACCTAAGTTTCCCATATTCCTCAACAAATACACAACCACCTGATTCATAAACTCCGTTTCTATACCTTTTTCGAACCTCAAAATTAGACAAAATAGCCTTCAATACAAAGCCCCGCAGAAAATACAACTGATTCTCCGCAGGGCTTTTGAGTACTCATACTACAAATTAAAACTTATTATTTTATTCCAAGTTTTTTCAAGATTTCTTTAGGAACAGCATTTTTATGAACCAAAATATCGATCGTTTTGTCCATTACAAACGATTCGCTGGCGTACCAGATTCCTTTGTATTTCGATTCGGTTCCCCACGAGTTTTTCACCAGATAGTATTTCGTTCCGTTCTGATCTTTAGCCGTACCGTAAATCACCATTCCGTGGTCGTCAGTAGTCTGGTAGTTATCAAAACCTTCCTGGCGAATTTCCGGAGTAACCTTTATCTCGGGTTGCGGATGATCCACTTTATAAATCTTATCTTCCATTTCCTTCTGAGAGATATTCAGCCATCTGGCCTGATCAGTGCCGGGGAGATTAGCTTTTTTCACTTCCGGATTAACGGCAATGCCGGTTCGGGTAAAGCCTTTTTCGCTTACATCCGAAGCCCAGGCAATGCAATATCCTTTATCAATCGCATTATCAAACACCTGCATAAATTCATTCAAAGGCAGGTTATACGAATTTGAATTACGCCAGTTATCGGGTATTTCAATCGCAAATTCAGTATAAAAAGGATGATGTGTAAACGACGTCAGAGAAATATAATCGTCCATGTTCAACCCCAACGATTGCATGTAAGTGAGCGGAGTATATTTCTTACCATCAACGGTGAATTCTTTCGGACATTGGCCTAAATAGGCATCCAGAATGCCATCGAAACCTGCTTTCCAGGCCGTGGACAGTTTTTTGTTTGGGTTTGACACAATCACCTTGACATAAGCATTGGTTAGCGCATCCAATTCGCCGTGCTTGTGTTTTTCTTCGCCGTAATTCAACCCGCCCATAGCCGATTCGGGTACAATTCCGTAGTTTTTCAGCACATACTGCACATCGTAAAACGAACCGCCACCGCCAAAGTTGCTGGTTCCGTTCATGCGGACATATTTATCTGCTTTATCGGAATAGGAATGGTGAACCACAAACATTTCAGACAAGTCTACTTCGGGTTTTCCCATGCGCAGTAATTCAGCTTCGAAAAAGCCCAAACCGGAAAAGCTCCAGCAAGTTCCTGAACTGGCCTGGTTTTTTACCGGAGTTATTTTCAGTTCTTTTTGAATAGTAAATTTAAACGAATCAACCTTAGTTGTATCTTTTTGAGCAAAAAGGACTCCCGCAAAAGCAAGGAGCGTGAGTGATAAAATTGTTTTTTTCATTATAGACAAATTATATATTCCGGGTTTCGCGATTTGTAATCGCAGATAAATTAATATCCGCAGTTAAAAACCGCGAAACCCTATTTTTTATTTAGCAGGTATATTTTCTAATGTTGCTAACAGGTAATCCCAGAATTTCTGAACCGTGGCTATGTTTACTTTCTCGTCGGGCGAGTGCGGATAGCGAATGGTCGGGCCAAACGAAATCATGTCCATATGCGGATAATGAGTTCCCAAAATACCACATTCCAACCCGGCGTGAATAATCATTACTTTAGGGGTTTTACCGTATTTATTCTCATACACTTTGGTCATTTCTTTCAGGATAGGAGAATCCAGATTTGGTTTCCAGCCCGGATAACCGCCTACCAGTTCAACCTTGGCACCTGCAAGCGAAAATACGCTCGAAACCATCGATGCCAGTTCATCCTTGCGGCTTTCCACCGAACTGCGAATGAGGCAACGAACCGTAATTGTGCTTCCATCGGATTTGATAATAGCCAGATTATTTGACGTTTCCACTACCGTTGGCAATTCAGGGATAAAGCGATGCACGCCGTTTGGACAGGCTGTAACCGCATTGATCAGATCATCCTGAACTTCTTCGGGAATTAATCCGGTAGGCAAATCTATTTGTTCGATCGTGAATGAGATATTATCTTCAACACCCTTGTATTCTTCCACAAACAAGTCTTCGCAGTCCTGCACGAAATCAATTACATCGTCAATAGCATCAGCCGGTACGGTAATTACCGCAAACGCTTCACGCGGAATAGCATTGCGCAAACTGCCCCCTTCGATGCTGGCCAGACGCGCTTCCAGTTCGGCCACAGCTTCTTTCAAAAAACGGAACATGAGTTTATTGGCATTGGCACGTTGCAGGTGGATATCCACACCTGAGTGACCACCTTTCAGGCCGGTGAGCGACACTCTCAAAGCCACATCGCCTTCCGGCACTTCCACTTCTTTGTAACGGAACGAAATATCGCCATCAATTCCTCCTGCACAACCCACATACAATTCGCCTTCGTCTTCCGAATCCATATTGATCAGAATTTCGCCTTTCAGAAAATTCGGTTGCAAACCGAAAGCGCCGTGCATACCGGTTTCTTCGTCAACAGTAACGAACATTTCAATAGCCGGATGCGGAATGCCGGTAGATTGAAGAATGGACATAGCTGCTGCCAAACCGATTCCATTGTCGGCACCCAGCGTAGTGTCGCGGGCAGTTACCCATTCGCCATCAATGTACGCATCAATCGGATCTGCTTCAAAATTATGGGAAATATTGCTGTTTTTCTGCGGAACCATATCCATGTGAGCCTGAAGAACTACTGCTTTCCGGTCTTCCATACCCGGAGTGGCCGGTTTGCGGACCAGCACATTTCCTGCTTCATCCCGCAACGTTTCCAATCCCAGCGATTTTCCAAAGTTTTCAAGAAATGTACCAACAGGCTCTTTCAACCCTGAAGGACGGGGAACCCGGGTAAGGCTGTAAAAGTTTTCCCACAGAGACTTTGGCTCCAACTGGCGAATATCATTTGCATTCATACTTAATTTGTTTTTAGTAGCATGAAACATCTTTTCTGTTACAGAATTTGCTTCATAAAACTGATTATTATTGATTTATATTGAATATTTATACGAGTTTACTCATTTGCAAATATCTGCATTTTTTTTCAAAAAAGTCGCCCTTCAACTGTTTTTTTTACATTATTTGGGTATATACATTCTGAAGAGCTTTCAACTAATTCAGCAAGTGTAATCGCAATAATTATCTGCAGGAAATCCGGTCTGTTTCAGACATGTTTAATTAATGAAATATTTCTGTAATTAGTTCTCAAAAGTCAATGCCAATCAAAATTAATTTGGTAATTTTGCGCTCAAATTCAGGAACTAAACAACAGTAGTTTTCAACATTATAACATTCAATATAAGTTGCTTATTTTAAAAGAAATAAGCAATAGTAATTTAATTTAGTCATGCAACAAACGTATAAATTTGTGACTGCCGATGAGGCAGCAAGCTATGTAAACAATGGCGACATTATCGGCTTCAGTGGCTTCACTCCTGCGGGCTGTCCCAAGGAAGTGCCAACGGCTATCGCTAAACGTGCCGAAGCATTTCACGCCGAAGGCAAAGAATTCAAAGTAGGTATGTACACCGGCGCTTCTACCGGCGACTCGTTAGACGGTGCTTTGGCACGCGCCAATGCTATTTTGTTTCGTACGCCTTACCAGTCGAACAAAGATCTCCGCTCGGCTCTGAACGCTGAACGTGCTCCTTATTTTGACATGCACTTGTCATCACTTGCTCCGCACCTCCGTTTCGGATTTATGCCAAAACCAAAATTTGCAATTATTGAAGTGTGCGACATCACTGCCGATGGCGAACTTATTCCGACAACAGGCGTTGGTATCACTCCTACCATTGCAAATCTGGCCGATTACATTATTGTGGAATGGAACAAAAAACACCCTAAAGAATTGCGTGGTTTCCATGATATTTTCGAACCGCTTGATCCACCTCACCGCTTGCCTTTATCACTGCTAAAACCATCGGACAGAATGGGAAGCACTGTGGTGAAAGTAGATCCAAAGAAAATTCTTTGCGTAGTTGAAACTTACAGAGATGACGAAGTGGGTGGATTTGCTCCAA
>CAYSTC010000006.1:0-44818 GCA_964433885.1 uncultured Paludibacter sp. | reverse complement strand
ATTCTTTGCGTAGTTGAAACTTACAGAGATGACGAAGTGGGTGGATTTGCTCCAACCGATGATGTTACAGATAAAATTGGTCAGAATGTAGCTAACTTCCTGGCTAACGAAATCAAAACCGGCCGTATTCCTAAAGAATTCCTTCCGATCCAATCGGGTGTTGGTAACATTGCCAATGCGGTAATGGCTTCGTTAGGTACAAATCCTGACATTCCTTCTTTCGAAATGTACACCGAGGTTATCCAGGATTCTGTAATCGCGTTGTTGAAAAACGGTAAAATCCGTTTTGCCAGCGGTTGCTCACTGACTATTACAACTCCTATTTTACAGGAAATTTATCAGAACCTGGAATTTTTCCGTGATAAGCTGGTTCTTCGTCCGCAGGAAATGTCGAACAGCCCTGAATTGGCCCGCCGTTTAGGTTTGATCACTATCAATACTGCACTGGAAGCCGATATCTTTGGTAACGTAAACAGTACACACGTAATGGGGTCGAAAATGATGAACGGTATTGGCGGTTCGGCCGACTTTACCCGTAGCGCTTATATTTCTATTTTCACTACACCATCGACAGCTAAGAAAGGCGATATCAGCTCTATCGTTCCAATGGTTTCGCACGTTGACCAAAACGAGCACTCGGTAAACATTCTGATTACCGAACACGGTGTTGCCGATTTGCGTGGTAAATCGCCAATTCAACGCGCCGAAGAAATTATCGAAAATTGCGTAGATCCATCGTACAAACAAATTCTTCGCGACTATCTGGCATTGTCGGGTGCATGCCACACACCAACCGATTTGCACGCCTGCTTTGGCATGCACACCGAATTTATGAAATCGGGAAGTATGCTTAACACCAACTGGGAACAATACAAATAAAAAAACATCCCAATATAAAATGACAAAGGCCGGATAAATCAAAATATCCGGCTTTTGTTTTATTTCGTAATATTACTGGGCAGTCCAGTTCATTTGATACTCATTCCCGAGCAAATCAATATAGGCTAAACCAACGGTACTGACATCAGACAATTTGACTTTTGCCTCAATTTTTTCATTATAAAAATCGTAGTTCTCCAAATCATACGTTCCATACAAATGCAATCCTTCGTACAACTGGTTATACTGAGCGCTATTCAGTTGAATCCGGATATAGCTCGACAATAAATTCCGCGGATTAATCCGATTGCCATCCGGCAACTGAAATTCATACGCAACTTTAGTAATATAACCATCATTGTCGGTATAAAAAGTCGGTACTACAATAACCATGTAATTTCCCATATCCACGTTGGTATGAGTAAAAGTATATTTGTTCTTTCCGGAAAGGGTAAATGTATACACCCCGTTTTCAAAGGGCAAATAAGTACTGATCAGGTTCTGATTAAAATCAAAACCAGTCCGGTTAGAAATAGATATGAAACAATCCGGCCCTGTATGTATTTCGCATTTTATATTTGAATACGGTGCTCCGACTGGTCCTTCCAACACGGGACTAAACTGTTTATCATAAAGACTTTTATCTCCCTCTATGCGCATCGAATAATTGACACGAAACTGACTGGTATCGAGCAAAACAGGCGGTGCGGAATTCCGACCAAACCGACCTACAGTGACGTAAACCAGCGAATTGACCAAAACCTGATTTCCGCCCAGCACATCAGGTTTCCCATCCTTATCCATATCGATATTTTTTGCCAGCAATTCGTAATAAGTGCTCACCTGCTGCATGAAGTTCAATTCCTTTGCCGAAAGCTGAATTTCAGTTCCCACCGGATCGTTAGCCGGAATCACCCGATTACCATCCAGTGTCAGCGTCGATAAATCTATGGTAGTCAAATCATCGGCCAGCCCCACCAGTGGCAACACATTCATACCTCCGGCAAATAGATTACCAATAAACTGATTGTCGGCCGTAAGAAACGCAACAACCGTAGCACTTCCAACCGCAGCTTTTCCAGAAAATGAGCCATTAGCATCAATATCCACCAGATTGTATTCATTCCCATAAAAAATAAGAGCCTTCTTTGCATCAGCCAAAGTGTAAGCGCTTTCGGAGCGAACTTTCATCGACTGAACCTTGGCGGACTTTGCAATTTTTCCTTTAATCACAATTTTTCGGGTATTATCAAACAACCCGTTGCAACTAACCAGCAAAAAGCCCAATGTGAGTAAAAATAGATACTTTTTCATGATATTTCGTCAGAGTTTAGGGTGCTGACGCCGCACTTCCCAAGGATTAAACTATCTAATTTAAAATCAAGGAATAGCAACAAAATTGATGAATAATTGAAAATACAAATATGAGAATATTCAACAGATTCATTTACATATATTATGTTATATTTAATGACTCAGAGAAGGAAATATACACAATCAAAATGCTGGTAGTCCTATCTTCTGAAAAAACGGAAACAGCCCCCCGAAGCAGATGAAATTACAAGTACAACAAAAATGCTGTTCTTTTCTTTCATTTCCATTTATTTTGCCGTTTTTACAAAATAATTTATATCTTTGTGACTCTTAATTCTTAAATCAGAAAGCAATCATTTTTTCTTATAAATTGCGTGCTTATTAACCAAAGTACGCATTTTTTTTGGACAGAAATTATCATTAAAAATCTCATACAATAAAAATCAGTTTCTAACATCATGCAAGAAATTAAATTCTACAGTGGCGAAAACATTCCACTTGAACTCCACAAAGTACGTATCGTACAAAAATTAAACTTAGTGCCCATCGAACGCCGGTTGGAAGCACTATACGAAGGCGGCTTCAACACCTTCCGCCTCAGCACCAAAGACGTTTTTCTCGACATGTTGACCGACTCCGGCACCAACGCCATGAGCGACAACCAGCTAGCTGCCATGATGCAGGGCGACGACGCTTATGCCGGTTCGCAAAGCTTCTACCGCCTTGAAAAAGCTGTACAGGATGTTCTGGGTAAGAAATACCTGTTGCCAGTTCACCAGGGTCGTGCTGCCGAAAACATTATTTCACTGGCTTACGTACGCAAAGGAAGTTTGGTTCCGATGAACTACCACTTTACCACCGCCATGGCCCACATTACCGACAAAGGCGGACAAATTGCCGAATTGCTCTACGACGAAGCTTACGTGATCAACTCCGACCACCCGTTCAAAGGCAACATGAACATTGAAAAACTGGAAGAAGTAATCCAGCACCACGGAGCTAAAAACATTCCGTTTATCCGGATGGAAGCATCTACCAACCTTATTGGCGGCCAACCGTTTTCAGTACAAAACCTACGCAATGTGAGGGCTTTAGCCGACAAATATGGCATCAGGGTTGTACTCGATTGCAGTTTGCTGGGCGAAAACGCTTACCTGGTGCTTCAACGCGAAGAAGAGTTCAAAAACTCGGACATGAAAACGGTTATTCACGCTATGACTTCACAGGCTGACCTGTGTTACTTCTCTGCCCGCAAAATCAGTTCTTCGCGTGGTGGGGGTATCTGTACCGACCGTCCTGAAATTATCAAAGAACTGGAAGCTCTGGTTCCGCTTTACGAAGGTTTTACTACATACGGAGGTATTTCCATTCGCGAAATAGAGGCCATGGCTGTGGGTCTTTACGAAACACTGGACGAAACCATGATTTGCCAAAGCCCTAATTTTATCAAATACCTGGTTGATTCACTGGATGCAAAAGGTGTTCCGATGATTAAACCTGCCGGCGTACTGGGTGCTCACGTCGATGCCATGCAGGTATGCGCGCACATTCCTCAAACCGAATATCCGGCCGGAGCACTGGCAGCCGCACTGTTCCTTATTTCCGGTATCCGTGGCATGGAACGTGGCTCTATCTCCAACCAGCGCGACGAATATGGCAACGAAACGTATGCCGACATGGAATTGCTTCGCCTGGCTGTTCCACGCCGCGTATTTACGCTTTCGCAAATCAAATACGTGGAAGACCGCCTGAACTGGCTGTATCAAAACCGCGAACAGATTGGTGGGTTGAAGTTTGTGTACGAACCACCGGTACTCCGTTTCTTCATGGGTGGACTGGAACCTACCAGCGACTGGCCACAGAAACTGATGGCAAAATTCAAAGAAGATTTCGGAGAAAGCCTGTAAAGAATTTACAATTTAATCATTTACGATTTAAAGAAAGCCACCAAATGAGAAATTCATTTGGTGGCTTTTGTTTCTCTATTGCGGTTTAAACTCAACTACTGACAGGAACTTCGTCCGCTGTCAGAGTTGAGCTTTATCCAACCCAGTCAGCAGCCCAAAGGACTCTGACTGCGGTTGATAAGCAAAGTTATTTCAAATATTTCTCCAAAAACCGATCCTGTTCCCAAAGTAAATGAAGGATATTTTCGCGGGCTACATAGCTGTGTTGTTCTTTGGGCAGAATTACCATTCGGGCAGGAGCTCCAAGCCCTTTCAACGCCTGAAAATAGCGTTCGGTCTGTAGCGTAAATGTCCCGGGATTGTTATCAGCTTCGCCATGCACCAGCAGCAGGGGAGTTTTCATTTTGTCGGCATTCATAAACGGCGACATAGCGTTGTATACTTGCGGCGCATCCCAGTAATTGCGTTGCTCGCTCTGGAAGCCGAAAGGCGTGAGCGTGCGGTTGTATGCCCCACTGCGGGCAATGCCACAGGCAAAGAGGTTGCAATGCGTAAGCAGGTTGGCAGTCATAAATGCACCATAGGAATGCCCACCTACTGCTACTTTCTTCCGGTTGATAAAGCCAAGCGAATCCACTGCATCAATGGCCGCCTTCGCATTGGCCACCAGTTGTTCTACAAAAGTATCGTTAGGCTCGGTTTTCCCCTCTCCTACAATGGGGAATGCCGCGTCATCGAGCACTGCATAACCGCGGGCAACCCAATAAACAAAAGATCCGTAGTACGGGAAGGTAAACTCATTCGGATTGGCCGCACTCTGTCCGGCGCTGTTTTTATCTTTGTACTCGGCCGGATACGCCCATATAAGCAACGGCAGTTTCTCTGTTTTAGCTTTCCTATCGTAACCTGCCGGCAAATAAAGTGTTCCTGAAAGCTCCACCCCATCGGCACGTTTGTATTTAATCACTTCTTTATACACATCTTTGATGCTTTCAAACGGATTGGGGAAATGAGTAATCTGCGTCAACGATTCCTTCTTGCGGAAATTCCGGAAATAATAGTTCGGATATTCGTTTTTGGATTGTATCCGCACCAATGCTTCCCCTTTTTTATAGTCTTCGATATCAAAAATCTCTTCAATTTTATCGGTGTATGCCGACTGGTAAAGGCGTTTTGTCCTCAGCGTTTTAAGATTCAGCTCATCAATAAACGGAAACTGACCCTGCGGGGTATGTCCATCGCCAATACGAAACAAACAATCATTATCAATTGCCAGCACGTATTTACCATATTCATTTTTCCATGTTTCGAAACTTCCCGGATCAGAATAAATATCCTGATAATTTCGATCATTAATAACTTTCCCATTTTCACCCGGTTTGGAGGGATTTATCAGATACGTTTTTTCGTTTCGCGTATCGTACCATTCGTCGTGAACAATTGCGGTCGAAGCATTTCCCCAAACCACATTCATAAACCGCTGCATAGTTTTGGTCAGCAAGGTTGGATTTTGGTCAAACGGAGCCTTCCATAGATAGAGTGCATCCCTGAATTCAGCTTCGGTTTGCGGATCGCCACCATCCAGCGCTTCTGCAAAAAAAAGCGTGGCCGGTTCGTCCGATCGCCAGCTCATTTGGCGTTTTCCTTTGCGCACTGCCATAAAACCCTTAGGCAACACTTCGGACAGCGGTACATTATTTACCGTTTTAACTTCACTTCCTTTCAAATCGTACACCACCGTAACCTGTGGAAAACGATTCAGCGGAACCACATACGAAAACGGTTTTCGCAGCGTGGTGCAAAGCAGGTATTTACCATCCGGCGAAAAAGTCTCTCCGGCGTACATATCCTCACCTTTAAAAAGTTCTGTATTGCCGTTTAAATCAACCCGGTACAACTCCGATGAAGCCAGCGTAATAAAGTTGATTTCATCTGTTGCATTTTTCAGCAAATCCGGATAAGTACGGTTTTGCGACTGCAAGCCGGAACTCACCGAAACAGTCGGACCTGAGGGCAATTCAGTTTTGGGATCAATCAGTGCAGGACGCACTTTAGGTAGTAATCGAACCAGCAATTGTTTGCTATCGCGATACCAGTTGAGCGGATTACCCAAATTGGCATTGAGCACAGCATCAGTCAGTCGGGTTGCCCGGGCCGAGACCATATCCAACACCCAAAGTTCAACACCCTTTGTTGTAGTATTGGTAAAGGCTATTTTTGTTTCATCCGGCGACCAGGTAACAAAAGCAATATGCGGTTTCGAAGGCAACCCTATAACCTGAACAGGTTCGCGTTCACTTACCTTCCTCACTTTGAGGTTATTAATATAACTAACCGCCGAAGCAATATTCGTTACCGGATTGATACGCAATCCACCCATGCTCATTTCCTGTTGGTTCAAATCTTCGAGACATTTATATGCGCTGCGATAAGTCAACAGCATATATTCCTTTTTTGTATCGATAGATACCTGAGGAGCACGTTCGTAATCGGCAAGTTGGAGAATTGAAAAAGGAGGAAGCTGATAAGCAGGATTTTCTTGTGACATGGTTTTGGTTATTGCAAACAGTAAAAATACGATGATTAATAATTGTTTGTACATTGAGGATAATCTTAAATTTATGCAAATGTAAGCCTTTTTTAAAGATTTAGCAAAATGGAGTGGACAACAATAACATTCAGCAGTTCAGTTTAGCGCAAATTTTATCCATAACACGCGCTGTGCGCGAAGCACTTATCCCGTCAGATGGCGAAAGGCCAAAGCCACATAGCTCGTCTACAATTTTCTGAATAAGTGGTTTCTGGATAGGTTGATCGTGACTGAATTGAAATTCTTCAATAACACCACCGGCTCTTTTCACCTGAATAACCATCGGGGTTCCAAAGCTATTGAACGAAAGTTCACCCTTCGACCCAACAATAGTGGTTATATCTTTCTCAGAAACGACATCGGTAGAGAAACACCAGATTCCCGATCCAAAAACTCCATTTTCGAACCGGAAAACAGCACTCACAATATCATCGGCAGGATATACATGCGCATGATTGGCCGACATACCGCTTACCTCAACAATTTCGCCAAACAGAAAATCCAGATAATCCAACTGATGCGATGCCAAATCGTGGAAATAGCCGCCACCCGAAACCTCAGGTTGCACCCGCCAGTTGTTTTCACTCCGAGCAATTATCTCAGGCTGCAAGGCCTGATACATTTCCACATTCACCAATCGTATTTCTCCCAGCACACCACTGTCGATTAATTCTTTCACTTTTACAAATCCAGGCAGAACTCGCCGGTAATAGGCTACAAAAAGAGGAACTTGTGCATTTTTACAAGCATTAATCATATCGATGCACTCGTCATAAGTATTTGCCATTGGTTTTTCTACGTAAACAGCCTTGCCGGCCTGAGCTGCCTTTATGGCAAGCTCAGGGTGTGAATCAGGCGGAGTGGCAATATAAATGGCGTTAATCTCAGGGTCGTTCAACACATCATCCAGATTTGTAGTCCAATGAGGAATGCCATGACGACTGGCAAAATCAGCAGCTTTAGCTGCACTGCGTCTCATAACGGTTTTCACCGAAGATCCGGGAACAGAATACATGGCAGGAACACTCTTTTTCTCGCAAACATCTCCGGCACCTATTACTCCCCAAACGATCTTATCTAATTTATCCATTGTTGATTAATTTTATATGCAAAACTAATGAATAATGAGCATTTTCGAGATATTTCGTTCAACATAACGAATTTCCGGCAAAATATAATTACATCTCTATGTTGGCTAATTTGGCAACCAACAATAAAAAAAGCAGAGACAATATGAACTGTCTCTGCTCTTTTAAAACTAATACCTGTAACGATTAAGAACTATTGTTTACTGAATTACTATGGTCGTTGTTACATCATCTGTAGAAGCAACAGCATTTACTACATAGCTTCCGCGTTTTAAATCTGTTGAAATTCTGGTAGTTCCTGCTGCATTGAAGTCTGCATCTTTGAGTTTTTTACCAGTTGTTGCGTTGTAGAGTTTCAGTTTTCCCTTAGCTTTTCCCTGATTTTCAACAACAATTGTATTGCCAGCATTGTATACTTTTATTTTCTTTTGTTTCTTTTCCTTTTTATCTTTACCATTATCAACCGGACTAACAACTGAATCATTTGGAGGGGTCACTACTGGATCGGTTACCACTGGGTCGGTCACTACCGGGTCAGTTACGACGGGGTCGGTTACCACAGGGTCGGTTACCACAGGATCAGTCACTACAGGGTCAGTTACTACAGGGTCAGTTACAACAGGATCAGTAGCTGTGATTGGAGTTGATACGATTTTGAATCGTTTTACAAACGCATCAGATTGGCGGGCAGTGAATGTGTATTGGGTTCCTGTAGTGAAGATATCGACTGTTTTGTTTGCAACGGAATCAATTAAATATAATTTCGAGTATAATGTATTTACATATTCATGATTAAAAGTCATGGTATACACTGAGTCTTCGCCAGCCTTAAAACCAATATATGTATTATTGAAATCAGGCACTGCATCGATCTGATAGCAACCAGATGCTTCCCATGCAAAGATCTCAGGAGTAGCCGTACCACCAAACATTTTAGATCCATCCCAGCCGTTATCAAAACCCCGGGTACAAGATGAAATAGCGAAAACCCATACTACGTCTGAATAACGGGAACCTTTCACCTCGATGCGGGTATTAACTAATGTTTGTGCAAATGTATGTGTTGACATAATAGCAATAACCAGTGTTACTATTAGCGATTTTAGTGTAGAAACTTTCATAATATAGCTTTTTTAGACGGTGAATAACTATGTGTTCTTTCAATATAATTCCGCTTTTGAAATTACATTACAAACATAGTTATTTATATCTAAATAGCTGTATATTAGTGTTTTGTGGCACTTTTTTCTTACTTGTAGCATTTTCTACAACACTTCAGGCGCTGCAAAACCGGACGGTCGCTAACTAACAAAGAACAGAATTAATAAAAAAACGAATTTCAAGCCGCAAAAAAAGACTTTTATCCAATTAGACTACTCAATAATTCACACTTTTTATATCAAATGTAGTATATTGTTTTACAACAGGGCAAATAGATTATAAACTCATAGTATTGCTCATTACTGCCTATAAAAAATTAACACCTGAAATATAGGCAAAGATTAACTATATTTGACATATATTATATTTCATTAGCTATTATGTTACCATTTTTAGCCTCATTAAAGTAAAATTACGATTATACATGTTGTTGAAAAACAAAAAAAATGGAAAATTTGCTATAATCGTCGAAGAATTTCAGTAATAAAAAGAATCATATCTACATCAGACATGTCATCAATAGTAGCAATTGACAGTTTCTATCTGCCTTATACAAGAAAATGTCAAATAAAAATTAAAGAATGACTTCCTCAAAGAAAACAAAAAGAACGTAAGTAAGGAAACAAAAAAACCGTTGTTAGTCTTTCACTAACAACGGTTTTTAAAGAGTTTATAATTATCGAATAAATTTTTTCCAGATTGTATAACCTGACACGAGAGCTAACATAATAATCCAACCGTCGCCTACAGGTATTACAGGCCCGGTAGGATCACCACCCGGGTCAGTTCCACCATCACCTCCGGCTCCTACACTTTGCTTAGTGGTACTATAATCTTCAAACATGCTCATATCGGTACTCATTGAAACTACTCCCGTATTTTGGGCAACAGTGCTATTATTGGACCCTCTGCTTCCAAAAGAAGAGATCGTAATCCAGGAACTTCCTACAGTACTGGTTTTGTCTCTTGCATTCTGAATGCCGGAATTAGAAAAAAATCCTGTTGACCCTGAGTTAAACTTTGCATCAAAATTGTTACCCGAAACAGAATACTGATTCTGTCCTCTGAATCCTGTATTGTAAGCTTGATTGCCCGTTGCTCCGGAACCTCCAGTAACATTTGTTTTCAAAGTGGGGACATCTGATATTTTAGCCGCACCGTACATCCCTCCGCGCAGATGGCTGGAATAACGTGCTGCCACATATAAATCGGGACTACCTACAGGCGAATAAAGCACCGCCACAAGCAAACCGGCCCATGCCAAAATCCAAACTAATATATTTTTTCTTTTTTTATCCACAATTTATATTTAGGCTATCGAACTATAACTCGGGTAGTAACATCTTCGCTCTCGGTTAAACACTTAACCACATACGCTCCGGGAGCTAAGCCTCCATTTAAAACAGTCAATCCATTTGAAGAAAAAGAGACCTTTTTTACAAAATGTCCTGACACATCAAAAACCATTGCATTTCCATTGTGTGCACTAAAATTATGCACAAATATCATTCCTTTAGAACTAAAAACTTTAACCTCGGAAGTTTTATCCACATCTTCTTTGTAATAGTATCGGGTTACCAATCTAAAACGATCAACAGGTTTAGGTGTTGACTGAGCTATGAATTTGTATTGTGAGCCACTTGCCGTAATGTCTACAATTTTATTTTCCACTTTGTCCAGCAAATATATTCCCGGATAATATCTGGAAGTATTTTCGTGGGTAAAAGTCAAGGTATATTCTACATCTATCCCTGCCTGAAATGCCAGATCAGTATTATTCATATCATCTAATACATCAATCTGATAATTACCATCTGGTTCAAGTGCAAATAATTCGGGTGATAAAGAAGAACCCAGCATCTTAACACCATCCCAGCCATTTTCAAAGTTTCTGCTACAGCCGGGTTCGCTAAATATCCACATCCGGTCTCCACCTGTAGAGCTACTTACATCAATTTTTGTATATGTTTTATCAGCAGTAGTTTTATCGCCGGCAGACACACGTTGCAAATCTGTATTTACCATAGCCACGGTGTTATATGCGATCCCAAATGTTGCCTGAGTTGAATTACTCAATGCTTTCACTAACATGGTTCCCATAGAAGGCACCTGTCGTGGAATTCCACCTGCACCTGCTAAGTTTTTAGATGCGGTAACATATTTTCCGGGGTTAGTTCCGGCAGTAGTCTGCCCTCCGGTAGTCCAGTTGCTATAAGTTCCGGTGTTATACATAAACACACTAGCTTCTGTTTGAGAACCAAATACCAGTTGCCGGATATCAATCGCAGAAGTGTAAGGATTGGCAAACACATGTTGCCCGGGGAATAAGGCATTTTGAGGATTACCTGCTCCAAAGTAAGTATATGCTAACTGACCTGAATTAAAATCACTGTTTACCAACGCTCCTTTGAAATAGAAAACTTTTGGTTTAGCCTGACAAAGTTCGTACCCGTAAAATGGCTGCAAAACATCTGTATTATTCAACTGCACCCAGTGATTAGTTATATCTGTACCGGTCTCAACCCATCTTCTAACAAAAGATCCACTAAAAGTGGGCTCTGCCGTTACAGATTGAACCGGAATTCCAAAGTATTGCCAATAATACTTGTTATTAACCGTATTACTCAAATTCCAAGAAGCTTTTGAGTACATTTCCACAGTTGCATATACAGGCGAAGTTGAAGCATTATGGTAAATTAATGATCCATTTGCATTCAAAGAATCACAATGTATGTAGATCCTATCCGGATTATTGTCTGTTGTAACGGTATTATTTACCGTCAGGCCTTTTCCTGCCGGGATTACTAATCGCTTTGAGGTTGCGTTAATCAAGCTTCCAATAGTTCTGTTCTGATCCAGAATAAGATCATTTATGGCATCCGATTTATAGCTGTTTGTTGTAGATGCATAGATAACATTTTCTCCCGGCCCCGGCACATATCCTGCCGTCCAGTTTGAGGCATCCCCCCAATTAGTTCCATTTGTCCCCCTCCAGTAGTTTACAGGCTGAGCTACTGTCATAGGTATGCTATTCGATGTAGCCGAACCGGAACATGTAAGCGAAGAGGTCATTGTACAGGTTACAGTATCCTTATCTGAAGGAATATAGCTAAACACTGAACTATTTGTTCCTACATTATTTCCGTTAACTTTCCATTGATAGTTTGGAGTATCTCCACCATTGGTTGGAGTTGCTGTAAAAGAAACTGTAGCTCCCTGCGCAACACTCGTAGCTGTAGCCGTTATACTCACACTGGGTGGCAGGTTATCATTTACAAGCACATTAACAGATGCGTTTGCAGTAAGGATCTGCTGGAATACTATATCATCCAACGCAAAGTCATTACCTCCAGCAATTGTATTCTGGTTTACCAACTCTAAATTCAGAACAGTGTTTGATCCCGCAGAAGCATTATATAAAAATTGAGTCCATTGAGGAACTGTTGAACTTGCGGTATAAACCGGACCTGCAGCAACGCCATTTACGTATAACTGCAATTGCGATGGAGAGGGCATACATACTGTTTGCTCCCAATACGTAAACTGATAAGTTGCCCCCGGAATTACCGGCACAGACTGACTCCACACCACTACTCCTGCAGTTGGAGATCCATTAGCAACCATTTGTAAGGTACCCGGAGAATCTGTATGATCACCATTCGTTGTAAAGTTATCATGAACAGACTGAGGATTTGCTACAATCGTATAAAGTCCTTCATTATATAAAGCATTCGCAGCCGGAGTTACATAACCGTATCCGCTCCCGAAGCTGGTATTCCCCGATTCAAAATCACCATTGGTTATAAGATTTCCGCCAACCAGCACATTCCCGGTTACAGTGTAGGTTCCGGTCATAACAGGAGTAGAATTATTTGTTGCCAAAACAGGATTTTGATCTGTTGAATAAAAATTGTTAGGACCCTGCCAGTATCGTGTTTGAATATCTGCCCCCGTACTTGACAGGCTTATGGTTGAGTTTGGGCAGGCCGGCGTACCTGTAGCAGATGCCGAAATTAACGGCGAAGCAAAAACTTTTCCTGAACAGGACACATTGATTGAACCTGCTCCAGAACCTGCTGCTGCAACCACAATATCCTCCGGACCAAAAGTTTGTGTTTGACCTGCTGTTCCAAGTCCTGCTTTCAAACGGACATATATAGTTTTTGGATCTACCTTTCCTGCTGATGGAGTAAACGTTATTGTGCTTGAAGCTACGAATGAAGCACCACTTCCGGTTGATATCTCATAATTTGCAGACGGTGTGACTGTAAGATTATATATTCCAAGCGCTGCTCCACTCACGCTAAACGATTGCTCGCTTGAAGGGCCAGTTCCAAACATATATCCAAAAGCAGTAAGTGTCGTTTTTGAACTTGTCAGCGTTGCAGTTGATACTACCGAACCACTACAGGTGACACTCTTAGTTATCGCCCCTGAGGAGGTCATTACAATACTTACCAGATTATAATTTCCGGTCGCCAACCCCGATTTTAACCGAACATAAATCGTTGTAGGATTTACAGTTCCACCCGAAGGAGAAATAGAAAGAAATTTTGTAGTGGTTGTCGTTGAAACATAACCCGAACCAGAGCTCAATGATATTTCATAATTAGCTTGTGGAGTTAAAACAATTGGTGCTGTCAAATTTGTACCACTCACCTGAAATGTCTGCACTCCAGACGGGCCCGCTCCCGAATAAACAAATCCGGCAAGAAGAGACTTATCATTATAGATAGTAGGTGCAGGATTTACAGTACCCGAACATAAAACATTCTGACTTGTTGCACCAGTTGATGAAACTACTACGTTTTGAATATGAGAACCTATTCCTAAACCAAGTCTCATCCGAACATTGATAGTTGTAGAATTAAGCGTACCACCAGTTGGTGTCAAAGTAACAGGCGTAGTTTGATATGTTGATCCTGTAGAAATTTCATAATCAGTTGGAGGGGTTACTATCACATTACCTACCAGATTAGTACCACTAACAGCAAAAGACTGGGGAAGCGTTGAAGAAGAATTATAGGTATATACAAACCCTGTGCGGGTTGCTGGGGTAGCTACAACAGCCGGCGCACTGGTTACCGAACCGCTACAGGAAACTATCTTCGTCAAAGTTGAACTTTCCAGCTCTGAAGATACAACAATGCTATCTGTATACAGTGCTTTTTGCGACAACCCGGCCTTCATTCGAACATACACAAGAGTTGGAGCTACATTCCCATTTAGTACCGGTAAATAAATTACACTACTCCCAGCAAATGATGCCCCCCCTGTGGTAGACAACTCGAAATTTCCATGATACATGGATAGTTTTATATTATCAACAAGTGAGTAACCAGCCACTGTAAAGCTCTGAATGGCAGAAGGGCCAACATTCTCGCCATACGCAAATCCGGTCAACGAACTCACAGAAGTGGTAATAGAGGGACTTTCTTTTGCAAAGACAAAATAATTATACACAGGACTTCCTGTAACAGAGAGCACATTCGAATTGGTTACAGAGTTCACTCCAGCTGTCCCTCTCAAAGAGGTATAAGTTCCTCCCTGACTTTTGCTGGTACCTATTGTATTAAATGGAGAAATTGCCGTAGGTCTTTGTATTGAGACCGACGCACTTGTTAGGTTACCGGTAGAATACAAACGCCAAAACTCTGCAGTGCTTTTCGACAAAAGCGTTGCATCTAACGTTCCCCCTGAGTTTCCATAATAACATTGTACCTGCGCCGTAATAGTTCCCGTACCCGTGGTTAAATTGGACAACGTAAACGGATAGTAACCGCCTATTGAATTTCCGACAGGAAATTCATAGGTAGAAGAATTTGTCAACGAAGGCGCTAAATAACGAATAAAAGCTACATCTGACCAAATATAGGAAGTCGATGATCCTCCTGATACAGCCGTTGGAGATGAATTTGTCACCGTGAGCGAATATACACTTCCTGAACTCCTTAATATCCCATTAGTAAGAGTTAAAACACCATTAACAACAACAGCACCTGAAAGAGAAGCCCCTGAACTATTATTGAGAGACAAATTCATAAAAGTGGCTACAGGAATAGTCTGAATACTGGTCGTTCCATCAAAAATAACCGTTCCACCCCAGGTTTTACCAGCTGGAACGGGAGTTGTGCTTGTGTTTTGGGTTTGGATTGTTCCTGCGTTGGCGATGGTAGCAAGGGTTCCCAACAACTGATTAGTAACCATATTCAAGTTACCACCCGAAGTGGTCGTCAAAGTTCCATTAATTGTCAGAGCACCTCCTGCTGTTTGCGTTCCGCTTGAATTACCTACAGTCAGGTTATTATAGGTTCCTACAACAACGATCTGCCCTCCTGAAACCGCATCATAATTAACCGTTCCACCCCAGGTTTTACCTGTTGGAATGGGCGTGGCACTTGTATTTTGGGTTCGTATCGCTCCTCCATTACTTATTGTTGTGAGGGTTCCCAACAACTGGTTAGTAGCCATATTCAGTGTACCACCCGAAGTTGTTGTCAAAGTTCCGTTAACCGTGAGAGCACCACCTGCTGTTTGAGTTCCGCTGGTATTGCCTAAAGTCAGATTATTATAAGTCGGAGTAGAATAAACCGTTTGAGCACCAGTAGCATTATCATAATTTACGGTACCTCCGGTCAATGTAACCGTTGAAAAGTTTGTAGGGAAATTACTACCAGTCTGACCGCCGGTTGTTCCACCCAGCATTAAAGTCCCTGCCACAGTTAGTGTTCCACCGGCTGAAGTACGGTTTGCAGTGAAAGTTGACAAGTCAAGTGTTCCAGACTTTATGTTGATATTTGTAAGAGCCGTCTTGTTTGCATTTAGCGTAACCGTATTACCTGCACCTTGATCGACAATCAAACCTCCCGAGCCGGCAAAACCATTTGGGAATTCCACACCAGTAGTGCGTGAGCTTGTTCCTTTGTATTGGATTGTAGCAGCAGATCCATACGTTAGTGTAAAGCCTCCTAACGATAACGAGGCAGTTCCTTCCATGGATAGAATTTGACTTACAGTAGTATTCCCCCCAAGAGTTTTTGTTCCTGAACCCGAAAGAGTAAGGTTGTAATAATTATAACTACCTACAGTTTGGCCGGATCCATTATAATTTACTGTACCTGAAGTGAGTGCAATGTATCCTCCAGAAGCAGAGGAAATAGTACCACCGGAAACAGTTCCGCCTACATTCAAAACTCCTGCACCGGCAAATACGATTTGATTTCGACCATTTGAACCATTCATGGTTATATTACCACTCACAATAGCGGTTCCGGTAGTAATTCTAATATAGGAATCCCTGTTATTATTACCAGGGTCGTTCATTGTTATTGAGGCACAGGAAAGTGAACCTGCAGCAACATCAATATACTTATTATCACCACTTCCTGATCCAACCCCAATAGTTATGCCATTGGTTATTGCCAAACTATTTGTATTACTTATTGTTACTGAAGTTACATTTCCGCCATTACTTATTGTCAAGCTACTACAGTTTGCAGCTACATTCACAATTACATTTCTGTTATCATTAATGAAAACATCGTCGCTTGAGGTTGGAACAGCAGCTGAACCTGCTGCACCTCCTGATGTCGAAGCCCAAATAGCGGTATTCCAGTTACCACTTGCTACCGCATATCGTTGTGCAGCATACACATTTGTTAATCCTACAAATAAGAGCATGATGCCGATAACAGATACCCGGGAAAGCTTGATTTCCTTAAGGGTACTTACAAACACAAAAATATCATTAGCCAAAGTTTTGACTAATGATTTATTGGTAAGGTTTTTTATTATATCTCTAATATAACATTTCACCATGCAGGCAAGCGTTTTTTAATATACAATCTTTATTGCTGAAAAATCGTGCAAAAGTACTAATAATTTTTGAGTTAACAGCAACTAAAATTTCAAAACTGTAATAATTACTACATTTTGTTGTGGCAAATACAATGACTTGATTTTAGGTTGGACAAACATTCCAAACTACTCAACCAATTTATTGTTGAGCGCGTAGTGTGTTAGTTCTACGTTGCTTTTTATCTTCAGCTTCTCGAAAATACGTACACGGTACGTAAACACGGTACTGATGCTTAATTGTAAATCGGCGGCAATTTCTTTCACTTTCTTGCCGGATGCAAGCATCACCATGATTTCCTGTTCGCGGTTTGACAATTGTTCGTGTGGTAACTGGTCTTTCTCGGGCATAAAGTCGAAAGCCAGCTGTTCGGCCAGAGTTGTACTCAAATATCTGCCTTTAGTGTGAACCTTGCGTATAGCCACCACCAACTCTTCGAGCGCAGTATCTTTGCACAAATAGCCGGATGCGCCTGACTTCAGGGTGCGCAACGCAAATTTATCTTCAGGATGAATACTCAAGACCAGAATATGCACCTGAGGTTTCAGCGATTTTATATCACCTAACAACTCAAGCCCGCTTCTTCCGGGCATATTCATATCTAAAAGCATGATATCGCAGTCGATATCCTTAATATTTTGTAGCACTTCATCTCCATTCTGAGCTTCCCCCACAACTACCAGGTCCGATTCTTCCTTTAGAATTTTCTTTAACCCTTCACGAATTATTTCATGGTCGTCTACAATAAATACTTTTATCATTTTATTAATTTTTTATATATACTCAAAAAAAGAATAGTTAATAAACTCACTTAAATAGAAATTAATTTTTCCCCGATTTCAAAACTGCCGGTGCGTTAATCAACCCGATAACCGATTGAAAAATCAGTTTATTTTTCAATTTTGAATGATCCTTGGTTAAGTACCCGGAATTCTGTGTCACGCTAACAATTTCAATTTGCAAATATAATATTTTATTTCAATTATTTTGCATTATATTAGGGAGATATGGATTTTTTATCACAATAAATCTTAAGTTTTTTGAGTCGATACAATATAGTGAATTTGTTCGTATTTTACAAAAAACAACAGTTTATTAAGAAAATAGTTCAAAAAAAACCAAAAACAAAAGAAATACGTCGTAATTATTTTAAACAAACAAGTTTGGTTTGCATTATTTGCCACATCTTGCTTCAGGCTATTATTTCATTTTCAATTACATAATTTGCCAGTTCCACGTTATTTTTAATTTTCAATTTTTCAAATATCTTCCTTCGATAAGTAAAAATTGTGCTAACACTAAGCCCAAGTTCACCGGCAATGACCTTAGCCGACTTCCCGCTGGCTAACATCAGGCTTATGTTCGATTCGAGTCCGGAGAGCTTGCGATCGGAAAGAGCTTCGGTCTGCAACAAATCAAAAGCGAGTTGTTCGGCCAGAGATACGCTCAGGTACCTCCCCTTCTGAAAAATTTTCCGGATTGCCATAATCATTTCGCTCAGAGCTGCATCTTTGCTCAGATAGCCAGAGGCACCGGCATTCAAAGACGGCAGTGCCGACTTATTTTCCGGATTGATGCTTAAAACCAACACATACATATTGGGTTTTTTCTTTTTTAATTCGGTTATCAGCTCTATTCCATTTCGTCCGGGAATATTCAAATCGAGCAATAGAACATCGCAATCAATATCTGACAGATTTTTAAGCAGTTCCGTTCCATTTTCCTCTTCACCTACTACGGACATATCCGGTTCGTTCAATATAATTGTTCTCAATCCATGACGAATTATTTCGTGGTCGTCGACTATAAATACTTTTATCATAATATACTATATTATTTGTTCTTAACTTCAGGCTATACCGGGCATTACCAGTTTAAGCCTCACTCCGTTGTTTATTTCACTCTTGATGGATAGTTCACCATCAAGCAAAAAAGCTCTTTCTTTCATTCCGATCAGGCCATAAGAATCGTGCTTGGTCTTCTTAGTTTCGTCGAGCCCAATTCCATTATCGACAATTTCCAATGCCAGCATTCCATCTTTTTGAAACAATGAAATTTTCACTTCACTTGCTTTGGAATGACGGGCTACATTGGACAATGACTCCTGAACAATCCTGTACAAAGCTACCGTCTGTTGTGAATTCAAATTCATCTCCCGTACATTATTTTCAAAACTGCAGGTGATCTTGTGTCTCGACTGAAAATTGGCTGCATACAGCTTCACAGCCTCCACAAGCCCCAATAAATGAAGCACTTCCGGCCGCAAATCGGTCATAATTTTACGGGCAGTCTTAATGGTATTGTCCACCAAACCAAACAGGTTATCATAATCGGCCAAAAGCTCGTCGGCCATCTCGCCTTTAATCTGCTTTAACACCTTTTGCCTGTTCATCCCCAAATCAATTTTTATTGCGATCAATATCTGCCCAAGCTCATCGTGTATTTCACGGGCCAGCATAAGCCTTTCTTCTTCCCGGACACTTTGGAGATGAGCCGCAAACTTTTTAAGTTGGCTTTGCGATTGTTTCAAATCCATTTCTACTTTCTTGCGTTCGGTAATGTCCCGAACCAAAAAAACCATCCCAATAGGCTTATTGTCGGCATCCCAAATAATATCACCGTTTATTTCGGCATGGAAAACATCTCCCGACGAGCGAACCATCCGGTACTGAATGGTACCCAAATAACCCTGAAACATCAGCGCTGTATTGGATTGAGCCCGTTCAACATCATCCGGTTCAATGTACTCAAACATATTATGACCAACAACCATACTCTCATCATCATAACCAAAGAGTATCAATCCCGATGGCGAAACCATCCGGATACGTCCATCCATCTCTACCACCACAATTGTGTCGGGCGAAGCGTTGAGAGTTGTACGATACAGGGCTTCACTTTGCCGCAGGGCTTCCGTATATTGTTTTCGTTCGGTTATATCCTGAACCGTCGCCACCAGTTTATCGGGCTGATTATCAGCATCGAATTTAAGCTTGCCAATTACGTGAACCCACCTTAATGCCTTATCGCTCTGACGGATAATTCTGAATTTCTTATCAAAAAGGGTCTTTCCTCTTAACCTATTATTTGAAAAATAATCAACGATTTCACGCTCCGAATCCGGATGAACTATTTTTTTCCAACCCGCATACGTGAAATCAAAATCTTCGGTAATGCCAAAAATTTTATTCAGCATTTCGGAGCTTCTCCAGTTTCTGCTATTGACACAAATAGAGACATTGCCTAAATGAGCGATTTGCTGCATTTCCTTCAGATGCATCTCACTCTCTTTCAGAATTTCTTCGGCAGCCTTGCGGTCGGTAATATCTACTACAAACCCCAGAAAGCATTTGTCCGACAACTTGACGGTATCAACAACTACTCTCTTCGGCTCGCTGTCCTTTGGGAGTATCGTCAGTTCATCGGTTGCATATCCCGTTTCCCGTGCTATTTCGAGATGCTGCAGGAACTTTTGTTGCGATTCTGCCTGAACAAGTTTTGTTGGCTCAATGGTTAAAAGGTCATCGAGCGTGTAGCCCAACAAATTTGTTGCTGCCGGATTTGCATCAATGTATTTCCCTGTTTCGTCAGCCACAAAAACAGCATGAGGGGCAAAATTGATATAATTGCGAAATTTCAATTCAGTTTCCCGAAGGGCATTTTCAGCATTTTTCCTTTTTGAAATATCGCGCATTATCCCCTCCATACAAAGCGGGTTTCCTTTATTATCGGACACTACGCGGGCATTGACTGATACATGAACCAATTTGCCAGCGACTTTCAAATCCAGTTCGTAATCCCGGATTTCTCCTTTAGCCTTTATTTCCTGCAAAAACCGTTCCCTATCGGCAACATTTTGATAAAAATCGTAAACCGAACGGCCAATAAGCATTTCACGGTCTAACCCCGAGTAGTATTTTATCGACGGACTAACTTCAGTGATAATTCCGTCAAATCCAATCTGATAAAAGACATCCTGCACGGTTTCAAAAATAGTCCGGTATTTCTCTTCACTTTTGAGCAACAAGCTGTTAGCTTTTTCGCGCTGTTCAATTTCAATTTTAAGCTGAAGGTTGCTGAAAGCCTTCTGAGTAAGTTCATTAACAAAAGTCAGTAACATCCTCACAATTTTTTCAAATTTATGAACCGACATCAGCGGTATTTCGTTGAACGCTCTGACTAATTCAGCAGGATCAACACCTATCTCCTCGGCCAACTCCGGAATGTGGTCTGCGCTCAGAGATTCATCCCGAACCTGTCCGACGAGCCAGTTTGCCAGTAATTTCCCATTCACGATTATGTTTGCACCCGAATCCCACAAACGTGCATTGTGGCATGAGCGCAATACTATTTCCGGAGAACCGGAATCATTCACCCCCAATGTCTTATCAGAACCTATACACCGGGCCATTCCTTGTTCGGTACTTCGAATGAGGTTACAAAACCGGCAAAAATTGCTTGGCCTTGTCAACGGCGTTCCATCGGGATTGGTAATCAGGGATGCTACACCGGTGGCTTCGGAAAACAAATCCTGCATCCGCTGAATTTCATCGAGATTAAAAATATCGCTAAATCGTATATCCTGGGAAAAGTTTGGGAACAAATTATTTTCAGAAATCATTTTTCTTTGGTAAATTTTAATATCAGGGCGACATGCAGGCAACCGCTGTCTGGTGGTTGCCTTTATTTCGCTATTCACTCATTCATTTTCACGGGATCAACGCATTTTATTTACCAACGAGGGGTACGATAACCTGAACTATTGTTCCTTTGCCTACTTTACTTTTTATTGACAATTCTCCTTCCAGCAGAAACACTCTTTCCTGCATGCCGATAAGGCCGTAAGAATCGTGGTTTTTCTTTTTGTCCTGATCGAAACCGACGCCATTATCGGCTACTTCAAGAATCAGTCTTTTATCCTGCTTATTGATTACTACATCCACTTCTGTGGCCTTGGCATGTTTAGCAATATTATTCAAAGTTTCCTGAATAATCCGGAACAGTGCCACCGATTGCTGAGTCGACAAATCCAAATGAGAGTCGGTAGTCACCAGGTTACACGAAACACGGTGTCTTTCCTGGAAACTGTTCAAATGTTGCCGCACAGTTTCGATAAAACCAATCATATCAAGCACCTCAGGCCGCAAATCAGTCATAATTTTGCGGGCTGTTTTGATCGTATTATCGATAAGCACAGACAGGTTGTCGAACTTAACATGTAGTTCTTCGGAATGTTTTTTGTCAATGCCTTTCAATACATTCATCTTGAGCATGCCCATATCAATTTTCACTGCTACAAGAATTTGCCCCAGCTGATCGTGTATTTCGCGCGCCAGCATCACCCGTTCTTCTTCGCGTACATTCTGAAGGTGAGCAGCAAATTTTTTCAACTGCTCCTGCGACTCGTTCAGTGCTTGTTCTGATAGCTTCTTATCGGTTATATCCGTATGCTGTATAATGACATGGCTCACCTCACCATCCTGATTCTTAATTGGATAAGCCCAATTGCTAAACCAGGCTTTCTTATCCCTTTTTATCTTCACATCCTGCGATTGAGCCGCAACAGTAATATCGAAATATACTTCCCATTCAACGGTTTTTCCTTCGTCAAATACTTTTCTTAGCTTGGGGACTATACCCTTCCGCTTAATTTCCTCATCGTCGAATATGTTATACAAATGGCCTTCGATGTGCTGCGCCTGAACTCCAAAAAGCTTGGTCAGTTTCGGATTGATACGCTCGCACCAGCCCTCCCGGTCAAGGATTTGAGTACTCAGCGATGACTGCATAAACATTTGCTCGAAAAACTGTTTCTGAGTATATAGCTCTTGTTCGGAATTTTTCCTGTCGGTAATGTCAAGCACCAACCCTGAAACGATAAGCGGATTTCCATCGAAGTCTCTTCTGGAGACCGAACCAATATCATAAAACCATTTGTAGTCGCCAGCAGACGTCTGAAGCCGGTACTCAACTTCATATTTTTCCGTGACTCCAACAATGTGATTTTCCATGGCCTCCATGGTTTTTTTATAGTCGTCGGGATGTATCAGATTCGAAAAATAGTTGTAATGAACAAATTCCTCGGAGGGGAAACCTAACATATCAGTTTTTCGCTTACCAAAAATGACTTGTCCGGTTTTGACATTCATTTCCCACCAGGCCATATTGGCTACCTGCATAGCCATTTCCAGTTTGACTGAATTTTCTCTGATCTTTTCTTCTGCCAGTTTCCTGTCAGTGATGTCAATATTAAATCCGGCAATTCCGATAAGCTTTGAATTAATTTTAATGGGGAAGCCTATTTGCTGAAATATGCGTGGCTCTTCATTTACTATAAATTCACACTCTTCATCAATCATTTCTCCTGCAAAAACGCGGGCATTATTGCTTTCCCACAATCTCAGGGTATCCTTATCAATCCGGGGATTCGACTCCGGTGTGGTACCGATTATCGAACCATAATGATCAACCAGTTTCTTATTTTCAAGGATGCCAATGTTTTCGTTATCACGGGCCCATATTTCAAAAGGAGAGTTATCAATAAATATACGAAGCAGCATCTCGCTTTTTTGCAAAGCTTCCTCAGCCAGTTTTCTGTCGGTAATATCGTGCAGACAAAGCAGCAGACTTCGGTGTTCGGGAGTTTGAATAATAGCAGTAGATCCAAGCAACGACACGTCTCTTACAATTCCGCCGACAGCCAGCGCCGACTGATATTCTACATTTTGCAACCCAACTCCGGTTTTAAATGTTTCTTCTATCGCACCGCGTAAATTGCAGCTTCCACATTGAGGCCCATAACCGCAACCGCGCGAATCATCCATCGAGTTAATGCAATCTATAACCTGACCAACCGGCAGACCTTTCATTTCATCTTTATGCATGCCCACCAGCGATGTAAATGCATTATTGGCAAACTGGATACAACGGTTTTCATCAACCACACACATCATTACCGGTGCGTAGTCGTAAATAGTTTTAAGCTCAATCCGGCTTTTCTCGAGTGCCGATTCTATCACTTTTCGGTCGGTAATATCGCGTGCAGTTAACTGGAAGGCCGGCTTGTCATCCAACATAAGCGGCATCACCTTAACCTCAACATAAATCGGCGTTCCATCCAGCCTGATATATTTTTCCTCAACTGCAGGTAACGAAATATTAACTTCGCTAACGGCCACCTTCATCATGCGCTCAATGACTATCGCGCGGTTATCGGGATGAATAAAGTCTACAACCGACATGCCCACCAACTGGTCTTTGCTGGTAGCTCTCATTAAGCGCAGACATTCTTTATTTACATAAGTTACAATTCCATCAGTATAAATAGCAATAGCTTCGGGTGAGTTCTCTACAAATTCGCGATATTTTGCCTCACTTTCTATCAAAGCCTTTTCTGCTGCTACCCGCTCCTGCTCAGAATCGATAGCCTCGATGGCGTAGATGATATCCTCCACTACCTCCTGCAACAACTTTTGTTCTTCATCGTCGAAGAAGTTGATTTCAGAAGCATACAGGGTAATGATTCCGAATGGCATGCCTTTGCGAAACAACGGAGCGGCAAAGGAAGATTTATAGCCTCTCTTGAGTGCTTCACCCTTCCATGGATTCATGATCGGGTCGGTAGCAATATCATTGCAGAAAATCATATTACTCTCGGCAAAAGCACGCCCGGTAGGACCTCTTCCAAAATTCAGATCATCAGGGAATATGACTAAATTATCGAGATATCCATCGGCATGCCCGGCCGAAGTCATTGGATTGATAGCCCGGGTTTCTGAATCGTAAATTCCAATCCAGGCCATCCGAAACTGTCCGAATTCAATAGATAACTGACAAATTTTCTCCAGCAACTGATCAACATCTTTGATTCTGACAATAGCCTGATTTATCTGACTCAGCAGAGCATACAAACGGGCCACATAATTAAGTTTATCTTCGGCCTGTTTGCGGGCAGTAATATCGCGGGCGGTACCTACCACCCCGATCAATTCATTATTTTCATTAAACAACGGGGCCTTATGCACATCCAGATAGAGGAATTCGCCCTGCACCATGCCATATTCGTCGAACTGCATTTTGCGCATTTCACGAATAGTCTTCTTATCTGTATCTAAACAAATTTCGCCGAAAGTGTGCCATTGTGTATTATCCGGATGCAAATCTCGCTCACGTTTTGCGAAGAAAATATCGGGTTTGCCAATCGGCTCTTTGGTGTCGACTGCATGAAGGACTTTTTCGCACATGGCTTTGTTTGTGAACGTGTAGTTTCCTTCCAGATCCTTTGCCCACAACATATCAGGCATGGTATCGCTCATCAGGCGCATCAGCGTATAAAGCTCACGGTACTTTTGCTCGCTTTCGCGGATTTTTTCTTCGGCATGCTTTTGTTCGGTTACATCTACAACGATACCTCTAAGCCCAACTGACTTATCGCCAACCATTATAGGATTGGCATACACCTGAACCGGGAAAGTAGTTCCATCTTTGCGAAGCATCAAATAATCCTGAGAATCGGTAGTTTCGCCGGCCAATCTGCGTTTTGTATTTTCAATGGAGCGGGCTTTATCTACCGGAGCATAAAACTCGGAGGCGTGCATTCCTATTAGCTGGTCATGCTCATCGTAGCCGCAAATTTCATAGGCATGCTTATTTACGTAAGTCAGGTTTCCATTTATATCGGCTTCAAATATGATCTGAGGCAGCAGTTCGGCCATATCGCGGAATTTTTCTTCGCTCTTCCGGATTTTTTCTTCGGCTTCTTTTTGCTCCGTAATATCAATGACAACTCCTCTTAATCCAACCGGCTCATTGTTTTTTACAATAATATTTATCGAAATAAGAGCCGGGAATTCGGATCCATCTTTCCGAAGCATCCTGAATTCTTTGTTTTCCGGCTGACGGCCTGCTATTTTCTGTCTTATGCTCTTTTCAACCCTGTCTCTTTCTTCCGGCACGTGTACAACCAGTGAATTCAGTCCGAGCAATTCATTCATTTCATATCCGAATACTGTTTGAGCTTGCTGATTCACATAGGTAATGCAGCCATCCAGAGTCATTTCAAAAACCACCTGAGGTAGCAAATTGGCCATATCACGGAATTTTTCTTCGCTTTCGCGCAAGAGGAATTCCACTGATTTTCGCTCGGTAATATCGCGGGTAACCCCATGATAACCAACAATAGACCCGTTATCGTCAACATGGAGAGAAACATTTACTTCAACCCATATCCAGCTGTTATCTTTGGTTTTTACTTCAAATTCAAATTGTAGCCCGTTGGGTTGTTTATCATAGCTCGATTTACTTTTACTAACAACGCCCAGAACCAAATCAATACCCTCTGGCTTTAGCATATCCCACAAGCGGGTACCAACCACCTCTTCCGGCTTATAACCACGTAAGCGTTCATCCGCCGGACTCACGTAATCAAAGCAAAAATCGACATCCATATGCCAGATAACATCACTGACATTCTCAGTCATAAAGCGATACTTTTCTTCGCTTTCATGCAAAGCTTCTTCTGTTTTTTTGCGGGCTTCATTTTCAGCTTTCAGGTCCTCAAGCAGATTCAGTGTGGCCGAATAGGTCCTCCGAAGTTCACGGGTGCGTTCATCCACCAGTGCTTTCAGCCGCTCATTCTCGTCTCGTTTTTCAATATTAGCCTCTTTAATTTTTAACATAGCTCTGATTTGAGCCTTGAGTTCACTCTCGTCCACAGGTTTAGCCAAAAATGCTTCTGCCCCTACTTCCAATGCCCTGATGCGGGTTCTTTTATCATCTTTATTGGCCGTAACAAAAATAACCGGTGTATCGCGCAGAATTTCATTCGCTTTCAGTTTTTCACATACCTCAAAGCCGTCCATCCCGGGCATCACAATATCAAGTAAAATAACATCGGGACTCTCTGCCAATGCCAGTTCCAGCCCGGTCTTTCCGGAAGAGGCCGTAGTTATTTTTGCCCCGGGATATATTTCACCTGTTAATGCCTTAATTGTAATCAGGTTATCCTGATTATCATCTATGGCAAGTATTTTTATATTCTTATTGTCCATACAGTACTGAATTTATTGTTTTAAAAAACAATTTTTCATCGATCGGTTTAACCAGGTAAGCATCAAATCCATGGGCCAGAATTATTTCGCGGTCCGTTGTCAATGCACTGGCGGTAAGTGCAATAATAGGTATATGTTGCAAATTTCCGTTTTTCCTAATGGCTTTAAACGCCTCAATACCATCCAATCCGGGCAAGGCAATATCCATCAATATCAAATGAGGCACATGTTTGCGAGCCATATCTATTCCTTCAAAACCATCAACGGCTTCCAGCACCTCAAATTTATTGGCCAACACTGCTTTAACCGTTATCATATTATCGGCATTGTCTTCAACCACCAACACCTTTGGTTTTCCTTCAATGTGTTGCACTTCCCGCACGGCAGCCTGCTCCGGCTGAGGTTGTTCATTCCCTACTGTTACCATAGCCGCCACCGCGTTCAACAGTTCATTCTTATTCACATCGCCTTTTTGGATTAACTGATGAACATTGTTCCGTTCCAGCAATGCCAAATCTTCTTTGGTAATGTGTTTGGCGGTAAGAATGAGTACCGGAATCCGTGATGTTTGTTGCGCACTACGTATGGTTTGAAGAACCTGAAATCCATCGATGCCGGGCATCATCAAATCCAGAATGATTGCATCCGGAGTAGTTTCACCTACAATTTCCAACGCACTTGATCCATTTCGGGCAGCGAGCACAGTATATCCGCCTTCTTCCAAAAAATCGGTCATCTGAATAATAGCAGGTTCACTATCTTCTACAATGAGGATAGTTTTGTGCTGATCCGGGTTAACAGGCGTATCGTAATTGGGCTTGTTGAACTTAAAGTTTCTTTCGGATACTTTTTCCAGCTCGTCGGCATTATTTCCACCTACATACTGTACCGGCAATGTCAGCGTAAATACCGAGCCTTTATCAAGTTCACTTTCAACTACAACATTTCCGCCCAGCAAATTGGCATATTTCCGGGCAATAGCCAGTCCCAGTCCGGTACCGCCAAAACGCCGCGAAGTACTGCCATCGGCCTGACGGAATTCATCAAAAATATGTTGTATATTCTCTTTTGAAATACCAATACCGGTATCGGTAACAATAAATTGCACGGCATTGGATTTGGGCACAACCGTTATTTCTACTTTGCCGGTTTCGGTAAATTTCACAGCATTGGACAACAGATTCTGCAGAATATGGCGGCATTTATCCACATCGGTCGATATACTCAGGTCCGGATATTTGTTTAATTGCAACAGCTCAATATTCTTGTCAATTGCCTGCTGCTTTATCATACTTACAATTTCACCAACCAGGTTATTCGGGTTGAACATGGTCACTTCCACCTCTTCCCTTCCTGACTCAATCCGCGAGATATCCAGAATGTCATTAATCAGCGACAACAAATGCTTTCCGTTTCTTTCTATCACTTCCAGATAACTATATTCATCCGCAGGGATTTGATTTTTCAATCTACGGTTAAGAACCCCGGAGAGAGCAATAACCGAATTTAGCGGCGTACGGAGTTCGTGACTCATATTCGACAGGAAGTTTGTTTTAAGTTTGTTAGCTTCGTCCAACTGGTTTTTCTGCAGCTCCAACTCGTGATTTTGCCCTGTAAGTTCAACGGATTGTTGCTCCATCTCCCTACGCTGAACATCCAGTTCGGCATTTTGAACTTCCAGCTGCTTGGCAAACCTGCGCATCTTCCGGTACGTCAACACACTCTCAATACGAGCCGTAAGCAAATCATATATCCTTTCGATAAACAAATTGGTTTGTTCGGTATATTTTCGCACACTTGCCAGCGATATAATGGCAATAATTTCGTTGCCGGACAAAATCGGGATGGTTATTATTTCGCGCGGAACAATCTCACCACTAACCGTTTGAAATACAAATTTGGTGTCAATAGGTATATTTCGTATGTGCTCTATTTTGCGCGAGGACAATACGCCTCCAAATTCGCCATGTAGCCCTGAAGCTACAAAATCATGCATGGTAACTTCTTCGGTCATACCTACCGATTCGTAATGAATGTATTTACTCTTGTCTTCATCCAAAATATATACAGCTGCCATTTGCGAGTTTGTCAGTTCCCTGAACACGGGCAGGAATTTCCTGAAAAAGGCATGCGAATTTTCTAACGTCAACATGGAAGAATTTATCCGCTCTGTTTTCTGTGTTAGCTCCACATCCGTTTGAATCTTTTGTACCATGGAGTTAAACGACTCGGCCAAATCACCGAATTCGTTCTGTAACGTCAATCCACTCCGGGCATTCAAATCTCCCTCTTTGAAGCGTTCTGTAACCCCTATCAGTTCTTTTATCGGCCTGCGTATGCTTATAAGCAAAAAATAGACTATGACAGTTGACAAAATCAGGAAACCCAAAACCCAAAGTATCAAGTCACGGGTCAAATCATCTTTGATTTTATTAGAATCTGTATACAAAAAGATAGCTTTATTTTGAGCAACCAAATCAATTTGATTCAGGTATTTTATCAATCTTTCCCTGTAAAGACCCACATTACCATCAGGTTTTATGCTTTCTTTCACTTTTTCTATTTCGCCCAACACAGCCAATCGCGTATTTTCCTGCCGTGCCACTTTCCATTTCACAAAATTAGCGTAAGCTGAGTCCACATCTACGTGAGCACCTAAATGACTGGTTTCCAAAATCCCGAATTGCTTTTCTGCATCTGTTTCGGCAACTTCCATTTCCATAATAGCAGCTCCTTGTTCTTCTTTATTTTTTGCCAACAGAAGATTCCGGTTGCCCAAACGCATTTCAAGAATATCGGACTGCAACCGCCCGATAGCTGCTCTCACCTGCAAGGGATGATTATAGATAACTTCAGTTTGCTGGTGAATTTTATCAACCTGGGTATGTGAAACTATACCCAGAATCAGGATAAAGGCCAACATGGTAACAAACCCGATTGTAAGCTGCGCGCTTACCTTTAAGTTTTTTATATTCATCTTTTTCTGACTTTTTATTAACTATCAAAACTCTCTCCGGCTCAAATTTAGAATACCCTACAAAAATCAAGGTACAATATTGTCCGGTTTGTTTCTTGTAATTTTACTTTGTAAATATCGGCCCTTTTATTTTCATGCAGGAACAAATTCACCGTTAAAATACAACCACATACATATTAATTATTTTTCATAAAAATTCCCGATAACGGATACACTTCCTTAAAACCGGACTGAACCAGAATCTCACGCTCTGTTTCGCTTGTGACCAGTAACCCGCTATCCGACAAACTATTATTTACTTTTTCGATAATTTCCGCCCTGCATTCGCCCGAATAGTAAAAAAGCAAATTGGCACAGAAAACCAGGTCAAAGTTACCAAAAATACTTGCCGGTGGACATGTAAAATTTGCATCGAACAAATCAAATACAGAAAAATCGATGTTTTTTTTCAACGTCTCGCTTACCTCATACACACCTCCACGTTCACTAAACCACTGATTTAAAAACCGTAATGGAACATAACCAAGTGTTGTTAGCGAATATACTCCATTTTTTGCTAATTGTATCTGATCGGGACAGTAATCAGTGGCAAAAATCCGGAAGTGAATCTGATCAGATCCACCCGGAAGGACTTCATTCAGCAACATAGCCAGACTATAAACCTCCTGTCCGGCAGCACAAGCCGACGACCAGATACGAATCTCTTTGCTCTTTTGTGCTTTTTTATTCACTATCAGTGTAGGAAGTATTACTTTTTCCAACACCGAAAAAGTCAGTGGATTTCGAAAAAACTCACTGTAAGAAACAGTAAAACATTCAATCAGCAGTTCAGATTCATCCGGACTTTCTTCCAGCAGCAAGCAATAGGCTTCGCTATTAGTACACCGCGTTTCGGTTATTCTTTTTCTTATGCTCTTTTCTACAAATGCAGCTTCATACCTCGACACATCGAAACCGTGTTTCTTTAGAAGTATTGGCGAAATACATTTTTTTAAATTTTTCATTCAATGATTTTATATTTTTCCCGGACACCAGTTTCTTTCAGCAATGCATTCACTTCTTTTTTCAATTCTATCATAGTAAGTTCCCTGTCTACGGTGAGATCATGAAAACGGATCAGCTCATCCATTTTTTCTTCCAGTGCCTGCTCAGCCAGTTTCCGGTCGGTAATGTCATGCCCGAAACTTACAACGCCTTCAATTTTTCCGGCAACATAGATCGGCGAACTGTTTACATAGATTGTAAGTATATTTTCGTCAGCCTTCTTAAACCGCATCTCGTATGAGCAGGTTTCTCCTCTTAAGGTTCTTTCGAATACATCATTCATCTGCTCACGGTCTTCAGAGAGAATAAGCGGGTCAAAAGATTTACCCAGCCATTCTTCTAAAACAAGTCCGGTAGTAGACTGTGCAACCCGGTTCATAAAAATAAAGTTGCCTTCGAGATCCACAGTCCAGATCAAATCGTTCGAATACTCAATCATGGTTCGGTATTTATCCTCGCTCGCTTTTAAAGCCTCTTCTGCCAGTTTCCGCTCAGTAATGTCGCGCAGCACACCTTCGTGCGATATAATGTTTCCGTCTTTGTCAGTATTGTACCAACCGTGGTCTTCAATCCAGATTCCCGAGCCATCTTTCTTTCTCAACCGGAATTCAGCCATCTCCTCTTTTTTATTATTCAAAAGGTTTACCTCCCGGTCTGAAATATCGAAATATAAATCTGACAATATGTTTATGCCCATGATTTCTTCTTTGGACTCGTAACCCAACATTCTTACCATGGCGGGATTTACATCCAGAAAGCGACCATCATTAGTGCTTTTATACACCCCGTCCGGAATTCTCATGACCAGATTCCGGTAAGTTTCTTCACTTCTCCCCAGGGCTTTCTCTGAGTTCAACCGTTCAATAAACAGCCCCACCTGATTGGCATATAACTCCACTATCTCGCGGTTTCCGATGGTACTTCCTTTAGCAAAAAGCAGTGTAAAATCGCCAACAGCTCTGTTGTTTTTTATAATCTGTACTACATAAACCTCTCCCAGATTAAACATATTCTCGATCATCAATGCAACCGGTTTTGGGATTGCCGACCGAACAATATCAAAAAAGGAATCGAAGCGTGTTATTACATTACCTTTCAGTTTATCAGCTCTCACCGGGTCGTATTTCCATTTGTTGTTAATAACATCATAGCCCAGTATGGATTTTGCTTTTTGCTGAATGCCATCCAAACCCGACATGGCTACAGTTGTGAAATTTAATCCATCTTCTTCAAATAAATTAAATGAAGCATATCTGGCGCCCGATATTTCAAGTATCGTATCTACAGTTTTCTTATAATCAATTGTCTCAACCCCCGAATCGATAAAGTTCGAGCTGATGTGTAACAGCCGATTCAACATATCCCGATTCGCCTGCAAGTTAGCTTCCGAGCGCTTCCGTTCGGTAATATCACGGATTATCATGCTTGTTCTTACATTGCCATCCCGGTCTTTAAAAAAAGATGACGAAACTTCTGCCGGGAATTTTTCACCATTGGAACGGATAAACACCAGTTCGCCACTAAATTTCCCTGTTCGTTCGCGCTCTTCCAATGCTGCGACCAACCCGGGGTAGGAAAAGTCAACCACACTATCGCGACCTCCCCGGCATAACTCTTCTTCCGTCATTCCAAACATGGTACAAGCAGCCTGGTTGGCCGAAAGTATAGTACCATCGGGAATAGTTAGTAATATAGCTTCAAATGAGGAGTTGAACAGTGTATGGTACCGACTCTCGCTTTCGAGCAGCACCATTTCAGCCTGTTTCCGCTCTGTAACATCCCGAAAATTTATAACAATTGACTCTACTGCAGGATCATCGTACAAATTACTAAACGTGCTTTCTATCCATTTCCACTCACCATTTTTGTGTTTAAACCGATATTCTAAAACCGGGGTAAAAGCTGGATCGGAAATGATACGTTCCAAATTTGCCAAAACCATTGGTAAATCATCCGGGTGGGTCAGCATATTCGGGTTAACCGGAAATGCATCCGATTCGGTATATCCAAACATCCTTAGTGCCGAGCGGCTGAAATATTTAAAATTTCCCTCATGATTCAGGAGTACAAACCCATCAGGCGATTTTTCGATAATAGCCTGATAATGTTTACTCACTCTCTGCACTTCTGATTCAGCATTTTTCCGTTCGGTAACATCGCGGACAACGCAAATAACCCCTGTAATATCACCAACGGCATTTCGCAAAGTCGATACTTCTACAGAAATACAAACCTGCTTTCCTGAGTCCCCGGCAGTATAATCAAATTCAACCCCGGGCCTGATCATTCCCCGAAGGGCACTTTCTAAATTTTCGATTACTCCAGTGTCTTTTAATTGCGGGTAAAATTCCGGGAGGCTTCTACCTATTACATGGGCTTCCGGGTAACCAAACAGTTCTTCTATGAACGGATTCCAGGTTATCACTCTCAAATCTTTGTCGCACACAACAATGCCTTCCTGCGCACAGTCAATAATCTGGCGGCTAAACCGGTTCGATTCAATCAGTGCCTGCTCAGCTTGCTTTAGCTTTATTTCATTCTCAATTTCCACCCCTACCCGGTTAACAACCATGGGTATCATATCCAGAAAAAAACTATCCTTTACAATATAGTCGCGCGCTCCGAGTTTCATCATCTCAACAGCAATGCGCTCATCGCCCCGACCGGTGGCCAACACAAAAGGCGGGATAGATTCCTTTTTATGATTTAACGCTGTAATAAATTCCCTGGCCGTCATGTCAGGCAAATTATAATCAAGCACCATCAACAATGGCGCGTTGGCTCTTAACCATTCCTGCGCATCAGCTGCCGAAGTGATGCACATAGTATCGTAACCGAAATCCCGGATTCTTTCGCTAATCAGTTCTATCAACCCGGTATCATCCTCTACAATCAGGATTGTTTTTTTCCGCTCTTCCATTTTCCGTAATCTCTTTATATTTTCACAACCTGGATAAATAATCCGAGCCGTTTCAGAACTTCTGTAAATTTCAAAAATTCAATAGGCTTGGTAATATAAACACTACATCCTATCCGGTAGCAGGCCTCTACCTCGCGCGGGTCATCGGTGGTAGTGAGCATCATCACCGGAATTTCCTTCAACTCGTTATGTGCTTTCATTTGCCGCAACACTTCAATCCCATCCATTACCGGCATATTAATATCCAGCAGCAGCAAGTAGGTTTTGCTTTTTTCCAGCACTTCTCCATCGGCTGTGCCGGATAAGAACTTCCAAACCTCTTCGCCGTTACGAAAACGAATCAGGCGGTTTTTTACGCCCGAGTCAACTAACCCTTCAATAATCAGTTCAGCATGCCCGTCATCGTCTTCTGCTATCAGAATGACTAATTCCTTGTAATTTGCCATAGCCGTATTTATTTAATTGTTTATTGCTCCGTAAACTCCTGAAGTTGTAATTCCACATAAAACGTACTACCTGTTCCTTCTTCCGATTCAACCCAAATCTTTCCCCGGTGCTTATTGGCAATCGTTTTGGCAATACTCAACCCGATACCTTCACCGCTTCCGGCCAGGGAATTTACCCGGTAAAAGACATCCCATATTTTCGATAAATTTCTGGCCGAAATCCCAAGGCCGGTATCACTTATACTATAAATAATCTTGTTAAACCGCATTTCCGAGTTTATTTCAATTATAAGCTTCCGATTATCAGCCTTGTATTTCAGTGCATTATCAATAATATTTGAAAACAGCTGATTCAACATACCTTCATCACCATAGCAATCGGCCAGTTCATTTAGCACTATCCGGGCACCGAGTTCTGTGATTTGATAATTTTGAGCCGAAACTATCGACTTGAAAAGCTTATTCATATCTGTTTTTTTCACTACCAACGGCAGCCGTCCGGTTCTGGATATCTGTAACAAACTATTTATCAGCGAATCCATTTTCAGCACATTAGACACAATAAAATTCAGTGTCCTTGGGATTGCTTCGTTTGTAATTTTATCAATGCTTTCTTTTTTCTCTTTCTCAATAGTGCATTTATCCAACAACAGTTTTATGTCGTCCGACTGCTTTTGCAAACGCTGGCTGAATCCCTGAATATTCACCAGCGGCGATCGCAAATCGTGTGAAGCCACATACAGATAGTTTTCAAGCTCTTTGTTCTTAGCCATAACTTCATCCTGTATTTGCCTGATAGCTGTAATTTCAGTAGTTATTGTTGCAAAAACATTCTTCCGCGGCGAAACGACCGAAACTATAAAATGCTTATCCATAGGAGCATAATAGGTATCGTATTCGTATGTTTTACCTGTAAGAGCAACCTGCATGTAAATCTCCAGATAGGGTGGAATTTCCGTTCGGTACACTTCTGTTGCCAGATGCCCAACGGCATCTTCTCTTTTTATTCCGGTAATTCGTGTAAACGCATTGTTACAATCAATTATCCGGTAATCAACCGCATTATTTTCCTCATCAAACACAAGCTCGTGCATCACCACCATTTCGTTCATCGAGCCGAAAAGTGTGCTTAATTTTTCTTCACTATCGCGCAAAGCATCCTCAGCCAGTTTGCGTTCCGTAATATCATTCAGGCTTGTAATAAAATACAGCGGCTGTCCGTTGCTGTCCTTTTGCAACACAGCCCGTATCTCCACCCACACCACACTCCCGTTTTTATGAATATAGCGGCTTTCGAAAGTTGTATATTTCTTTACGCCTTTTTCCAGCAGTTCTATTTCTTTCCGCTTAAACTCAACATCATCAGGGTGTGTAATTTCCTGCCACGTCAGGCGGTTTAATTCTTCTTCGGAATACCCAACAATATCGCAAAATGCTTTGTTTACACTCAACCGCCCATCAAAAGTGGTTATCGACTTCCCAACAATAGAATACTCAAAAATATTCCTGAATTTTTCTTCACTGGCCCGCAATGCATCTTCAGCAATTCTCTTATCGGTAATATCGGTTGTAATGCTAATCACATGCTTTTCCCCTTCCAGTTCGATAAGCGTGGCCGACACGAGCGCATAAATAGCACTACCGTCTTTGGTACGAAAGCGGGTCTCGAAATTACGGACTTTGCCGGTTCTGGTCAGCTCGTCCACCCATTCTGTCCGGTCTGCCAAATCGTACCAGATATTTTTTTCTATCGATGTTTTTCCGAGTATTTCTTGTTCCGTATAGCCAATTACTTCTGTAAATCCGGGGTTTAAAGCCACATACATGCCGTCCGAAAGCCGGTTTATATTCAAACAGTTCGGGCTTGTTTCAAACACTTTTCTAAATTTTTCTTCGCTCTGTCTCAGGGCGGCCTCTGCCAGTTGGCAGTTGGTAATATCAGCTTGGTTGTCCGAGTTTTGGGTTTCACCAAATTCTTCTCCACATTCGCTTTGCAAGCCACTCATTCCAAAGTGCATTTTTACCCGAACAATTATTTCTTCGGCTACAAACGGGCCGGTAATACAATCCACACCACCAACGGCAAAACCTCTTTTCTTTTCGTCAGCATCAGCCCGTTCATTCAGAAAAATAACCGGAATTGAACTTGTGTTGCTGTCTGCTTTCAACAAACTGCAAACTTCAAAACCACTCATATCAGGCAATTTGACATCAAGCAACACCAGACGCGGGTTTTCTTTCCGCGCTGTTGCCAGAACTTCGCAACCCGCTCCGAGTGTACAAATCCGGTATCCGCATGAAGCCAGAGTGCTTGTAAATTGCTGTAAATTCTCAGTCCCCTGCGTTACAATCAATACTGTTCTTTCTGTTGGCATTTTCATAGTAGTTTCTGTTATCAGGAAAAAGCAAAACCAGGCCGGGCATAAATCCCGAAAAACAATTACAACTTAGCTACAGCTTTCTGCATCTTCACAACTTCCACCAAACAAACATTCCCTTAGCAATCGTTCCGATTATTTTGCCATCTGCTTACGATATAACTCCCGGATTTCACGCAGGAATTTATATGCAGGCAATATTAAATTTTATATAAATACCCTCAAAATATTGTAATTTCAAAATTCTGAGTAAATTTGTCCTGAATTTGATTACAAAAAAACAAGGAACACTTTCAACTTGAGGCCATCAAAACAGTATAAAAAAACACCTGTTTTTCTAACTGAATTTCAACTCAATAGCATGTAGCTTTCGCAAATATAATAATTATTATTTTGTATAAGTCGTAAAGCTCCATATATTTAAGCCCACAATCTGTTAAATGCAATTTTTAATTTATTTTTGTAATAATTAGTCCACCATGTTGAAGCACATACTACTATTAATGCCCATTTGTGTAACAATTTTTTGGTCGATTGTTCTTAACACCAAACCCGATACACAAAGCACCCCCAGACTGTTTTTGGGTAAGTTTATGCTTTTCGCATCCGTAGTGTATATATCGCATCTGCTCTTTTTCACGCCACTCCCCAAACTCTACAGTTGTATCGACCCGTTTTATCAATTTGCGTCGCTGATGGTTTTCCCGCTATACCACATTTACATCCGGCTACTGACGGTCGACCAGCGATTTTCGTTACAAAAACACGCCCGCTACCTGGCAGCGCCCACTATTTTGTTTTTAGTGTATTTTATCGGAATTGCTTTCACTCCTCAAAGCGAATACAACGCATGGATTTTCAACCGCAATTTCAGTTCACCCGACATTCATTTTCTTAAAGTTATCGACATCCTCATTCGAATCACATTTCTGGTTCAGGTTATCTATACCGTGACAGGCAATTATATTCTGATCAAAAAGTATGGCAACAAAGCCAAGCAGTTCTATGCCGATATCGAAGACAGCTCCACTCAAAAGGTAAATATCCTGAATTTATCCATGATATTTACCGGTTTTGCATCGCTTGTATTAGGGGCTTTGGGAAGAGATTTTTTCACCAACCAGAATACGGGAATAATTCTTGCCTCGGTTATATTTTCGAGCATGCTATTTATAATCGGCTGGCTGGGCGATAAGCAAAAAACGTTGAATCCGGCTTGCGGCCTGATACCGAATCACGAAAACCAAACTCAGGAGCCGGAAGAACTATCGTCGGCTGCCCAAAAAGAAATTCTTCATAAAATACTTGTACTCTTCGAAGAAAAAAAATTCTACCTGCATAGCAAAATAAACATTCAGGATCTGGCACAAGCGGTAGGCACCAACCGCACATACATTTCAACGGTCATTAATCACCAGTTCAACCACAATTTCTGTGTTTTTGTAAACAATTACAGGGTTGCCGAACTGGAACAGGTAATCCGAAAACATCCCGGCTACGACAACCACCAACTGGCAGAATCGTGCGGATTCGGTTCAGTCGACTCAATGAAACGGGCCGTTCAGACAAAAACAGGTTTATCGTTCAACACCTGGAAGGAACAGAACTTACTCCCCAATAAAAAAGCATGAAAAAGGAGTCATAAAACCCTCAAAATATCCAAAAACCGAGGACAAAATTCAAAATATATGTTATAAAACATGCTTTTTCAGCATATTTTTCTCAAAATGTTTGGTAGTTGAATGAAAACGCTGTACTTTTGTGACGTGATTTTTTCATAGTATTAGATTTAAGGTTAACAAAGATTGGTAGTAAGGCGTTACTACCTTTCGCGTTTTTATAGGGTTCCTTATTTTACATCACCGGATTTGTTCATAAAATCAATATATTCCCCAAAGGCCGTTCGGAGTTTTATCCGGATGGCCTTTTTTGTTTTGGAAAACCCTACAAACTGCATCAGAATTCCAAAAACCTTTTAATTTATGTTATAAAACATGCTTTTTCAACACATTTCCTTCAAAATGTTTGGTTGTTGATTAAAAACACTGTACTTTTGTATCGTGATTTTTTCATAGTATTAGATTTAAGGTTAACAAAGATTGGTAGTAAGGCGTTACTACCTTTCGCGTTTTTATAGGGAACCTTATTTTATATCACCGGATTTGTTCATAAAATCAATATATCCCCAAAGGCCGTTCGGAATCTTATCCGGATGGCCTTTTTATTTGTACTTACAAATGCAAAAAAACGCAAACAGGACTAAAAATATGCTATAAAACATGTTTTCGATACACTTTTAACGAAAAACGTTTGGATTTCGGTAAAAACTGCCGTACTTTTGCATCGTGATTTTTTCATAGTATTAGATTTAAGGTTAACAAAAAGATTGGTAGTATGCCGTGAGGCAAGCTACCTTTCGTCTTTTATAGGGGTTTCGTTCACTACCAATAAGACGAAACAAAGCACTACCAATCCCTATCCACCAGCCTTGCAGGCCTTCTTTTGGTAATAAATGAAAGCCGCATCCAGATCTCCCGTCAAACTAATTCTCCAGCAGCAAACAATTTTTCATTCATTTATCCGTTTTTTGTCAGTAAGTGCCATATGAAAATTAATTTATCCTATTCAGTAACACCTAACAGGTTTTAAAAACCTGTTAGGTGTTACTGAATAGGAAATATGGTTCAAAGAAATAATAGAAACTAATTTCAAGCACGTACTTATACTTCAAAAGCGCTAACTTCGCAACTTAAAATTATTTTGAAGAGAAAAAATCATAATCATGTCGGGCAACAATCAGTTAGAAACCAGGGAGCATTTCAAGATTTTAGATGGGCTTAGAGGCGTAGCAGCCATAGCCGTAGTTATTTTTCATTTCATGGAATTTGTTGTTCCGGACTACAATAAGAGCTTCATCGCACACGCATACCTGGCAGTCGACTTCTTCTTTTGCCTGTCGGGTTTTGTGATAGCATATGCCTACGACCATAAAATTCAGGACATTGGCATTTTCTCTTTTTTTAAATTGAGGCTCATCCGCCTGCATCCGCTCGTAATCATCGGCTCAGTAATTGGGCTGCTTGCATTCGCTTTTGACCCGTTCAGCAATCTTTTTGATGTATATGGGCTCAACAAGACTCTGGCAATGTTCATAGCCTCTTGTTTTTTGATTCCTTTTCCGCTGGTTCACGAACGCTATTTCAATCTTTTCCATCTCAACCCGCCTACCTGGTCGCTGTTTTGGGAGTATATTGCCAATATATTTTATGCGCTTATCCTTTGCAAACTGAACAAAAAGATATTGTGGATACTGGCTGTGGCAGGAGCTGCGGCACTCTTTTATGAGGCCAACAGGTCCGGCTTTCTGGCCGTAGGCTGGGGAGGCGACAATATTGTGGGAGGTGGAATCCGGGTGTTCTACTCATTTGTGATTGGTATTTTAGTTTATCGTTCAAAATGGATTATCAGATCTCCGCTTGGATTTGTTTCTACAGGCATGTTGCTGCTCATTGCCTTCCTGATTCCTTATGCCGACAAAACCAACCATTTAGTCGACCCGCTGATTGTGGTTTTCTACTTTCCTCTTTTGGTGGCATTGGGTGCAGGTGCCCGCTCAAACCCAATATCAGAGAAAATTTCTAAATTCTCAGGGGATATTTCTTATCCGCTCTATGTTATCCACTATCCTTTTTTGTGGCTGTTTTTAAGTTATATCGAAAAAGCAAAGCCTTCCATGAATCAAATGATCATGGCCATTGCAATCGGCACGCCCCTGTTGATTCTCTTTGCTTATCTGGTACTTAAATTTATAGATTTACCTATCCGGAAATATCTGAAAAACAGAATGCAGCAGGAAGAAGCAGAAAAATTATCTGTATTATAAATCGGAACAATTACCAACACCGTAAGCATTATATACGTTATACGTCTTTGAATAATTGCAGTTTAATTTATAAATCTAAGAGAATAGAACGCGGGTAATGTCTGGTATAGCAAAGAGTCTGCAAGCACTGCCTGCAGACTCCTTTCATGAGTACAGTCTATACACCAAGCGGCACAGTATGACTTTTTAAGATGGTATTTTACCTCAAATCGGGTTAATTCCGGAATTCAGTAGAGCACCCCACACCTTTAGACCCACCCGGGCTTGAAATATCAATACGCCACTTTATTTACAAAAAACACATTTCGTTTGCTTTTGTCTTCCTTATCTTTTACTTTCTGTGTACCATACACCAAAAAGTATTTCCCAAACCAGTATTCGGCATTAGATATGGTCCACGAAGTTTTTTCAGTTTCCTTGCCTGTACTTATCAACTCTGTTTTCAGGTCTTTCTCCACTTTCCCGTCATAACCAAACACTTTCGACACCATATTTTTCCCCGAGCTATAAACGAGTGCAACAGACTTGTCCGTTTGTTCTGAAATGCGGATAAAGCGCTTTACATAGTGAGGTTTTTCGTACGGACTCAATTCAAAACACTGATCCCAAAGCAACTTTCCATCGTTGGAGAAAGCCGCCACAAAGGCATGTGTATACTGATATCCATCGAAAACGGAAGTGTAATAGGTCTGCGTCATGGCAGAACCATTAATAAAGGTAGTGGTGGTATGCGGCATGCTGTAATAGGTCGGATAATACGCTTCGCCGACCAACAGGTAGCCACCGGGAATAACCAGTATATCATGCGATGCGATATTATAGTCAATGCTGTATTCTTTTCCATTGGCTTCGAGGCGATTCTTTTTCTTCATGATACGCTTGACCGAACGCTCTCCCATATACGAGAGGAAATTCTCCATATCCAGGAAGTTCACGTAGTTGATAAAACTCAGTTTGTTGTCTTCGGCTTTGGCAAAAAACATACCTTCGGACTGGTTCATACTTTTGCGCGAATATGTACCCGTATATACCATGTTATTATCCGGCATACGGCAACCCGAAACCGCCGAAATTACTTTATCACCTGTACCTGTGAGCTGCACATTGTCGCACAACTCGCACGAACCATTTACGCGCATCTGGCTCAGTTCGCACACTCCTTTCTTAATGTATTTATTCATAAAAACAAGTAATTCTCCCGACTGTGGTGACATCTGGTAATTCACAATACTTGTCTTTTTACTCCACTTTTTTTCAATAAATTCGCTCACCTTACTCTCCCCTGTTTTCAAATCTACCTGCAGCATACAGGTATTCCGTTTTAGTTGCGCTTCAAACCACGCCTTCTCGCCCACCACTTTCATATCAATCAGATTCAGACCCTTAGGCAGGGTACCACAAACTGTGTCGGTTAACAGACCGTCAATTCTCACCCGCGTAATCATAAAGGCATTCTTGTTATTTTTGTAGATTTTGTACACGCAGGTATCATCGTTGTATGCATCAGCGAAGTGCATATCCAGCGGTATGTGAAGGCTGGCAGACTTAATCTCTTTCAGGTCGGCATTATACAAATCGTACCGCATTTCCAGTTTTTTATCCTGCTTCTTCTCAGCCTCGGCCTCCAGCAAAAAGTATCCTGTACCCGACTTAAAAATTCTTTCGTTTTTGTAACCGTCTTTCAGTTGAAGTTCCAGACGGTTTTCCATGTTCATTTGCGCAACCGCTCCCTGAACCAACATCAGGACAAGGGCGATTGAAAGCATTTTTTTCATATTCATTGTTTTATTATTTTTTTGTAAGGAGATACAACTTGAAGTCGTGCTACCAATAAGACTTCAGGTTGCGCCAACAATATCCAGAGAAATAAATTCAGAAGCCCGCTGCTTATTAATCAGTTTACCCGATCTTTTTTCCTGAATAATCAGAAAATGATGAAAACTCCCAATCTTCGGGACTATCTACCAGCCTGGCTCTTACCGGATTCATGTGTATATAACTGAAACACGCCTGAGGATATTCTTTTTCCGGAATCCTCACATTGATTTGAGTAACAAAAGAAGTATTATAAAATGAGGGCGTAACACCTTCATATCTGGTAATACATTCGGCTTTGGTGTGAGGCCTGAAAAGAGACCCGCTACGCTTCTCCTGTAAATTAATGGCGCGGGTGTATGATCGCAGCATAATGGCAATGGAGTCGGTAAACATTCGCTTTTTCATCAACTCAGCAGATGACTCAAAGTCATCAACTGAGTTGTTGAGACTCGATCTGAGTTCATCTGCCGGGCCTGCCACACCAATCTTCACCGTATGCACATAAATCATCAAATGAAAATGATTAGGCATTAAACACCAGGCCAAAATATCCGCATGTGGCAAGATGTGCTGTTTTATCTTATTCAGAAAAAACAGATAGTTTTCCCGCGAATAAAAAATCTGTTCCCGATTATTCCCCTGATTGAAAAGATGATATAGATGTCCTTCTTCAAAAACCATAGATTCGTTTTTATGTTCTTTACTTACTTTACAGGGCTTTACTCATCAGATGACTTGAAGTCATCTGATGAGTAAAGCTCAGTCAGCAAGACACGGCTTCAAGTTATAGGCTGAGTTAGAAACAACCTACTCACCCACCGCATTAAAATACCGTAACGCGTCTTTCTCAATCTCTCTAAAAGGCCTCAAAAAGGTTTTCTCATCCAGCGTCTTAGCTTGCGACAGCGAAGTGCTGTAAGCTGAGAAATCATCTCCAAAAAACTCTCCGAATGATTCCATCAGCTTTTGCTTGTTGGTTACATTCTTTTTTCTCTATAAGTCCGTCTAAATTGTATAACCTATCAGGTTTTGAAAACCTGTTAGGTTCACAAAAACCTGCAATTCAAAACCGTTTTGCTATTTCGAGACGAAATAAGTGATTATATAAGCAGCAACTCCAAACAAGCAAACGATAATTATATTCAGCTTGCGCCTGGATTCACTCATATCTTCATTATACAGAGGTGCATACTCCCTGCAAATTTCCTTGAACCTGTCTTTATCCAGTCCACGCAACAACTGGTGGTTATGAAGTCTGTCGGTTTCCAGTTTCTCAACCAGAAATATGCCAAGAATGGTAACAGTGAGTCCTATTGCAATACAATAAGCAAAATGAGTATGAAACTGCAGGTAAAATGCACTACCCATCGGAATTAAGAATACCAGCAATCCAATTGCTTTCTGACGCGTGAAAAACGATTTAAACACTGCCGACAATTCATCCACATCGTAAGTATTACCGAGCATTTTCTTTGCATGATCGTTTACCTTATCTTCCAGTTCACCAATGTTCCGCCCACTAAAATGCTCTACGGTCCGTACCAGTAAATTTTCATTGAAACTGAAAGCATCCATGTTCACAACGAAGTCTGATCCTTTTGCATCAATATGAAAATAACAGACAACTTTAGCGTTTTTACCAGTTCCTTCAACTTCCTTTTTTGTATAAGCATAGTTTATTCCTGACCAAGGTATAAACTCATTTTGTTCACATAACAATATACCCGTTTTGTCAATAATCAGTTTATCCGACCGGTCGCGCAACCGCTTAAAAATACCCCAGGCTGTATAAAGCATTAACCCCACAAATATCCAAACAAATACACTATTAACACTCCCCTTCTCAAAAATCAAATAGATGCAGACACCCATTGATCCAAGGTAAAATAAATCATTAAAAGTGAATGTTGCGTTTCGGATTATCAACCGTTCGGGAATCTCTGCCTGCTTGTTCATAATGGTAATATCTATCTAATTATTCAATTTATGTTGTTCTTAATCATGGGCCGGTGCAGCCTCCATTAAAAAATATCTATCTCATTTCCCTTTCGTATGCTTGTTGACTAAGGGTGAGCCCCTGTCAGATTGCGTTGTTGTTGACAGTACAGCTTAAAGTCGTGCTACTATAAATACCAGAAAAATAGAGATATTATACAGTCAAACAACTGACTTAAAAGATTTTGCCTGCATAAATTCGGTTTATTACTCCACTTTTACTTTCAGTTCTTCATTTTTATCTAAAAATTACAAAACTAATAATTCATTTCCACATTTCACTTATGTTTGCTTAATTATTTTACAATCTGCCGGAATAAAAATACAATTACCCAACCCGCAAGTGGTAGTACGGCTTTAAGTCGTGCTACCACTAACACCACACTCCACACCTCGGCCATAGACCGACTATCAACACATATACATCATCACCCATTCTCTTTTTATTTACATTCATCTATCATTAGTGTCCACTAAAAAAAATTAATAGTCAGTTGATCTGACAGCAGTTCTT
>CAYSTC010000005.1:113898-220539 GCA_964433885.1 uncultured Paludibacter sp. | reverse complement strand
GTTCGCTGTGTAAAAGATAAACCAGTAGTAAAACCAGTAGTAAAACCAGCAGTAAAACCAGCAGTAACAAAAAAAGTATATAAGAAAAAGAGATAAAAGGGACTATCCAATATTTGTGTAAATGAAAAACTACAGGATTCAGGTTAAATACTTGAATCCTGTTTTTTTATATTATCAGTATACAACATATTAGTTTTGAAATCAAATAAGTCCGATTTTCTCGACTTTGGTGAAAGATAAAAACAAGACACTCTGTAATCACCAAATCCTCCCATGTATTCATCAATTGAATCAATCAAGTCAATCAAATACCTTGAGTGCGGTCGTCTGACAGTTATTATTAAATAACCATCCTTATCTGAATGTGTGTATAATATATTGTATCTCATAAGTTGTTAAGATGAAATTCTCCATTTTCAAATGAAAATCCACTGATATCATTATTTATTTCATTGAATTTTTGAAAAGATAAATTCGTAATAAACTCATAATCATTAAACTCATCCCCAACTGCTTCTGCGAAATATTCAATTACATATTGCTCACCGAACAAGTCAATATATTTACTCACCTGGTTCAGAGCAAAGAACAGATCCATAGACTGTAAATTATCTATTTTAAAAATTACGATTCCTTGAAACTCATACCAACTCCATTTTTCCATTATTTTTCATTATTATTTTTTTGCAAGTACTCTGCAAGTACTTCCTGATATTCAAGTATATCATTTGAGCAGTCGATGACATAGACCTTTTCACCCAACTCTAAATATCCTCTAACAAAAGATTCTTCCTTGTTAAATAAGTCCCTTATTGACACATCCAAAAAGTCAGATATTTTTTTCAACACTGCAATAGTATTGTTGGTTTCACTAACATAATTGTACAAGTTTGTTCTTCCTACATTGATCCCCTCTGACAATTCTCCAAAGGTCAGTCCACGTTCTGACAATAATTCATTGATTCTAAATATTTCCATAGTTCAAATCTTTCTTTTATTGTATATATAAAAATCAAAATGTCAAAAACTGACACTTTTTGAGAAATATCTAAATAATCCATCCCCTTTATACTAGAATATACCAGAGAATGTGAGAAGATAATAAATATCTCATTATCATGATGATAAGTCGGAAAATTATTTGTATAATCCAATTTTTTATCGTATATTCGATGTATGAAAAATAAAATAAATAATACATTCAAAGCATTTAAACGGGTATACAGTAATAATAATTCAGGGTCAAAATATGGTATTCATTATAATGAGTCCAGGGTAAAGAAATTTATGCATTTTACTGATTTTGATTTTTATGTAAATCTATTAGACAACACCCTAATCAAATCCGGAAAGACACTTTTGTATCTTGCAAGTGGTACGGATAAACTAGATAGGTATAATGAAATAGAAGGGTATTCTAATATCATATTAGTTGACTATGAATTCCATGATACAATTACTATTGAATACTCTGAAAGTAAAAGAATCGTGTGTCTGAATTTGGACGCATACATTGCAATTCAAGTACTCCTAATGCTGAATCATACAATTGATACTGTCGTGATTCTGAATGAAGGTCTCAACATGGGTGGAGGAAATATAACTATTGCAGAGAATGCTTTGGCATTACTATTCCCGGTTATGTTAGAAGAAACGATGATTATCTGTTCCCGCAAGTATTACAAAATGTCTCATATATACAAACCTGCTAAAAAACACAATTGGATCAATTTACCATTTCATACTAAAACAGTATTAAATCAGGGTGATGACGGATACATTAATCCCGACTTCTTTACTACCTATGACTTTTGCAAGGGTATTGGTGAGGTATATTTATTAAAGAATAAAATCACAACTTCCCATTCCTTCCGACGTGGTCGAATTAATGTACATGTAATGCACTCTTCCATGTACAACCACTTGGATAAAATAGATTTGGGTCTTACTTTATTTGAAAATGGATTGCAAGAAGAAATTTTCCGTACAGGAATTAATAACGTATTGAACTGGAAAGGAATTTATAAATGTAGCAGAAAGATAAGCAAGAATATTACAATTGAGAAACAGTACGACCTGAACAATGTATACGACCTGAACCAATTATGCATTGACAAGGATATACATAGTTTGGGACTTATTCCAAGTGGAATCGACTATCTACAATTTATTGACGACTTGAATAGTATGGAAAATGAAATTACTGACATTTACTTTTTCCATCTTCACCATGGTGATTTAAAATCACTCTATAAAATTGAATCCTAATCATTATTATATACCATATTATATAATGATTAATAATACCACAATGAACAACAATAATATCACTAAAAATAAAATTACAGAATCCGTATTCAACCGAATCAGATTACGAACTGACAGGTATCCTCGGACAGTGATATTTGATTTTAGTCCAAAGGATGATTATCAACTTCAAGGAGAGTTTGTACAACTTGAAGAAGGTGAATACCCATTATTTGAATCTTATAATCGAAATGGTTATACACTACTCAGCAGTCATCAATTATATAGTGTAATCCTTAGGGACGATGAATCACCTTTACTTCTAAAGAATCAAATATTCAAAGTCAAGATAGAAGATATCGTCTATTACAAATCCTTATCTGATTTACTTGATGAAAAAGAAAAAAGGACTGAATATAAAGAGGAAGTTTTAAAGTTCATTGAAACGACTACTGATAAGGGTGCAGTATTATTGTATCTCAGAGTTGGAACAGAAGAATTTCAATTCCATGAGATATTGAAACAATTAGTCTGCATGAACAATTTTTATAAATTTCAGACAGAGAATAAATGACCGTCAATCATAAACAAACAGTAGAACATTTCAATCTGATCTTCGAGAACTCCCAAAATTCTAAACTAAATTATTCAGAGAAAGAGGACGTGGATAATGCTATTAAATGTGTAGAAGATTTATTTAATATCACCCATATTCAATCTTGTCTTCTTGCAATCATTTTCATATTTACCCTGAACGACACGGAAGTTGGTTTTGAAAGGTTATTGAATTTCCTGGGAATGAATTTGACCGATTACTTCGACTTGCAAGGTGACGTGCAGGTGTTATTAGATAAGGGACATATTATATATCGGAAAGAGAACAGGACAAACAATCTCTATAACTCAAATTTCTCAATCAATCAAAAAGTTATTGATGCTATCTTCAATGGGACTTCTATTACAGAAGCATTAAATGAACCGGATTTAGACATTAACCAATTGTGCGGTTATATCTCACGGGTTATCACTAGAAGTTCACTCAATAATTGCACAATTGACGAGATCACTGAAAAAATTGAACGAATAGAAAACAAGAACTCAAACCTTGATACAGTAATTCAATTAAAGAAAATCATTCAGATTGAAGATCGGACACTATTATATAATTTGATAAATGAAATGACTACTTCCAATGTATCAACCTTTGATTTATTACCGTCACTCATTGAATTGTATGGTAGAATAGATAGTCAGAGTATTTTAAGGTCATTTATAAATAAAGAAACGAATCTTCAAAAATTAGGTTTGGTTGAAGTTAGTGCAAATGGACAAGATGCAACAATCACTTTAACCGACAAAACAAAGGAGATATTCTTTGGAAACCATGCAGGTCTATATTCAACGAGAATCACAAATAAGAATATTATTAAACACGAAAGTATATATCCGAAAGAATTATTCTTCGATGAACAAGTACAACGGGAACTAACATTACTTGAGCAGGGACTACAGGAAGATAATTTTATTGAATTAAGAGATACCCTCAAATCAAAAGGATTTCTGAATAGTGGGGTGACTGCAATAATGTATGGAGTGAGTGGGGGAGGTAAAACTTCGGGGGTATATCAAATAGCACGGAAAACCAAACGAGATATCATGCAACTGGATCTATCCGAAATAAGATCAAAGTATTATGGTGAATCGGAAAAACAAGTGAAGGAGATATTTAATTCGTACAGGGATTTATGTAATGTGTCGGAAAGAAGAACACCTATCCTGTTATTGAATGAATGCGATGCAGTATTGGGTAAACGGATTGAGGGTAATTCAACCACCGATACCACCGAAACAACTTTAGTCAATCTGTTTTTAGAGTTCTTTGAAACCAACGCAGGAATTATCATAGCAACGACTAATTTGATAAATACCGTTGATCCAAGTTTCATGCGTAGGTTTCTATTTAAGGTGAAGTTTTCTACTCCTACACCTACTGTAATGAAACAGATTCTAAAAAGCAAACTGGATTTTCTCAAAGATATTGAATTGGATATTATCTCAAGCAAGTATAGATTAACCGGTGGGGAGATTGATAATATTGTAACCAAAATTACTTTGAATACGGTACTGACAAAATCCAATCCAACATTATCAGAAATAATGGAATATTGTGAGCAAGAAAAGATAAGTGATTATAAAACTGCAAAATTGGGATTTAATTGATTTGACTAAACCACTATTTAATATGACTGAAAACAATATAGAACTTACGCAAGAAGATTTGGATATGGGAAAGTATATCTATTCCATTCTTCTGTCTCAAACAACTGTATTAATGAGTTGGGGTTTTGAATCACCTGTTGTGATCAAATTGGGACTTCAGTTTAAAGTAAATGGATTCAAATACCAGGGTAGGGTTGAGATCAGGTATAATGAAGGTGCTGATTTATTTGATATTTCGTTGATTGGAGAGGATAATCAGGTAAAGAAATCAATTGCAGGAATCTACTTTGATCAATTAGTTGAAGTGATTGACGAGCATGTGGAACATGTAGATAATTACAATGAGAGAGTGAACCAGGAATACAACATTATAAACTATGACAAAGAAGTTATTTGATATGGATGCACTTGAATTTATTCAAAACTATCCGAGGTATATTTCGGAATTGGAACAAATTATAAAACCTGAACTAATTTGTGTGTTGGAAGAACTTAAAAATACTGACCCTCATGATTTGGTTTCACCGGACACTTGGTTTGTTAGTTCGAATCAAGCACGTGGTTATGTTTGGAGTTTGTTTTTTAAGAAATGTAAGGAGGTCTGAAAATGGAAAGGAGTTGCTGCTCCTTTTTATTTTATCTCAATACTCACAATAATAGTGTAGAATCCAAAATGTGAGAATTGAAAAGAAGGAAAAATAGATCGAAATATTTAATAAAACAAGAATTAATCACAATAATAGAATTAGGAATGGATAAATCTAAAAATATGAGAAAACTGAGCATATTATACACACGTGTTTCAACACTGGATCAACGAACGGATAGACAAAGAGTGAGTGAAAAAGATTTTGATATTGTGGTGGAAGATAAATGTTCGGGTGCAATCCCATTTTTTGAACGACCAGGAGGAAAAGAAATCATGAGTTATATTGAAAAAGGAATTGTAGGAAAGATTAGTGCAATTACTATTGACCGGTTGGGAAGAGATATGCTCGACATATTAAATACCTTATCCTACTTGAATCAAAAATTGATACCGGTTTATTTTATTAATCAAGGACTAACGACAATTAATGATGACGGGAAGGAAAATCCTATTTCAAAGTTGATCATAAGTATTCTTGCAACTATTAGTGAAATGGAGAGAAGTCAGATTCGGGAAAGACAACTTGAAGGGGTTCGACTTGCGAAAGCACGGGGAGTTTATAAAGGTCGGGTTAAAGGTTCGAAAGAAGATATTTTTAAATTTCTCTCAAAACCTAAAAACAAAAAAGCACTTGAATATTTAAAACGTGGAATGTCAATGACAGAAGCAGGAAAACTTGCAGGGGTACATATTAATACGATGACGAAGATTAGGAAAGTTGCTTTTGCCTATATTTGAATTTTAGCTAATATTTTATTTTCATTTAAGTAGGGACTATGTTTTGAATGATTAGATACAGTTTATTGAAATAACGATAATCTTCCAAACGTCTTATTTATTAGCTTTTTTGTGTTTGATTCTGGGTTATGTTTGACTCTTTTTATGATTCATGGGACAAATACTCTACAATCCATTTCTCCAAATTGATATCATCATCGAGTTTTAATCGGACTTTAATCGTTCGTCGGCGGGTATACATGGTATTTTTACTCATATCTAACAAGCTGCAAGCATCTGAGATACTGACTTTCAATCCAATCAATACTATAACAATTAAGTCTGCAATAGTTAGTTCTTTATAATCTTGCTTTAAACTGGTTATCCGATTCTCAAATAGACGATTTACTTCACTGACATAATCCGGCCATTCATTTTCTGCAATAATTGATTGTTTTGCCACCTCTTGGACAAATAGCTCCATTTTCTCTTTTTGCAAACAGGTCTTTTGTAGTCTATTAAATTTTAAAGTGTTGTCTATTTTAGCCTGAAGTCTTAAACTCAAAAGTTCTCTTTTTTGTACATTTTTTATCAAGGTTGTTTCAGCTTCATATTTGAGTTTTTGCTTTTCGATCTCATTGATAGCATGCCTTCTTTTATGTCTGATATTTATCAACAAAAAGATTATCAGTACTGAAAGTCCGGTTATAATCAATAAAGCAATCCAGATTATCTTATTTCGGTTGCCTATTTTTAATTGAGCATTTTCAGCTTCTTTCTGAGTCAAATCATATTGCTTATCAATCCGATAAAGTTGACTTCTCATATTGCGTTCATAAGTAGTGTCACGCTGGACATAAGATTCTTCAAGATAATCGTAAGCCTTTTTATAATTATGATCATTTTTAGCAATCAATGCAGCTGCATGTAGACCTATGATTTTATAAGGAGATTTTGTAGTATCTGCAAGTGATATATTGAGATAGAATTTTGCTGAATCCGGCTTGTTTAACCTTGAATAAGCGTTTGCTAAATAAGCAGCGTAATACGGCTTATTATCCGGGAAATGTTTATAGCCTTTCAATATATATTCTTTTGACCGATAAGAATCCTTTTCTAACAACAATTCACCTTGCAATATCAATATGTGGTAATAGTTTATAGAATCATTAGTTTGTTTTGACAAGTTCGCAGCTAAATTTAGGTAATGAAAAACGCTATCAAAAGAGTAATTCATTTGATCATACATATTTGAAATTTCCTTATATGCATAAGCTTTGTATTTATTATCTCCCGAATGTTCAAAGTGCTTTAATGATTCTCGAAAATAGCTAAGTGAGTGAGTATACAATTCATCCTGCATAGATATGTATCCGATATTGAAAGCCACTAATCCTTTAAGTCTGTCTTCATTCGTATTTTTCAGAACATCCTCTGCTTTCTTAAAGGCTGATACAGCTTCCGGTTTTTGATTATTGGAACTATAGATACATCCAAGTAAATACCAGGCAGTACCACAATATTTAGGTAAGTTCCTTTTTGAATAGTAGTTTATGGAAATCTTTATCAGGCTATCCGATTTAATTTTCTGTTGTAACTTATACTGTGCATGGGTATAATGCATGCACCATGCAGCATAATCAGCTCGGGAAAGTTTTTCGGGTTGTTTGATGCTTGCCAAAATTGAGAATGCACTATCCGGAGAAATACATAGCAATTTCTCTGCTCTCAAAATGCTTTCATTTTTAGTATAATCAGATTGACAAGAAGAAAACCACCCAACAAAAACAAATACCCAAAGAAATTTCACACGGCTCATTTCTATCATTTAATTAAATTCTAATTATTGATTATATCCATTTGAGTTAGTCGAAAAAACACCTTTTAGACTCAAAAAAAAGAGCCTTACAAATATATTTTACATTAAATTTTACAACATGCTGTTTATGTGATTATTACACAAACCAAAATCAGCTATCCTTACAACTCTTTTTTTTGCAAAAACGGTTCAAAGCAAATAACTTTGTTAGCGAAAATACAAAAATAGTAAAATATATCCAAACATTAAAAACACAGTCTTTATGAAACGATTAACCTTATTTACACTCTTGCTTATTTTATTTTCAAATGGAATTACGGCAGCAACTACAGAAGTTTATTTATATAAAGATCCACAACCACCTGGACCCAAACCATTATCTATTAGTTACAGTTATGTAAGTGCGAGTGTCAATGAATCTGATTTGGCTATTTATTTTGATTGGTCTGTTGGTAATGCTACCATTACGGTTTATGATGCGAATAATCAAGTTGTAGATCAGGAAAATGTAAATACAAATAATACAAATGAAATACTTATTCCAGTTACATCATGGGATAGCGGAGCGTACACCCTAACTGTTACTTATGGAACGATTACTTTCAGGGATACTTTCGAAATACGTTGATACATAATTGCAGCACGGTCATAACCTTAGAATATAGTGTATTGAGTGATATTTGGCGACTGTGCTGCAAATCAATTTTTCTATATCGAAAATATGATATGCATGGTTGATGAATCTGTCTAATCATAAACTCATCGAAAATGTAGATTTTTATATTAAATCTAGTTGATTCTTGAATAGCTGATTCCGTTACAGAAGCAATGAATATTGAAAATTCTGGTTATTTCACTATGTTGAAACTGGCCGAAAAAGTAATAGAATGAATCAACTCAACTTTAACTATCGTCTTCAAACCACTCCCACAAGATGATTTACAACAGTGCCAACCGAGTATTGAATAAGCTCAACGACTGTTGAATAAGACTCCAAAGGTGCAGTTGGAAGAGGGGCTAGAAATAACGATAGAATATTTTGGGAAGTCTAACAACCCCAAACCCCTTAACGGGACTTTAAGAGACATTCGGGAAGCAGTTGAAATTTTAGTAGTTAATCAAAATTTAATCAATATTTCCTTTTAGGGGCCATGTGTTATCTATGAAAACAACCACCATTACTTCGAAATCGAGCATTTAAAGACAAAAAGTATATTATATGGATAAAGCAAAAATGGATATAGTTATGCAGGAACGCATAGAAAAATTCAATAAATATGTAATGTCTTTAGATATTGATAAAATGCCGATTGGTTTATTTAATGGAAAGATGGGTATCTGTATCTATTTTTATCATCAGGCACGACTTACTAAAAATACGGAATTTGAGAAATTTGCCGGAAAACTTCTTGATAGTGTTTACACACAATTGTATTCTGGATTATTACTTGATCTTGGTGATGGGCTTTTGGGAATTAGTTTAGGAATTGATTATTTAGTAAATAACAATTTTGTAATAGGGAATATTAATACAATTATTAAAGAATTAGATAAAAAAATTTATAGTCATTCATATACATATTTACAGTATATTATTGAAAAAGTAAAAGATATTACATCAAAAAACGTTGAAAGCATTCTTGAATTATTAATATATTTCATTACAAGGCTTGAAAATCAGAAACTATCATCAAATGATAGATTTTTATTCGAAAATTTATCTATAAAGTCTATAAACATAATTGAAAATACACTTATTAATGAAAAATTTGCTGAACCATATGGTTTTTCCATGATGAATTATTTTTTACCGATTTATTTGATATTGCTAAATAGATTTTACAAATTAAATTTTTACAACTATAAGATTGAAAATATATACGATGAACTTTCATATAAAATTAAATCAATATTTCCACTATTGCAGAGTAACCGTTTATTTTTAAGTTCTGTAATGAGACAAATTGTTACTAAAAAGACAATTAAAGGTTGGCAAGAACATATTATACTATTAGAAAATAATATCAATTCAGTCTATTTAATGAACAATGAATTTCGAAATAAAAATATTTTTCCGAATGATGGTATAACTGGCTTTTACTTTATGCTAAATAACATTCACAAATTTTCTATTGATGATTATAAAATGATGATCCAAAAAATAGAAGATTCGATAGTTTGGGAAGAATATCTTAAAGATAGTATAATGCTTGAAACAAAGATTGGTTTATTTTCAGGGTTCTCTGGAGTAATATTAAGCTATCAACAATTAATGAAACAGATATGAAAACAGATTTGAAAGATATGACTTTTTTGATCCCTATTCGAATAGATACAATGATTCGATTAGAAAATATATTGTTGTCTGTTCGCTATTTATTGCGAAATTTTGAGACAAATATTATCATTCTTGAATCTTCTGATTACCAAAATAACATATTATCAGAATTGATAGATAAACACATTCAATATATATTTGTAGAAGACAAAGATCCTGTTTTTCATAGAACCAAGTATTTAAATATCATGACACGAAAATCTACCACTCCTTTTGTTTCTATTTGGGATGCTGATGTCATTATACCAAAATCTCAAATTATAGATTCAGTACAAAAGCTAAGAGAGGGATTTGACGTAGCATTTCCCTATGATGGCAATTTTTATGACACTACGGATATAATTCGGGAATTGTATTTTAGAACTAAAAGTATTAAGGTACTTTCTAAAAATAAGGATAAAATGACCTTGATTTATGGAGATCAAATGAAAGGCGGAGCAATATTTGTAAATAAAAAAGCATATGTTCAAGCTGGAATGGAAAATGAAAAGTTCTATGGTTGGGGGCCAGAAGATTGGGAACGACATGAACGATGGAAAGTATTTGAATATAAGATGCATTGTAGTGACGGCTGTTTATTTCATCTAACTCATCCGCGAGGAAATAATAGTACATTTAGATCAGATGATCAAAAAATTAATTCCAAACGACAGCTATTTTTAACACTTCAAAGTACAAAAGAAGATATTCTTTTGTAATTTAAGACATAATTAAATCTGTTTTTATCAATTGAAGAAGTAAGGTTATCTATTTTTCTTTGAATAGTCAATCAATTGAAATAAATATTATATGTCTTTCAATGGACAAGAATAAGAGGCTTTTTAAATAATTGATTTATGTCAAAAAATACTGTTAACTACATTTCTATTTTGCTACTTTATTGCAAATGCACAAACTGTCTTGGTTAAAGCAGAGATTCTATTGTCTGGTTCATCCTATGAAGAAGATTCAACAGTCAAAGTTGTTAGAAGTGATAAATTTAAATAAAATAAGTTTCAGAAAACTCAAACAGTTGTGATAAATAAATCTAAAAATGAACTTCCATTAAAAATTGAAAGAGGAAAGTACCGAATTCTAATCAATTCTGAAAATTATAATGAAGAGATAATAAGTTTTTCAGTATCAGATGATACGAAAATTAGCGATTTAGGAGAAATGAATAAGTTAAAATTAGACGTTTCGGTGCATATAAATTATTATTGGAAAGTGTCACAATAATTGACAGATTTGTCAATTATTGTGTACAAAAATAGTTGGAGTAATACGCAAAGAACACATGCCTTTGTAGATACTCAAAAAAGAGATAACCACAATAAAAATTCAGACCAAAGTTTACTGCATTTTGTAATGCAAATAATAATATTTTAACCAACAACACATGGATTTGAACGAAAAAATAGCAACCCTGAACCACCGCCTAATGACTACCGATTTAGCAAAATTGCCTATCGGTCTATTCTATGGCAAAATGGGTATTTGCATTTATTTTTTCAATGCGGCAAAGCAGACAGATAATAAAGAATACAGACAGTTTGCTGAAAAGTTATTGGATGAGGTTTACGAAAAAATAAATGAAATTCAGAGTATTGATTTAGATACCGGCTTGGTGGGTGTTGCGTGGGGAATAAATTACTTGATAAGAAATGAGTTTGTAAGCGGAAATCCCGATGTAGTTTTAAAGAATATTGATGACCAACTGTTTAAAACGCTCAACTTTGTTTGGTTGGAAGATCAAAAGAGAAAGAGGATTGAATACCTGAAAATCTTGTTTTATTGCGCCATCCGCTTGGAAACTTGCCGGAATAAGCAGGAAAAGGTGTTAATGCAAGATTTGGTGATTAAAATACTCAATCATATTGAACACGGATGGTTGCCGAAAAGCGATTGGACACAGCCGGTTAATTTCTGGATAGAATATGAATTGGCTATGTATTTATTGATAACAAGCCGCTTGTATGAACAGGGTTTTTACAACTATAAGATAATGAAAATATGGGATGAACTTACGGATACGGTGCTGTTTTCGCTACCGGTACAGCATGTGAATCGCGTATATTTATTGTTGGGTATAAAAAGTGTATTGTACTGTGCACCGCGCCCCGCGTGGGAACAACATGCCAACCTGTTGCAACAAAACATTGACAAAGAGCGCATTTTGCACCATGATTTTCGGAATAAAAACATTAACATACGCAATGGCGTAGCCGGTTATGGGATAGTGCTAAACATGTTGAGCCGTTATATGCCGATAGAAGATTTTGGGACAAAAGAAGAAATTCGCCAGAAAATAGCATTATCGAACTGTTGGGCAGAAGAATTTAATCCTGAATCGGAAAAGTTGTTGGAGAACGTAGGGTTATATAGTGGATTTGCTGGAGTAATACCATTTACCATTTAAAAATGTAACATGTACCATTTGATAACTTGCAAATGACACAGATTTTTTTGAACACAAATTGCACAAATTACGCAAATGAACACAAAAGGACAAAATGACACGCACGCCCAAAGCTCCCTCACGGGGAGAGATCTTGAGGGACTTGGGGAGGATACTGTCACTTTCTTAATCCCCGTGCGGTTGGATTCTGTCGTGCGGTTAGAAAATCTACTAATGACCACACAGTTTCTTTTGCGGCATTTTAGCGATTGCCCGATTAAGGTGCTGGAGGCAGATAATTACAATAATGGATTTATTCAAAAACTGCTGAGTAAAAAGATAGATTACACCTTTGTAGAAGACAAAGACCCTGTGTTTTACCGGACAAAATACCTGAACCTGATGATCGAAAAGGTAGAAACACCTTTTTTAGCGATATGGGATGCAGACGTGATTATCCCGAAAGAGCAAATAGCCGAGGCAATAGAGAAGCTCTGCGAAGGCTACGAAGTAGCTTATCCGTACAATGGCACTTTTTTAGACACTTCGGACGTGATACGCTGGCAGTTTCTGCAAAGCAGAAAAGTAAGCCTGCTGCAAAAGCAAAAGAGCAAGATGCACCCAATTTACGGCAACCGCGAATTAAAAGGCGGGGCTGTTTTGGTAAATACCGAAGCGCACAAACGAGCGGGTAAGGAAAATGAAAACTTTTACGGATGGGGTCAAGAAGATTTTGAGCGTTATGAACGGTGGAGTATTTTAAGGTATCGAATTTATCGCAGTAAAGGGGAGTTGTTTCATTTGTCACATGAAAGAGGTAGTAATAGTACGTTTAGATCTTTGGAACAAAATGTCAAATCTAACCAAGTGTTATTTAGAACAAGAGATAGTTCCAAAAAAGAACTGCTTAAAAACAAGTTATGAATTTGTCGTTAACTTCAAATAACTGTTTCCGACTACGGGTAGCAGACAATAAACCGATCATTTATTGTAAGATTGTAGTAAGTTAAATTATATATAACAAATCAATTTAAAAAAATGAAAAAATTAAAAAAATTGAATTTAGAGGGTCTTTCTAATTCCAAGTTTGATTCATTAGCCAAAGATCAAATGGCAAAGTTTACAGGTGGAACATCTTATTGTAGTTCTAATACCATGACAATTGGTAATAAAGGTACAAGTACGGATGATGGTAAAGATGAGCTTGACTAATTAATTCATTAGAGGAGAATGTATTTTAAAAAATTACATTCTTCTCTTTTCCCAAGTAGAAAATTGTATATAATTGCATTTTTGCAATTATATAACATATATAAGACATGAAAATAAAAATTTTAATAGCCATTCCATTTTTTCTGTTTTTGAGCTGCTCACCTAACTATGTAGGAAGATACAGCCATACTAATAAATTGATATATGACGGAGGTATTAGACCATATTTTCAGAACGATAGTCTTCGGGTTTCAATGCAATTATTTGGAGACTACACTACCGATTTTAGCAACAATGAAATTACCGGAAAGGAGTACCGATTTTATAAGCGTGTTATCAAAGCTAATTTTCCGAATATAAAAATATCTCGAAAATCATTTGTATATAAAGCTTCTGCTACTGACCCGTGGCTACACACGGCTCTTTTTGCGTTTCCACCATCCGAAGAAAAACACATTGCTTTTGTGGTGGATACTGCCCGACTTTCAACTTTGTTTTTTTATCCATGCGCTAAAAGCAACTTTATTCGTCTGTTTACGCTTGACAAAAAAAAGCATGGTGCGGATTATGTTCCTCTTTTAGTGGCAGAGTCGAATGATCTCAACGAAACATTTCAGTGCGATGAAAATTTCAAAAAAGTGTATCCTCGAGACCCATTTTCTGTTTGCAAAAAAGGTTTTGGAGATAGTACCAATTATCTTTTTCCAGTTAGATGTGTAAAACAGATTGAGAGTCAGTATTATACTGAAAATGATAAGTCTATGTGGCTGCAAGCAGCCATGACTTTCAATTCGTTTTTATCAAACAATACAACTTCCGGGCAACTTCAATCACGTTTTTATTGTCCTATAGATAAAAAAATAGAAAGTACTGTTTTCGACGATGAGGCTATTGCGTATATCAAAGAACTAATGAAAGACAAGCAGATTGTTATGATAAACGAGCAACATTGGCAGCCGAAACACCGCTATCTGGGAAATAGTCTGTTGAAATATCTGTACGGTAAGGGCTTTCGATATTTGGCAGTAGAGGCAATTGGGGAAAATCAGGATTCATTAAATATTCGTCGTTATCCGCTTCAAAAGACCGGAATTTATACGAAAGAGCCTCAATTTGGTAATTTCATTCGCAATGCGTTGCAAATGGGTTTTGAGATTATTGCTTATGATGAATTTATACAAGACCGTGAGCGCAAGCAAGCCGAGAATATTTACCACAAAACATTTGGGAAAAATCCAAATGCCAAAGTGCTGGTGTGGGGTGGCATTGAGCATATCAACGAAGAGAAAACCGATTATCCGAAAATGGGATATTATCTAAAAGAATTGTCCGGCATTGACCCTTTAACTATTGAGCAGACAAAAGGCGATGTGAAAGCTCCCTATTTGAATCGGCATTGGCTCTCTATTAATGCAGATTCCACGCGAAACTATAATCAGTACGACCTATATATTTATAACAATATCCCCGAAGCAGCTTTTCAAATAAAACCGGATGTAGAACAAACAGTGGTATCAGTTCCATTATCTCAAGTGATAAAAGATAAAATATCACAGCATGGTTCACTATTATTAATGGTTTATCTGAAAGAAGAATTTGAAGTGCACCGATTTGAGGCCGTTCCTGTATTAAACTATTTATTAGATGTTGATGTAAAACAACCTGTAATTTCTCTACCCGATGCAGAATACACATTTATTAAGCGTTCTCCCTCGGGTGCTATTTTAGAGCAATCTACTGTAAGTACGAAAAATAAAAATAAAAATTTATGATATTGATATTTAGTTATGTAGGCGATCTTACTACTGATTTTGTTATTGATTGGTTGAATCATTATAAATATCCCGTGTTTAGACTAAATTCATCAGACTTTTATAATAAAACTTTAAGAGTGGATTTACAAAATCAGAAAATTTATTTAGATGAACAGGAAGTGCCAACTCATGAGATTCATGCTATATGGTTTAGAAAATTCGGATTAAAGAAAGATTTTGAGCTATTTAAAAATAGAGAAACAGAAATAGCCGTTTGTTTAAATCTACACGAGGAACATCTTGCTTTATTTAAAACAATATGCTATATATTGAAAGATAAGAATTGGTTAACAGACCCAGAACTTAGTGAGCTTAATAAATGTACTATATTGCTAAAAGCAACTGATGTTGGTTTGGATGTGCCTCAAACATATGTGCTAAATTCACAGAAAGATGTTTTGAGAATATTAGAAAAAGACGATTATATAACAAAGTCACTGTTTAATCCATCTTTTATAAAAAAAGATGAAGGAATTTACAGTATGTACACCAAAAGAATAACAGAAAATATATTGACAGAGAATAATTTACCGTCAATATTTTCTGCTTCATTAATGCAAAAAAGAATTGAAAAAGAATATGAATTAAGAGTGTTTTATATTAACGGCGCAATGTACTCGATGGCAATACTTTCTCAAAATGACGCACAAACAATAGACGATTTTAGGAACTATAATTGGTTGAAACCCAATAGGACTATTCCGTACAATTTGCCAAATGAGATAAAAATTAAAATAAAAAAATTAATGAGAAATGTTGGACTTAATTGCGGTTCATTGGACTTTATCAAATCAACTGATGGGCATTATTATTTTCTAGAAATTAATCCTGTAGGACAATTTGGCATGATTGACTTTCAATGTAATTATGGGTTGCATCAAAAAGTAGCATTAGAACTTATAAAAATGGATAAATCACAATGAAGAAATTTTATCATACCTGCTTATCTGAGAATGAAAAGAAATACTATTCTTTAAATTTCCTTTTTGCCGAACTTCATAAAAATGAGAATGATATTTCCTTGCCTCCATTAAACGCATTTACTGAAAAAATACAAAATAAAAATATTATCGTTGGGCGGTTCTATAAAAATATTTCTACAATATACAATTTAAACAACAATGAATAGTAGCGTCAATCAAAAATATTTTTGCCTTTTTTCTAATTGTATATTAACAAAAGGATATGATAGAAGTTCAATTATTGACCTTCAAAGAAAAGCTATACACTTCATTCCAAATGAGTTGTATTTTATATTAAGAAAATTAAAATACAAAACCGTAGGGTGGACAAAAGAGTATTATGATAATAATCCTGTTATAGAAGACTATTTTAATTTTCTCATCACAAAAGAATTGGGGATATATGTAGATTCACATAAATTGTTTCCTCCGATTAACTTCACTTATCGTTCGCCAAACTTGATAACCAATGCTATTGTTGAGTTTTCTGACAGTTCGGATTATGAGTTTAGAAAAGTTATAGAACAATTAAGTGAATTATATTGCGAATCTTTGGAAATACGTTTTCTTTCCAACATAAAATTATCAGATTTGGATGAGATATTATGCATTACCGCAGAATCCTCATTTCGTTCTATCACTATAGGACTTCCTTTTAGTGCTGAATATTCGGTAGAAAATTTGCACAAACTACTAAATATCTATCCAAGAATAGTAAGAGTTCATATATATCAAAGTGATTTTTCAAAAATAATTAATGATGAAGAAAAACAACCTCTGATAATCTATCATGAGCAAAAAAGTTTAACATCGGAACATTGTGGAAATATATCTCCCGATTATTTTTCTGTTTGTATGGAAATGGTATGTGAATCTCTTGCATATAATACTTGTTTGCATCAAAAAGTATGCATAACGGAGGATGGTAGCATAAAAAACTGTCCTGCAATGCATGAGAGTTTTGGGAACATAAAAAATCTTTTATTAAAAGATGTTGTTTCTTTGGAGAATTTTCAATATCTATGGAATATTAAAAAAGATGATATAGAAGTTTGTAAAGACTGTGAAATGCGTTATGTTTGTCATGATTGCAGAGCATATATAACTAATCCGCAAAATATTTATTCAAAGCCCTGCAAATGTTCTTATGACCCATATACAAGTACTTGGAACAAATAATTATAACTAATTTTCAAAATTAGCATGAAAACAAAATTATTACCACAGTCTTTCCGAATTACAAATTAGGAAGGACGAAATAGCGGAACATTGAAAAATGGACGATAAAATAACAAAAAGAGTCATTCTATTTCGTTTTTACGAGCATGCAAATATATGCCTAAATTGTTTAACTTATACGGCATTTTAATTCAAATATTTCCATTTATGGCATATTCGGAGGCGATGAAGCGAGCAATAAAATATCAAAAAATGCAACGAAATTATGTAGCCGATATATACGTTATCCGCAATAAACCGGTAGAATGCAAGTGGAAATATTTTGATTTTGTTTTATGCCAAAAGTATCGAGATTTGGTAAAACTATTGATTTGGATATGGCTTATGTGATTGAGTGGGATTTATTAATGTTTGACAGTATTGATAATCTATAAGCTCATATTGATACGGAAGAGGTGGTTTTAACCTGTGTAATACCAATAAAGAAAATTAAATGAATGGTATTGGATGCCAAATAGAGACCCGAGAAACGAATGGATACAACTTCTACAGTTGGCAATAAAGCTGTACAGATTGCAGACGTACCCGTTGGTTTCGCAGGTAGGGTGTCCAATATGATGTTCCTTAAATTTGACATAAAAGGGCTCAATTTTTTCATGATATAATAAATATAGAATAACTTATCATTCTGAATTAACATACAAATCTATGGCAAAAAAAGTGGTTGTAACAATAGTTCGTTGATGTTTATGCAAGCTTCTGAATATCAGAAAAATAAGTTCAGTATCATTTGTATAAGTCATTATAAATCAGGACCTATAAAGGTGTTTCAACTCCTATAAAATCATGATTTCCAAGACTCATAATTCTTATTCCTCGCAATGCGAGATGTGTTTTAAATTTTCAAATAAATGACGTTGGGACTTTATAAAAGACTTTCTTTTGTTCTTTTTGAGAATTAATGCCTGTCAACTTTTTGCAGTTAGGCAAGTATGGTAAATATGGTAAATATGGTAAATATGGAGAACGATGTTACCGACAACAATTTGAAGGTGATTTTGACTTTTTCAATTTCAACGCAACGCTTATTCAACAACATTGTGGAACAAGACGAGCAATAGCCTTTGACATGTGCTGGCAAAAAACTACCTGCGAGAAGTCGCCACTCTGGAATGGTTTAAAAATACAATTATGGTGTTCCAAAAAGAGGTAAAACAGATTTTTCGTAGAACGCAAAGGATTTTTTAGAACGAAAAAAAACAATATAATACGCACTCCCTATCCCCCTCGCCTTTGGGAGAGGAGGTTAGGGAGAGAGATCTATATGCACACAGAAAAACAAGATAAGCCGCACAATCCAGAAACCTCCCATAAGGGGGGGGGGTGGAGGGGACTATCCTTCCCCCACTACAAGCAACTCGACAGTATGGATTGCGGTCCGTCATGCCTGCGCATGATAGCCAAGTACTACGGGAAATCCTATCCAATACAATACTTACGAGAACGTAGTTTTATTACCCGCGAAGGAGTTTCCATGCTGGGTATAAGCGATGCCGCTGAAAGTATCGGCTTTCGAACACAAGGAGTTCGCATTTCATTTGACCAATTAGTAGAGGATGTTCCGTTACCTTGTATAATACATTGGAATCAGAATCACTTTGTAGTCTGCTACAATATTAAAAAGCAGAAAAAAAGGATTCTCAAGAGAAAGAAGCAAAATGATTATTTAATTTCTATTGCTGATCCAGCTGGAGGTTTGTTTAATTATACTAAGGAAGAATTTTTAACCTATTGGATTAGCACAAAATCAGAAGGACAAGATAAGGGAATCGCTCTAATACTACAAATTACACCGGCATTTTATGATCAGGAAGATGAAGAAAAAATCGATTCCAAAGTCAACCTACGTTATTTTGCTCGCTACCTAAAACCGTATAAAAAAGAAATGATTCAACTGGCATTGGGCATGTTATTGTCCGGTGTATTAACGGTGATTTTTCCTTTCCTGTCGCAAACCATGGTGGATGTGGGTATCGGCAATCATAACCTGAGTGTCATTACCCTGATATTAATTGCCCAGTTAGTGCTCTTTATAACCCAATTGGCTATGGATTTTATCCGCAGTTGGATAATGTTACACACCACCACACGGATAAGTATTTCGCTGATTTCAGATTTCCTAATAAAGCTCATGAAGTTGCCTCTTGGCTATTTCGACACCAAAATGGTGGGTGATATTATGCAGCGTATTGGCGATCACGGCCGAATACAGTCTTTTCTTACAGGCACATCGTTAAATGTCTTTTTTTCGTTTGCCAATTTTATTGTTTTTGGTTGTATACTTGCTTATTTTAATCCCCTAATATTAGGCATCTTTCTGTCAGGTAATACATTGTATGTATTGTGGGTACTTTCGTTTATGAAGTTTCGCAGGGAATTAGACTATAAACGTTTTACTCAATCATCGGCAGACCAAAGTAATATAGTAGAACTGATAACCGGGATGCAGGAAATCAAGTTGTGTAACTGCGAGAAACAAAAGCGTTGGAAATGGGAACGAATACAAGTAAAAATGTTCAAAATTGGTATGCGTGGAATGGCTTTGGGTCAGTATCAGCAGACCGGTTCGGCATTTTTTAGCCAGGCTACCAGTTTAACTATATCGTATATAGCTGCCCGTTCCGTGGTGGAGGGGCAAATGACATTAGGGATGATGATGTCGTTGAGTTATATTATTGGACAACTTTCCGGTCCAATTGGTCAGTTTATCGGTTTTGCACAAGACTTACAAGATGCTAAAATCAGTTTGGAACGTTTGGGTGAAATACATAACAAGGAGGATGAAGAGGATTTGGCCGATATTAAACTCAATCATATCCCTGAAATTAAAACTATTTATCTAAAAGACTTGTGGTTCAGCTACGATGGTGCTGACCGTGATTATGTGCTTGAAGATATTAATCTGGAAATACCGGAAAATAAAACTACAGCTATCGTGGGAGCCAGCGGAAGCGGTAAAACTACCCTGATTAAATTACTTCTCGGTTTTTACTCACCTAATAAGGGAACTATTTCTGTGGATCAAACTCCGATAAAGAATATTAATTCGCATGTTTGGCGGCAAAAAACAGGAGTTGTGATGCAGGAGGGTTTTATTTTTTCGGATACCATAGCAGGAAATATAGCCGTAGGAGATGATTACGTTGATAAAAACCGACTATTGGATGCTGTAAAAATTGCGAATATCCGTGAATATATTGATGCCTTACCACTAGGTTATAATACCAAAATAGGTATGGAAGGAAAGGGGGTCAGTCAGGGACAAAAACAACGCTTGCTGATAGCCCGCACTGTTTATAAAAATCCTGATTACCTGTTCTTTGATGAAGCCACCAATTCGTTAGATGCTACCAATGAGAGACAAATTATGGAGAATCTGACCGCATTTAATAAAAATAAAACTGTCATTATTGTAGCTCATAGGCTAAGCACAGTACAACATGCTGACAATATCATTGTGCTGGACAAAGGGAAAGTGGTAGAGCAAGGAACACATAAAGAACTTACAGCTAAACATGGAGCTTATTACATGTTGGTAAAGAATCAGTTGGAGTTGGGGCAGTAATTAGTTTGTAGTATATAGTTTATAGTTAGAAAGTCGTTTCAGAATGGAAGAAGCAGAAAAACAAGGAAAAGAGGTTGAATTACGAAGCGAGGAAGTACAAGAAGTCCTGGGGAGTGTTCCCAGTTGGATATTGCGCAGAGGAATTACATTGCTGGCATGCATAGTCTTGATGTTGATTGTAGGAAGCTGGTTGTTCAAATATCCTGAAATCATCTCTGCACCTTTGGTGTTAACTACTGCCACTCCCCCTGCCGGTATTGTGGCCAAAACCAGTGGAAAGTTATCAGTATTACAAGTTAAAGACCAACAAACAGTTCGTGAAGGCGATTGTCTGGCTCTGATTGAAAACCCTGCTAGGTACTCGGATATTCTTTCTCTTAAATCCGAGCTGGTTAAGATTCTACTTGCCGTAAAAAGTGAACACATTTACAATATTCCTCGCAAGGAACTGAAGCTTGGAGCTATTCAAGGCACCTATTCAGGCTTTCTCGTGAATCTGGAAAGTTATAATAAATTTATAGAATTGAATTATTATCCTAAAAAATTGGAGTCGACACTAAAACTAATAGAAGCAAATAGACTGCATTACCAAAGCCTATTGAAGCAAAAAGAGATTGTGGGTAAACAACACGATTTGGAAATTAAGGCTTTCGATCGCGAAGCCTATTTGCGAAAGCAGAATCTGATTTCTGAGGAGGAGAGCGATAAAGCCAAAGGCACCTTACTCCAAAGCGATATGAATGTGCAGAATATCCATTCCTCTATGGAAAATATGCAGATTCAGATTTCTCAGATGAAAGACAATCTGGTGGATATTCAACTACAATACTCAGAAAAGAAAAATGCGTTGTTGACTGGATTAAAAACAACTATTAATCAATTAGAAAATGAAATCCGGTCGTGGGAGATGACTTATGTACTAAGCTCACCCATAACCGGGAAAGTAACCTTTACCAATTATTGGGCTGTAAATCAAAATATTGTTGCCGGAGATGTTGTTTTTACTGTTGTGCCTATTGTTCAAACCGAATTGATTGGCAAAGCTCAATTACCCATTGAACGTTCTGGTAAAGTGAGAATAGGACAATCAGTCAATGTTCATTTCAACAGTTTTCCCGATAATGAATATGGTATGGTGGTCGGGAAAATAAACCGGATTTCGTTAATTCCAACCAAAGATGGTAAATACATTGTAGAAGTTAAATTTCCTAAAGGATTAACCACTTCGTATGATAAGAAATTACCCTTGTCACAAGAAATGAGAGCAAATGCGGATATTATTACTGATGATTTGCGCCTGATAGAGCAATTTCTACAACCTATGAAAAAAGTATTCAAGAATAATTTTTGACAAATACACACACTGGTTGTGTATTAAATTTGAGATTCAGTTGTAGTTGTGTAAGATTCCTAGTTGTGTTACTACTCAACCAGAAACGAATTAATCAAACTGAGTAGAATTAACTTCACAACTTCCAATCGAAATTGGTTTCATTAAAATGAGATTTATCATCCGATTAAAAAAGGAAAAAAAGAGAAATTAATTTAGACAAAATGAAAAAAAATTGTGTGATTTCAGCAGTTGGCCGCGGCAGTTTGCATAGAGAATGGATACAAGGATCGGCAGATTTTGATCTACATTTGCTAATCTATGATGATTCGTACAGTTATTTTTACAATGATAGTCCATTTATTATGTGTCAGAAAGGCTATAAGTTAAAGTTACTGTATGATTATCTGAAGCGTAATCCACGTTTTTTAGAAATATACGATTATTTCTTTGTGCCGGATGATGATATTCGTATGTCGACTGAACAGATAAATGCTTTATTCCGCGAAATGCAGGAAAATCAATTATCCATTGCGCAACCAGGATTAGTAGATTCTTATTACACCTATGAGCATACCTTAAGGCACCCAAAAACAACAATTCGCTATGTGAATTTTGTCGAAATGATGTTACCCTGCTTTTCTACCGATGCTTTACAAAAAGTACTTTTTACTTTCAATGAAAACAAACAGGGATGGGGATGTGAATTCCATTGGCCGCATTTAATAAACTTCTCAGGAAAAGAAATGGCAATTTTAGACAATGTCAATGCTGTGCATACGCGTCCTTTTCAGTCAGGAAGTCTCGAAAATCATATGGATTTAGAAAACTATTTGCAAAAATATGACTTAAAAATGCATATCTATGAATCTAATGCTCGGATAATTGGTAATCATAAAGATAGAACGATATATATATCGAAGAATAAATATTTAGATCAGATACTAAATCAGCAGTTAGAAAATAATTATTCACCAGCTTTCAGTATTGATTGTGTTGAGTTATCTGCTTTGTCTTTATTGTGTCAGCTTTACTATCGTATGTCTGAAAAACGAAAGTTTAATGATATCTCTGATAATTTGATCGAGCATATTAGTAGTAGGTTATCTCTTATAAAAGAAAATCAATCATTTAGCGATGGCTTGGCAGGTTTTGCATGGTTTGTGGAATATATGGCTCAGAGTGAGCTGATAGACAACAATACGGATGAGGTATTGGAGGAACTAAATGCTATTTTGTACATGATAGATATAGATAGCTGGAGTGATTTATCAATTAAATCCGGCTTGAGTGGAATAGCCTGTTACTTTTTAAAACGAATGCTGAATAGAAACTTTGATATGCAGCAGCCGGGACATCTTCAGGAAAAGATTATTTTAGATAAAATATTAATCCGTATTGCCGAATACATGAAACAACAGATTGAATCCTGTTACCACGATCCAAATACCGCATTTATGGATTGCTTATATGTATTGATATGTCTGTGTGAAAATGAACTGATACAAACTCAACACCAGATTTTACTGAATCGAGCAGTTGATCACCTGCTGAAATACAATCAAAAAATGACAAACTATAGTCATTATTTATTGGGTAGAGGATTGATTCTACTTAATCGGAGTGATGAAATAAATGATTTTATTAGCTTGTATCAACATGACGAATGTACAGAAGAGTCTGGTTGGGATGAAATAGTGCAATTTCACTTCAACAATCAATTGTTTCAAAAGACTGGTTTTATTTTTTTTGAAAAGCGTTCATCAACCATATTGAACAAATGGTTATCGACAGAAAAGTTGAACGATGACCTACTTACGTTCAATGAAAATACTCTAAAAGGGTTGTGTATTTTGTCAACCGTTGAGAATCTTACATCCGATTGGGAAGTACTAATGTTGTGTAATAATTAATCAGATTGTTGACAGATGAATACAAAGTACGATTTGATTATCGTTGGTGCAGGATTATCTGGCTGTGTAATTGCAGAAAGAGCGGCCAAATTACTAAATTGGAGAGTGTTAATTACAGAAAGAAGAAACCACATAGCCGGGAATTGCTATGACCGGCCAATGGATAACGGGATAATGGTTCATCAATACGGACCTCATTATTTCAGAACAAATAACCCTCAATTAGTAGATTATTTATCAGAGTTTACTGAATGGATAACTGGAAACTATATCGTAAAAAGCTTATTTAAAAACCAGCTCTACCCCTTCCCTATTAATTTAGATACTTTGGAACAATTCTTTGGGATGTCTTTGGATTCCAACAAAGCCAAAGAATTGTTGGAAGTAAAAAGGGATAAAATCGAAAATCCACAAAACTCAGAGGAATTAGTTTTATCTAGAGTTGGCCGGGAAATGTACGAAGCCTTTTATAAAAATTACACATTAAAACAATGGGGGAAACACCCAAGGGAACTGGCACCATCAGTCTGTGGTCGAATTCCGATCCGTTTCAATCGGGACAATAGGTATGTTGATCATCAATTTCAAATAATGCCTAAAGATGGATTTACAACCATGGTCCGGAATATGTTGAATCATCCGAACATCAAAGTCTTATTAAATACAGACTATCGTGATATTAAAGAACTAACAAGTAATAAAGGCATAGTTTATACTGGGGCCATTGACGAGTATTTTAACTACTCGTTGGGAAAATTACCTTGGCGCAGTTTACATTTCGAATTTAAAAAATTTGATCAGGAGTTTATGCAACCTTGCGGTGTTATTAATTATCCCAATGACTATGAATATACCCGTTCTACAGAAATAAAACATGTTACTTGTCAGCAACAGCCCCAAACGGTAGTTTCTTATGAATATCCTACAGCTACAGGTGAGCCGTACTATCCCATTCCTGCCACAAAAAATCAAGAACAATATGAAAAATACAAAAAGTTGGCTGAGATTGAAACAAAGGAAAAAAACATTCACTTTACAGGAAGACTGGCTCAATATGCCTATTTAAATATGGACGAGGTGATTGAGCAGGCATTAGAAACATTCGAAAAAATCAGAAATCACAAATAAACGTTAAATGTTTATCGGAAAATATTGTTATATTTTGAACACATAAGTAATTTGCACAATATAATGCACCATTTTAAATATGATTTTTTGAACGCAAAGGCACAACGACACAAAGTCGCAACGAATATAAATTACAATGATTATCCGCAAAGCGACCTGTCAAATTCTCGAAGTCTCTTGGGCGACCGACCTTGCCCAGTGAACCGAAAAACAAGTGAAAAAAGCAAAGAAATACCCATTGTTTGACGACCGCAGGGAGGATTAAGGAGGGTTGAGTGCCAGTTTTTCGAGTGAAGTGAGCATCAGTCTTGATTTTTTTGTTACTTTTTTCATCAAGGAAAAAAGTAAGGCAACTAAATATAATCAATAGGTCATTATGCGAATAATCAAATAAATTATTGTAAATCAACTATAACTTCGCGTATTTACGACTTAGCAACTTTGCGTTCAAAATAAGATATTATATTTGTTATAATACTTAGAAAGGTTAGCTAGTCTTTTAAAATATCGATAGGTATTTGTACTCTGCATTCTAATCATTTGACAGATACAAAAAAAGCATCGTTGTATTAATTCCCTGTTTTTATTGAGGTTAAAAATCTTTACTATGTGATACTATGTAAAAACTATATGAACCTATGTGTCAAATGTTTTTGAAACTTAAAATCTGATATTATTTTCACTACTTATTGTTTTCCCCATGATTAACAATTAACCCTCATTAGGATAATAACTTATTTATATTTTCAAAAAGAAATCACCAATTAACTCTCCATGAAGAAATTACTAATTATTGTAGCTTGCTCATTCTCTATTATTCTTTTCGCTCAACCAAATACCTCTAAAAAAACAGAAACCATTACCCTGTCGCAAGCCATTCGGATAGCTTCTGATAGTTCTCTGGCAGCATTTAAAACTAAAAATTTATATTTATCTGGCTACTGGCAATATCGAACATTTAAAGCCGAGCGTCTCCCATCAATGTCTGTGGATTTGACTCCACTTTCATACAATCAGAACTTCATAAAAAGATATGACTATATCAATAATATTGACACTTATAAATCACAGCAGAGTTTGAATTCATCAGCCAATCTTTCTATCAAACAAAATGTTGATTTAACTGGAGGTACATTTTTTATTGATACGGAGTTAGCCTATTTACGTAATTTTGGACTTACTCAATACGAACAATATACATCCGTACCGGTTAGAATTGGATATTCTCAATCACTGTTTGGTTACAATCGCTTTAAATGGGAGAAGAAAATTGAACCGATAAAATATGAAAAAGTCAAAAAGGAGTTTCTGTATAATATGGAAGGAATTGCAGAGCAAACATCAGATTACTTTTTCAACCTCGCAGCATATCAAACCCTATACCGTCTCGCAAAGCAGAATGTAGCTAACAGCGATACATTGTATAAAATTGGGCTTGAACGATATAAAATTGGTACTATCTCTCAATCGGAGTTGCTCACATTAAAATTAGATCTTATAAATGCTCAAAATAATATAGGAAATGCTGAGTTAAATCTAAAGAAAAGCACTTTCAATTTGGCAGCTTTTCTTCATTTCGATAATCAGGTTAACTTTTGCCTGAGTGTTCCGGAAAGTACGTTAAACGTATTTATAAATGCAGAAGAAGCCCTTCGGTTGGCAAAAGAGAATAACCCCACCTATCTGGAGCAGAAAGAAAATATGTTGACAGCACAACAGAACTTGGATCAGGCTATAAAAGCAAGCCGGTTTTCAGCATCTCTTTCAGCCAGTGTAGGGTTTAATCAGGTGGCTAACGATTTTGGGGACGCTTACCGCAAACCATTGCAACAGGATGTAGTTTCTTTAGGGCTAAATGTTCCAATAGTAGACTGGGGAGTACGAAAAGGCAAGGTAAATATAGCCAAACGAAATCTGGAGGCAACAAATATAAGTGCTAGGCAAGCAGAACAAACCTTTGAACAAGACATTCTGAACGCAGTAAGCGAGTACAACTTGCGGCACTCGCAAATAGAAATGGCCAAAGAAGCAAAAGATATTGCCAATCAAGCTTTCGAGAAAACAAAGCAACTATTTTTCATTGGGAAAACTGATGTGAATACGGTCAATTTAGCAGTAAGTCGTCAAATAGAAGCCGAAAGCAATTACATCTCTGCGCTTAAAAATTATTGGATAAGCTATTATACAATTAGAAAACTGACATTATTCGATTTTGTTGAACGAAAGCCTATTTCTATGAAGTTCGAAGAAATCCATGGTTACTAAGTCTCAATGATCAAGATTATTTTTTTATAATTCGGCAACTCAATGATAAGAACTTGATATGTTAAACAAGTAAAGGAAATTATATTTAATCCTTGTAATATGGATAGGATTCGATCATTGATTTTATCCATTGCCTACATTCCATTATACACTTATTAATTCAAAAATAGAAATCCAGTTTCTTTTCTAACTCCTGAATCGTTCCAACTAAAATTGTTCGTTTCAACTTAATCGTATCAAATTCAGAAACAACACCCAACCGTTCTAGGATATCAATCGCATTATCGCAAGTGTTGAAATTATATCCAAATTTTCATTGTATAATGGGAATTTTGCAGCATTTTGTGCAAACAATGTAATATGCAATTGTGCGTGTTTTCTCCATAAAAGATAATCTGCTCTCCTTTTTCATAATGGTCTATTTAATATGGATTATACTTCTTTCCATAGTGTAAAATTGGTTTCAATGGTTCGTTAATCCTTAAATCAAACCCATAGACTCTTTCTTTTTCTCGATTTAAGAGATAATTTCTATGGGTAAGAGAAGAATACCTGTTGTGCGAATAAAAACTCACCAGAACGAGATTAAATAATATTCTGGTGAGTTTTATGCTGTTGTAGAACTCTCTAATATAAAATGATTCTTATACACTCTTCAATAGTGCAAATAAATCCATACTACTATCTTTGTCTCCAACAATGAAAGAATTATCATTACTATTAATACTAAAAACAGGTTTCTGTTGTTTGTTAATCCTTAAGTCTAATCCATTAACACATTCGGTCTGTGTTGAGTCTTCAATGCTATAATATCTGCTTATTTCTTTTGAGTTTACTCTGTGACCACTCATAGAATAGATTGCTTCACTATTATATCCCATATTCAGAAGAACAGATAAAAACACCCTACGAGCAAGATGAGCACTAACCAATTGGTCTAATGACGCATGCTCTGTTTCGTTTGTCTTTGCATTTAAATATGTAACCATTCGTGTCAGACCAACTGATTTAAACAACTTCTTCAATCCTGTTCTGTACATTTTCAGACTCATTCTTGGAACCAAATAATCAGAATTGCCCTTATATTTTGATATGATTTCTTTTGCTAAATCATTTAATGGAACACTTACCCTGATTTGATATTTACGAGTTTTACTTGGGTAATACTCTATTTTGTCATTTATTATATCCGAGTGTTTGAGATTGAAATAATCAGTCACCCTAAACCCTATCATACAATTCAATATAAATATATCACGTATAACCTGAAGTTTCTTATCAACTATTTCTAGGTTTTGCAAGTCTTTAAATTCAGTCTTTGTCAGAACGATTGGATTACCATATACCTCAGATCCAATCTTGAAATTTTCAAAAGGATTATATGTCATACTATACTTTGATTTGTAATAATAGATAAAACTGCTCAGTTTCTTCATATATCCAATAATAGTATTGTTCCCCCTCTTGCTAACTGCTTCTCCGTTTTGTAGGTTATATAATGATGGGTAAGTTTTACATAGTTGGTATTCACTATTAAGAAACTTCTGAAATTCTGTTAGTACTGAAAAATCAATATCTGAATATCTAAAAACAATCTTCTTTTCTTTAGTAAGAGAATAGTAATTCTGAAAACGGATAAAACTATAGTAAACGGTTCTGAAACTTTTACGTCTCAAATTTGACATGTCGTGATTCTTTATGTAATAATCAAATTCATCGATAAGGTTTATGTTATTTATATCCTCTTTGTTTTTGAGGTCTAACAAGTATTGGTTGACTTCATGAGTTAACCATTTAGAAGTAGGTTCTATATCAAAGTCTTTTTTAGAATATACTTCACGAATGACTTTTATTCTATCGGAAATTTGTTGATTGACCTGTTCTTTTTTAGGGTCTTCTAAGGTGTTTCTTCTCGAATATCCCTGATTGAACTGATCCCAGAGATTTACATCAACGACTATTTCACTGGTGTATGATAAATCGACTTTCTTATTCTCACGTATCCTAAACATGACATTTGCAGTCGGTTTTGATTTGTATTTTTTGATAATTGCGTGTACTTTCAACATTCATAACTGGATTCTTTTTTATCGAGTGAACGATTTTTAAAATATTGTATCCAAATAAGGTTGAAAAGTTGGAAATTAAAGAAAGTATCTGCAATATTTTATTCAAGAAAATTGACCAATTTCTTCTTTACTTCTTTATCAATGGTTCTGTACCGTTCAAAACTTTTACTTCCCGGTACATGTCCGGTTAATGAAGATATAAGACTCGGGTCTTGAATTTTATTATACATATTCCCAATAAAATACCTCCGTGCCATATGAGAACTTGCAACCTCATTAATGGGTTTAATTTCTTCAAACCTTGTTATAGTATTTAGAACGGTTACATTTCGTGTAATTCCAGTCTCAAAGAAAATAGTCTTTATTGTTCTATTGTATTCTTGCTCAAATGTAAATGGGAGCAAAGGACCATCTTCATAAGAAATATATTTATTTAGAATCTCCTGAGCAATAGAGTTAAGAGGAACACTCACAGTTGTTATACGTTCTCTTTTTGTTTTATGAGGAATATATTCAATGCAACCATCAATTATATTGTTTCGCGTAAACTTCAAAAGATCTCCAATTCTTGCACCACACATACAATGAAAGACAAATATGTCACGTTGGGTTTCAATGAAGGGTCTTTGAGAAAAATCTTTTTTATATATTTTGGTAAGTTCTTCTACTGTTGGGAAAATCGGAGTACCATAAATACATTCACGGAGAGTATATTTAGAAAAAGGGTAATTCCGTGTGTATCCATGTTTAATTGCCCAATTAAAAAATGCTCGAACTTTAATCATCATACCCGTTGTGGTATTGACTCCTCTTGGTCTATTTGACTTGTAGTTTGGGAATAGAGAATGAAATTTTTTGTCTTGATTTGCTATGTAAAACTCGTTTTTGAGGTATGAATGAATCTCAGACAGTAGAACATCATTGGTGTTATCCAATGAAAGTATAAAGTCTGGAGTTGTTTTCCGTTTTACGTATACAAATCGAATCAAAGTGTTTTTCACGACTGCATAACACTCTTTTCTTTCATAAGATAAATCATTTCTGAGGAGGAATTGATCAAAGACGTCAAAAAAATTTGTTACATTTTCAACTTTAGATTGTTCCACAATTGCTTCTGCAACTTCTTTTTCAATTTCAGAACTAATATTTTCTGTTTCTACTTTCTCAAAGTATAATTCAATTTGGTTACTTAGATGTTTTGAATTGAGTATTGATGTATCTTTTGTATTGATATAAATGGTGGTAATTAATTTCCGGAGTTCACTGATTTCAGAATCAATTTTTAGTTTGTCTGAAATTGAATAAAACGGTGATACTTTTATACCTTGAATTTTGGAATCCCAGTATTTGGGTAGAACTTCAATTTTACTGGTGTATTCAGTATCAACCTTTATTCCTGCACGTAATCTAAATCTTACTTTTGTAGGAGTGTCTATTTTGTACGCTTTAATATATGCTTTCACTGTTGTCATGAAGAGCAAACTTATGAGATTTTTCCCGACATTTTCCCCATACTTCCATTTTTTTTAGTTACTTTAGCGATCTCTAGCGATCGTTTAGAAATGGGATATTGTTTTTAATTATCTTATTGTCAGGCTAATATGTGTTCTGGCTGCAAATGGAAATAGGATTGAAACTCAAGGGCATCATCCTGTCGCGGTCACCATAATAAAAGCTCAGAACTCCCTGGTAATGAAAATTATCAGGGAGTTTTTGTTTGTGGAAATGCTAATTTCCCCATATTCCCCACCTGACTCGAAAATTGGTTATTTCAGTTCTGTGTTTAACTTTATTTGAGGTTAAATTCGAATAAATTGTGACGAATTGAACGTTATTGTGTGCTTGCATACAAGATAAATCCAAAAACGATTTTTATTTTCCAGCATTTTAGTCCAACAATATTCCCACTCACCACACTTACGCCATTTGCGAAAATAGCCAAAAATGGTTTTATGACTTAGCACTACATGCGAAAATAAACTTGCTACTGACAACAGATATAATTGATAGTTCTTTTTTAACTCACATAAAATACTGTTTACTACTTCAATCAGAAAGCTTGTAGTATGAAAACCTTTTTTTGCTGCCGATAAATGAGGTAGTATTTCAATTCTTATTGTATCTTTGTCAACTACTTGATACACCGTCAGGGGAATATTATTGTTGTTTTGTCGCAGACAAAATGTCCCCTTCTTTTAAATATTATTTCCATCCTCAAAACGTCAAGACGACTTCATTATAATTACAACTTATATAATACCTAATAGAATTGAAAAATGAGATTTCTATTTAACATATTGCTTTTTGTTTTGGTTCCTGCTTCTGGTTTTACCTTAAATATCTCAGATTACAGATTTCATAGTATGCCGGAGACTTCCTATTTTGGTGGTATTCACAGCATTGTAAAAGATAGCATTGGGCGGATATGGTTTAGTGGATATGACGCGCTGTTTGTGTATAATGGTAATTCATTTATCCAAATGAATGATTATGTTACAAAGCTTTTACCCAATTCATACTGGGCTTATGGACAGGTTGTAACTGATAAATCAAAAAAGCTTTATGTTGGCACTAATCAAGGATTATTGCGTTTCAATTATCAGACACAAAATTTCGAACGTGTTTTAGATGGCAATGTAGGTACCGTTTTGGCAGATAAGGAAGGTAATGTGTGGCTCATTCGAAATAATAAAGTCCAATCTTTTCGGTCAGGGCAATTACCCGCTATAACCAACTATACTTTGCCTGCGGATATTGATGTTTCTACATTAACGTTAATGTATTCCAATACGAATGATATCTATATCGGGTCGGGTGGAAAAGTGTTCAGATTGAATAAAAAATCCCGAGACTGCCGGTTATTTTCCGTTTTGAGTAATAATGATGTAATAAGGGATGTAATAGAATATAACCGGTCGATTTATATTCTCACCCAAATGAGTGGCTTGTATGAATATGATAATGCCGGAAAACTAATCAGACAGCATAGCCTCATTCGTGAATCGGGGAAAGCGGCAAGCGCTAAAAAGTTATATCTTGACTCGTCAAATATCATTTGGGTAGCCACACAATCTGGACTCTTTCTTTTAGATCCTCTTACATCGGAAATGCGCCAGCTTCGATTCAATCTCCATAATACATACTCGATTCCGAATAATTCGATATGGTCTATTTATCCTGACCCTGATGGTGGTGTATGGATAGGGACATATGGAGGAAAGTTAGCATACATGACTTTTTTTGATAATAATGTAAACTATTTTAAAGCTGCCCCCGGAGGCTTGAATCATCACATTGTCAGTTGCTTTGAAGAAGACATAGATGGCAACTTGTGGATAGGAACAGAAGGAGGCGGTGTGAATTACTGGAATAGAAAAACGGGTATAACTTCGTATTATACACAGGAGAATAACACGGGCATAACATCAAACATGATTAAAATGTTACGTTATGATGAAAAAAAGAATACGTTACGAATTACTGCATTCAATGGAGGAATGGAGGAGTTGAATAATGGGCAACGTCGTTTCGTCGATATGCACATGTTCCATCCTGTTACATCTAAACAGTTAAGTATTTACGATTTTGCAATGGAAGGTAATTCCGGTATTTGGTTGACAGATCCGGATGCTGAGTTAATGTATAAGGATTTGAAAAGCGGAACGGTTAAAATTATCCCATTGTCCGATTCTAAAGGAAAACCTGTAAGAATGCAAATTGAAACATTGTTTCGTGATAAAGGGAATAAATTATGGCTGATAACTCACACTGGAGCATATATCATAGATGTGAATACCAAGCGTATTGTAAAACGTTACTATATAAAAGATGCATCTTACTCGGTAAACAATCTTAGTTCTTACTGTATCGCTTCTGACGGAGATATTTGGTTTGGGACACACGGTGGCGGAATCAACAGATTGAGTAAAGTTGGAAGGTATGTAAACTTTGCAGAAAAGTCTGGACTGTACGGTAAAACGGTTTTCGGTATTCTGGAGGATAGTGCATCGAAGAACATATGGTTTAGTACCAATGACGGCTTATATTTTTATGATTACAAAGCAAAGCGCATAAATAAATCTCAAATAGATAATCTCAAACTATGCGGAGCGTTTTATGTACGGTCATGCTTCAAAACTTCAAAAGCTGAAATGTTGTTTGGAGGAACTGACGGTTTCATTATGTTTACTCCGGGGAGAATAAAGCATAATAATCAAAGGCCTAAAGTTTTTTTTACCGATTTATTAATCAATAATAAAAAGGTAGTTCCGGGAGTTGAAGACTCACCATTGCAGCAGGATATATCGACAGTATCTTACTCAAAGGATAAGAACAATAAAATAATACTGTCGCACAATCAGTCTAGTATTGGAATCTGTGTTTCAGCAAACAGTTATCTGTATGCAGAAAAGAATCAATATGCTTATAGAATGTTGGGACTTTCGGACGAATGGAATTTACTACCTGCCGGGCAAAAAACGATACAGTTTTTTAACTTACCTGCAGGGAAATACCGGTTTGAAGTTAAAGTAGCCAATAATGATGGATTGTGGGGAGATGAAGTTTCTACATTGTATTTTGATGTTAAACCATCACCGTTTTTATCTGTTTGGGCATATATAATTTACTCCCTGATATTAATGTATTTAGTGTACTTTGTTTGGAGATATTTTACGGACAAAAAGATATTCGAGAATAGGCTGGAGATGGAGCAGATAAAGGAACAGAACATGAGGAAGCTAACCCAGGCGCGCATCAACTTCTTTACAAACATATCTCATGACCTCAAAACACCCCTCACCCTTGTTATTGATCCGTTAAAGCAGCTTAAAGAGTATTTGCCGGAAGACAAATCGTTGAATGCATATATACATCTTATCGAGAAAAATGTTACTCGCATTCAGCGTATGATAAGCCAGTTACTTCAGTTCAGGGAGATAGAAAGTCAAAAAATAACTTTTAATTATCAGCCTGGCGATTTGGTTCAATATATTCGTGAGATTTTTTCACTATTTGAGCTTTACGCCAATAAAAAAGGGATAGAAACCGATATAAAAACAGAGGTAGAGGAATTTTATGCCAAATTTGATCATGATGCGATAGAAAAAATATTCACCAATTTATTTTCTAACGCCATAAAATATGGCTCGGAAAATGGTTTTGTTGGAGTTAAGATAAATAAAACAACTCCGGAGGCAATTGCCAACCTTTCCTTGACCGGAAGACCCCATGTTACATTCGTTTCTATTGCAGTAACCAACACCGGAACCGAAATCCCGGAAGATAAAAAAGAACAAATATTTGAAGCCTTCAATCGGTTAACTACAGGTAAACTTGCAGTTGAAGATAGTACTGGTTTGGGGCTGGCCATTGTCAAAGAGCTGGTAACCAGTTTGGATGGGAAGGTAACCTTGCATTCAGGAGATTCGAAAGTCACTTTTACAGTAGTTCTTCCCTTTGAATTTAATACGGAACGTGCTGATAGTGAGGTTGTTTCGTACGAATATACAATTTCCGAAATAGATAATGTTCTGGCTGAATCAGAAGATATGATTCTGCTTGACAAGCGGAGCCGTAAAGCCTATAGCATTGTTGTTGTAGAGGATGATCCAGATTTGAGGACTTATTTGGAACAACGGTTATCTGAATCTTACAATGTTTACGCAGCAGCAAATGGACATGAGGGTATTGCTAAAATAGAGAAAATTCATCCCCAGATAGTAATTACAGACTTAATGATGCCTGGGGCAACAGGATTTGAAGTTTGCCGGACGCTTCGCTCCAATATCAAAACAAGCCATATCCCAATAATTGTTTTATCGGGATTGGGTAAAAATACGGAGGATAAGATTAAGGCGTTGGAATCGGGAGCAAATGTTTTTGTTGATAAACCTTTTGATATGACTTTCCTACTCAGGCAGGTTGATAACCTGATTAAAACCCAGAATGAGCTAAAAGTGCTGTACAGTAAGAAATTTATTGCAGAACCTTCAAAGGTTACTATATCTTCGATGGATGAAAAACTTTTGGAGAAGGCAATGGATCACATAGAGCAAAACATGAGCAACTGCGATTATAATGTCGAGTCATTTGTCTCTGACATGGCTATCGGACGTACGCTTTTATATCAAAAAATTAATGATATAACGGGAATGTCTATCAAAGAGTTTATCATGGATATCCGGCTTAAAAGAAGCGCTCAATTACTAAAAGAATCGGATTTAACTATATCAGAGATTGCAGACCTGACCGGATTTGTCAATCCCAAATACTTTAGCGTTTGCTTTAAAAAACACTTTGAATTAACACCCTCAGAATTTAAAAAGAAGTCGTGATAATTTCTTTTTCATGAATTGCTCAAATTGAGTAATTCCGTACAAACTGAAACTGTTTTTGAATAAAACTGATCAGGGGAAAATAGGTTTAGGGTGTTTCACACTCTAAGCCTATTTTTTTAGCTGGTTATTTCACCCAATCTATTGAGTTTCCTGTGATAGTATTTAATGCTTTACAGGGTTTGTTTTTAACTATTCTGTACAAACTGAAACTATTTTTGAATAAACCGATAACCTTGTGTGCTTGCACTTAGGCTACCTTTGCTGCACAGATAAAGAGATTTGTCTTCACTTTTTATTTTATGTTGATCAAAAATCTGAATCAAATTATAAATAGAAAAAATACATGAGAAAAACACCACGATACTATGCTGATATTCGATCTCCTTCTTTAAAGTATTATCAATGAGAAAATGGAAATGCAATACACAATTTAAATATATCTTAAATATAAAAAATGGAAATACACAGAAATTTAAAAAAGCGCTTATTGATTGCGACTCTGTTTCTTGTTTCTGCATTACAGATGTATGCGGTGCAAGATGTTATTAAAGTGACCGGAAAAGTCGTAGATGGAAATGGTGAAGCTCTGGTGGGAGTCACGGTTCGGATTAAAGATGGTAATACCGGAACAGTTACCGATATAGCCGGAAAATACACTATGCAGGTTAAACCTTCTTCGGTTTTAGTTTTTTCATATGTAGGTTTTATCGCACAGGAAGTTGAAGTGAAGTCTTCAGGAGTTGTTGACATAATAATGAAAGATAACGGTGAGCAACTTGACGAAGTGGTTGTCGTAGGGTATGGTACCCAGCGGAAAAAAGATTTGACCGGAGGTCTTTCAGTGGTAGGTAAAGAACAATTGGAAATGGTTTCTACCAACAACTTAATGGATCGTTTGGTGGGTCAGGTTGCAGGTTTGAGCATCACGACTTCTAATGCTGCTCCGGGAAGTGACCAATCTCTTCTTATCCGTGGTCAAAACTCATTATCTGCAAGCAATGATCCATTAATTATTTTAGATGGAATTCCATACAGTGGATCATTCGCCGATCTTGATCCAAACATTATTGAAAGTCTTTCAGTATTGAAAGATGCTTCGGCTGCGGCCATTTATGGATCACGCGGATCAAACGGTGTAATTCTTATTCAAACCAAAAGAGGTGTTCTTGGAAAACCTCAGGTAACTTACAAAGGTCAGTTCGGAGTATCGGAGCCGATGCAGCGGATTCAGGTAATGGGACCCAATGAATTCATCCGTTTCAAGCAGGACATAGGCCGTCTTAAAAATGGATATACAGGCGATCAGCTGGACCCTATAGCAGGAAACATTATCAGTGTTAGTGAACGCGAAAATTATATCAATGGAATAACCTATGACTGGCAGGATCTGATCTTCAGAACCGGTAATACAATGGATCACCAGATTGGAATATCAGGAGGTACTGAAACGACTAAGTACATGGCTGCTATTGCATATCTCAATGAGGAAGGAGTTGTCTATAATTCGAACCTCAGCCGTTCAAACATATCAGCTAATATTGACCAGATTTTTAATAAATGGTTGACGATTGGTGTTGGTACCCAGTTTGTTCAAAAAGACAACGGTGGCATAACCCCGAATATCGAACATGCCATTAAACAAAGCCCTTACGGAAAATATAAAGATGAAGCCGGTTATTATGTACCCGAACCTATGGAGTACTCGCTTATTGTCAATCCGATGAATAATGTGAATGCGGATCAGGATAAGACAAGCCGAAACTTTTTCCTGAATGCGTATGCTAATATTTTGTTTCCTGTTAAAGGTTTGAGCTTCCGGATGAATTATGGATATAACTACAGAAGTGGCTTTACCGGAACATATTATGGACGTGATACTTACGAAGGAAGAGAGAAAGCTGGTCTGGTAGGTGGAAAAGCAAGTATCAGCAATAGTCACTACAATGATTATACATGGGAAAACGTACTCCGCTATGAACGCGAAATTGGGAGTCACCGTTTTGATGCAACAGGATTATTCAGTATGCAACAAACCAAAAGCGTTTCATCTTCTCAGAGTGCAGAAGGTTTTGTGACAGATGATACGAGCTATTTCATGATGGGTACTGCCGAACGTAATCAAACAATATCTTCCGGTTTATCAGAAACAGCGATGTTGTCATATATGCTTCGTTTGAATTACGCTTATAAAGGTAAATATATGGCTACCCTGACCGGACGTTCTGACGGAGCTTCTGTTTTTGGTAAAAACAACAAATATGCATTTTTTCCATCTGCTGCTCTTGCATGGCATTTAGGCGAAGAGAGCTTTATAAAAGATAATATCGATTGGATGGATATGCTTAAACTAAGGGCTTCGTACGGATCAAATGGTAATCAGGCAATAAGTGCTTACAGAACGCTGGATCGTCTTTATTCCAAGGTTAAGTACATTTGGGGAGATGCGGGTACAATTGCAAACTCAGCCTATTTACCAAGCGACGGTATCGGTAATCCCAACCTGAAATGGGAAACAACTAACACTGCCAACGTTGCATTGGACTTTATGCTTTTCAAAGGTCGTTTGGGCGGAACCATCGAAGCATATCTTTCCAATACCCATGATCTGCTTATGACACGCACTGTGCCAATTATGAATGGCTATAGCAAGATTTGGGATAATATCGGTCAAACTCAAAACAAAGGAATTGAAGTAACCCTGAATACGGTTAATTTAAAAAACAAGGATTTTACCTGGAGTACAGATGTTAACTTCTCGTTAGACAGAGATAAAATTGTAGAATTACGAGGTGACCAGGTTGATGACATTACCAATAAATGGTTTATTGGCAAGCCTTTGAGTGTTTTCTATGACTATAATGTAATCGGTCTCTGGCAAAAAGATGATGAATATTTCTACACCGATGCGAATGGTGTACAGAAGAATATACAGGCTGGTGCAGCTCCCGGAGCAGCAAAAGTGGAAGATGTAGATAAAAATGGATATATTGATGCTAATGATAAGAAGATCATAGGCTCTACAAGACCTGATTTCACAATGTCGATGGGGAATAAACTGGCATATAAAAAGGTTTATCTTTCGTTCCTTGTAAACGGTGTATTCGGTGTTTGGCGTGAAGATAACGTAGCTAATCTTGGATCATGGGCATACGGAACAACCAATTATGTACATGGAGCTAACTATTGGACTCCTGAAAACACAGATGCTGATATCGTATCTCCGGGTTATGTAAATACTTTAGGGCACGGTTTTTATAAAAAGCAAACTTACGTTCAGATCAAAAATATAACATTAGGCTACAATATAGATAAGAAAGTGGTTAATAAGCTACACCTGAGCTCTGCAAACATAAATCTGAGTGTAAATAATTTGCATGCATTCTCTAATATGAGACAGATTCTGAACTATGATAATGGTTGGATGGCGTCATATCCGACTGCTCGCTCTTATATGTTAGGATTAAATATAAACTTCTAAATCAAAATACAATATGAAAATAATTAATCATATAAAAACAGGACTCGTGTTCATGTTAATGATCACAGTAACCGGTTGTGAAGGTTTTCTTGATGAAGACTTAAAATCGGAGTTGTCTCCTAACAACACTTTAACCAGTACTTATGGATTTGAGGTTGGTTCTACCGGGCTTTACGCACTCGCCCGTGCCGAATATAATACCTGGGGAGAAGGGGATGCTTATATGCATGGAAATGCCTGTCCATATGAAGCCTTACAGGTTTCCACGGATATTGTAGAGGCTCCAAAAAGTGACGGTTCTTTGACTAACTTTGCTAATCTGACACTCACTCCTGAAGAAAGATTTGTAGGTTCTTATTGGAACTGGGCGTATAGTCTGATTTCTTCAGCAAATGAGATACTGCTTTTTTCTGATAAAAATACCAATTGGGATTCTCCAACAGATAAAGAACATTACCAGGCCGAGGCTCGCTTTTTCCGTGCTTATGCTTATCGTACGTTGGTGTATCTTTTTGGAGATGTACCGTATGTTGAAACAATACTGTACGATTTCAAACTCGATTTTACACGTACTCCCAAAGCTGAAGTATTGGGGCATATGATAGATGACCTTAAGTTTGCTGCAGACCACCTGCCCGATAACCCTGACGCGGTTAAAGATGGCAAGCTTACTAAATGGGCAGCACTTCATTTACTAAGCGAGATGTACCTGCTTCAGAAGGACTATGTGTCAGCTGAACAAGCTGCAAAGGCTGTCATAGACAGTAAACGCTACGAACTCATGAAATCACGCTTTGGGGTGAATAAAGCCAAACCCGGTGATGTCTTTAGTGACTTGTTTATAGAAAATAATCAAAATAGAAAAAGTGGAAACCTGGAGAGCATTTGGGTTATGCAGCTCGAATTTAACTCAACCGGAGGAGGTACAAACTCAACCGACTGGACACGCAGGGCATGGAATCCTAATTATTCTACAATTACAGGTTTTACTTTGGCTGATACATTAGGAGGCCGTGGTATCGCACAAATAGTTCCTATGAAATGGTGGATAGGTACCGGAGGTACGAATGCTACCGGAGATTTTGCAGGTATCTTTAATACCAAAGATATTCGTAATTCAAATTATAATATCAAACGTAACTGGTATTACAACAATGCTGCTAACACTTCATTATATGGCAAAAAATGTAATATAACAGAACAAACATGGTTCGAGACGAAACAATTATTCCCAGCCTTGACCAAGTTCTTTTATGGACGTGCAGAAAACGTGAGTCTTACCGGAAGTTACCGTGACCGGATGAAATTCCGTTTAGCTGAGACCTATCTGTTATTGGCTGAGGCTTATCTTGGTCAGAATGACCCGGGAAAAGCTGCTGCTGCAATGAACGAAGTGCGCAGACGTGCAGGTGAGCCAGATATTGATGCTGCCAGCATGACCATGGATGAATTACTTAATGAACGTATTCGCGAATTGGTTGGTGAAGAAAGCCGTCGTTTTACGTTGGTACGGACAGAAAAGCTGCTTGACAGGGTTCGAGCTTACAATACAACGATTAAAGATAAAATTACGGATAGAGATCTGTTGTGGCCTATTCCTCAGTCTATTATCGATGCGAATAGAGATGCCGAATTCCCACAAAACCCGGGATATGACAATTAATTAATGAAAATTATGTGGAAAAACTGTCTGAATTAGAGTGTTCAGACAGTTTCCAAAACTGATAATTTTGCTAAAAAATACATTATGAAACAATTGAAATTTTTATATAAAATATTGCCTTTGTTCTTTGTCGGTATCTGCCTGAATGCATGCGACAATGAAATTCAGGATATTCCAAAAGTTGAAGAGAAATTGGCACTTACGGCTTCCTCTGATAGTATTTCTATCGATTTGAATAATCTTAGGGACATTGCTTTGACTTTTGACTGGACCGAAGCGCGAAAAACATCAGGTGATAACCTGGTTTTCTATACAACAAAACTGGACGTTGTAGGTAATGGCTTTGGAACATCCACTGCTATCATTAATTCAGAAGAAGATGGAGTCTTCAGCAGAAGTTTTACTTCCGAACAACTATATAACTGGATAGTCGGTAAATGGGGATTACCTTTGACAAAACCGTTTAAACTAGAATTTCGCGTTGTAGCTCAATGGGAAGGTGGATCTGTTTTCGAAGCACCCGAAGTCCGCACTGTTACCATTAATGTGGCCGCTATCAAAGAAGAAATTCCGGTACCTGAAAAGGTGACTTTGTCAGGAAGTGCATTGAATGATGCTGTAATAGAGGTAAATAAAACCATAGAGAATGAAAACAAATATGCAGCACTAGTTAATCTAAAAGCCGGGGAATTGGTAATTCCATTGGTTACACCTGGAAATAAGCAATATTATCTGAGTCCTAAAGATGGAGAAGGAACATTGCAAGATGGAGAGGGTGAAGCTGTAGAGCAACAAACTGGACGTGTTGCCTGGAATATTACAACGCCAGGTGAATACCGCGTTGTTGTAGATTTCGAGAACTCTAAAGTTACTATTTACTCACCGGCTAAAGCGCTTCAACCAGCTGTGGTTACCTGGTTAAAAGGCACGGAAGAAGTAAAAACTACTGTTACAGATTTGTGGATGTTTGGTGGTGGAACCGGTTGGGGCTGGTGGCAAGGAAATTGTTCGGTAAGCCTCGCAGACCCTCAAATACTCATTTATCAAGGTAAGGCGTTGACAAGTGGAGATGGTTTGAAGTTCGTGGTAAGTGGTGAAAGTGGTATTAGAGATGTTGCATATGCCTATACTAATCCTCTGACTACATCTGGTTTACGGCAAAATGTATCTCTCGCTTTGGATAAAGTGGGCGAATTGTGGGGTGGTTATGATAAAGAAACCCGAAATTCATATTACAAACTTCCTGCCGGAACCAACTTTATTGTCTTTGATCTAAGGAATATGACAATTCTGGCCAAAAAGAAGTAAGCCTGATATTATTAGATAGAAAATATTGCCGTATCGAAGTGATCTTTGGTTGGTTGGGATACGGCAATATCTTTCTGAAACAGACTATTGTTACTATTAATTATTTAGTTATGAATAAGATAAATTTGAAAGGTAATATTTGGGTTATTAGTTTTCTTGCTGCGGTTCTGTGTTTCGCTCCATGTTCATGTAAGTCTAATCAACCAGATGATAGCGTAGTTGCAGGAACACTTGTGAAACCCCGTTACAATAAAACGAAAATGCTTCGAAATCCATTAAATGGTTGGGTAATGTACGCATCAGGAAGCGCTGATCCAACTTATTGGGATACTGAGTTTTGGGTTTCGGATATAGCCAAAACAGTTAAAGCTATAGATTATGCTTCTGCATGCTATATACGTACCAGCTGGGCAAGATTCAATCCAAGTGATGGAGTATATGCGTGGAGAGACCCGAATTCCCAGATTGCAAAAATGATCAATGGAGCAAAGGAAAGAGGCTTGCCTATAGCTTTCCGTATTGTGGTTGACGGACGTGACCAGGGTATGAATACTCCCGAATGGGTATTCAATGCCGGAGCTAAGTATTATCTGCAGGATGCCAATTATCCAACCAGACGAACACCTTATCCAGAGGATCCGGTTTTCCAGCAATACTACACCAAATTTATCGAAGAATTAGCAAAAGATTTTAACGATCCTGACCGCACAGCATTTATTGATGCTTATGGTTTAGGTAAATGGGGTGAAGCACACAATGTGATTTATGAAAGTGTGGGAGAGAAAGTAACTGAAAATACAGAAAGACTTAAAGCGGAAGTTTTTGAATGGGTTACTGATTTATATACTCGAACTTTTACAAAAGTACCTTTGGTTATCAACTATCATCGTGTTGTCGGGCATCCGTCAAGTTGGGGATCAGCAAACGAAAACAGCGTTAACTTATTGAACATGGCTATCAGTAAAGGGTATTGCCTTAGGCAAGATGCGTTTGGAATGTCCGATTATTATCAGAGTTGGGAAAAAAATTTTGCAAAATCATGGAATTATAAACGACCTATCATTATGGAGGGTGGTTGGATAACAGGTGGAACACACAGATATTGGACTGATTCGAGTGGTAAATATCGTGAAGGACATCCGGAGGATGTAAGGTTAGGTGAATATGAAGCATCGAAAGAGGCGCATGTAAATATGATGGATCTCAGGGTTGGATATGAAACTGAAACTTGGTTTACAACAAGTTACTCTCTGGTTCAGAATTTCGTTTCTGAAGGCGGATACAGACTCTACCCGGATCAAATCTATTTACCTGAAAACGTAAATTCAGGACAAGAAGTGAAAATTAATCACCGTTGGAGAAATATGGGATGGGGTTACTTCCCGAATAATATTCCGCAATGGAACTTTAAATACAAAGTAGCTTTTGCACTGTTGGATTCAGAAGGCAATGCCAAAGAGGTATTTGTTGATACGGTTTGTGAACCATCGGATTGGTTAAAAGATAATCCCAAAACTTACGACTTCAAAACAAAGGTGAATCTTCCTGCCGGAACTTATAAATGGGCTGTAGCTATTGTAGATACTGAGAAAGGGAATAAGCCTGCTATACAACTTGCTGTAAATGATGATACAACAGCTGAAGGCTGGGTTAAGCTTATTGTTGTGAAAGTAAAGTGATTAAAAATAATTAAAGTCTAATAATATGAATTATAAAAATTTTAAGTCAGTAATAGTATTATTCCTCATCGTGTTTTGTGGTTTTTTAACGCCTGTTTCTGGACAAAATGTTATAAAAATTCTGGCAATCGGGAACAGCTTTTCCGAAGATGCAGCTGAATCATATGTGGATGATTTGGCAAACGCTGATGGAGTGCAACTGGTAATTGCTAATATGTATATCGGAGGGTGCAGCCTCGAAACTCATTGGAATAATGCTGCAGCTAACAGTGCCGCTTATTCGTATCGTAAAATTGTAAATGGTATAAAAACAACGTTGAGTAACAAAACCCTTCAGGAAGCAATAACAGATGAATCCTGGGATTACATTACTTTTCAACAGGTTAGCCAGTATTCGGGCAAGTATACAACTTATTTCCCCTACCTTCCTAATCTTTTAAACTATGTGAAAGGTTTGGCAACAAATCCAAATGTAAAATACTGTATGCATCGCACCTGGGCGTATGCAACTAACTCAACTCATTCGGAGTACGATTATTATAAAAAAGATCAGATGATAATGTACGATTCCATTGTTGCTGTTACCAATAAGGCCGCCGAAAAAGTAGGAATCAATATTATAATTCCTGCCGGAACTGCTATTCAGAACGGAAGAAGCAGTTACATTGGGGACAATTTTTGCCGTGATGGTTATCACCTGAGCCTTGGTTTGGGACGTTTTACTGCTGCCTGTACCTGGTACGAGAAATTGTTGGGTAGACCAGTGCTTAGCAACACATTTATTCCTTCGGGAGTTTCTGCGAGTGAAGCAAACATAGCCCGCAATGCTGCACATTATGCTGTGGTAACTCCTAACAGCGTGACTTCGATGAAAGACTTTGTTGCTGAAACGCCAACTACAACAGATAAAAGCATTTACATAAATTTTGGTAATGCTACAACTACCACGTATTGGAACAATTTTACGTCAACAGTTTCAGGGCAATCAATTGCTAACCTGATAAATAATGAAGGGAACAATACTGGAATTTCGATGACAATTAATGATGCTTTTGGTGGAGTTAACACAGCTGGTCCTGCCGCAACAACTACTTCGTTTAATTTCCCGGCTACGGTAACCCAGAACAGCTTTTGGGGCAATGCAGGCACCGTTTTTCAGGGAGTTACGGAACCTACGGCTGGGCTGGCACTATCGGGTATGGATATAAACAAAAGTTATGATTTTAATTTTTTTTCGGGACGTTCAAGTGTAATAGATAATCGCGAAACAACCTTTACTGTAGTTGGAAGTAATGAAGGAAGTTCTAATGTTGATGCTGCAAACAATACAGCTAATTTGGCAACAGTCCGGCAAATTAAACCCCTTCCTGACGGAACAATTACAGTGCGGATAGGAGCAGGACCCAACAATACAAATGCAAATAAATTCTTTTATCTCAATGCAATGGTTATTTCTCCTGTTATAGTGTCGGGCATAAAACAACTTTCGTTGGATAATAAATTAAAGCTATATCCAAATCCGGTAAAAGACATTGCTAATTTGGAAAGCAATGCAGAACTCAAAAATATTGAAATTACAGACATAGCCGGTAAAAAAGTACTCGTTCTTGATCGGAATACCGGTATTACTCCGCGAAAAATAGATTTAACCAGCCTTAAAGGAGGTTTCTATCTGCTCAAAAGTGGGAATGGCAGTGTTCCATTTGTCAAAATGTAAATTGCAGAAGTCCAAACCAAATCAGATCAGAAAAATATTAGAATTTCGATATGAGAAAGTATATAAATCAGATAAGCATTGGGTTGTTTATATTGATTTCCATGATATGCCAAACGAGTGTGGCTGCCGAATTATTTATTGAGACTGAGAGTTTTGCAAATAAAGGTGGTTGGGTGTTGGATCAGCAATCTATGGATATTATGGGGTCGCCTTACCTTATGGCTCACGGGCTGGGCAAGGCGGTAGCCGATGCTTCTACAACTATTAAATTCAGTAAGTCCGGGAAATACACCGTTTATGTCAGAACATTTAACTGGACCTCGCCCTGGGACAGCGCCGAAGGACCCGGAAAATTCAGATTGAAAATCGGAAATGAACAACTTGGGGAAGCTCTTGGCTGCAAAGGCACAGCCTGGATGTGGCAAAAGGCAGGTGAGATCGCGATTAAAAAAGGTGAGACTACACTGACTCTTATCGATCTTACAGGTTTTAACGGCCGATGCGATGCTATTTATTTTACGACAAAAAAGAATAGTGTTCCTCCCTCAGATGTAGAAAAGTTATCCGGTTTTCGGAAGAGGCTGTTGAAATTATCACTTACTCCTCAAAAAGTACAATCCTACGATTTTGTGGTTGTAGGTGGTGGAGTGGCTGGTATGTGTGCGGCTGTGGCTGCTGCACGCTTAGGGTGTAAAGTGGCACTGATACATAACCGTCCGGTGCTGGGTGGTAACAACAGCTCCGATGTCAGAGTGCATTTGGGAGGATCTATTGAGTTAGGCCAAAACAAAGGTCTGGGCCGGATTATTCGTGAGTTTGGGCATAGCAGGGAAGGGAATGCAAAGCCGGCTGATGTTTATGAAGATGAAAAGAAACTGCAATTTGTTCTCAAAGAAGCAAATGTAACGCTTCTGCTGAATTACCAGGCAGTCTCGGTGAAAAAAGAAGGCAGCAAAATTGAATCGGTCATTGCTCGGAATCTGGAAACCAGTGAAGAAATTTGTGTTTCTGCACCCATTTTCTCGGATTGCACAGGCGATGGTACCATTGGTTACCTTGCCGGAGCTGACTACCGGATGGGAAGAGAAAGCAAGGCTGAATTTGGTGAAGATTTAGCTCCCGAAGTTGCTGATAAAATGACAATGGGTGCTTCAGTTCAATGGTATTCGACCAATAAGGATAAAGAGATTGAATTTCCGGAATTCAGGCATGGGATAAATTTTAATGCCACAAATTGTGAAAAGGCAACCATGGGTGAATGGAAATGGGAAACCGGGATGAATCTCGACCAGGTGAAAGATATTGAACGGATTCGCGATTACGGAATGATGGTTGTTTTTTCGAACTGGAGTTTTCTTAAAAACGAATTGAAAGACAATCAAAAGTTCAAAAACCGCGAACTTAGCTGGGTTGCATACATTGCCGGAAAAAGAGAGTCACGCAGATTGCTGGGTGATTACATCCTAAAACAGGATGATATTGACAAAAATGTTTTTCATGAAGATGCATCCTTTACCACCAGTTGGAGTATCGACTTACATACTCCTGACACGGTAAATTCAAAGAAATTTCCTGGTGCCGAATTTAAAGCGCAAACCAGACACATTCGAATTTATCCTTATTCGGCTCCTTACCGTTGCTTATATTCCCGTAATGTGGATAATTTGTTTATGGCCGGTCGAAACATTAGTGTTACGCATGTGGCTTTGGGAACTGTCCGCGTAATGCGAACTACCGGAATGATGGGTGAAGTAGTTGGAATTGCTGCTTCGCTGTGTAAAAAACATAATGCTACGCCCCGGTTAATTTATCAGTTGCATTTAGAAGAACTTAAACAATTAATGTCCGAAGGCGTGGGTAAAAAGGAAGGTATTCCGGATAACCAGAAGTTCAATGAACAAGAAGCTCTGGATGCTCCGCGGGTAACGCAATAATCAAAGAAAAGATATAAAGGAACCTGAGTTCCAATAATCAGGATAACGAATGAAGAATCGATTTCTAATACTGCTTTTTATTACACAATTGTTTGCTTCTGTGGCTTTTGCCCGCGAAAGCAGTTATTGTGCCCTGAAAAATGACACGTTAACTATCGGGAATGGGCTGATTGAACGCACTTTCCTGTGGAACAACGGCAATCTGATTACACATTGTATCACCGATAAAAAAGCTAACCAGAGTTGGAAAAACATGTCGGCAACCCCTGATTTCTATCTGTCCAAGAAAGAGCTGAAAACCGAAAACGGAAAATTCAGTTATCAACTGTTACCTGAAAATGCAATTCGTCCGGCTTATTTGGAAATAACCGTTTCGTTTGCTATGGGAAGCCTGGAGGTAAAACGGGTTTACCGCATATATGATAATAGTCCGGCAATAGCTTGTGATACTTATTTGAAGGGAACAACCGAAAACATAAGCTCGGACAAGGGTTCCAATTTGGCGGATTTCAAAAATATTGAGTTTGCTGAGGATATGAAAACAAAACAGTCATCGGCTATTCTGGATCAATTAAACCTTGACGGAAAGCATTGGCACATGAAAGCTGTTGAATTTTTCGACGTAACAGATTGGAACAATAATCTGGTATCCGAAAGAAATTTTATTGCATACCGGAAAAATACTTACCGTGGTAATCTGTTGATTGCACAAAACAATGAGAACGGTAGCGGTTTCTTTTTCCTGAAAGAGGCGCCATGTTCGGGTGTTCAGTTGGCATACAGTGGAGGTGATTTTACCGCCGAGGCAGGTCATGTGGCTGTAACCGGTTTAGGACTAACGGTTGAGGATATTGATACTGAAAACTGGACGAAAACCTATGGTTGCGTATTAGGTGTGTGTAGCGGAAGCGAGTTGAATCAACTTACAGCATTGCGATCATATCAAAAGAACATTCGTAAGTTGTTGCCTTCAAGGGACGAAATGGTAATGATGAATACCTGGGGTGACAGAAGCCAGGATTCGAAAATAAATGAGAAATTTAGTTTGGTTGAGGTTGAAAAGGCCGCAGAATTAGGAATAACCCATTTCCAGATTGATGATGGATGGCAAACGGGCAAAAGTCCTAATTCTGCAACAGCCAAAGGGTCCTTTAAAAACATTTGGGATAACCCTGATTACTGGAAACCAGACCCGAAAAAATATCCTAATGGTTTAACTCCGATTGTGAAACGCGGAAAAGAGCTGGGCGTTGAAATTTGCCTGTGGTTCAATCCAAGTGTGCAAAATGATTATGCAGATTGGGAAAAAGATGCGCAAGCCATGATTGATTTGTACCGGGAATATGGAATACGGACATTTAAGATTGACGGATTGGCTATTCCAACCAAAAAATCAGAAGTTAACCTCCGCAAGTTATTTGATAGAGTTTTAGAGCAAACAGGTAATAACATTGTCTTCAATCTGGATGCAACAGCCGGACGGCGCGGAGGATTCCATATGTTCAACGAATACGGAAACATTTTTCTCGAAAACCGCTATACCGATTGGCAGAATTATTACCCATACTGGACATTAAGAAACTTGTGGCAATTGTCGAAATATGTTCCGGCTGAGAAACTGCAGGTTGAGTTTCTGAATAAATGGCGGAATGTAGCGAAATATGGCAACGATGTATTTGCTCCCAGTAATTATTCTTTCGAATATCTGTTTGCCATTACCATGGCGGCCCAACCGTTGGCCTGGTTCGAAGGAAGTGGGTTGCCCCAAGAAGCCATGGAAGTAAAAAAACTGATTTCCGGTTATAAGAAAATTCAGCACGATTTTCATTTGGGGACAATTTTACCCATTGGTGATGAGCCTTCGGGCAGGTCATGGACCGGATTTCAGTCAATAAACGGTAAAACCGGTTACTTGCTCATTTTCAGAGAGAATAATCCTGATAAAAAAGCTTCGGTTAAAACTTGGTTGGCTGAAAAAACACGGATCAAGTGTACGCCCGTTTTGGGAAATGCAAAATCGATGACCCGAACCATCGGACGGGATGGAATTATTGAAACAGAACTTGCCAACGAAAATGATTTTGTAATGTACAAATATGAGATTTTAAAGTAAACTATAATTTTTATACTGAATGAAAAACACAATTGTCAACATACTTTTCTTCTTATCTATTTCTTTCTCGCTTTTTGCGCAACCTGCCGAAAGGGTAATTCAGGTGTTAATTGCACCGGATCATTCCGACTTGCTGTACAAAAAAGGAGAGCCTGTAAAATTCAATGTTTCGGTGTTGAAAAATTCCATTCCGGTCAAGGACGTTGCTGTCCGTTACGAGATCTCGGAGGATATGATGCAGCCCCTTAAAACAGAAAAATGTACACTGAAAAATGGGACTTTGGCCATTAATGCTGGGACTATGAAAAAGGCAGGATTTCTTCGTTGCCAGGTGTTTACAATATTTAATGGTAAGGAATATCAGGGAATATCGACTGTGGGTTTTGAAAGAGAAAGCATCGAGCCGGTTACTATAATGCCGGATGATTTTATTAGTTTTTGGGAAAATGCCAAGGCTGAGGCTTCGAAAATTCCAATGGACATTAAAATGACACTTGTGCCGGACAGATGTACCGAAAAGGTGGATGTATATCATGTTAACATACAAAACTTCGAAATAGGATCTCGCTTATACGGGATGTTAAGTGTGCCTAAAAAAGGAGGACAATATCCGGCCATTTTAAAAGTTCCCGGAGCTGGAATCAGATCTTACACGGGGAGTGTTTCGGATGCAGAAAAAGGCTATATAATTTTTGAAATCGGCATTCACGGCATTCCGGTAAACCTCACAGGCGACATATACACGAACCTTTACGAAGGTCCATTGAAAGGATATCATACGTTTAACCTGGAAAACAAAGACAGGTACTATTACAAACGGGTATATTTAGGTTGTGTACGTGCTATCGACTTTATTTATTCATTGCCGCAATTCGATGGAAATAATCTGATAACGCTGGGAGGAAGCCAGGGTGGTGCCTTATCAATTGTTACAGCTGCTTTGGATTCACGGGTTAAAGGTTTGGTTGCATTCTATCCAGCGCTTTGCGACATAACAGGCTACCTACACGGTAGGGCTGGTGGTTGGCCGCATATGTTCAACAATCCGGCAAACAATACCCCGGATAAAATTGCAACAGCCCGGTACTACGATGTGGTGAATTTTGCACGGCAAATAAAGGTTCCCGGATTTTATTCATGTGGTTATAACGACATGGTTTGTCCGCCGACCACCACTTTTTCGGCATTTAATTCAATAAAAGCCCCCAAAGAGTTTTGTATAATGGAGAATACAGCACATTATGCTTACCCTGAACAATGGAGCGAAGCATGGAAATGGGTAGCGAGTTTTTTTAATAAATAATAATACAAGTTGATGAGAAAGTTTTTTTTGATATTGATCACGGTTTTATCGGGCGCGTCACTCTACGCTCAAAAAAGCTACCAGGTAAAATCACCGGATGGTAAATTGACGGTTGTGATATCCGTAGGTAAAACTATAACCTATTCTTTACTTCACGAAACCCAGGAGATGATTTCACCATCCACAATTTCGATGCAGTTGGTAAATGGTGCAAGTTTTGGAAATAACTCAAAAGTAAAAACGTCAAAAGTAGTTTCAGTCGATCAAATTATTATAGCCCCATTTTATAAACGCAGCAAAATACACGATTACTATAATGAATTGAACCTGAGTTTCAAGAACAACTTTTCGTTGATTTTCAGAGCCTACAACGAAGGAATGGCATATCGTTTTGTTTCTACCGGAAAGGCAGATTTTATTGTAAAAAATGAAGAAGCCACCTTTAACTTCAACAAAGATTACAAAGCATATATTCCTTACGTAAAAACGAATGCAAAAACGATTGAAGGCCAGTATTTCAATTCCTTTGAAAACACATATTCATATTCATTGCTAAGCGAAATGAATCCTCAAAGATTGGCATTCCTGCCTCTGGTAGTTGAAATGGATGGCGGGAAAAAAATCTGTATCACAGAATCTGACCTTGAAAACTATCCGGGAATGTATCTGCTAAATGGCGATAAATCGACTTCCCTGAAATCGAATTTTGCAACTTATCCTGCATCAACCGTGCAGGGGGGCCATAATGAGCTTCAACAGTTGGTGGATAAGCGGGAACCATTTATAACCAAATGTAAAGCAGGATCTAAATTCCCGTGGCGTGTGGTTATTGTTTCGGATAATGATAAAGAATTGGCCGGGAGCGATATGGTCTACAAATTGGCGGCTCCGTCGCGCATCCCGGATGTTTCATGGGTTAAACCAGGGAAAGTGGCCTGGGAATGGTGGAATAACTGGGGACTGTCGCATGTTGACTTTGAAGCCGGAGTGAATAACCAAACTTACATGGCCTATATTGATTTTGCTTCGCGGAACAACATTGAATATGTGATACTGGACGAAGGCTGGGCTGTGAATAAACAAGCGGATTTATTTCAGGTTATTCCCGAAATTGATCTGAAAAAACTGGTGGATTATGCCCGGTCCAAAAATGTAGGATTGATTCTGTGGGCCGGATATTACGCATTTGAAAGGGATTTGGAAAAAGTGTGTAAGCATTATTCCGAAATGGGTATCAAAGGGTTCAAAGTTGATTTTATGGACAGGGATGACCAGCAGATGGTAAACTTCTACTATAGGGCCGCAGAAACAGCTGCAAAATATAAACTGATGCTTGATTTTCACGGTGCCTACAAACCTACTGGCCTGAACAGGACTTACCCGAATGTGGTCAACTACGAAGGTGTTCACGGGTTGGAACAAATGAAATGGTCGGATATTCAGACTGATCAGGTGACCTATGATGTTACAATGCCATTTATCCGTATGGTTGCAGGTCCGGTAGATTATACGCAGGGTGCAATGCACAATGGTACCAAAAAGACATTCCGAGCTGTGAATAACGAACCGATGAGTCAGGGAACACGTTGCCACCAACTGGCCGAATATGTGATATTTGACTCTCCGTTGAATATGCTTTGCGATAGTCCCGCCAATTATGAAAAGGAGCCTGATTGTACCAGTTTTATTTCAGCCATTCCTACTGTATGGGATAATACCGTTTGCCTGAATGGCGAAATCGGGAAATATATCACTATGGCGAGGCAAAAAAATAATACCTGGTATGTCGGTTCGCTTACCAATTGGGATAAACGCCAGCTAACAATAAACTTGTCATTTTTGGGTGAAGGGAACTGGGAGGCTGAAATCTTTCAGGACGGAGCAAATGCCAATAACATAGCTGCTGACTATAAAAAACAAATAATTGACGTTTCAGCCGATAGAAACCTGAGCATTTCGATGGCAGCAGGTGGTGGATGTGCAATGAAAATTTATAAAAAATAACTTGCTGAATTTATGAAATATACAAAGGTTTATACCTTTTTACTACTATTCGTGATTTCCGGGCAAATCCTGTTTGCCGGCGATTTCATGACAAACATTTATGGCCGGAAGGCTCAGTTACTCAACGGTAAGTGGGATGCTATAATTGACTTATATGATCAGGGACGCAAAAATAAAATTTACCAGAATAACAAACCGGAAGGGAAAACAGATTTTTACGAATACTCTTTCGATAACGGACTGAGATTGAACGTGCCATCCGATTGGAATTCGCAAAATCCTGAGTTGAAATATTACGAAGGCACTGTTTGGTATGCACGGAAGTTTGATGTGAAAAATGCAGATAATAAGCGATTGTTCCTGTATTTCGGTGCGGTCAGCTATCGTTGCCGGGTATATCTGAATGGCAAAGAAATTGGAAGCCATGAAGGAGGTTTTACTCCTTTTCAGATTGAAATTACGAATCAGGTTAAAACAACCGATAATTTTCTATCCGTAGAAGTAAACAACAGCCGCACTGCTGATGCGATTCCTGCCATGGCTTTCGATTGGTGGAATTACGGTGGAATAACGCGGGATGTTTTTTTGATATCCACACCTCAGACTTTCATTCAGGATTATTTTGTACAGCTCGACAAATATAAAAGTGATGAAATTGATGCGAGTTTCCAATTGTCAGAAAAGAGCGCCAATATTCCTGTTCAACTGGAAATTCCTGAACTTAACATTAAGCGGAAATGCACCACAAACGAACAGGGAAAAGCGAATTTGTCATTCAACGTAAAAAAAATAGAGCGTTGGTCACCTGAATCTCCAAAGCAATATAAGGTTATTATTTCTTCGGATAGCGACCGGATTGAGGAAATGATTGGCTTCAGAAATGTCCGGGTGAAAGGCACCGAGATATATCTGAATGATAAACCGGTTTTTCTGAAATCTGTAAGCTTTCATGAAGAAATACCTCAACGTAAAGGGCGGGCTTTTTCCGAAGCTGATGCTGCGATGTTGCTTTCAGAAGCAAAGGTGCTGGGTTGCAATATGATACGGCTCGCACATTACCCACAAAACGAATACACAGTCAGGTTGGCCGAGAAGATGGGCTTTTTGCTTTGGGAAGAAATCCCGGTTTGGCAGGGAATTGATTTTGAGAATAAAGATACCAGGGCCAAAGCCGGGAATATGATAAAAGAATTGATTCAACGCGATAAAAATCGTTGTGCGCTTACATTCTGCGGAGTGGCCAACGAAACCCAACCGTCGGCTGCACGTAATGAATTTCTGAAATATATGATAAACTGTTGCCGGGAAATTGATACTACCCGCTTGATAACAGCTGCATTCGACCTGGTACGGTTTAATAAAGAAAAAGCCGTTTTTGAAATGAACGATTCGTTTATCAAGGAACTGGATGTAGTAGCTATTAACAAGTATATGGGTTGGTATCATTCATGGCCTGTTTCGCCCGAAAAAGCAATCTGGAATGTAGCTCCTGGTCAGCCAGTGATAATTTCCGAATTTGGAGGAGAAGCGCTTTACGGCCAGTCGAGCGACGAAAGTGTTGCCAGTTCCTGGAGTGAAGATTATCAGGCAAAACTGTACCGGGATAACATAGCCATGTTCAATAACATTCCCAATTTGAGGGGAGTTTCGCCCTGGGTTTTATTCGATTTCCGTTCTCCTTTTCGGATGCACCCAACCAACCAGGATGGCTGGAACAGGAAAGGGCTGGTTTCCGACCAGGGCTTCCGGAAGAAAGCCTGGTACATTATGAAAGAGTATTTTGAAAATAAAAAGTAAAGTATTATTCGCACAACATAATTATTTATGAGAAAATTTTTTATTCTGTTCCTTGTTAGTCTTTTGAATGTGGCAACTTATGGAAAATCATTAAGTTCCATTGTAGATTCTGCCTTGAAATTTTCCGAACAACAGAGCATTTTGATGGCTGAGAAATATGCCGGCCAGGATAGCATTTTGCCGCGCTCATTCGAGAATGGGAAAAACACAACCTCCGATTCCCGATGGTGGTGCAGTGGATTTTTTCCGGGTACACTTTGGTATTTATACGAAAACAATAAAAACCCGGAAGTCCTGAAATATGCCAAACTCTACACCGAAAGGGTTGAGCGGGAAAAATACACCACAGATAATCACGATGTTGGTTTCATGTTGTACTGCAGTTTTGGTAACGGATTCCGTCTTACCGGCGACAAACTCTATCGGGAAGTTTTACTTACGGGTGCTAAATCATTATCAACACGATTTAACCCTAAGGTTGGGCTGATTCGCTCGTGGGATCACAACAAAAAGAAATGGCAGTATCCGGTGGTTATTGATAATATGATGAACCTGGAGTTGCTGCTGTGGGCCGCAGAGAATTCGGGTGAACCAAAATTTAGAAATATCGCATTGTCTCACGCTGATAAAACAATGACCCACCATTATCGTCCCGATTATAGCTCGTTCCATCTGGTGTCGTACGATACCATTAGCGGATTACCGCATCTGAAACAAACTCATCAGGGATTCTCCAATGAGTCGGCATGGAGCCGGGGACAAGCCTGGGGGTTGTACGGATATACGTATCTGTATCGAATAACGAAAGATAAACGCTACCTGACACAAGCAATGAATATTGCCGGATTTCTTTTAAATCATCCGCGAATGCCTAAAGACTACATCCCGTATTGGGACTTTGATTCTCCTGAAATTCCAAACACCAAGCGCGATGCCTCCGCAGCATGTGTAATAGCCTCTGCATTGGTGGAGTTAAGCGGCTATGTTGATGCAAGGTTGGAAAAAAAGTATATGAAAGTTGTGGAAACCCAAATCAGAACGTTGGCCTCGCCCGAATATACTTCCAGTTTTGGTGAGAATGGTTGCTTTATTCTGAAACATAGCGTTGGAGCGTATCCATTTAAATCGGAGGTGGACGTTCCGTTAACGTATGCCGATTATTATTATCTGGAGGCTTTGACCCGGCTGAAAAGAAAAATGGGTGTTGGACGAATTTAATCAAAGAAATAATTGAAAAAGATATTTAAAAAATGAACTTAAAGAGACAGTGTATAAAATTTATAGGTGTATCGTTATTAATATTGCAAACGCTTAATCTTCAGGCTCAAACCCAAACAGTCGATCTGTCCGGGGAGTGGGGTTTTCAGACCGATTTAATGGACTTCCGCAGGGCTTCATTATCGCCCCGCTATAACCACAAGTTGCAAGGCAAAATCGTACTTCCGGCTATTACAGATGACTATCAAATCGGGTATAAGTCGCCTTATCGCTATATCGACCGCCTGACCCGCAAGTATGAATATATGGGTCCGGCATGGTATCAGCGCGAAATAACTATTCCGAAAGAATGGAAAGGTAAGCGCATACAGCTATATTTTGAACGGACACATTGGTTGAGTTCAATTTATGTAGATACAAAAGAAGTAAGCAAAGAGAATTATATCAGTGTACCTCATGTACATGACTTAACCGATTTTGTTACTCCGGGCAAAACACATCTGATAACCGTTTGCATTGATAATCGCTACCAGTTCACTACCCATAAATGGGATCATGCGCATACTGAATTTACCCAGATTAATTGGAATGGTATTTTGGGCGAAATGAAATTGATGGCAATCGATCCGGTGAATATTAATGATTTACAGGTTTATCCAAGCATTGCCGACAACTCAGTAAAAGTAAAATTAGAGATTGCAAACTTTACGAAGATGCCGGTTGAAGGGAAGGCTCTGTTTTCTATAAAAGGGGAAAATTTTGATTTGACAAGAGAAGTAGAATTTAATGGGAAAGACTCTCTTATCCAATTAGAAGATAAAATTCTGTTAGGCAAAAACATAAAACTTTGGGATGAGTTTAATCCAAACCTCTACAACATTACCTGTAAAATAACTGGAAAAACGGATAAAGCCGGCTATGAAAACGAGAAGTCAGCAACTTTTGGAATGCGTGAGGTTAAACAGGGGAAAAACCACGTATTGCTGAATAACCGCCCGATACATTTAAGGGGAACTGTGGAAAATGCTGTGTTTCCCCAAACCGGGCATGCTCCTTTGGATGATGCATCCTGGGAGCGTATAATGTTGATTTTAAAGGAATATGGAATGAATCATATCCGTTTTCATTCGTGGTGCCCTCCGGCAGCAGCATTCCGAATGGCCGATAAACATGGGGTGTATCTGGAAGTGGAAATGCCTATGTGGGGAAAAGATGCAGAAGTTGACGAAGCCAGGTATAATTTCTTTCGTCGTGAGCAAAAAGCCATTTTAAAGGAATACGGTAATCATCCTTCTTTCGTGTTGTATTGCAATGGCAATGAAATTACCGGAAACTTCGATTTTATTGAGGAGTTGACTGCCAAAGCACGTGAAATGGACAACAGGCATCTTTATAGCGGATCTACTGCACGTACCAGGGTAAAATCCGATCAGTACTATGTTTCTCAACAAACCAACAAAGGACCAGTGAAAGTTTATGAAGGTTTGCCAACCACCGATTGGGACAGAAGTACAGAATCTGACGTAGATGTTCCGGTTATTTCCCACGAATCAGGTCAACGCTGTGTGTATCCTAATTATGATGAGATTAAAAATTTTACTGGACCGGTTGAGGCCCGAAATCTTGAAGTATATCGGGAATCTTTGGCTAAAAATGGTATGCTCCAGCAAGCCCATGACTTTTTTAAAGCTTCTGGTGCACTCACTGTAATTGAGTATAAGGCTGTTATCGAAGCCTTGCTAAGATCGGGCAAATCAGCCGGATTCCAGCTTTTGTCGTTGAATGATTTCCCCGGACAGGGTTATGCGCCGGTTGGCATTCTCGATCCGTTTTGGAACTCTAAAGGACTCGTTACCTCCGAAAAATTCAGAGAGTTTTGCGCCCCGGTGGTTCCTTTGTTGCGCTACGGCAAAAGCAGTTATTTCAGCGATGAAATGTTCAGTGCCAAAGCCGAAGTGTACAATTTTGGTGAAGGTGCATTGAAAAATAGTAGGATAAAATGGACGGTTACCGACACAACAGGCAAAATTATCAGGCAAGGAAAATTAAAAAACCAGACCGTCAACAATGATGCTGTTTCACCTATTGGAGAATTATCATTCCGGTTGTCAGGCATATCATCACAGAAAATAACGGTGCATTTGTATGTAAATGAAAAGATACATAACAGCTGGGATTTATGGGTTTATCCACGCAATAATGACGTTTTACGATCAACCGAAAATGTGCTGTATACCACTGAATTTAATAATGAAGCCAAAAATTATCTTTCACAAGGTAAGACAGTTGTATTCTGTCCAGAACCTTCAAAAGTTAATGGTCGGAAATCCACCTTTCATAATCATTTTTGGAACCCGATCATGTTCGCATGGGCACCTAAAACAATTGGTTGCCTGATTCAGAGCGATTCTCAGGTGTTTAAACATTTTGAAACAAGTTACCATACCGATTGGCAATGGTGGGATATTTTGGAGAATGCAAAGGTAATTGAACTAAAAGATGCCCCGGCAGATCTCAAACCTTTTGTACAGGTGATTGACAGTTACGATAATAACGAAAAGCTAGGCATTGGTTTCGAAGCAAAGGTTGGAAAAGGGAAACTGCTGTTTTTGGCTGTCGATACTAAAAAAGAGATTGAGAACCGTCCGGCAACCAGGCAGTTATTGAAAAGTGTGGATGACTATGTAAAAAGTGGAAACTTTAATCCACAAACAGAAATGAGCGAGTCGTTTATCCAGTCATTTATTTTGACAAAATAAAAATCAGACATAGAAGTATTTATGAAAGCTGCATATTATCTATTCGTGCTGTTGATGCCCTTTTTGCATTTGCGTGCGCAGGAAATCCGTATTAGTGGGACCGCATCCATTGATCAGGTTTATGGTCTGCAGGTGGAGTCTGAAAAGTTATTGCCAATGAATGATTTAGATATGGATAATGGATATGTATTGTACCAGGCAAACATAACGGTAGATTCAGAAAATGCTTTGCTGGAAGTTGAGAATGTCAGAGACTATGCGGCTGTGTATATCGATGATGAACTTCAGGGTACCCTGACTGACAACAGGAAAAAGACAACTCTATCAGTTAAGCCGGGCGACCATATTTTACAAATTTATGTTGAGAATATCGGACGAATAACTTACGGCCCTGAGATACTGGATAATTCCAAAGGATTGTTTGGCGATATTTACATAGATGGGCAGGAAATAGAGGGTTGGAAAATTTCGGAACTTAAAATAAGAAACTGCTCTATGCCTGCCCTGAACTTCTCAAAAACTAGTATTTCAACCCCCGGCTTTCATAAGGCTACACTCAAAGGAAGTTCGTTGGAGCAGGAACAATATCTGGATGTTTCCGGCTGGGGAATGGGTGAAGTATGGATTAATGGAAATTATATCGGCTCTTTTTGGGAAGAAGAGAAGCAACAGTCTTTGATGATTCCTGCTTCCATATTGGTAAGTGGAGAAAATGAAGTTGTAATTTTTGAAATGAAAAATAATAAAACGAAAACTATAAAGACAACAAATTCACCGGTATTTAAATAATTTGTTTGTTGGTTTAAACAATCTGATTAAAATGAAAAAATTAAGTCTCATAACATTATCGCTATTTATTGCATGTGCAGGATTTTCGCAAAAGACAAAAATGCCTGTGTATAAGGATGCAACCGCACCAATTGAAAAAAGAGTCAACGATCTTATCTCAAGAATGACACTCGAAGAAAAAGTATTTCAATTGAACCAATATACCCTTGGGCGTAATGATAATAAAAACAACATAGAAGATGTGCTGAAGCAAAAACCGGCAGAATTAGGTTCCGTTATTTACTTCAACAACGATCCCAAACTTCGCAACGAGGTACAACGCCAGTGTATGGAAAAATCACGTCTGGGAATCCCAATGATATTTGGGTACGATGTAATCCATGGTTACAGAACTGTTTATCCGATTCCGTTGGCACAGGCTTGTTCCTGGAATCCGGAACTGGCAAAAAAAGCATCAGCTGTGGCTGCCCAGGAGGCCAGGATGTCCGGAGTAGACTGGACCTTCTCGCCCATGATCGACGTAGCGCGCGATGGACGCTGGGGGCGTGTAGCTGAAGGATATGGGGAAGATCCATATACTAATGCAGTTTTTTGCGTGGCTGCGGTAAAAGGTTATCAGGGAGATGATATGGCAGATAATAAAAAAATAGCTGCCTGCCTGAAACATTATATCGGCTATGGAGCTTCAGAAGGCGGACGTGATTATGTCTATACTGAAGTTTCCCAACAAACTCTTTGGGACACCTATTTGCCACCCTATGAAGCTGGAGTGAAAGCTGGCGCTGCAACTCTAATGAGCTCATTCAATGATATTAGCGGAATACCCGGGAGTGCAAACCATTACACATTGACTGAAATTCTGAAAAATAAATGGAAGCATGATGGCTATGTTGTGTCCGATTGGGGGTCTATAGTGCAACTTATGGCTCAGGGAGTTGCTGCAGACCGGAAGGAAGCTGCGTTTAAATCGTTTAAAGCCGGAGTTACAATGGATATGATGAACGGCTGTTATGATAAGCATTTGGCGGATTTAGTGAAAGAAAGCAAGATTTCAACAGTTGAGTTGGATGATGCCGTAAAACGGGTACTCCGGGTGAAATTTCGGTTAGGGCTTTTTGAAAACCCATATACACCTCAGACGACAGAAAAAGAGCGTTTCCTGTTGCCTTCAAGTTTGGAAATTGCAGGACAATTGGCTGAAGAATCAATGGTATTGCTAAAAAATGAAAATAATACGCTACCATTGAAAGCTCATTCTAAAATAGCAGTTGTAGGTCCATTGGCCAAGAGCAAATGGCATTTGTTGGGTTCATGGGCAGCACATGGAAATACAGATGATGTGATATCAATTTATGATGGGTTGGAAGCCGAATTAGGAAAAGAAGCGCAACTGTCATATGCCGAAGGATGCGGATTTGATGGAGATGATACTTCAAAATTTGCTGAAGCGTTGAAGGCTGCAACAGAATCAGATGTAGTTATAGTTTGCCTGGGAGAGAAAAAAGACTGGAGTGGTGAAAATGCATCACGTTCCACTTTGTCATTGCCTGAAATACAGGAAAAACTGGTTGTGGAATTGAAAAAAGCAGGTAAACCAGTTATTCTGCTCCTCTCAAACGGACGTCCACTCGAACTAAACCGCTTGGAACCTTTAGCCGATGCCATGCTGGAAATATGGCAACCTGGTATTATGGCGGGCAAATCCGTAGCCGGAATACTTAGTGGCCGGGTAAATCCTTCGGGAAAGCTTGCCATCACTTTCCCTTACTCCACAGGCCAGATTCCTATTTATTATAACATGCGTAAAAGTGCTCGTCCTCATCAGGGTAAGTATCAGGATGTTCAGACTACGCCATTGTACGAATTTGGTTATGGTTTAAGCTATACCACTTTTGAATACGGCGACATCAAAGCAAGTTCCCAAAAGGTTAAGAATGGAGATAAGCTGGTGGTGGAAATTCCCGTGACCAATACTGGCGATAGAGATGGAATGGAGACTGTCCACTGGTTTATAGCCGATCCGATATGTTCGATTTCAAGGCCAATAAAAGAACTTAAATACTTCGAAAAGAAAGCGTTGGCAAAAGGGGAGACCAAAGTATTCCGATTTGAAATAGACATCAACCGTGATTTCAGTTTTGTGGATAGCCAGGGAAACCGCTTTGTGGAGCCCGGTGATTTTTACGTAATCGTAAAAGACAAGAAAATCAAGATTGAACTTGTTGATTAAATGTTTTGAATAAGCAGGCTTCTTAAAATAGAAAAAATCACCTTAAAAATATATTATGAGAAAAACTGACCTTTTATCTTTTGTAATAGCAATTTCTTTGGCTGCGTGGACAAATGTTTTCACTACACAAGCTCAAACTGACAGTGCATCAAGTGATGTTTGGGAGGTGGAAATAGTAAAGAAAAATACAAATGAAGTGGTTGTAAATGAGATTGTGGCAATAAACTCATTACCTCTCAAAGGACTGGAGCAAAATACTGAGTATTTTGCACGGGTAAGAACAAAAAGTTTTGTTTATTCCGGGTGGGCAACATCGGATGTTTTCACGTATAATTCTACAACCGAAATTATACAAAATAAATTTGATGAAGAATTTGTTGTTCGTTCGGAGAAAGGCCGGGTTATTATCTCATTAGCTATACCTCAACATGTTAATATCTATAACCTCAATGGGTATTTAATTCGCTCCGTCGCAATTGTAAATGGAGAGATTGTTGTCGATGGACTCGAAAAGGGAATTTACCTTGCAAACAACCGGAAAGTTATTGTGGAATGAGATTAATCCTTTTTATTGTCAGCTAATATACTGCATCTACAGTACTTTTTAGTCAGCCTGTACAAACTGAAACTATTTCTGAATAAATCGATAACCATCTGTATGTACACTTCGGATATCTTTGCCACATAGTTATTCGAATTTATTCACTCTTTGATTTTATACTGGTAAAAACTTAAATCATATTATGAAAAAGTATACTTTCCTGTTTCTTGTAATAGTGTTCGTTTTTTCATTTGTAATATCATCAATTTTTACTTTACACGCAGAAAATAGTTTTCATGCTTATAAGTTGAAAGCAGGACATGCAGGAATTTCATGCGATAAGCTGTTATTTACAGAAAAATCATTGACTCTGGAGCTATGGCTAAATCTGGATGCCGGTTCCAATATTGACAAAGCCAATATCGCTTCTACCATGGGAGATGGTAAAACGGGATTTATATTGAGTCTCAGGCAAAATGTAGCACATGCTAATGCATTGGAAATACGGTTTTTGGCAAAGACTCCGTCGCAGGCAACCATTCCTTTGTTTTTGCCAATGAATGAGTTTGTTGGGAAATGGGGGCATATGGCTTTTGTTATTTCAGAAACAGAAGGTAAAGCATATTCATACCTGAACGGTGAACTTTATCAAACAATTGATGCTGCCGGAGGGTGGATCGGTAATAACACAACCACAAATCTGGAAATTGGCAACTGGTGGAGCGATCCTAAGCCATATGGAGGCATAGCTGATTTCCGTATCTGGAAGACTGCTCGGACAGCTATGGAAATAAAAGATAATTATAATAAGCATTTGACAGGTGCCAATTCAGGGCTATACGTAAACTATACATTTTCAAATCATAATCGTACAATTACTAATGAGGTGGGGTCAGGAAATCAAGGTCTATGTAATCCCGAGTTGGGTTGGCAAAATTATTTCGGTATCGAAACTCTTGCTCAGGCACCGGTTAATATCTCAGCAAATCAGAACACCTTATCCTGGGGAGGGAATAATACACTGACGGCGGATCCGGGTATTTCTGGCAATTATATGATGAACATTGAACCAGAGACGCAGAAAATGTTGCGAAATCCGCTTACTGGCTGGGTGATTTATGGAAGTCCGAGTGCAGCAGCCGACTTCTGGACAAAATATGACAACATGGCTGTTGCGACAATGAATAATACTGTTAAGGTTTCCGATTATGCTACTACACTTTACATTCGGACCAGTTGGACTGTTTTGAATCCGGCAGAGAATGTATACGGTTGGGATACCGACGAAGGGTTGAAAAATTTAATTTCCCAGGCCCGGCAAAGGGGTTTAAAACTAGCTTTTAGAGTAGTGGTTGATAGTCGTGATAAAAGCAGCGATTTTTCACCTGCGTATGTGAAAGCGGCTGGTGCCCAGGGTTTCACTTCCGGTACTAATAATGCTCGCTGGACACCTTATCCGGATGATCCGGTTTTTCAGGAAAAATACACCAAATTTGTAAAAGCATTTGCACAAAAGTTTAACGATCCAGATGTGGTTGAATTTATTGATGGTTATGGACTTGGAAAGTGGGGCGAAGGTCATTCCATGAAATATATCAACAGCGCGAACCGTGAAAGTGTATTCAAATGGATAGTGGATTTATATGTGGCAGAATTCACAAAAATCCCGTTACTCATTAATTATCACCGCTTGATAGGTGCCGAGCTGGAGTGGGGTTCTGCTGATCCTAAATCGGAAGAACTATTGGACTATGCAGCTAACAAAGGTTTTAGCCTCAGACACGATGCCTTTGGCATGACAACCTACTATGGAGCATGGGAGAAAAAATATGCTGCAAAATGGAACTCTAAACGTCCGATCATTATGGAAGGAGGTTGGGTTACAGCTCAACATGATATTACTGTCGATCCACGAGGGTATCAGACTATTGCTGATGTCAGAAAAGGTGAATATGATGATTCGCAGGTAGCCAGGGTGAATATGATGGATTTCAGAATCAATGAAACTGCCACATGGTTTTCTGATGTTTTTTATCTGGTCAACGGATTTATTTCGGATGGGGGGTATCGTTTGTGTCCGGGCAAATTGTCTTTGCCTCAGGATATTACAACTGAATCTCAAGTGAAAATTGCACATCAGTGGAATAATTTGGGTTGGGGATACTGTCCGACCAACATTCCACAATGGAATCAAAAATACAAAGTGGCTTTTGGACTATTGGATGAAAATGATAAGGTGATTGCCACTTTTGTAGATGAACAGACTGATTTATCGAAATGGATTAAAGGGACTCCTGTTTCGTACGAATTCTCCCCACAAATAAATGGAATTCAAACCGGTAAATATACCTGGGCTGTGGCTATTGTTGATAAGACCAAAAACAATGCAAAAGGAATAAACATAGCAGCAAAAGGGAATATTTCCGCTTCCGGCTGGCTAAAACTTTTTGAAGTTAATGTAAATAATTAAAATACAAATAAAATTGATTTAATAAAAGTTTATTCTTGGATAATACAAATCTTTAATTTTTTTACTTATGAAAAATAATTACTTCTTTCTTCGTTCAGTGGTAATGACCACATTGCTGTTTATCACGACAAATGCCTTTTGCGTAACAGGAGACTTTGGTGCATGGGTATTAAAAACTGGTCACGCAGGAATGTCTTGCGATACGGTCAGATTTACTGAAAAATCCATAACAATAGAATTCTGGATGTGTCTGAATTCAGCTGATGTGGAAAAGATAGCCATTATGGGAACTTCCGGAACTGATACCGGATTTTTGGTGAGTGTGAGGGCGAATTCTGCAAATGCAAATGCTTTGGAATTGAGATTGTTTGCTAAAGACACTCAAAAAAACACCGCTCATTTTTATATCCCGAGAAACTACTTTGTGGGTAAATGGGTACATATTGCTTATGTTATCTCAGCTGCAAACGAGAAGGCTTATGCTTATATAAACGGAGAATTATTTGCTGAAAAAGCCGCTGTTGGTGGATATTATGGAAACAGTACAACCCCTTTGGGTATTGGACAATGGTGGAGTGATCCCAAACCAGACGGCAAATTAGCTGAAATACGTATATGGAATGTTGCTCGCACAGCGGAAGAAATCAAAATGAATTATAATAAACGTTTGAAAGGTGATGAGCAGGGATTATATATCTATTACAACTTCGATATTTTTGCTCAGATTATACCAAATGTGGTTAATTACGAAACAAATAATGGATCATTAAAACCTTCTGCTACCTGGAATACTGTTCATGGATATGAAATACTATCTCCATTGCCAGTAAATTTAGTGGTGGCAAATAATACTGTAAGCTGGGATGGTACGGGTGACAACTACATAATCCAGATTTCGGACAAAGGAACCGGCAATATTATCAAAACAGACACTGTACAGACCAACTCTTACCCGCTGTCTCTACTGAATCTCTCAACAGGCATTGAATATACTATAAAGGTAAGAACTCAAAAATCTTTTTTCTGTTCTGATTGGGCCTCAACAATATTGCGCACACCTTCAGCAGTTGTAAATCCAGCTGTATCTAAACTGACCATTTATTCTGAAGATAATTCAGTTATTATTAACTCGGATGAAAATCAAACAATTAATATTTTCTCTTACGATGGTCGTATAATCAGAACTATCGATTTAAATGTAGGGAAAACAACAATCAATGGATTGTCGAAAGGTTTATATATAATCGACAGACAAAAAATAATCATTAAATAATATAACACAATAACAAATATTTAAATTCTAATTTTATGAGAAAAGTTAACTTTCCAAATCGAATATTGCTGTCGTTTGCAGCAATAACTTTAATGAGTGTATCAAGCTTATATGCGCAAGATGATTTCAAAGCATGGGAGTTTAAAACCGGACAAACCGGTATTGCAGGAGGCAAATTATCATTTACCAACCATTCACTTACTGTTGAGTTTTGGCTTAATATGAGTCAGGCGGCGGCAACAACGGAAAGCATGAATATAATGGAAACCTTTGGCGATCCTTATGGTATTAATTTTTGTATCCGCAAGAATTCTGCAAATAGTAATGCTCTTGAGTTGAGACTTTTCGCAAAAGACGCCCAGGCAACTCCGGGAACAGTATATTTTTACATTCCTGCAGATAAATATACCGATAAATGGGCACATATTGCATTTGTCATTTCTGAGGCAGACCAGAAAGGGTATGTTTATGTAAATGGAGATCTTCTGGCACAAACAAATGCTATTGGAGGATATTATGGTAATTATAAGTCAGATGGTGTTACTTCCAGAACATTTAATGTAGGAGGTGCTTTCTGGAGTAGTCCTAAATTTTTGGGGAAAATGGCGGATATAAGGGTTTGGTCGGTTGCAAGGACTGCACAGGAAATCAAAGACAATTACAATAAACACCTCGAAGGAACACCTTCAGGCTTATTTATCAATTATACATTTTCAACTTATGAACGGGGGCTTGTAAATGCTGCCGATCCAGTGGGTACAGCAAACAAAGGCTGGTGTAACCCGGAAGCAAGTTGGAATACTTATTATGGAACAGAAACTCTTTCATCGTGTCCACGCAACTTGGCACTATCCGATGGTTCGCTTTCTTGGGATACAAGTGCCGGAACCTGGGAAATTGCTGTTTTTAAAGCAGATGATAATTCCAGTGTTTACTCCGGAACAATAGCTAGCAATTCCGTTTCTCTCAGAGATATTACTGATTTGGCAGATGGTGTTTCGTACTATGCTAAAGTAAGAACTCTCAATAATGGATTCTATTCAGGGTGGGTTACCTCTGATAATTTCTCTATCAGCAGACAGGTGACTGGTTTAGACGTAATTAAAAATAAGTTGGTGTTTACCATAAGTAATGGTTCACTGATTATTAACGCTGAAAAAACTCAAACACTGAATATCTACGCCGTGAGTGGGCAGTTAGTGCAAAGCGTTAATGTTGTTGCAGGAGATAATGAGGTGAAAAACTTATCTAAAGGATTATACCTGATCAACAATAACAAAATTATTATCAAATAACATTTTCCCAAAGGCAATGGGGAAACTTGAGCCCCATTGCTTTTCCCATTTTATTTTTTTAAAATTAAGAGTTCTGTGAGGAAAGCTGGTTGAGATATCAGAAAATCCCCACACAGGTTTTTATATCTGTATTTCGCAGAAGCATTAGTCTTGTTTTATGATTATATTTCAAATTGCACGCTTGTAATGTTGAAGAACTCTATTTCGCTATAACTATAAAATACTATCAGATCATGAAAAGGACAAGTTTACTTTTATATACGCTTCAAGTTGTCGTAATAGCCAGTTTAAACCTGTTTACAGTGAAAGCTACCGATGGCGATTTTGGAGCATGGGTGTTGAATAAAGACGGACATGGAGGCATGAATGCCGGCAAACTGACTTATACAGGTAAAGACATGACCGTTGAGTTTTGGCTTTACATTGACGAAGCTACCGATAAAAATTTAAATGGAACTAATATTATATCAAACAGACATAATGGTAATAATGGTTTTTCAGTAAGCCTGGCTACGAATACAGCCACAGGTAACGCAGATATTAGAGTTGTCTTCAAAAATTCAATTCCTGATGGTACTGCTTCCGACCAGGTTTTTACTATGTTCTTACCTCGTGCGAAATTTTCAAACAAATGGGGTCATCTGGCTTTTGTGATTTCATCAACCGAGAAAAAAGCCTATTTATTTTTAAACGGTGGACTTTACAACGTTATTGAAGATTTTTACACAGATTGGATTGGCAACAGAACAACAGATGATCTATGTATTGGATATTGGTATACAAATGCGAAGTTTTATGGAAGAATGGCAGATATCCGTATTTGGAATACTGCCAGAACCATAGACGAAATTGCAGAAAACTATAACAAGCCACTGACTGGGAAGAAAACTGGGTTACAGGTATATTATAACTTTGGCAATTTTGCCCAAACGATTGACAATGCCGTAAATAACGGAAATAACACAGGATCTTTATTGCCAACTGCTGCATGGAGTGATTTTCATAGTTATGAAGTGTTAGCTCAAAAACCTACGTCACTGGCAATAGCTAATAATGAGGTAACATGGACAGCAGAGGGTGTAAGTTGGGACGTTGAAGTTCGTTCCAGTGCCGATAATTCATTGTTACGATCTGGTACTGTTACCAGCAAGTCCTTTTCTTTAGCTGGTTTGTCTCCGGGTTTAATTCTGAAAATAAGAACTTCTAATAACGGAGTTTATTCCGATTGGGCGATATATAATTATTTGACAGCTGTCTCTTCTCCTGAACTAAGTAAGGTAACTATTTCGTCTTTCAACGATAGAATTACTGTTACAAATGGGGCTTCTGCAACATTGTCGATATATGACATTGAAGGACACTTTGTTACTGAATTTAAATTGAGTCAGGATATTGAATACATCGATGCTTCTTTCTTAAGAAAAGGGTTATATATATGCCAGATTCGTAAAGAGGATTTTTTAGTAACCTCTAAACTAATAAAATAAATAATAAAAGAGTTCCACGATGAAAAAAAATAAAATAATATCATTATTGCTTATCTGTTTTATCATAGGGCCAATGTTAGCCCAATCTCCTTTGGATAAAAGGATTGATAAGCTGGTTAATGCGATGACCACACAAGAAAAAATCGACCAAATGATAAATGTTCGAACCAGTTTTGGTGGTACTGCTCCAAATCTCAGACTTGGAATTCCCGGGTTTGTAATGGGAGATGGACCTCACGGCGTGAGATTCACAGCAGATGCTTATAGTAGAACGTCAACTGCCTTCCCAACCGGAATAGCAATGGCGGCAACATGGGATGAACCGTTAATTGGTAAGGTCGGCGAAGCACTTGGTATCGAGTTTTGGTCGTTCAAACGTAATCAGGCTTTGGGACCATGTTTGGATTTAGCCCGCGATTCCAGAGGTGGACGTACAGCTGAAAGTGGCGGCGAAGATCCATATTTAGCCGGGCATATGGCCAAAGCTATGGTCAACGGGATACAAAAGTCTCCGGTGGTAGCTACTGTAAAACATTTCATGGGCGAAAGCAAGCAAATAAACCGATTGAAAATGAATGTTACGGCCAGCCAGCGTTGGTTGATGGATTTTGCCGGCTATAACTTTCGCATTCCGGTGCAGGAAGCTGGTGCAATGAGCGTAATGGGAGCTTATAATAAGATAAACGGAAGTAAATGTAGCGAAAGTAGCTTAATGCTAAAGACAATTTTGCGCGGACGTTGGGGATTTCCATTTTATGTTGTTTCAGACTGGGCCAGTATTGACGATGCACGAAATGCAGTACGCGCAGGAACCGACATTTGTATGGGATCCTCTATCTACGAAGCTGATCTACCCGGTTTGGTGGAAAACAAATTTATTATGCCGGCTGATCTTGATGTATCCGTAAAAAATATTCTAAAGACAAAAATACTTAGTGGAATGTTCGACTATACTCCCGAAGGAAGTGAATCGAACGCAAAAACAAAAGAAATATCTGATCTGAATTTATTGACAGCTAAAAAGTCAGTTATTTTATTAAAGAACGAGTCGAAGTCAAACAACTCTCCGATATTGCCAATTTCAAAAACCGGAGTAAAGATTGCGTTAATAGGTCCGAATGCTTTGGCTGAAAACCTGAATTGTTTTGGTAGTAGTGCAACAAACCCTCCTTATGGCATAAGTGTTAAAAATGGACTGAAAAACAAAATAGGCACTGCCGGATTTTCGTATGCTAAAGGTTGTGATATTAATTCGACGTCTCAGACAGGATTTCAAGAAGCAAAAACGCTTGCAGCTCAGGCCGACGTTGTGATTTTTGCCGGAGGTCTTGACGATACGCAGGAAGGGGAAGGCTATGGACGTGGAACGGATAGAGTAGGTGGCTCTTTTGCTCTTCCAGCCATTCAACAAACATTGATCAATGAATTGGCTGCGGTTAATCCAAATATCGTAGTGGTTCTTCAGAGTGGTGGAGTTTGTACATTGAACGACTGTTTGACAAATATCAAAGGACTAGTATATTCATTTTACGCTGCTCAGGAAGCGGGCAATGCGATAGCTGATGTGATTTTTGGAGACTATAACCCTGCCGGAAGAATGCCTTTATCCATGCCAATGCAGGATAGTGATTTTCCATCCTGGGAAGAAACAGTTTTTGCCCAATTTGAGGCAAATCTTGATGGAGGTTATCGTTGGCTGGATGAAAAAAACATTAAACCGAGATATGCTTTTGGTTTTGGCCTTAGTTATACAACATTTGAATATTCGAATCTGGTATTACCAACAGCAGTCACTTCAGGACAGCCATTCACAGCAACAGTACAAGTTCGAAATTCCGGAGCAGTAGCTGGTGAAGAAGTTGTACAGCTTTATATTAGTGCCCCAACAACTCAGGTTTGGATGCCTAAAAAAGAATTGCGTGGATTCCAACGGATTGCTCTCGAACCGGGAGAAACAAAAACGGTTACGTTTAATTTTTCTGCCGACGATTTTTACTATTGGAGCGAATCGCTTCGAAGATATCTTGTACCGGTGGGCGATTATACATTCAGAGTAGGTGGTTCGTCAGATAATTTGCCACTTTCGCAAACGATAACATTTAATTCAGGAGATGCTAAACCCGATTTGCGTATAACCAAGGTGTACACCATGCCAAGATATCCTAAAGCGGGTGATGCTGTAAGTTTTTATGCATTGGTTAAAAATCAGGGAAATGTAGCAACTTCAGCAGAAACTCCATACAATCTGAATTTCCAAATATCGAATCAAAAAGTTGCTTCTGCTAATCAGGTAACCACTGTAATTGCTCCGGGCCAGGTTCAACTTATTGCTTCTACGGGAGAATGGGTCGCTGATGCTGCCGGAAAAATGACTCTGTCGGCTCAGGTTGGATATACAGCACCAAATGTGGAATGGGATTCGAACAATAATTCGTATGAGGCAGATTATGAGGTATTTGATCCTGAACGGTTAAACTCAGAATTAAAGAATCTTGCATATTTGAAGAATGTGACAGTTTCATCTGAAGTAGGCAAGTATTATGGAAATCAAGTGACTGATGGTGACTTGTCAACACGTTGGGATTCGGAAGGAAATACTAGCGAGTCTGTTTTAGTCGATTTGAATGCACTTTGCGATGTTGAAAAAATAAATTTGTATTGGGATACTGATTATGCCAAACAATATACCTTGGAAAAATCAATTGATGGAGTAGTGTGGACTGAAATAAAGAGCAATACTTCAGGAGCCGGTTCAATGGAATCATTCGATTTTAATAAATTTGAGGCACGATACGTTCGGTTGCGTTGTACAGAACGAAAATCAGGAAGCACCAAATACTCTTTACGTGAAATACAGGTTTTCGGATCAGAGAAACAAAAAATGCCTGCTGCTAAAGTCTTTGTATCTGAAAGTACCGTGTTTTTACCTTATGGCAAAACCTATATTGATGGAACTGCATCCACTAATTCAACTGATGGTGAGTTGACATATCAATGGGAGCAGGTTTCCGGTCCGGTTCAGGCTGCAATTGAATCTCCTACGCTTCCTGTCACGGAAATAAAGTTTACTACAGAAGGTAATTATGTCCTTAGGTTAACTGTTTCTAATGGAGCTGAGATCGGTTATAAGGACGTTACAATTAAAGTCGCTTATCCGGGATCGGCAGATGATCTTGCATTCAGAAAAAAAGCAATAGCTTCTTCGTCGGGAGTCGTCACAATGTATCCCCAGGCTGCCGTTGATGGGAATGACAATACCCGTTGGGCTTCGGCGCAAAAAAACGGAGAGTGGTGGCAAGTCGATTTACAACATCAGGTTAAACCTTCGCAGATTTTGATGATTTGGCATAACGAATATGCAAAGAAATATAATATTCAGATTTCTACTAATGGAAGTACGTGGCAAACTTACGCGACTAACGATGCTTTTGGTGGAGGCACTTCGACTAATACAAACACCGGAGATCTTTCAGGACGTTATATTCGGGTCAATTGTGTTGAACGCTCAGGTCAGTGGGAAAACTCGATTAAAACATTCAAACTTAATGGAAGTTTTACGACTAATACCAATCAGGTTCCAGTAGCTAAAGCCCGCTATTATAAGCAGGATAGTTATTATATGTTGGATGCTCAGGAAAGTTCGGATGCAGACAAAGACGGTTTAACTTATAGTTGGTCACAAATCACAGGTCCGGCATTTGTTACAATTGAAAATTCAACTACTTCTGTCGCCAGAATATATGGATTACAGCCCGGGTCATATTACTTTAAAGTAACAGCAGATGATGGGAAAGATATCGACTTTAAAATTCTGCATGTTGTTGTAGAAAGCGATGCTCCTCAGGCTGTGTCGGTAATTTCGGATGAATCGGGTCAAATAAAAATTTATCCCAATCCTGCAAAAGATTATGTGTCCATCAAAACAGAAGATGCCCCTAACGCACAAATCAGAATCATGGATATAAACGGGTATGAGTTTTTTCAACAGAATTACGCTGGGAATAATTGTATTAAAATAGGAATTGATGGTTTACTTTCTAAAGGTGTATATTTTGTCAAAGTAATAAGATGCAATGAAGTTACAGTAAAGAAACTCATTGTGAATTAAAATTACGTTTAATAGGTTTTTCAGGACAATTGAATGGACGCTGCTGATTATTATAACAAACAGATAAAAAAACAATGAGGCAAGAAAAATGCCTCATTGTTTAATTTGATAAAATATGAAAAAAATAAATACACTTGCTTATGGGTTATTAATCTTTGTGATAGGTTTTTTGAACCTGAACAATGCCAAAGCCGGGAGTGGTGATTTCGGCGCATGGAATCAAACGTCTAATGGCTTGAATTGCGGCAATGTAAGTTTCACTGAGAAAGAACTTACACTGGAGTTTTGGATTTACATCGACGATCAGGATGTTGCGAAAAATATAACAGGGACATCTATCATAAGTAACAGACACGATGGAAGCACCGGATTTACTGTAAGCCTTAATGCAAACACCAATAATGCAAATAGTGTTGATGTTCGCTTTTGGTTTAAAACAATAAGTGGTACGGCTTATGCCCTATGGATTCCTCGTTCGGAGTTTTCAAACAAATGGAATCATGTGGCATTTGTCATTTCATCAAAGGACAAAAAAGCAACAGCTTATCTGAACACAGTACAGTATGGTAATGCTATCGAAAATTTTGCGAGTGACTGGATTGGAAACTTCAAATACGATGCTACTTTAGGTGCTAATACAACCACAAATGTTGGTAATCTGTGGCTGGGTACGTGGTACACATCTCCTAAGTTCTATGGTAAATTAGCCGATTTCAGAGTGTGGAATAAAGCCAGGAGTATCAACGATATTAAAACTGACTATAAAAAAGTTCTGACGGGAACAGAATCCGGATTACAAAAGTATTATACTTTTGACAACGAAGTATTCGCTCAAAAACCTACTAAACTTACAATTGAAAACGACAACCTAAAATGGACTGCCGAAGGAGAATACTGGGAAGTACAAGTACGCTCAAAGACCGACAACTCAGTTTTAAGATCCGAAACTGTCACTGAAAAATCATTTTCACTGGTTGGTTTAGAGCCAAACAGCATTGTGTATGTAAGAACAGTCAACAATGGATTTTATTCGGGCTGGGCGTTTAAGTCTGATATCATTAAGGTTGGTTGTGTAGGTGATAGCAATACTTACGGGGCCGAGGCTACAGACAGAACAGTGTATGCCTGGCCGGTACAAATCCGTAGTATGCTGGGTAGTAAATACGAAACCCGGAATTTTGGTGTCAATGGTGCACTTATGATGAGTGATAAAACTGATGCCTGGAAGAACAAAACCGCTTACAGCGATAACAAGGCATATGATCCGAATATTATCGTCATTGCATTGGGAACAAACGATTCGAAAGATGGTTACTGGGATGCTGTGAAGTTTAAGAATTCATACATTGATTTGATTAATGAGTTCAAAGGCTATTCTGCAGCACCTGAAATTTATATGGCTATACCAATCAAAGCGTATGCAACTACCTGGTCGATTAACGATCAGACAATACGGGAACAGGTAATTCCAACAATGAAGGAGATATCGAAAGAAATGGGACTTCCATTGATTGATTTATATGCTGTAACAAATAATATCGCAGGTTTAATGGCAGCCGATGGAATTCATCCTAAAGATGAGGGATTGGGAATAATGGCACGTAAAATTGCTGACATTATGTTGGCCGAAAAACCAACCATTAAGATTGTAGATCAGCCTGCTGTTGCAAACCATGTTGCATATTACTGGTATAAAAACAATGTATTGATTGCAGATGCCAACAGTGTAAATTATACAGCGACAGAAACCGGATCCTATAAAGTTGCCATAAAATTAACCGGAGCGACTGATGATATTATTGTATCAGAACCATTTGAACTAACGCAATCGAATGTAATTCTATCTGCAAACTGCAATTATCTGACAGCGGTTTCATCTCCTACATTAAGCGATATAAATATTTCGTCATATAAAGATCAAATTAAAATCACGAATGCTACATGCTCAACTTTATCAATATATGATATTGAAGGACGATCCGTTGCCAAATTTAAATTAGATAAAGAAATTGAGTATATCAATTCTTCTTTCTTAAGAAAAGGATTATATATTTGTCAAATTCGCAACAGAAATATTTCTATTACTACGAAAATACTAAAATAGTTATTCGTAGAGAATTACTATAAAAAGTTATAGAAAATCACATCGATGTAAGATACACATAATATATACCCTTAGTGCTTTTGACTCAGAATGCTTGTAAAGCCCATCATATTTCCAATGCACTAAAGGTTAATATATACTATACTCTTGTTTTCAAAACATATCAAAATATGAGAAAACTAATAATAAGCGTTGCAGTTTGTTTGTTGATTTCGGGGTTTAGTTTGTTTGCTCAACAAGTAATAACTCCAGTTCCGAAAATAATAATATCATCCGGAGATAAAACTGTAAACTCTCAGTGGCAGGGCAAGCGAGTCGCTTTTCTCGGTGATTCGATGACCGATAAGAGAAACGATAGAACTACTTATGTGTATTGGGAATATTTGAAAGAGTTGCTGGGGATCGAACCTTTCGTATATGGTATTAATGGTAATCAATGGAATGGTATTTATAATCAAGCAGTGAAGTTGCACGAAGAAAAAGAGATGAGCGTTGATGCTATTCTAATTTTTGCCGGCACTAATGACTATAACAAGGGAATACCGATTGGTGAGTTTTTCTCTGAGGAAACAAAACTGATTAATTACAATGGGAATCAAGTGATGCGAAAATATCGTACTCCTATAGTAACTGATTCTACCTTTTGTGGAAGAATAAATAAAGTTATGTCTTATCTCAAAAATAATTTTCCACAACAGCAAATTATTATTCTGACGCCAATTCATAGAGGTTTTGCTCAGTTTAATGAGAAAAATGTTCAGCCAGACGAAAATTACGCAAATACACAAGGGTTGTATATCAATACGTACATCAATGTTTTAAAACAAGCGGCTTCTAATTGGGCAGTTCCTCTGATCGATCTATATTCTATAAGTGGTTTATTTCCACTAGCCGATGCTCAGATTCAATACTTCAGCAATAAAGATACTGACAAGCTGCACCCCAATGCATTGGGAAATTATCGTATAGCCAAAACTCTTCAATATCAGTTGTTAGCATTACCTTCAGGTTTTATTGCAGAACAAAAATAGAACAGAATAGTATTTTGCTAAAAAGATTCAACGTAATTAGTCTTGTTATGATTCTTACATGATTTAAATAAAGTGGTATTGTATGTTTTCGATTTCTAATGTCCCGGATTTAATAAATTGTGTTTTATGAAAAAAATCAATTTTCGATTCCTTATGCTACTACTCAGTTTAGTAGTACTTTTAATAAGTTCGACTAATTTGCTTGCAACTGAAGATTTCAAAGCCTGGGAATTTAAAAGCGGACAAACCGGAATAGCTTGTGGTAATCTTACATTTACAGACCATTCGCTTACTGTCGAGTTTTGGATCAATATGACTCAAGCAGCAGCCACAACAGATAAGATGAGTGTAATCGAGACCTTTGGTGATCCTAATGGGTTTATAATTAATATCCGACAAAACTCAGCCAAAAGCAATATGCTGGAATTGAGGCTGTTTGCCAAAGACCGACAGGCAACTCCAGGAACTGTGTATTTTTTTATTCCTGCAGATAAATACATCAATAAATGGGCTCATATTGCTTTTGTAATATCGGAAGCAGATCAAAAAGGGTACGCTTATGTAAATGGAGAGCTTCTGGGTGTAACAAATGCTGTAGGTGGATATTATGGAAATTACAGGGCTGATGGAACTACAACCAGAGCTTTAAATATTGGAACATATTATTCAGATCCAAAATTTCTGGGAAAACTGGCCGATGTCAGAATCTGGTCGGTAGCGCGTTCGGCACAGCAGATAAAAGAAAATTACAACAAACACATCGAAGGAACAGTATCCGGTTTATATATTAATTACAAGTTTCTTACTTTTGAACGAGGTTTCATTAACGATGCTAATCCTTTGGTTACGACAAATAAAGGCTGGTGCAACCCTTCGACAAACTGGAACACTTATTATGCTTCAGAAAGCTTATCAATATATCCCAGAAATTTAGCATTATCCAATGGTTTGCTTCAGTGGAACGCAAGTGCCGGAACCTGGGAGGTGGCCGTGTTTAAAGCAGCTGATAATACCAATGTTTTTACTGATACAATTGCTACCAATTCTATTTCTCACAGAGATATAACAGAATTACATGTAGGTGTACCCTATTACACAAAAGTTAGAACTCAGAATAATGGATTTTGTTCCAATTGGGTAACAACCGGAAATTTTTCTATTGACAGGTATTTCAGACGTAGTGGAAGTGGTGACTGGAATGACATTTCAAGTTGGGAAAAGTCGTATGATAATGTCAATTGGACTAGTGCGTATATGGTACCCTCATCCGCTTCTGCCACTGCAATTACAATTCAGAATGGTCAGTCGGTTGCGGTCAACAACGTTGTAAATGCTGGTAGTGTGATAATTAATGCAGGTGGAAATCTGACTTTAGACGAAACTGCTAATGTAAATATCAGTTCGTTGACACTTGAAAGCAATAGTGAAGGAACAGCAACAGTTCTCGATAATTATTCCACAGCAACTATCAGGGCTACTGTGCAACAATATGTTGACGCCGGACGTAACTGGTATATCTGTTCACCTGTAACCGACGCCCCTTATACAGTGTTGGATAAAGGAACATCAGTTGTTGAATTTAACGAAACTACAAAAAACTGGGATCCTGTTGTTTCTGGAAATCTGGTACCTGGCAAAGGCTATATTCAGGTAGCTTCTGCTTCGCAACCAGGCTCCTCAGGGACGATTGTTTTCACAAACAAACTACTGAATTCAGGGAATGTAACGATCCAACTCACACGGACAGAGTCGGGAAGCAGCCGTGGATTCAATTTGGTAGGTAATCCATATCCTTCCTATTTAGACTGGTCGAAAGTTGCTGCAGCAAACACCAATGTATTACCAACCATATGGTTTCGAACAAAAAGAACACCAGAGGCCGGAGGCGGATATACATTTGCGACAGTGAATGTTGAAAACGGAGTTCCAATCATTGTTAATGGCGATGCAAACACAACTATCACCAAATATATCCCGCCTATGCAGGCTTATTGGGTGCGTTTAGTTGAAAACGCTCCTACAACCAATTTTACGGTTAATAATGCCATGCGGAATCAACCTGATAATGTTGGAAACAGGCTTAAAGCACCGAAACAGGATAGATTGAAAATGGTTCGATTACAGGTTTCAAATGGAAATTCTACGGACGAAACAGTAATTTATTTCACCCCCGCTGCTTCCGATAGTTATGACAGGTACGACTCACCGAAAATGAGCAACAATGCTCCATCCATCCCCGAAATATTCACACAAATTGGGTTGGAAAAACTGGTTGTTAATGGGATGAATGAAATAAAATATGATACAGAAATTCCGCTTGGATTCACTACAGGGCAACAAAATTCTTTTTCAATTAAAGCTTCTCAAATCAGTAATTTTGATCCAAACATCAAAGTGTTGCTGAAAGATAAGTCTTTAAATTTACTTTACGATCTGACAAATGGAGGTAGTTATACTTTCACTTCTGATATGACAACTGATTCTCGCTTTGGCATTATCTTTAAATCAGTAAGTGCAACTACTGACATAAATAATGGAGCCACTATTCCCTATGTTTCAGTTTCCGGAAATACCCACAGGCAAATAATGCTGAACTTCAACACTGAAGCCAGCTCTGAACTTTCCGTTTCAGTATATAATTGTTTGGGGAAAAGAATAATGTTTCAAAAAAAAATGAGCAGGAGTGGGTTGCTAAATAGAATATTAGAACCAGGTGCTTATATTGTAAATATCTCCAACGGAGAGAAAACAGTAACGAAGAAAATGATCATTTATTAACAAGAGATAATTCAATTTAAAAGCTCTGAAACATGAATCAAATTCAAGATAAAATTATTTACACAACACCTGAAATTGAGCGAATTGTGCTCGATAATGAAATTTCTTTGCAATTGGAATCTGCTTCTCCCCCCTGGGGACCAGAAGAAGTGTATAATTCAAAAGATTTTTTCAATATTGATCCATTAATATAATATCTTCTTCAAATCGTGTAAGGGAAGCATTAAAGACTTCTATAAACACTATTTTTGCTGAATTGCAAAATCAATTATAATTGTTTCCAAGCCTTTATTGAGGTATTTATACAAATACAAATTAATATTTTAATATGAGCAAGCTATTCTCATACAAAGTTCTTTTTTTCTTATTTCTTTCCGGTAGTCTGAATGCCCAGAAGCCGGTTTATCTGGACGTGACTCAACCTATTGAAGCACGTGTAAAACATGCCTTGTCGTTAATGACACTAGAGGAAAAGGTGTCCATGTGCCATGCGCAATCTAAATTTAGTTCCAAAGGTGTTCCCCGTCTGGGTATTCCTGAAGTGTGGACCGACGATGGCCCACACGGGATTCGAGAGGAAGTATTTTGGGACAAATGGACCGGGGCTGGTTGGACTAACGATTCGTGTACGGCCTTTCCTGCACTCACTTGCCTGGCGGCTTCATTTAACCCGGACATCTCACTTTTGTATGGGAAGACCATTGGTGAAGAAGCTCGTTATCGTAACAAAACCGTATTGTTGGGGCCTGGGGTAAATATTTACCGGACGCCCCTTAATGGTCGGAACTTTGAATACATGGGTGAAGATCCGTGTTTGGCAGCACGTATGGTAGTTCCGTATATTCAGGGGGTTCAGCAAAATGGTGTGGCAGCATGTGTCAAACATTTTGCTCTGAATAATCAGGAAACCCAACGACTGGAAATCGATGTGCAGGTGAGCGATCGTGCTTTATATGAAATTTATCTGCCGGCCTTCAAAGCCGCGGTCGAAGAGGCGAAAGTCTGGTCGGTCATGGGTGCATACAATCAGTTTCGCGGCCAACATTGTTGCCACAACGATCTGCTGCTGAACAAAATTCTGAAAACAGACTGGAATTTCGATGGGGTGGTAATAAGTGATTGGGGTGGTGTTCACAATACGGATCAATCGGTGAATAATGGCTTGGACCTGGAGATGGGGACTTTTACCAACGGGCTTACGACTAACGGATCTTCTCCATATTCGGAGTATTTTCTGGCCAATCCGTATCTGAAAGGCTTGAAATCCGGATTGTACTCTGAAAAAACATTGGACGATAAGGTGAGTCGAATCCTGAGGCTTATCTTCCGCACCTCCATGAATGCCGACCGCCCATTTGGGAAATTTGTATGCCCGGAACACTCCGAAGCTGCCCGCAAAATTGCCGAAGAGGGAATCGTTTTGTTGAAAAATGACAAACAAATTCTTCCTGTACCTGTGGGAAAATATAAGAAAATTGCAGTAATTGGTGAGAATGCCGCAAAGAGCCTGGTAATTGGCGGCGGTTCTTCCTCGCTAAAAGTGGCTTATGAGGTAACACCATTAAACGGTCTTATTGATAAATATGGAAAAGAAACCATAACATATAGTGTGGGATATGCATCAGGGAAATCGCAATATGGGAAAGAAATTCCATCTCAATTAAATGCTGATTCCTTGATTGCTGCTGCAGTTGAGGTTGCCAAAAATGCCGAAATGGTATTCTTTGTAGGCGGGTTGAATAAAAATTATTATCAGGACTGCGAAAGTGGCGATCGAAAAACGATGGCTTTGCCTTTTGGGCAGGATAAACTAATTACTGCAATTCAGGCAGTAAATAAAAATATTGTTATCATCCTACTAAGTGGAAACGCAGTGGAAATGCCGTGGTTATCAAAAGTTCCTGCATTGGTTCAAGGTTGGTATCTGGGCTCAGAGGCGGGTAATGCATTAGCTAACATTTTATCGGGAGATGTAAATCCATCGGGCAAGCTGCCGTTTTCTTTCCCCAAAAAATTGAGTGATAATGCGGCGCATTCATTCGGGTCAATTTCGTATCCGGGCGAAGGGAAAAGGCAAGAATACCTGGAAGATATTCTGGTGGGGTATCGATGGTTTGATAGCAAAAAGATTGCACCTCAGTTTGCGTTTGGACATGGATTGTCCTATACAACTTTTGAACTTGGAAAACCGCTTGTGGATAAAAAGCAATATAAAGCAAATGAGACTGTAAAATTGACGATGACCATTAAAAATAAGGGTCAAGCAAAAGGTTCTGAAGTGATCCAGGTTTATGTATCGGATACAGAATCCAGCGTTTTACGCCCGGTTAAGGAACTGAAGGCATTTAGCAAGGCTGAATTGCTTGCGGGTGAAAGCAAACAAATTGAAATACAACTACCAGTTAACGATTGGGCATTTTACAATGAATCCTTGAAGAAGTGGACTCTTGAACCAGGGAAATTTAATATCCTGATAGGAACCTCTTCGGCGGATATTAACCATACAATTCCGGCTGAAGTCATTAATCCATAGACTTCTTTGATGCACTTAAGGAATGAATGTTTATATAGTATTTTTAAAACGAGGAAATTTTCATGGAATAATTTCTAACTTCTTGTCTCGTTCTGAAATAACATTACTCTTTTTATTGTAACGTTATTTCAGGACGAAGCTGCCTACCTTTTGAGACAACATCTTTTGTTTTTGATACATTTTTATTTTTCCGCACCTTTTGGCTTCATTTTCCGGGTTAGCCAAAGCAATAAATTATGCTCTGATTTAGATTCATAAGATTTATTGAAATTGACTTATGGGCGAAAAATAAATTGTTGCCTGATGAGTACTTTTTTCAAATATCGACTCTGTTAGTATGCAACCTCGTAAATTTAGGGGTTTTAATATCTTAAATAAATTATTGACAGATGCCCGTTTTGAAAAAATCACTAAAGCTCTTCAAAAGAATCTTCTTTTTATTATGTATATCTAACTCGGTATTATTGACTGGCCAAGTCGCAAACCCTACTGCTGATGCAGCCATAACGGCATTTAATAATGCTTTTTTGGTAACTTCAGGAGGACGGACGTATTACAAAAAGGCTCTTAATGATACAGGCGATGATGGTACCTGGACTCTTGCGTTGGATATTCTCGGTATGCAAGATGCATACGAACGCACCGGAAGCGCTACTTATAAGTCGTTAATCAATAGTTTGTGTACCAGTTTTTTACAAATAAATCCACCTCCGTACAATTGGGATGGGTGGAATGATGATTTGGCGTGGATGGGACTTGCTCTGGCCCGTGGATACCAAATAACCGGGAATTCGACGCTGTTATCGCCAGCGGAGGGTTGCTTTAATCTGGCATACAATCGTGGGTGGAATACAATATTTAACGATGGTGGAATTTGGGAGCAACAGCCCGATATGACTCCGTTCGGAAGTGCCGTTAGCAAAGAAGCTTTATCAAATAACCCAAACGGACATTTGGCTTGTTTGCTTTATCAAAGTACCGGTAAAAGCGAGTATAAGAACAAGGCCATACAAATATACAATTGGTCCAGAAGCCATATATTTAATCCCGGAACAGGGCAAGTGTATACAGGTATTGACAGGAATGATGCTGTTAATATGAGTACAGCAGTGTATAATCAGGGATCATTTATTGATTTTGCAAATGAACTTTATAAAATAACCGGCAAGGAGTCTGTTTTGAGAGATGCTCAATTGGCGGCTGATTATGTTATCAAGAACATGACCACTAACGGTGTTTTAAATAACACTGCTGACTATTTAAATACATGGGCCGATACATATGTGAGGGGAGTAGGGCATCTTTGTATGACTAACCCGCAGATGTGGAATACGTACTACTCCTTTCTGAAAAGGAATGCTGACGCTGCCTGGGCAAATCGACGTACTGATTTAAATCTTTGTTGGAATGGCTGGGCCGTGAAAACACCATTAGATGCCTCAGCAGGACCAACTAAATATGTAAGTGCAGCGGCTTTGCACCAATTCACTCCTACTGTACAAACTATTCCCGATACCATCGAAGCGGAGAATTACAATTTTATGAAAGGGGTTAGTGTTACAAGCATTACTGCCGGTGGGAAAAGTGTAGGTGCTATTGATGCAGGTGATTGGGTAGAGTATATTGTAAAGGTTCCAACTACGGGTAATTATACAATTTCTTGCACTGTTGCCGGAACAAGCAACGGCTCAATGCAGGTTCAGCAAAATGATATAGCAGTTTCAACCATAGATTTGCCAAATACAGGAAATTTGCAAAGCTACTCCACTGTAAGTTCAACCATTAAACTTTCACCAGGGACACAATCAATCAAGCTTAAAGCAGTTACGGGTGGTTGGGCCATCGATAAGTTTATCATTCAAAATTGCCAACTTATAGTGCCTGCAATATCGGTAAATGATGGTGTAAGCCAACAAATAACTTCAGTGGTGTTGAATGTCGGAGATAAAGTAACTATTAATCCGGCTCCGATTGAAGGGACCTGGAACTGGACTGGACCGAACGGCTTTACTTCAACTTCAGCTAAGGTAAGCATTGCCGATATTCAATTAAATCAGGGTGGAATATATACAGCTAAGTATATCAGCCCGGATGGTTGTATCAGCATTCAGGACTTTAAAGTTGCATTAAACTCATGTTCTCCTACTTCCATAGTTCCCTATGTTCAGATAAATGATTCAGCTGCTCAACAAATGAGTGTTGTAACTTTAAAAGCAGGTGATTATTTGAATATTGATCCTCAACCGGCAGAAGGAATCTGGAGATGGACTGGTCCTAATGGATTTTCGTCAAACAATAGGAAAATCTCGATCTTAAGCATTACAAACAGGCAGTCAGGTAATTATACTGCAACTTATACCAATTCTAACGGCTGTTCTAGTACCCAGGTAGTGAGCATTACTGTAACCGGATCCGATCCGGCTGCTAAAGTAATAACTCCGTATGCATCAATAAATGGAGCTGCATGGCAACAAATCAATTATGCAGCAATGACAATTGGCGGAAGAATTACTGTTGGTCCACAACCTGCAGATGGTTCATGGAGTTGGACCGGACCCGGCGGTTTTACTTCAAAGTCAAGAGAATTTACGATAAACCCATTTAAGGCTACTCAGGCAGGTACTTATTCAGCCACATACACAAATGCTGCGGGTCTTGTAAGCAAAGGAGATTTTATTATGGGGTTGAAAAATTGTACTGCAACACCAATTACTCCTGAAATTCAGGTAAATGGACAGCCATGGACTAATACAGATGTGGTGGATGTTGCCTCCGGAGCTGACATAACCATTACCCCTCCATCGGTTGATGGAATCTGGAACTGGACTGGCCCCAACGGATTTACTTCAAATTCAAGGCAACTTATATTGAATAATGTCTTAAATAGGAAAGCAGGGAAATATATAGCTACATTTATCAATGCTGATGGTTGCCAAAGTACTTATTCGTTGGTTGTTAATGTTTCGGGCAATGACTTCTGCGGAACTCCAACAATATCTTATGTAAACGTAAATGGACTTGGGTGGCAACAATCCGCTTTGGTTTCTTTAAAGTCAGGTAATAGCCTGTCTGTAGGACCGCAAGCTTCTGTCAATGGTACATGGCTTTGGTCAGGGCCAGATGGTTTTACTGCCGCTCGCAGGGATTTTACATTAAGTAGTGTTACAGTTGCACAGGCAGGTACGTATTTCTGTGTGTTTACAAACTCTTCAGGATGCGAAAGTTATGTTAACCTTAAAGTGACGGTAGATGGGGTTAGTGCTGTAGAAGATGTTAGCAATAATTCCGGTTTGCAATTATTCCCCAATCCGGCAACTGATAAGGTTACATTGCGGACAATACCAGCCAACACACCAGTCTCAATTTTAGATTTGTCCGGACGTGTATTATTGCTTATGCAATCGTCTGATAAAGCTGGAGATACAACCATTGATGTAAATGGTCTGAACCCAGGAGTATATTTTGTAAAAGTAGGAGGTGCCCAAAGCAGGTCTTTTAAACTGATAAAGCAATAAATTATCTTTGGAATCAATTGTTATGTAAGTTTCATTAAATTAAAAAATGCATATTTATTTCAAATACTAAATAATACAATGAAATCAGCTTTAACTTACACTTTAGTATTTTTGATGTCAAACATGATGGTTTTCTCGCAACGCACAGTTTCGTTAGTGCCGGATAAGCCGTCGAAAGCCCCCGATTATTTTTGTACCTGGAATGTTCAGGGATACGTTACAAGTTATGGTCCAAGCGATAGTCTTCGCCGGGCTATGAATGAGCAAAATATGCTAGGAAAAGGGCGCTATCAAAATTGGGTCAGTTTTTATCCAAAAGTACGTAAAGATTTGATTTTTGTGATGGATGATTCGTGGGATATTCCACTAAATGAGAATACAACTAATTGCACGTCTTTAGGGCTTGTTGAGTTGAATCAGGAGCGATTCCCATCATTTACCGGCACTCCAACCGAAAGGCTAAAGAAGTTGACCGATGCAGTCAAAGCAAATGGTTGGAAGAGTTTAGGAGGTTGGATATGCGCACAAGAGGCGCCCATTGCAGGAGCGGTAGATCAGAAACAATACTGGATAGAACGATTAAAGGCTGCTAATGCCGCCGGTTTCACTTATTGGAAAGTGGATTGGGGTGCGCAAGCATGGAACTATGAGTGGCGCAAGATGCTGACTGAATTGGGACGTATTTATGCTCCCAATTTGGTTATTGAACATGCACTTAACGAAAATTCCATTACCATTGGAGATGTTTATCGGACTTACGATGTTGAGAATGTGGTTTCTTTGCCTGTGACCATAAAGCGGGTGGCTGCCTTGCTAAATAAAAAGCCCGTAGGTGATGCAAAAGGCATAATCAATTGCGAGGATGAGCCCTATGTTGCAGTTGGCTTAGGGTGTGCCATTGGGGTAATGCGACATCCTTTTACGGGTAACCTGCCTAACAATACTTCTGATTATACATTTCCGGCCACCTGCCGTGATCTGAAAAACAGGCTTGATGAAGTGGTACGTGGTATCCGTTGGCATCGTATTGCTGAGCCTTTTGGTGTTGGGTCAGATCAGTATAGCATTGACTCGGCTTTGTTGAACGATAATTGGGTGCTTGCAGAAAGAGAAACCTGGAATGAAAGTCGCAAAAAAGGCGAAACCATGAAAGAAAGCGCTCCCGCACGTGTGAGTCGTGGGTTGCCCTTACCGGTTGTAAGCACTAGTGATGTAAACCGTCCGTATGTATTGTCATCAATGTACCCCAATGGCGCTGTTGCCATTGCTACCATTGGTCGGGCTTTATATCGCGAATATAAAACTGAGCGTGTAGACGTGGAGCAAAAGATTAATGGAATTGACAAACCAATTGGAATTTTTGGCGATTATGCATCGCTCACACTGGTACTCCCTAAAAAAGTAAAAGCTTCGGCTTATAAAGTGTTAGGGCAGGATCTAGCTGGAGATGTGCCTGCGGATATAACCAGAAGCGTAATTTTTAAGGGTAATAAAATCACAATTCCCGGTGCTATTATTCGTAAAGTTGGATTAGCTGCTGCGACCACAGGAGATTTATCAGATCCGGGGTTGGTGCTGAGATTTTTGAAGAAATAATGAGGCAGAGCGCCAATGAAAAAGATTAAAAGTGGGTATACTAAAAAGTTGTAGGAAGATGACTTTGAATGTCACAATAATGCTACCTGTAGATGCGTCAACCCTCGTATAAAATGATCTTTATTTATAGGATAATTGGCGGATTAATGATACCAAAACAACTTTCAATTTTTGATACATAAGAAAAATTAATAAATGATGTTGGGCTGTCTCGAACAGCAAAGCTATTGTTTGTTGATAGAGTTAAGATGTCTTTGAAATTTATCAAATAGTACTTCGTTGGCATTTGTGAAATAACTACTGATTAAATCAGAATATATGAAAAAAAGTAAAATTACGTCTATTATTTTTTCTGTTTTAGCTTTTATTAGTCTGTCTGTAAGTGCTCAGGATACAGTTATGTCACCTAATGGACAGATAAAAATTACTGTGTCTTTCGCAAGTGGGAAGCTATCCTATGCTGTCGCATCTGGCTCCGAAAATGTGATTAGTGCATCGGCTCTGGGTATCAATACATCTTTGGCCGATTTTACTTCAGGTCTTACTTATGTTTCATCTACAACTACTACGATTAACGAAACTTATCAGTTGCTTTCAGGAAAAACATCAAGTTATGTGAATAACTGTAATGAACTTGATATTAAATTGACCAAAGGAAAAGCTGAGCTTCATGTTGTTTTTAGGGCGTATAATGATGGTATAGCATATAAATACGTTATTCCGGGAGCTGGCTCAACAACCGTATATGGCGAAACCAGCAATATTAATATCGCAAATTTCGAAAAATGCTGGGGACAAAAGTTCATCTCCGATTATTCAACACATTACCCGGAGCGCGACTGGGTGGCAACTTCTGCCATCGCTTCATTTTGTGCACCAATTCTTTGCAAAAGCGGGAATAACTGGTGCCTCATTACCGAAGCAGCAAATTACGGCACATACTGTGTGTCGACGATTAAGCCTGGAACGACCAGCGATACTGGTAACTTTAATTTCCAACTAACCGGGAATGTCAATTCGATGTTGAAACTAAACACACCCTGGCGAACTGCAATAATCGGATCATTATCTACAGTAACAGAGTCTGTTATTGTGGAAAATCTAAATCCGGCTTCCACTATTACGGATATATCCTGGATTAAACCGGGTAAAGCCTCCTGGGATTGGGGTGGCCAGGAAGCAAAGAGTCCCTGGAATACATTGGAAATAGCGAAAAATTATGTTGATTTGGCCTTTGATATGGGCTGGGAGTATTTCATGTTGGATGATGGTTGGGAGAGTGGGTCTTATCAACTCAGCGATGTTATAGCCTACGCTAATACAAAGGGTGTTGGGGTGCTTTTGTGGACGAACTCAAATCGCTTTACAAACGATTTAACTCAAATTCGCCCGATATTGCAAAATTGGAAAAATTTGGGCTTTAAAGGAATTAAAGTTGATTTTTGGACCGGAGATCAGCAAACCGAAATACAGAAATACGATAAGGTAATTTCTCTTGCCGCAGAGTTGAAATTACTGGTTAATTTGCACGGTTGTACACATCCTTCAGGTGTAAGACGCAAATGGCCAAATCTTTTGACGACCGAGGCTGTATGGGGAGGTGAGATATACTTGATGAATGGAAGTGAAACTGCTGCTGACCACAATATCAATCTTGTATTTACGAGAAATGTTATTGGCCCAATGGATTATACTCCAACCAATTTCTTATGGGCAGACCAGACTTTAAGAACGCTGACTACCTGGAGTCATCAATTGGCGTTGGCCACCATTTATGAATCCGGATTACAACATTTTATTGATTGCCCCAACGGTTATTTGAATAGTATTGCAGGAGGTTATTTAAGAGATTTGCCTGTTACTTGGGATGAAACAAAACTGTTGGATGGAGAACCCAATCAATATGCAACTACGGCTCGTCGTAAAGGCGAAAATTGGTACGTAGGTTCACTTTGCAACCAAGCGCGTACGCTCAAATTGAATCTTTCCTTTTTGAAAGAAGGGAAGACGTATGTTGCTCAAATATATAAGGATGGCAATACTGATTTTGATATCAGATACGAAGAAGTAAAAGTGAAAAAGGATGACTTACTTTCAATTATTCTCAGGGCTCATGGTGGGGCAACTGTAAGAATTTCTGAAAATCCGATTGAAAAACCTTCTTTTGATTCCTATGAAGCTGAAGCAAGTGTAAATACACGCAGCGGTCAGGCTGTGGTTACTGTAGATTCAGATAATAAATGTTCTAATAATGCTTTTGTGGGTTATATTGGAACAGGCAGTACTGTTACTATCAGGAATGTGAATGCCCCCAAGGCTGGTCAGTATGTTCTGGGGATATATTACATGACTGCAGAGCAGAGAGATACTTATGTGAAAGTAAATAACCAGACTCCGGTGTCATATACTTTCTCAAGTACCGGTGGTTTCTTTGGTTCAAATATGGCGCTTAAAAAAGTGAAAGTCACTCTTGCGGCCGGATTAAATACTATAACTTTCGGAAATAATACCGGTTGGGGAATAAATCTGGATAAAATTGTAATAAATCCCGATTTGGAAGTGAATAATGTTGCCGTAACAGAGATTACTGCTCCCCGAAGCGCAGAAGGACTATCAAACTCAGAAAAGATAATAATTAAGGTGAAGAATGAAAGCGAGAATGAACAAGTAAATGTACCAGTTTCGTATATCATCGATAATTCTACGCCTGTCTCAGAGACCATCCCTAGTATACCAGCACGATCGCTCGTGTCATATACGTTTACTAAAACGGCAGATTTGTACAGAGGAATTGCAGCTTATCGAATTCTTGTTAAAACGGAGCTAGTTGGCGATACACACTTAGCAGATGATACACTATCTGTAGTGGTTAACAATACATTAAACACAACAGAAGTCAATGATGTCGTCGAAAATGAGATAGAGATATATCCGACGTTGACAAATAGTGTGGTGCATATTAAGTTTGACAAAGTCTTTGCTCAATTGACTCTCAGTATTATTGATGCTAAAGGTCAGGTTTTTTATAGAAATAGTAATTTAAATATGGTGCCAAATTCTGTCTATGATGTTGATCTTACTAACTATCCGGCAGGTTTTTATACGCTACAATTATCTTCATTGGAAGATAATTGTAGTATGAAAATTGTAAAGAGATAAGAACTTGGTGAAGTGTATAATAAATGGGTTTTTCTCTGATTTGTTGTTGTGATTCTGTTTTTATTTAAGAAATGTATTGGAAAATGTGATGTAAAAGTCGTGAAAATGCCGAAGACTTGAATGGTCTTGAATCAGATTCAATAGAATGAATTTGAAAAGATTCGCCCTGTAGGTTTACGATAAGCTGCTTTCAAATATGAATTGTAAATGATATTATCTGAGGTTAATTAACTGCTTGGGTGTATTTTCTTTTTCATAGATTTGTATCTTTGTTATAGCATAGAAGGATGAAATTAAAAATAACAAATCAAATGAGTACTATTTGAAAAACAACACTCTATATTATAAAATCACAAGAAGCCTTAGATTTGCTAATGAATATGAAAAATACTTCGATGGATTCTGCTGCAATTCATCGGTTAAGAGATGCTTTTGTTGCAGGCGATGACCGGGCATACTCCTCCCTATATGAGTTATATGCAAAAGATTTGTATGCTTTTGGAATATCCTTGCATGCTAAAACCGAATTGATAGAAGATAGTATTCATGATGTGTTTGTAGAGATATACGCCCACAGGCACAATCTTGAAAAAGTAGACAATCTGAAATACTATTTTCTGGCCGCTTTCAGAAACAGATTGTTTTTTCTGTTAAAGAAGGAATCTAATACGTTTGAGATTACCGACAAAGATACGAGTGGATTGAAGGAGAAAGATTTTCAGGAAATCTGGATCGAAACTGAGACTACAGTTGAAAAAGAATTATTGGTTCAACGACTTTTATCTGAACTCAATCAAAATCAACGGGAAGTTATATATCACAGATTTGTTGAGGGATTGTCTTTGGAGGAAATCTCAAAACTGATGAATATTAATTATCAATCCACAAAAAATTTAATATACAGAGCTATAAAAAAATTAAGATCTGTTGCTGCTTTCACTGTGTCGTTTCTTTTATTTTGTTTTAGATAAAAGCGCGAAATTCATAGCTTTTATTGAGTACTAAAACTATAATTGATTCACTTATATAATACAATTAATATCGATGTTTAAAGATTATTCAACATACCAAGCTGCCGACTACTTGACCGACGATTATTTCGTTGATTCCATGTTGGAGCCTACACCCCAAAGCGAAATTTTCTGGAAAGTGCTTATCGATGATAATAAAATAAATGTCGATGAGTTTATTTCAGCCTACATGACACTGAAAAATTTACATGATAGCAAACCGGCTGTTTCTGATGAGCGGATGGAGAAGCTTTGGGAGAGAATTGAAAATACTAATCAGGCGAAGAAAAGCAAGTTTAAACGATTTAAATTCATGCGTTATGCGGCAGCTGCCTGTACTATAATTGGAGTTATTGGTTTCTCGGTTTTCTTGGTTATTAATAAAGGAAATCAATCTCAGTCAATTGCCGATTTTGCGCGTGAAAATATAATTCATACACAACAACCATCCAAGCAAATCGAACTAGTTTCGGGTAATCAAACCTTAGCTGTAGAAGGTACGCAGGCAAAAGTGGAATATAATGCCAATGGAATGTTACAGGTCAATAAGCGTCAGATGGAGGTTGATAATGAGAAATCAACCTATAGCCAACTTCATGTCCCTTATGGCAAACGCGCATTTTTGAAATTATCCGATGGAACTTCGCTATGGGTAAATACGGGTACAACGGTTATTTATCCAACTGTTTTTAAAGGCTCTGAGCGTGAGATTTTTGTTGAAGGAGAGGTTTTTGCAGAAGTATTTCACGATTCAAAACGACCATTTATTATCAAAACTGATAGATTGGATGTGCAGGTTCTGGGTACTGTGTTTAACGTATCGGCTTATAAAGAAGATAAGCAGGTTAGCGTTGTCCTGGTAAGTGGTTCGGTAAATGTGAAACCCAAAAATGGAAATGCAACCATCATAAAGCCCAACCAATTATTTGCATATACAGATCAGGCGAGTACGTTGAAAAATGTAGATGTAGAAAATTATGTCTCCTGGCACGACGGAGTATATGCATTTAAAGATGAGCCTATTGAAAGTATTTTGCTGCGTTTGTCACGGTATTATAATGTAACGATGAAACTCCCAACAGCCGCCTCGGGCATAACTTGTTCCGGCAAATTGGAACTTAAAGACAGTTTGACGCAGTTGCTAAATGGGCTTTCTGAAATTACTACGATGAGTTTTGGTGTGAAGGATAATGAATATCGAATAAAATTTAAATAATTTTGTTGACTTTCACAGTGCTGTTGATTTGCTTGAACGGTTGAGATGTACTACTGACAGACAAAACGGCCGGCTTATTTTGTATATTGCCCGAATATAATTCTGGAAATGTACTGAAAAGGCAAATTTTTATTAACAATATACCTTGAAATCGATACTTATTTATGAAAAACACTGCGAAATGCAAGTTGTTTAAACCTAAAATACATCTACAAACCTGTTTGTTTGTTGTGCTAATTGCTCAATTGATATTGAGTGGAGTTTATGCTCAAACAACAAATTTGACGATTAAAAAAAAGGATGTAACCGTAGAAGAGGTTTTAACCGCAATTGAGAAAAACAACCAAATTGTTTTCTTTTATGCGGTTAAAGATGTGGATCTCAATCGAAAAGTTACAATCAATATCGTAAATCAACCCATCTCAAAGGTATTAGAAGAACTTTTTAAGAATAGTTCAAATTCGTTTAAAATAGATGGAAAACAAGTTTATATTACCCGAAAACCTAAACAGGCGGATGACGTAGGTAAGTCGGAATATAAAAAAAGGAAGATTGTAGGTATTGTTACTGATCAAAACGGCGATGCAATTATTGGTGCTACAGTTTCGGTAAAAGGAACTAAGGCATCAACCGCTACGGATTTGCATGGCCGGTTTTATTTGTCTGTACCTGAACAATCAGTTTTATCTGTTTCTTATTTAGGATATTTGCCTACGGAAGTGAATGTGGGATCAGATGGTTTTGTCAGTGTAGAAATGGCTGAAGATACCAAAGCGCTGGAAGAAGTGGTTGTAGTAGCTTATGGTATTCAAAAGAAGCTTACTACAATTGGCGCGCAATCAAGCCTTAAAGTAAAAGATCTTAAAAATCTGCCGGTTGCAAATATGTCTAATGCAATTGCAGGTAGGATTGCTGGCCTTATCGGTGTTCAACGAACCGGAGAACCCGGGTATGATGTCGCACAAATTTACATACGAGGTATTTCTACATTTACAAATAGTAGTCCACTCATTCTGGTTGATGGTATTGAACGGCCATTTGACTTTATTGATCCTGAGGATATTGCCGGGTTTACAGTATTGAAAGATGCTTCCGCTACCGCTGTTTATGGGGTAAGGGGAGCAAATGGCGTAATAATAATTGAAACTAAAAAAGGGGAAGTAGGCAAGCCCAGAGTCAACATTCAGGTCAATCAGGGCATTACTCAATTTACGCAAGTTCCTAAGTTCGTTGATGGCCCTACTTATATGAGTATGGCCAATGAGGCTTATAAAAATACACACCCAACCTCAATCACTCCACTGTATTCAGAAGATGCAATTCAAAAAACAGCAACTGGCTTCGATCCTGAACTTTATCCTAATGTAAACTGGATGAAAGAGCTATTCAGGGAAAACGGACTGAATCATCGAATAAACCTGAATGTGAACGGAGGATCAGAGCGAGCCAAATACTATGTTTCGTTGGGAGCTTATGATGAATTAGGTCTGTTCAGGGTTGATGAAATGGCAAAATACAATTCTTCAATTAGTTTCAACAGATATAATTTCACAAGTAATTTGTCGCTCCAGATTTTCAAAAATACAAAATTAGATTTTGGTGCATCTGGTTGGTTATCAAATGGTAATTATCCTGGAAGTTCAACTGCAGATATTTGGAACGCCGCTTTTGTTACCACCACAATTAGTATGCCTGTCCGGTATTCCGATGGCAAAATGAGTGGAGTACGTTCTGGAGATGTACGCAATCCCTATATGCTTTTAACGCAAACAGGGTATGTTACCGAAGTGAGGAGTCAGGTCTGGTCTAACATTCGGCTAACACAGGATTTGAGTTCAATTACCGAAGGTTTGTCTGTCACGGGCATGTTTTCTTTTGATAATTATAACTATCATAGAATAGCAAGAACGAAAAGCGTTGATGAATGGTTAGCCGAAGGCAGAGATGACAATGGTCAATTGATATACGCTACAGGTACACCGATAAAAACAGGAAGCAACTATCTTGGTTTTGACAAAACAAATCTTGGAAACCGCCAATTTTATACTGAGGCGGCAATAAATTATAATCGGTCTTTCGGTAAACATGATGTAAGTGGATTAATTCTTTATAATCAAAGTGATAAGATAGACGGATCAGCGAATGATTTTATTTCTTCCCTCCCTTATCGTTATCAGGGAATAGCTGCAAGAGTAACATACGCTTACGATAGTAAGTATTTGACTGAAGTTAATTTGGGGTATAATGGGGCGGAAACTTTTGAAAAAGGACACCGTTTTGGTTTATTTCCTTCGGTTGGTATTGGTTGGGTTGCATCGAGTGAAAAGTTTTTCCAACCAATAACGAAGGTCTTACAATTTCTGAAATTCAGAGGTTCTTATGGTGTTGTTGGGAATAGTAGTATTGGGGGGGGGCGCCGTTTTGGTTATCTGACCACTGTAAATGAAGGCCTTCCGGGGTACTCTTTCGGAAGTGGCTCAGGAATAAACTATGACGGATTAGATTTTCAAGACTATGGCAGCAATGTAACCTGGGAAAAGGCAAACAAGTTAAATGTAGGGTTCGAATTAAGTACTTTGGCAGAAACCCTTTTTCTCGCAGCGGATGTGTTTCAGGAAAACCGCACAAATATATTTTTACAAAGAGGTGACTTGCCTTCATACGTTGGGGTAAGAAATTCAGTATATGGAAATTTAGGTGAAATTTACAGTAAGGGAATCGATGCAACAATAACATACAACAAAAAAATAACAAAGGATTTGACAGCCGAGTTTCGTGGAAACTTTACATGGAATAATGCAACCATTGTTCAGGATGCCCAATCACCATTCCCTTTCCCGTGGCAGCAACGCATAGGCCGAAAATATGGGCAGCGCTTTGGGAAGATTGCTTTGGGATTATTTCAAAGTCAGGAAGAAATTGCTAATAGTCCTTACCAGTCAGGAGATATACAGCCCGGAGATATAAAATTTAAAGATTTAAACAGAGATGGCGTGATTAATAATTATGATGAAGGGCCAATCGGGAATGGATCTATGCCCTCTATAGTGTATGGCTTCGGTCCGTCTGTAAGTTATAAAGGAATCGCGCTGGGGGCTTGGCTCAAAGGTTTCAGCTCCGTTGATGTTTATTTAAATGGTGAAGGATTTCAGCCTTTTGCAAAAGAAGGTAGCCGTGGTAATTTGTTGACTGCAATTACAGACCGATGGACCCCGGAAAATCCCGGAAACAATCATCTTTATCCCAGGCTGACCTATCCATCAACAGTAAATACAAATTATGATAATAGTAGTTGGTGGGTTAAGGATGGAGCTTTTTTGCGTTTTCAGAATGTAGAATTAAGCTATACATTTCAAAAAAGGAATTGGATGAAATCAATTGGATTGTCACATTTAAGAATTTACTCAATAGGTTACAATTTATTTACATTTAGCAAATTCAAGTTGTGGGATGTCGAACTTGGCGATGGTAAAGGTGCCAATTATCCTCTAATTAAAACGGTTAACTTTGGGATTGAATGTAATTTCTGATAAGACTTAGTGTAATTCATGATTAAATAGAGCAAACATGAAATTGAGAAAAATAACATATCTATGCTTTCTGCTTCCACTCTTTTCTGCGTGCAGTGATTTTCTCAACCAGGTGCCGGATGATAAAATAACCATGGAAGAAGTCTTTCAAAAAAAATCTGCTTCAGAGAAATACCTTGCTAACGTATATTCGTATATTCCGGATGAATCAGATCAATGGAATAATCATCCGTGGACCGGGAATGTGGACGAAGTAGAAGTTGCCTGGGCAAAATATCCGATTTATGTTGTGAACAATGGCAACTGGAGTGCAGGAGATGCTCCTTTCCAAACGTGGGGAAATTATTATAAAGGAATTCGCTCTGCAAGTTATTTTATCAACCACATTGATGGCAATGCAGAAATTTTAGCCAATGGTGGTCAGGCTCTAATTGACAGGTATAAAGCAGAAGCGCGGTTTTTAAGGGCATATTACTACTTTTTACTTATGCGTCAGTATGGACCGGTAGCTTTACTTGGTAATCGGGAACTAGCACCGGATGCGTCAGTAGCTGATGTTCAGATACCAAGAAGTCCGTTTGATACCTGTGTGGAATATGTTGTTAATGAATTGGATGATATAATTACTATTTTGCCATTAACCCCTGTTAACCCAGGAACAGATGAAGGCCGCCCTACCATCGGAGTAGCTTTGGCCTTGAAAGCCAGAGTTCTTCTGTATGCTGCAAGTCCGCAATACAACGGAAACACTTCAATGTCGAATTTTAAAAATCAGGATGGGACTCCACTTATTTCGCAGGTATATGACCCCGAAAAATGGAAGAGAGCTGCAGATGCGGCAAAGGCGGTTATTGATTTAGGTATTTATCAATTATACAAAGACCCAACGGGAGATCCGGTAAAATCGTATAGAGGAATTCATTTAATTCCCTGGAATAGTGAGTGTATTCTGGTCCGTAAGTCTAGCTATTTATCCACTTGGGATATCCACTGTTCTGCACGTTCAGCTGGTGGATGGAATGGAATTGCACCTACACAGGAAATGGTAGATGCTTATTTTATGAAAGATGGAAGGTCAATATCTGAATCTAACCTTTATAAAGAAACGGGGTTTACATATAACACACCCACAGATTCTGTATATAACATGTATATAAATCGTGAACCACGTTTTTATGCTTCAATTCAATACACGGGAATGAAATATCTGGGTGGTAAAATAACCAAACCAACTGTTCTGCAATTTTTTTACGCAGGTTTAGATGGTAAGGGAGGGCTTAAAGGGACAACCTACCGTGGTGAAGATTATTCGCATACAGGATATTTGGTATATAAAAATTTGTCTCCTTACACAAATGCAGCTTCCGGTAATGCAGCTCGTCCGATTGTTTATTTTCGTCTGGGTGAAGTCTACCTGAATTATGCAGAAGCACTGGCAGAATATGGTGGTAATGAAGGGGAAGCATTAAAATACCTGAATTATATCCGCGAAAGAGCAGGTATCCCTCAATATGGAGTGGGAGCAAATGCGCTGCCGGTTCCGGCTACAAAAGCTGAATTGATTGAAAAAATACGGGCTGAAAGGCGTATCGAACTGGCTTTTGAATGTCATCGCTGGTTCGATGTGCGTCGTTGGAAAATTGTCGATAAGATTATGGGCGATTTACATGGTATGGATATTAATGCTTTTCAACCAAATGATTTCTTCAAACGGGTAGTTGTAGCCAATCATAAATGGAAAGATGCTTATTACTGGTGGCCCATACCTCAATCTGAAATGGATAGAGCAAAGAAATTTGTTCAAAATCCGGGTTGGTGATAAAGAAATATAGAAAAATGATATCGGAATGTTGAAGTTTAAATTGTTGTTTTGCAGCGCTTTATTTGTTGTTTTGCTGACTGTATTTCCGGGTTGTAAGGATGTGGAAATACCAGGAGGTTCACTTTCGGCTTATGATAAAGTGTATATGCCCAGGGCTGTAACAGACAGAAATAAAGTGGAACTTCAGTTAAAAGATTCCATACAAAGTTTCGTTTTTGGGGCAGATTTTGGAGGGTACGGTATTCCAGCCAAAGATATAATTGTAGATTTTACAGTTGCTAATGATTCTGTAGCTGTTTATAATTTGAAATATCAAACAGCTTATCCAGTATTACCAGATGGCACTTACACACTTGATAAAATTACAGCTACTATTGCTAAAGGAAGTCTGAGTACTGAGCCGTTGCATGTTTATGTAAATCCATTTGGGAAATTAGATAGAAACAAAACATATTTGCTTCCGATTACTATTAGTAAAGTTACTGATGGTTTCACTATTAACCCGTTATTGAAAACGACTTATTTCCTTATTACAGCTAAATAAATAATAAATCCGGGCGGTTAGGCAATTCTAAGGTTAGGTGTCTGGTTCTAAATAAGAAAACATATGAAGAGAATTTTAATTCTATTTTATTTACAGTGGTTCTGGCTTGGGTAGAAGTCTGGATTCAACAAACCACTTCTGCTGATACGGTTGTAATCCATGAAGTTATGAGGAATTACTGAAGCCTGAATACAAAATTGATCTTCCTGTTAGTAGCAAAACACTGCTTTATTTGTATCATTTTATGTTGGGTGTTTGTTCAAATAATTGTGGTCCGCTTCACATTCAAGCTCGTGAGTTGCATGTCAACCATTTTTTTCTGTTACGAAATTCGATTAATTCATACAACAGAAGTTCAGAAGTAGCATAAGATAAAAATCCCGAAAATCTTTGAGTGTATTATCATTCTTACCCGAATTTCTTTTAGGGATTCGGGTGAGTCAGGGATGCTTTATTTATAGAATAAATTATTTGCTAATATTATGTGTTTGGTTTTTAGTGTTTTGTGGGGTTTTTATATTAATCGTTTGTAATATCACCAAAAATCAAAATTGAGTCTCTGAAAAGTTTTTATTCATGAAAAATCATATTCTCGCAATCGCACTTCTTCTTTTTGTCTGGCAATTGGCTGTTGCAAAACCAAAATTTATCCCGGACAATAAATACATTATCGGATGTCTGCAAACTGATGGTATTGGGGTTGTTGGCCTTGGTGGAGCAGGCCCGACAGGAGTTAATTATCCGTTGTCATTTTACCCGGATAGAGATGGCGACTCCGCTATTGAATCGGATTATTGGTTAATTACCGAGCAATCGCCCGGCAAATATTCTTTTAAAAATGCGGCAACATTACAATACATTAAATATGATGCTACAGCACCCGTAGAGAGGACTGCACTTGTGTTGGTAGACCAGTTGCAACCTGATAACAGCACGTTGTTTACCATGGAATTAAAACAAAATGGTAATCTGTGCTATTACCTTATCCGAAGTGTTGTCAATTCGGCAAAAGGCTGGAACAAGAGAGGCCTTGTGGATGGGTTTTATCCTGTTGGAAGCTTTACTTTGACGGGTGCTACTAACGAAAACTTCATTTTCTACACTGCGAGTGGTACATCGGTAACCGATGATGGTCAAACACCTGTTGTACTTCCAACGGCAGCGCCTGATTTGGGTGCATTTAAAGCTAATCTGAATTCACTCGCTTTTTCGTCGAAAGTGCCGGCAGTTGACCTGATAAAGAAGCAATTTTATCTGACTATCCCCGAAAACCAAATGGGTAGTAATGTAACCCTAAACGTTTCATACACACTAAAAAATCCAACCACAGATAAACTTTATATCGCAGATAGCTGGGTTGAAAGCGGAACTGATTATACCTTTAAAACGGTAGTTGCAGGAAAAACTTACAAAATTGAAATAAAAAACGGTACAACCGTCATTAATTCTGGTACAATCATATTCAGTTCGTTGCCCCTTGTTCAAATATACTCTGACGCGAGCATTCAATATGTTTATACGCTTGGACGCATAGTGGTTACCGAACCTGAGATTAATTATCCTTCCGAAATTCTTCTATCTGAACTTCGCTATCGTGGTGCTACTGCTGCAGGGCAGCCTAAAAAGGCTTATGCCATAAAACTAAAAAGTCCGATGGATGGAACTTCATCCATTGATCGTTCATTCTTTGGGTTACGCACAGACAATAACTGGATTTTGGATGCCATGTATATTGATCCGGGCAGAATGAGGAATCGTGTTTCCACCGATCTGTGGAATGACTTTTCTACTCCTCCATATTTTAAAGTAAACGAACCTAATTTGGTAAACGGTACACGCGGATCATTTGTAGAAGTATTCCTGAACGATTCATACAATGGCCTGTATTGTATGACCGAAAAAATTGATCGCAAACAACTTAATGTAAAAAAGCTCAAAACAGATCCAATTACAAATGTAGTTACTCAGCGTGGTGGAATGTATAAAGGCAGCGATTGGAGCGTTGGCACTTTATTGGGAAACCAAAATTTCGAAAGTAGAAACGGGATTTTAACTCCGATTCCAGCGTATAATAATTCATCGGAAACATGGAGCGGATTTGAGGTGAAATATCCGGATTTTGGAGATGGTGAGCCAATTAACTGGTCACCGTTGGTTAATGCAGTCACAATTTCATCCAATTCCACACCGAACATTACTTTTGACTCTGAGGTGGGCACATATTATGACTTACCAGTGTTTTTAGATTATTATCTTTTTATTGAGTTGATGCTGGCAACAGATAATCACGGTAAAAACTGTTACCTGTCAGTTTACGATCAAACAGTATCACCTAAAATGACCGTTACGCCCTGGGATTTGGATGGTACCTGGGGACGACGTTGGGATGGATCATCAAATCTCACCTATGCGAACCAATCTTTTAGTGTTTTTATTAACCATAACGAATGGTTGGAAAATAACCTGTCTATCCGTATGCGAAACCTAGACGTTGACGGCTATAGCACTAAATTGAAAAACAGGTACCGCGAATTAAGAGGAACTTATTTTGCATACAATAAGATCATGGAACGATTTAATAATTATCGGGCTAAATTTAAAATAAGTGGTGCCGATACCCGCGAAATGGCCAAGTGGGGCATTGGCAATTTGGATGATGAAATAAACTTTTTATCAACCTGGATCAAGGCCAGATTAGCATACCTTGACAATCAATATCTGGGAGGCCCGTATGTAACAGCAACTGGCAGTATTATGGCAAATGATTTACAAGTATATCCTACTCTTGTTCATAATAAGGTGACAATCACAACTACGCTGGTTGGCGAAAAGATTCAAATTACCTCTCTGCAAGGCATATTAATGAGTCAGTTTAAATCAAATGGTAATGATGTTGAAGTTGATATGAGTACTTATGCGCCGGGCGTGTATGTTGTAAAAGCGGGTCAATATAGTACGAAAATTATGAAAATCAACAAGTAAAAGAGGTAGTTGAAGGAATTGCTAGTTTACAAATCTTATTATTTACCAACTGCTTTGCTAATTTTAAATCAAAATATTAAAAGTGTAAACCCTGTTTAAATAACGAGCGATGAAAACATACATTAAATTATTTTTTACGGTTCTTCTGTTTACATTTACATCATTGATTTTTGCTCAAAACTGGACTATGAAACAAGCCCCGCTAATGACGCGATGGGCATCGCAGGTTGATCCTAAAAATCCACTTCCGGAATATCCGAGGCCGCAAATGGTTAGAGATAAATGGATGAATTTAAATGGAATTTGGCAGTTTAAACCAGGGGTAAGTGGTGATGCTGTTCCAACAGGTAAAGAATTGTCAGGTAGTATTTTGGTGCCGTTTCCGGTTGAGTCTGCAATTTCCGGAGTTATGAATCACTATGATAGAATTTGGTATCGCCGGACTTTTTCTATACCGACAGAATGGAAAGACCAAAGAATAATTCTCAATTTTGATGCTGTAGACTGGGAATCAGAAATATTTGTAAATGGGAAAAGGGTAGGAATGCACAGGGGTGGCTATGATCCGTTTAGTTACGATATCACAGCTTTTCTCACACAATCTGATACCCAAGAGTTAATAGTCCGGGTCTTTGACCCAAGTGAGAATGGCGGACAACCGCGTGGTAAGCAGGCTACAGCAGGTATCGAAATTATGTATACTCCTTGTACCGGAATATGGCAAACTGTTTGGTTAGAGCCTTTACCACAAACCAACATTAGTAAGATTAAAATTATTCCTGATATTGATGCTTCGGTTTTAAAATTGACTGCTAATACAAATAAAAGTTCTAATGACCTTTATATAGAGGCAACTGTAAAATGTAATGATACTATAATACAATCAGTAACGGGGAATCCAAATACTGAAATGTCCATTCAAATTCCTAATGCTAAACTTTGGACTCCGCAAAATCCGTTTCTTTATGATTTGTTTGTTAAGATAAAAGCGGGGGCAGAAACCATAGATTCGGTTTATAGTTATTTCGGGATGAGGAAAATTTCTGTTGATTTAGTTGATAATAAACCTAAATTATTGCTGAATAATAATTTTGTTTTTCAGTTTGGAGCATTGGATCAGGGCTACTGGCCTGACGGTAATTATACAGCTCCAACAGATGAAGCGCTTAAATTTGATTTAGAACAACAAAAAGCCCTTGGATTCAATACAATTAGAAAACACGTTAAAGTTGAACCCCAGCGCTGGTATTATTGGGCCGATAAATTAGGTTTTCTGGTATGGCAGGATATGCCTACAGCTCAATCATATGGTGGGGTAGAAGCTGATGCATCTATATATTTGACAGAGCTGCGAAAGATGGTTGAAACACATTGGAATAGCCCAAGCATTGTAATGTGGACAATCTATAATGAGAAATGTGGACAGGATGTTATTAATAAAACTTACTCTACTGCAACTTTGGTTAATTCCGTGAAGCAGCTTGACAAAACACGCATTGTGAATCAGGCCAGTGGGTACGACTGGTACGGTGTTGGCCATGTGGCCGATAACCATACGTATCCAATGCCTGCAGCAACTGCAGGAACAGCCTCTCAGGCAATTGTATGTGGCGAATCGGGAGGAAAAAAATATAAGATTGAAGGACATTCATGGGGAAATGGAGTTGTTGAGGTATTGGACCAAGAATCTTTTTCAAACATATACGAAAGTTATGCTCTTACATTATGTAGATTAAAAGCGAATGATGCGCTTAGTGGTGCTGTTTTTACTCAAATTACCGATGTTGAAGGAGAATACAATGGGTTAATGACCTATGACCGGGATATCTATAAAATAGATCAGAAAAAATTAAAGGAGTTGAATGAAAATGTGATTTACAGGCAACTTTCTTTTAAAGATATACTGGCAACTTCTCAAAATACGAATCAAAGTTGGAAATATACCACAAATACTCCTCCTAATAATTGGTATGAAAAAGGCTTTAATGATTTGTCATGGAAAAACGGAAGGGCTCCTTTTGCCTCAAGTGGAACTCCGGGAATAAAAGTAGGAACATCATGGACAACCGCAGATATCTGGATACGTAAACAGTTTAACCCAGGGGTATTGAGTGCCGAAGATGTCAAGAGTTTAATATTCAATCTTTACCATGATGAAAATTGCGAAATATATATTAATGGGACACTGGCAGGTTCTGTTACTGGCTATGGAGGCTACACGATGATGCCTATAAAGCAGCAAGGCAAAGACGCCATTGTTCCAGATTCAATAAATACCATTGCAGTGCATTGTCATCAAACTGACGGAGGTCAAGGTATTGATGTAGGAATTATCAAGACAGTATTTTCAGCGGATACAACAGCTGCATATTCTCCTTATCCGGCACATGGAGCTACAAATATTAACCAGGATTTGACATTAAAGTGGGAGGCAGGAAATTTTGCAACTTATCATAAAGTATATTTGGGAATAACACCGAACCTTACAGATTCTAATTTACTCAACACGCAAACTTTACATTCTTATGCAGTAAAAGGGCTAAATCCGAATACACCCTACTACTGGAGAATTGATGAGGTTAACGACAAAACAATAGTTAAGGGAACTGTTTGGAGCTTTACAACAAAGAATATAACAAACATTGAAGATAACCTCTTTGATATGGGCTTAAAGGTAACTCCAATACCTGTAAGTTCAAATGGGTTGTTAACCGTTGAGGTAGGAGGCAGTAGTCTTGGAATAGAGCGTATTGAGTTATGTTCGCTGACAGGTAAAATGCTTTATACACAAAAAATTGAAAGCGGCAAAGATGCTACAATCAATATCTCGGCCATCAATCTTTCGCCCGGTATTTATTTGATAAATATAATTGACCGAAATAAATACTATCATCACAACAAAATCATTATTAAGTAATCAGTCTATTAAGAGTTTGTCAGAGTGTTACGACCCCAAGAAGTGTTAGAAATACTGTTTACTCATCAACAACATAACTATAAGAACAATGAAAACATTGGCATTAATTGCATTACTATTTACAACTCTTTTATCTTACAGTCAAAACTGGACTATGAAACAAGCCCCGCTAATGACGCAATGGGCATCGAATGTTGATCCTAAAAATCCACTTCCGGAATATCCGAGACCGCAGTTGGAACGTAAAAACTGGTTGAACCTGAATGGCGTTTGGCAGTTTCAGCCTGCCATCTCCGGTGATATAGCTCCAATCGGCAAAGATTTATCGGAAAGTATTTTAGTTCCCTATCCGGTTGAATCTGCATTGTCGGGAGTAATGAAACATTATGAACGGGTATGGTATCGCCGTATATTTACTGTTCCAGCTGATTGGAAAGGTCAGCGCATTATGCTCAACTTTGGAGCTATAGACTGGGAATCGGAAGTTTTTGTAAACGGCAAAAGTGTCGGTGTGCATCGTGGCGGATACGACCCGTTCAGCTATGATATCACCTCTTATCTTTCAGGCAAGGGACCTCAGGAACTTATCGTCCGGGTGTTTGATCCGTCCGAAAATGGAGGACAACCCCGCGGAAAACAGGCTACACAAGGCATTGAGATTATGTACACGCCCTCAACAGGTATTTGGCAAACAGTTTGGTTAGAACCCGTTCCCAAAACCGGTATCAACGATATTAAAATTACTCCTGATGTAGATAATTCTACTCTAAAACTGACAGTGAACACAACGGGGCTCGCAAAAGGGACTTCCATTGCTGTTAAAGTAAAAAGCTCTGGTAAAGTAGTGCAATCAGCAGTTGGTAATCCCAACACGGTGATCGTCATTCCCGTTCCCAATGCCAGGCTTTGGTCGCCCAACGATCCATTTCTCTACGATCTTTCCATTTCTTTAGTTCAAAATAAAAAGACTCTCGATCAGGTTAGCAGTTATTTTGGAATGCGAAAGGTTTCAATCGAAAAGATTGATGGCTTTCAGAGAATAATGCTTAACAATAAATTTGTGTTTCAGTTAGGCGCTTTGGATCAGGGTTTTTGGCCCGATGGCCTTTATACTGCACCAACCGACGAGGCTCTTAAATATGATTTGGACCAACAAAAAGCATTAGGCTTTAATATGATCCGTAAACATGTCAAAGTAGAACCTTATCGTTGGTATTACTGGGCCGACAAGTTAGGATTGATGGTATGGCAGGACATGCCCACTGCTCAGTCTTATGGTGGTGTTGATGCAGATGCCAACCAATATTCAACCGAGCTAACCAAAATGGTGGAAACACACTGGAACATTCCAAGTATCATTATGTGGGTTGTTTACAATGAAAAGTGTGGTCAGGATGTAATTAATAAAACTATACCAACACCTGTATTATCCAAAATGGTAAAGGATCTTGATCCCACACGTCTGGTAAACGAGGCCAGTGGATACGATTGGTACGGCTCAGGCGATATTGCCGACAGCCATACTTATCCTGGGCCGCGTTCAAATCCGGGAAAGCCAGGCCAGGCAATTGTTAGTGGTGAATACGGCGCTACCAAATACCCGCTAAAGGATCATCTTTGGGGTAAAAACTATGTTGTAGAGGTGACAACGGAAAGTGAATTTGTAAATCGTTACGAAAGCTATGCAACAGCACTTTGTAATTTGAAAACGAATAGTGGTTTGTGTGGTGCTGTTTATACTCAAATTACTGATGTGGAAAACGAACTTAATGGTATTCTGACCTATGACCGGGCTGCCTTTAAAACTGATATAAACCGCCTCCGGACTATCAATTTAAATGCTATCAATAAAGAACTTATGCTGGAAGATGCATTGTCTAACTCTCAAAATCAAAGCCAATCGTGGAAATACTCAACCAATGCTCCGGATTCAACATGGTACCAAACCGGTTTTGACGATTCCAAATGGAGCCTGGGAATCGCTCCCTTTGCTTCTGAAGGCACTCCGGGTATCAAGGTTGGTACTTCCTGGACTTCCTCCGATATCTGGTTGCGTAAGCAATTCACTTTGGGGGCTTTAAATGGCGTTGATTTGAATAATCTGGCATTTAACCTGTACTACGACGAAGATTGTGAAATCTACATCAATGGAGTACCGGCAGCTTCCATGAAAGGCTTTTCAACCTACTCGTTAGTTCCTGTTAATGACGCCGGTAAAAAAGCATTGGTTCCAAATGGAAAGAATACCATAGCCGTGCATTGTCATCAAACGGCTGGTGGGCAGGGAATTGATGTGGGAATCACCAGGCTGATTTTCAAATAGACCTTACCACACTTCAGGGAAATAAGGAAATAGCAACCTTCAATCTGCTGGCTTTTTTGCTGCATGCGAACAAAGCCAGCTACCCATAAACTTAGGAATGAAGATAAATTGTTGCTTGGTATCATGACACAAAGGCACAATAACATCTCCATTATGTCTTGTCAACAGCTGTAATACCTTTTGTCAACAGGTGTAATATGTTTAGTCAATGCC
>CAYSTC010000005.1:84493-113798 GCA_964433885.1 uncultured Paludibacter sp. | reverse complement strand
TTGTCAACAGGTGTAATATGTTTAGTCAATGCCAGTAATAGGTTTAGTCAACAGGTGTAATATGTTTAGTCAATGCCAGTAACAGGTGTTGTCAACAGGTGTAATATGTTTAGTCAATACCAGTAATAGGTTTTGTTAACAGGTGTAATATGTTTAGTCAATGCCAGTAATATGTTTAGTCAACAGGTGTAATATGTTTAATCAATACCAGTAATAGGTGTTGTCAACAGGTGCAATATGTTTAGTCAATACCAGTAATAGGTTTAGTCAACAGGTGCAATATGTTTAGTCATTACCAGTAATAGGTGTTGTCAATAGGTGCAATATGTTTAGTCAATGCCAGTAATAGGTGTTGTCAATAGGTGTAATAGACATTGGTGCGTTAAAAAATATATACTTTTGCTTCAGTAATATATTCCAGTTGTGAAAAGTACAACATACAAATAGTTAATATGTACTTAGTTCGATGAAATTGTTCGATTTTACCAGGTACTTTCTTTGACTTTACCACTCTTTAGGTTGATTTTGGATGCCATTCTGATAAAGCTGCCGAATCCATGCGTTTCAATCTGAATAATCTTAGTTTCACTAAATCGACCAACAGGCTATTGCAGACATTACAGCAATTCATATCTTTGCAGGCTCAATCTTCATTTTGAGAAAACCACTTGATGGTGCTGCCAGTGTGGCATCATTGAAACTGTAAAGATTATTTATGAAAAAAACGATAGCATTCAATCCGTTGGCGATGCCAACGTATGTAATGGCAAAGCCTAACGGTTCGAGTTGTAACCTCAATTGCTCGTATTGTTATTACCTGGAAAAGGCAAAACTCTACGAAAACCGGAATAAGCTTCAGATGAGCGACGAGACGCTCGAGAAATATATCGAAAGTTATATTCAGGCACAACCTGTACCGGAGGTTCTGTTTACATGGCACGGTGGCGAAACGCTGTTGCGCGATATTTCATTTTACCGTAAGGCGCTGGCACTTCAGAAGAAATATGGCCGGGGAAGAAGCATAAGCAATTCGTTGCAAACCAATGGTACTTTGCTCAACGATGAATGGTGCCGCTTTTTCAAGGACAATGATTTTCTCATTGGAATTTCGATTGATGGACCGGAGCATTGCCACGATGTTTACCGTAAGAATAAGGGCGGAAAAGAAACCTTTCTGCAGGTGATGAAAGGAATTGAATTGTTGCAGAAGCACGGGGTAGAGTTCAATACCTTGTCGGTTATCAACAACTACAATGTGGATTATCCGCTTGAGATTTATAATTTTTTCAAGGAAATTGGAAGCCGCTATATGCAGTTTACGCCCATTGTGGAGCAAATTTCCAAAACACGTACCGACGGCCTGAGCCTTTTGCCCCCCGAAGGAAGTGATGATGCTGCATTGGCACCCTGGACTGTGGATGCAAAGAAATTTGGCGAGTTTTATATCAACATATTTGATGAATGGGTACGGAAAGATGTAGGGCAGTATTTTGTACAATTGTTTGATGCAGCTTTGGCCGGAACGGTGGGAGAAATGCCCGGGACCTGCATTTTTGGCGAAACCTGCGGACATGCAACAGTAATGGAGTTCAATGGCGATGTGTACGCCTGCGACCACTTTGTGTTTCCGGAATATAAAATCGGGAATATTAAAACCCATACGATCTACGAAATGGTTTTTTCACCGAAACAATTGCGCTTCGGAGCTGATAAACGCGATACGTTACCAACTCAATGCCGCCAGTGCGAATTTAAAAAACTTTGCAACGGCGAATGTCCGAAGAATAGGATTATATCAACTAAAACGGGAGAGCCCGGCCTGAATTACCTGTGTGAAGGATATTATGCATTCTGGAAACACTCACAGCCTTATATGGAATTTATGGCCAACGAGCTTTTCTTTAAACGTTCGCCGGCCAATGTGATGAGCATGGCCAATACCATTCAAAGGTAAAAACAGTTCAGATATAACCAAAGACCAACTACATATTTATTGTGCAAGTGGTCTTTTTTTTGTTCAGGAAAGTGGAGTTTGTTTTAGTCAATATGGTTCGATATAGTATGTGTTTTTGAGACGCTTAGCTGTGAAATTGAGCCTAATGGTCATATTGTAGTATAAATTGGATATTTTTTAGTCTTAAAATGCCCGATTATTGCTTTCTTTTGCAGAATAGAAGTTGGTTTGTTTCTTTACTCCCATTTGGGAAATGAAAAAATAAGCAAGCTATTTTTGGTGTGCCCGAGGGTCATGGTTTGTCTTTTGTGTATACCAATCGTCAATTTCAGAAATTTATTATTGCAAGCCCCTTTTTATTTCTTTACTTTGAACTGTTATTTTGAGTAAGTGGGCTAATTATTTCTTTTCGGAACAAAAATATCTACTTTGATATGAAATATTAAAAAACTAATCTAATAACATCACTAACGAATTCAGACTAAATGAAAAAAATGAACAAACTGATAGCCATACTCGTGTTAAGTATGTTTTTCGTAGGGTTATCAGCTCAAATTCGCGTAGCTTGTGTCGGTAACAGTATTACTGCAGGCTATGGTACCACCAATGCTACAACGAAATCCTGGCCTGCTCAACTTGGAGCTATGTTGGGAAGTGGGTATTCTGTTTTAAATTGCGGGGTAAGCGGTACAACTATGCTTAAAAAAGGTGATAGCCCTTACTGGAACACCACGAAATTTACTGACGCGAAGAATTTCGATCCTCAAATTGTTATCATTTCTCTGGGAGTGAATGACACCAAATCAGCAAACTGGGTGTATAAAGCCGAATTCCAGACCGATTACACAGCCATGATCAATGAGTTCAGGGCCAATGGTAAAAATCCAACTATTTATGTTTGTTATCCCGCACCATACTTTGGAAGTGCCAGTCAGAATAGTATCATAACTAACGAGATGATACCTATGATTAAAGCCGTTAGTGTTGCTCAGGGAACTTCAATTATTGATTTTAATAGCCAATTGGCTGGCTACAACCTTTTATTTCCGGATGGTCTTCATCCGAATGATTTGGGTTCGGGTGTGTTGGCGCAAATTGTTCATAATGCCTTGATGCAAGCTACTACAATTACTTCCGGAAGTGTTTATAAAATTCTTTCCAAAACTTCAAAAAAAGCCTTGCAGGTTGCAAATGCATCGTTGGCTAATAGCGCCAATGTTCAGACCTGGACCGACACCCAAAGTGATGAACAGCGCTGGGTGGTAACTTCATTGGGTGACGACTTGTACACCATAACAAACGTAGCCAGTGAAAAATACCTGCATATACCATCTGCCACGCCTGTTAATGGAACTAACGTAGATCAGTATGGTAATTCATACAACAATACCATGAGATGGAAAATTGTGAGTCAGGGCAATGGATATTTTACAGTGCAAAGTGCTACTAATAACGCTTATGTTCTCAATTTAGCTGGCGGCGCATCCGCTGATGGTACAAATGTGAATGTTTACCAGTCCAATGGTTCTGATGCCCAATCGTGGTCATTCCATTTGCAAGCTCCTCAGGAGGCAGCACCTTCGCCTGCTACAGCCGATAAAATATTCGCAGCGTGGCGTGCCAAATACTACGATAAAAACCGGAAAGGCAATGAGGTCATTGCCCGCGAAGGTTTCTGGGGTGAGGCCGAAATGATGGAAATTGTGGATGATGCCTACGAAGTTACCGGTAATACTAAATACTCTGCTTTGTTTGGAGCCATGTATAATTTATTTCTTAATAAAGAAGGTTCGGATTGGATGTGGAATGAGTACAATGATGATATAACCTGGATGGTAATTGCTTGTACGCGGGCGCATTTGCTTACCGGAAACACGGCCTATCTGACTAAGGCCAGAGAGCAGTTTGATAAAATGTGGGCCCGGGCAGTTCATACCGATGCGGATGGTTACTGGTTGACATGGAAGCAAGGTACAGCCGGAACAAATTCATGTATCAACGGACCGGCGATGGTTGCCTGTTGTTATTTGGCTCAGGCCACCGGTAATACAGCCTATTACGACAAGGCGATTTCTATTTACAACTGGTCAAAAGATAAGTTGTTTTACCCGGCTACCGGTAAAGTGAATGATAACTACAACAATGGAACAGTTGGTAGTTGGAGTTCTACCTACAATCAGGGCACTTATCTGGGAGCAGCTGTAATGCTTTATAATTACACAAAAAAAGTGAGTTACCTTTATGAGGCTCAACGGATAGCACAATATGCAAAAGTGACCATGTTTGGTTCCAATGTAATTAATGGCGAAACAGGGCCTGACCTGAATGGCTTTAAAGGAATTCTGATGCGTTATGCCCGCCGTTATGTGGTTGATTGTAACCGTCCGGATTTTATTCCATGGTTGCAACTCAATGCTAAGGTGGCTTATAACAACCGGAATTCTGAAAACCTGATTTTCACAACCTGGGGAACTAAAACAAACGAAACCATGACGTTGCCGGCTGATACAGCCATTAAACGAATTCCTGCTTTTGCTGCCTCAACAGCAGTTTCATTGTTGATGAACTGTCCGTATTCGACCACTTTGACCAGAAGTGCGTATAATACAATAGAAGCAGAAAGTTTCAATTACTTCAAAGGTATTAGTGTTGAACCTTGTCCGGATGGAACATCCAATCTGGGAGGAGTTCAAAATGGATATTATTCAGCTTATTATAATGTGGACTTTGGATTTAAAGGAGCTGGTTCGGCTGAAATCAGATTGTCCAGTGTAGCAGCCGGAAACACCATAGAGATTCGCCTTGGTAGTACCACCGGTACACTGATTGGCACAGCAACCATTCCCAATACAGGTGGTTGGACTACTTATCAAACAATAACATGTCCTGTTACACAGGTTAAAGGCTTACAAAACCTATTTCTGGTTTACAAGGGTACCGGCTACATATGTAACCTGAATAACTTCAAATTTGTTGAATCTGCCACTTCCACAGAATCTCACGGCTTGTTAGGTAGTTATTATAATGGTTCTGCGTTTACCAATACGCCGGTTATGCAGCGGATAGATGATAATATCGATTTTGATTGGGTTGAATTTTCGCCTGCGGCATCCATAAATCCAAACCTGTTTTTAGCACGCTGGACCGGTAAAATACAACCACTCTACAGTGAAAACTACAAATTTTATATTACTTCTGATAATGGCCGCAGAGTATGGATCAACAATAAACTTCTTGTGGACAAATGGACCAACGAAACAGGAATAACTTATTCGGATACTATTAATCTGGTTGCCGGACAGAAATATGATATCAAAGTAGAATATTATGACCTTAATGGCAATGCCAACATAAAACTGGAGTGGGAGAGTGCCCAACAGGTACGTCAGGTGGTGCCTAATTCGCAATTGTATTTACCGGATGAACTTCCTACTGAAGTTACACCGGGGGCCACTGTGAACGAAGAACTGGAATTTTATCCCAATCCGGTAAAAGACAGATTTGTTATTAATTCAGGAGACATAGAAACCAACCGGGTTACAGTTTTTGATGTAAACGGGAGAATGGTTCTGCAAAGTAATGAACATTTTACGGGCGTCAAAACCTTTGATGCTTCCGCGTTGTCAAGAGGAGTTTATTTTGTAACTGTTTTATCAAAAGATGGTTTAAAAAGAAGCCGGACTTTTGTAAAATAGTAAGCTGTCTCACACTTCCCACGGGAGTTTGTTCACCAATCATAAGATTATATTTGAAGCCTTCAAAACAGGGTGTCATTAGTTAAGATGATGACCTGTTTTGTTGGTTTTAAAAGACCTTAAATCATAGATTATTATTACATGAAAAAACAATTACGCTATTCTGTTCTGCTTGTTGCCTTATTGTCGGGTTTAGGAATATGTGCCCGCCCAACGGATATTCAGACAGATAAACCTCAAAAAGCAGTTTCGGCCACTACCGGTAAAATTGAAGCGTTGGTGGTTCTGATCGAATTTGCCGACCGTACTGCTTACTTCTCACGCAACGAAGTTGATAGTTTTTTTAATCAGGTTGGCTTCAAAAAATACCACGACAACGGATCAATCCATGATTATTGGGCAGCTGTTTCTCAAAACCGCATTAATGTTCACACTACGATTTCACCAGCCTATTACAAAGCTCCTAAACCGTTTGCTTATTACGATACTGACGGAGGAAGCGGGCATACCCACGAACTCTTGGATTCTGCATTAAACTGGCTCGATAAGCAAGGGTTTGATTTTTCTAAGCTTACGGTAGATGCAAATAAAAATATCAAAGGCCTGAGTTTTCAGTTTGTAGGAAATTCGGGTGCAAAAGGTCTTTGGGGGCATTCCAGTTACCACGGGCGTACTTTTGATGGTGTAAATACAGCCTCTTATCAAATTTCCGAACTGGGCACCAGCGAGATGCATTTGGGTGGTATCTGTCACGAACAGGGACACATGTTATTCGGCTGGCCTGATACTTATGATATTGATGGTAGTAATGGAGGTTCAAGCGGTTGTGGCAAGTTCGATCTTATGGCTGCCGGAAATTCCGACAATACCGGCGCTCCCAGCGGTAATCCAATGCCGCCCAATCCATATTTTCGTTATTTAGCCGGTTGGAATGATATGATTCCGATGAATGAATTTCCGAATGACACTGTTTTGAAGATTGTAGCCAATAGTGGGAATACGTATGTATATCGTAATCCGGATAAGCCGGGTGAAATGTACATTCTGGAAGCCCGTAAAAAGCCATACCGCAATGTAGATATGCCGGGTGAAGGAATTTTGGTGTGGCACATCGACAGTGTGATTCCTAATAACGCAAACCAACAGCATTCCGAATTGAACCACTATAAAGTGTCGGTGGTACAGGCGGATAATAGTTATCATCTTGAGAATGGAACTAATTTAGGGGATGTAAATGATTATTTCAGGCTGGGTGGTATTTCCTCTTTGCCTTACACGCGCACGGCCTGGTGGAATACTGCCTACTCGGGTTTTCAGCTGCGAAATATAAAATTACCGGCTGATACGGTACAGGTAACTTACGGAAGTTCCTATGCATCTGATGTGGCTATCAAGTCATCGCGTTCATTAGGAGGTACTGTCACTCCGTTCGGGTTGCGGTATTATAACCAAAAATCTTCAGGAACATTTACTGCCACACCGACTAAGGGATTCTCGGTTGATGACTGTAGCGTTGATGGTGTATCGCAGGGACCTCTTTCGACATTTACGTTTGCCGATATTACCACTCCGCATACCATTGATTTCTCCTTTATTCACAATGCAGTGGAGTTAAAAGCTATTTCATCGGGAGTAAGTTACAGTTATTATGAGGGAACATGGAGTTCGGTTCCTGATTTCAGCAAGTTAACGCCGGTAAAAACAGGTACGTTATCAGGGATAAGTCTGGCTGTGCCGGGCCGTGTGAATGATAATTTCGGAATTCGTTATACCGGATTTATTAATGCACCTACCTCTGGAGAATATACTTTTTATTTGACTTCGGATGATGGCAGCCGTTTCCTGTTAGATGGTATTCAAATTGTAGCAAACCAATGCGAACCGGAGAAATCCGGGAAAATCAAGCTTAAAGCAGGTTACCACGCGTTCACGCTTGATTTCTTCGAAGGCCAGGTAACCGAGTCGCTTTCTTTTAAATGGAGTGGTCCGAATCTCAGTAAAAGGCTTGTCACCGGTGTTGTTACCGGAACAGTGGTGGTACCTACCGCAGTAGATGAGCTTGCCGACAATAACTCCCATGCCCGAGTGATTGCTACTCCCCAGGAATTTAAATTTATCTGTCCGGATCAGGCAAGGATTGAGGTAGAAGTGTTTACCCTTTCAGGAATACTTGTGGAAAAACAAATACTCACCACTGTAAATGGAATGGCAACTATGACCAACACGAATCTGAATGCAGGGTTATATATCGTTCGGGTAAATGATGGTAGTAAAACTATAATCAGACAGAAAGTAAGTGTATTGAGATAAAGTAAGAAACAAAAAAATCGAATATCTATCTTGTAATGAAAAAAATATCATTTCTGCTATTGGCAGTATTGTCACTCACTGTAAAAGGACAGGCTTATAAAGACCCTAAGAAATCAGTTGAAGAACGGGTTTCCAGCCTTCTGAAAGAGATGACATTAGAAGAAAAAGTCAATTATATAAGTGGCATTAACTGGATGTACACTAAACCGATTGAGAGGCTTGGTGTACCATCGTTTAAAATGACCGATGGCCCTACCGGTGCCAATACACATGGCAAGAGCACAGCATATCCGGCCAGTATTTTGTCGGCAGCCACCTGGGATACAACGCTGGTTCACCGCCTTGGTATATCGCTTGGGCGCGATTGCCGTTCGCGTGGGGTGAATTTCCTGCTTGGCCCAGGGGTAAATATCTACCGGGCTCCTATGTGTGGGCGCAATTTCGAATATATGGGCGAAGATCCGTTTTTGTCCGGTAGCCTTGTGACTAGCATTATCACCGGTGTACAAAGCCAGCAAGTTGTGGCTACTGTGAAGCACTTTGCAGCAAACAACCAGGAATACGACAGAAGTAATGTAAGTTCGGATATCGATGAACGAACTTTGCAGGAAATTTACCTTCCGGCATTCAAAGCAGCTGTTACCAAAGCACATGTGGGAGCTGTTATGAATAGTTATAACCTGTTGAACGGAACACATGCTTCACACAATAACCACCTGAATAATGAAATACTGAAGGGACAATGGGGCTTCAAAGGTGTTTTGATGTCAGACTGGGGAAGTGTGCATGACGGAATTGCTGGTTTTAAGGGTGGTACCGATCTTGAAATGCCCGGAAACGAGCAAATGACACCCCAAGTGCTGCTGCCGGCCATTCAGCGTGGCGAATTAAAAGAGAAAGACCTGTTAAAAGAGAAAGACCTGGACGAAAAAGTAGCACGAATCCTCCGGCTTTGCTTTAGCTATGGCTTTTTCGACCGTCCACAGACGATTGAATCTATCCCGAATGATGATCCTCAGAGTAGTAAAGTAGCACTGGAACTGGCCAAATCCGGGGCTGTTCTTTTGAAGAATCAGGACAATATTCTTCCTCTAACAACTTCGAAAATAAAAAAAATTGCCCTGATTGGACCTAATGCCGACACATATAATACCGGAGGCGGAAGTTCGCGTACAACTCCGTTTCATTCGATAAGTTGTTTGGAGGGTTTGAAACAATTGGCCAATGGTATTGAAGTGAATTATAAAATGGGTATTCCCAGTCTGAATTATCTGGCTGCAAAATCTGTTTTTTATGATAAATCCGGTTCTGCAACTGTTGGGCTGCAGGCTGAATACTTCGATAATAAAACTCTTTCCGGAACACCCAAAGCAACCCGGATTGAAAAGATTGTCGACAATGAGTGGGTACAAACACCAGGTGTTCCGGGCATAGGTCAGGATAATTTCTCTGTTCGATGGACAGGCGTTATTCGTCCGGAAAAATCTACTACATATAAATTTACTGTTAAGGCAGATGATGGATACCGTCTGTGGTTGGACGATAAATTGGTGGTGGATCTTTGGGGCGATCACGGGCCGATAGCCAAAAGCGGCATGATCCAATTGGAGGCCGGAAAAGAATATCCGATCCGGCTGGAGTATTACGAAGCAAGTGGCGATGCCTCGGTTAGCTTCGCTTGGTACGAACCGAAGGATGAAAACTTCGACGATGCTATTAAACTGGCTGCCGGTTCGGATGTTGCTGTTGTTTGTGTCGGTTTTAACCGCCAAACGGAGGCTGAAGGTGCCGACCGTCCGTTCGAGTTACCGGACGTTCAGGATAGCTTAATTCAGATTGTTGCAAGGGCAAATCCTAATACGGTGGTTATTTTGAATGCGGGTGGAAATGTATATATGGAAAAATGGTTGCCCAAGGTAAAAGGGCTGATTCATGCTTTCTATCCGGGCCAGGAAGGCGGACAGGCATTGGCAGAAATCCTGCTGGGGTTGACTAATCCAAGCGGTAAACTTCCGATAAGTTGTGAAAAGAAGTGGGCCGATAATCCTACATTTAACAGCTATTACGATCCGGATGGCGACAAGCGGGTTCAATATACTGAAGGGCTTATGGTGGGCTATCGTTATTACGATACTAAAAAAGTAGAACCGTTGTTTCCATTTGGTTTCGGTATGTCATATACTACGTTTGCTTATGCTAACATAAAAACAGAGCTGAAACAGAATGATGGAAAAATAAAAACCACCATAAGCTTTGATGTTACCAACACCGGTAAGTACGATGGGGCCGAAGTGGCTCAGCTTTATGTAAGCGATCTTGCGTGTCCGGTTGCACGGCCATTGAAAGAACTGAAAGGTTTCAGCAAAGTATTCCTGAAAAAAGGAGAAACCAAACGTGTAACTATTAATATGGACGAATCGGCTTTTTCATATTTCAAAACCGAAAAGAACAGCTTTGGCTTCGATAAAGGCGATTTCGAACTGCTGGTTGGAAGTTCTTCCAGAGATATTCGTTTGAAGAAAACAGTTACGGTGAAATAGTTTTTAATTGAGATTATATTATATAAGGTAACACCTACCAGGTTTCCAAAACCTGGTAGGTGTGATCCAAATAGTACAACCTAATTTATGTGTTGTACGGATAAAATATGTATGTTGTTTAGTAATAATTTATAAAATATGAAAAAACCATTATTAGCTCTCTTGCTGGGTCTGTCATTGCCGATACTCAGCCATGCACAGCCTGCCCCTAAAAAGGAAAAATACGATATCACCAAAGACAGGTTGCTTTATACGGTGGGTTATGCCCATCTGGATACCGAATGGAACTGGGATTACCCTACTACCATTAATGAATATATTCTCAATACTATGGTGGAGAATTTCCGCCTGTTCGAGAAATATCCCGACTATGCGTTCAACTTTACCGGTTCGCGCCGCTACAACATGATGAAGGAGTATTATCCCGAGTTGTATAAAAAAGTGCAGGAATATGTAAAACAAGGCCGTTGGCATGTGTCAGGATCTTCGGTGGATGAAGGTGAAGTGAATATCTCATCGTCCGAATCGCTGGTAAGGCAGATTCTTTACGGCAATGATTTCTTCCGCAAGGAGCTGGGCCAGGAAAGCGTGGATTATATGTTGCCCGACTGCTTCGGTTTCTTGTGCAATTTACCAACGGTTTTCAACCATTGCGGATTGCTTGGGTTTTCCACCCAGAAACTCACCTGGCACTCGGCTGCCGGCGTTCCGTTTAATGTGGGCGTGTGGAATGGTCCCGATGGAAAAGGCGTTATAGCTGCCCTGAATGCTTCGGACTACAATGGCCGGGTGGAGAAACGCCTTGATAAAGATCAGAAATGGATAAACCGCCTGAATGACAACAAGGATAAAACCGGTTATGCCTTCGACTACCGATACTATGGAGTAGGTGATAGAGGCGGATCTCCACGCGAAAATGATATTAAAAATGCTGTTGGAAGTTTGAACCACGATGATTCTAATTTCAAAGTCGTGCTTACTTCTTCCGACCAAATGTACAAAGACATTACTCCGGAAATTCGGAAAAAATTGCCCGTGTATTCCGGCGATTTGTTGTTGACCGAGCACAGTGCCGGTTCTATGACTTCGCAGGCCTTTATGAAACGGTTGAACCGCAAAAATGAATTGCTGGCACAATCGGCTGAGCAGGCCGCTGTGTTTGCCGATTGGATGGGTGGTGCTGCTTATCCGTTGAAAAAGCTGAACAACGCCTGGGATTTGGTGTTGGGAAGCCAATTCCACGACATTCTGCCCGGAACCAGTATCTTGAAAGCTTACGAATATGCCTGGAACGACGAGTTTATTGCTGCCAATGGTTTTGCAGAAGTTTTGAAAAACGGGGTTAGTGCCATTTCAGCAAAATTGAATACACAGACTCAGGGACGTTCGTTGGTCGTTTACAATCCGGTTGCCCGTCAGCGTCAGGATGTGGTTACAGCCGAACTGGAATATGCTACGTTACCAGCTTCTGTAACCGTTTTTGATAAGAATGGAAAAGAAGTTCCGTCGCAAATAATTGAAAAAAACGGAACCAAAGTGAAGTTCCTGTTTCTGGCTACATTGCCATCGGCAGGAATGGCTGTATACGATGTGCGCGAATCTTCTGCTGCTCAACCGGCAACAGCGCTAACCGTTACAAACAATTCGCTTGAAAACGCTTATTACAAAGTAAAAGTGGCTGCTAACGGCGATATCCTGAGCATTTTCGACAAAAAAGCATCGAAAGAATTGCTGTCGAAACCCGCCCGGTTGGAATTCCTGAAAGAGGAGCCTCACGAATGGCCCGCCTGGAACATGGATTGGAAAGATCGTCAAAAGCCGGCTATTGATTTTATGGACAAGGATGCAGTGATCAGCATTGCTGAGCAAGGGCCGGTACGCGTAACATTGAAAGTGCAACGTAAAGGACAAAACTCTGAAATTGTTCAATACTACAGCTTGTCGGCAGGCGAAGCAGGCAAACGACTCGAAGTGTCGAACAAAATCGACTGGCAATCGCGCGAGGTGTGTCTGAAGGCTTCATTCCCGTTGGCCGTATCCAACGAAAAAGCTACCTATAACTTAGGCGTAGGTACCATTGCCCGCGGGAATAACGACGAAAAGAAATTTGAGGTGCCATCCAAAGAATGGTTCGATTTGACTGATAAATCGGGTAAATACGGTGTAACTATCCTCGAAGATTGCAAGTTTGGCTCGGATAAACCGGCTGATAACACCCTGCGCCTGACCTTGCTCTACACACCCAAAGCAACCGGACAAGGTAGCTGGTTTGTGTATCAAAGCACCCAGGACTGGGGAATTCACGATGTAAAATATGCCGTATACGGACATAGTGGCGACTGGGCAAAAGCCGAATCGCCCTGGCAGGCAAAATTCTTCAACCAACCTTTGGTAGCTTTCGAAGCGCCTAAACATGCCGGCGAAATGGGTCAGTCATTCTCAATGGTTTCGATCAATAATCCGCAGGTTGGATTGATGGCATTGAAGAAAATGGAAAATGACGGTTACTACGTGGTACGTGTCAACGAATTGTCCGGTAAAGACCAGAAAGGGGTGAAACTGTCGTTTGGTGCAGCGGTGGCTGAGGCATTTGAAGTGAATGGGCAGGAGCAGAAAATAGGAGCAGCTACGGTTGTTGACGGACAGCTTCAGTTCGATCTGAGCCATTACACCCTCCGTAGTTTTGCCGTGAAATTGAAACCTGCAGCCACACAGCGTACGCTGGCTCAGGCTTACGTGGCGCTTCCGTTCAATGCCGACGTGATCAGTTCGGATTCAAACCGCGGCGATGGAAACCTGAACGATGGACAAACCATTCCGGCCGAATTGCTTCCAACCGTGCTGCAGAGCGAAGATATCCGCTTTGAAATTGGCGCCAAAGGCGATGAACTAAAAAATGCTGTAAGTTGCGATGGGCAAACTATTGATTTGCCAGCCGGGAAATATACTAAATTGTATTTGCTTGCTGCTGCCAATAACGATACAAAAGCTGATTTTGAGGTAGATGGACAGGCAACAAGCCTTACCATTCAGAAATGGACAGGATATGTGGGTCAATACTACAACCGGATTTTGAGCCGCGACCAAAACTCAGTGGTGGAAATGGAAAAACCATTTGCTAAAACCGCTAATATTGCCTGGTTTGCTTCGCATTGCCACAATGACTATCCATTGAAAAACGAGGCTTACCAATACAGCTATTTGTATAAATACGAAATTGCAATTCCGGCCGGTGCCAAAACTATTACATTGCCCAAAGAAGGCAAAATTAAGGTGCTGGCTATCACCGTTGCACAAAAAGCAACCGATGACCTGAAACCATTGCAACCGCTGTACGATGACTTTAAAGGGGATGCCGATTTTGTACTTAGGTAGAATTGGACGAAAATTAAGAGAAGGGCTGGCAAATTAAGTTTTGTCAGCCTTTTTTTGTATAATGTAATACCTACCAGATTTTTAAAACCTGATAGGTATTGTAGGATGTAAAAATAGTGCATGGTATTTAATATAGGCAATATTGCACATACTTATAATTTTCCTTTGCTACGTTGTTGCAAAGGCGCCTGAAATAAATTCGTGCTTGCTACGCTGTTGCAAGTTCGCCTGAAAAGTTTTTGGGCCTTGCTACGTTGTTGCAGGACAAAATGGAAATTAATTCGGGGTTGCAACAACGTAGCAAGTGGGAAAAAAATGAAATTCTTGGCTGCAACGGCGTAGCAAGCTTGCCGGAAAGTTTTGGGGATTTGCTACGCCGTTGCAACTATGTTTTTTTCGTTCTCGATGCTTTCGGGCCTATTTTTTCAATTATCCGTCCTACCGGATATGTTCTTTCAATGATCAAAAGGTGGTGTACGTTTGGTTTGATTTGCAATCAACCGCCTTTGTATTATAAGGAATTGCATTCCGATAATATCCGCTTTTAAATAAATTTCCTATCTTTGGATTCATTAAAAACTTAATCTAATGAAGATAACCATAAAATATCAGGATATGAAAAAACAAACAATGGCAGTACTATTTTTAATGCTTTCTGTAAGCGTCTTTGCTCAACAAGCATTATGGGGCGGTCAAGATATCAGTTCTCCTACTGTAAATGCCAATAACACGGTAAGTTTTAAGCTAAGTGCTCCCAATGCTAAGTTGGTTCAGGTTACGGGCGATTTTCTGACTGTTCCCAAAAATGGCAACGAACGTTCCCCTCTGATGGTGGACATGGTAAAAGGAGCAAACGGGGTGTGGGAATACACTACGCCGGAAGCGCTAAATCCCGAACTTTACAGCTATTCGTTTATCGTAGACGGATTCAAAACTACCGACCCGAACAACGTATATATGATAAGGGATGTGGCGACGGTTACCAATGTGTTTTTGGTCGGCGGTGGTCGTGGTGGTTTATACAAAGTATCGGAAGTACCTCACGGAACAGTTAGCCGTAGGTGGTATCAAAGCACGGCGCTAAATATGACCCGTCGTGTGACCATATACACGCCTTCGGGTTACGAAACAAGCAAGAAAGCTTATCCGGTATTGTATCTGCTTCACGGCATGGGTGGCGACGAAGAAGCCTGGATAGCCCTTGGCCGTACTGCACAAATACTCGATAACCTGATAGCACAAGGCAAAGCTACGCCCATGATAGTGGTTATGACCAACGGAAATGTGGTACAGGAAGCCGCTCCGGGCGAATCGGCACTTGGGTACTATAAACCAACATTTCAATTGCCCAAAACCATGGAAGGAACCATGGAAACAAGTTTTCCGGATGTGGTAAAATTTATCGACAGCAATTATCGCACTCAGAAAACCAAAGCGGGACGCGCCATTGCCGGTTTGTCGATGGGGGGATTTCACTCGCTGCACATTTCCAAACAATATCCGGATATGTTCAACTATGTGGGACTGTTCTCTGCTGCAATTACGCCTTCGGCGAAAATACATTCGCCCGTATATGACGACCGGGATGCTAAACTCAAGATTCAGTTCGATAAAAAGCCAAAGCTTTATTGGATAGCTATCGGGAAATCGGATTTTTTGTACAAAGAGAATGAAGAATACCGCAAACTGCTCGACGAAAAAGGCTACAAATACACATATTACGAAACAGAAGACGGTCATATCTGGAAAAACTGGCGCATTTATCTGAGCGAATTTGTACCGCAGTTGTTCAAATAAAGCTGTTGGGATTTGTTGAGAGTACCGAACTATTCATAAGCTATTACAGAAACTTGCTTATATTGAACTCCCGTTAATTAACAAACAGAAGCAGACACGAGAACTAGTGTCTGCTTCTGTTATAAAAGGATTATGTTTGTAAGTAATCTGCTACTGAAACTTTCTTCAGAAAAGTGTCGATAGATGCAGAAACTATTCAATTTGAACTTGCGTCGATAACAGCTTTATATGCTGGTTTTGGGTTTAGTTCTCCATCAAACAAAAGTGCATCTTGCCCCCTGCGCCACGAGCGGGTATCGCTGATTCCCCAGAAAGTAACGCGATCAATGACATCAGCATGACGTTTAAAGATTTCGAACAATTTCTTGTACATTTCGGCCTGCTTTTCATAGTTCTTCTCTGAACCTTTATCGCCCTGGTTCACACCGAGAGCGCCGCTGTTATCGCCTATTGCTGTCACGTCCAGTTCAGTAATCGAAACCCTTAGTCCCAACGAAGCATAGTTTTCAATTGCCTTTTCCACATCGGCGAGGTTGGTGTTCAGATGCCAATGTCCCTGAATACCCACACCGGTAACAGGTACTTTTTCCGCAATCAGGCGTTTAAGCAGCAACATGGAACTGGCATGTTTGCCTTTGTTCTCAACCGCACCCTGCTCAATGTTGTAGTCGTTGTAGTATAGCTGAGCATTGGGATCGGCTTCGTGCGCCCACTTGAAAGCCAGAGCAATCACATCGGAACCTACAACCTGATACCAGCTAAAATCCCGCAGGTTTTCCGTAATACCTTTACCACCATCGGCAATGGACTCGTTAACCACATCCCAGCCCACAACGGCTCCTTTGTAGCGTCCCACCACGGTTTTGATATGTTTTTCCAAGCGCTCCAGGGCCACTTCCCGGCTCGCCATTTTACCCGTTATGCTGTTACGCCAGGCTTCAGCTTTGCTGGGACGTGGAGCATTGGGGTTCGTGTTTTGGTTTTGATTCATTCCTGAAAGAGTGCCAGATTCACCTTCCGGATTTTCGGCCTGAAAAAACCACGGCGAAGTTTGCTGATGCCACACCAGGGTATGTCCCCAAACCTTTACCCCATTTTGCTTGCACCATGCAATCATAGCATCGGGTGTTTCAAAGTTATACTTTCCTTCCCGGGGATGAATTGGCTGCGGTTTCATGCAGTTTTCCGGAGTCACAATGTCATATTGTTGTTTGACGTTTGCTAACTCGGCCGGCGAAAGGCCTCTTAAATCGCTTGCAGTTCCAATGAGAAATTTACCGGCGTATGCCTCTTTTAGTGTCTTTTTGGTATTATTCTGACCGTATGCAGCGACACCGGATGCCATAATCAGGATAAAGATGGTAATCAGTTTTTTGATATTCATGATTTTTTATTTAGGGTTATTGTAATTTTATTTCTCAATCTTAATGAGACTTTTCCAATTTCTTAAACTCCGCTTTATAAGGAGGCAGTCTATTTCTTTTGTAGTAATAAACTCAACATATACCATTGGGAAAATATGAATTACTGCCACTTATTATTTTACAACGGGCAGCGGAAAACGATCGCTGCGAAACGAAGAAACCGGCAAACCTGAAGTGCTGAAAAGACTTCCGGTTGTATAGTCATTAAACGCGTAACGGACATAAACCGGTTCGGGAACCTGCGGCGAGAAACATTCCACTTGTGCCAGATTTTTGATAACGCTTGCCTTGGCCGGATAAAATATGCTATCGGCGCCTGCTAGTTCAAATTCCTTAATCTCTTTTCCGAAGGAACTAATTCCATTGGGAGCATAATTAAACGAGATCAACGCTTTCCCGTTTTTTACTTCCATGCTTTTAAATTCCGGGCTTCGGTAATCGATGCCTTTAACTGCATATTCGCGGGCTAAAGCCCAGTAAGCCAGCCGTTGTCCAGCCGCTTTTTTATTGGCCGGATGGATACAATCTTCTTCCCCAATATCGGTTAATACTGCCATTCCGGAATTCGGAATCGTATTCATGCTTTCGAGCTGAGTTTCACGAATGGCAGCAGAACTTTGTCCTTTTCGCCCACTCAGTAAATAACCAAAAGGTGCAATCTGGGCATAATAAAACGGAAATTCGCCCACGCCCCATTGCTTACGCCATTCGCTGACCATTGCCGGCAAAAGCTTTGCATACATTTCCGGATCGTTTCGGTTGCTTTCGCCCTGATACCAAATAACTCCGCGGATGCCATATCCAATAACCGGACGCAACATGCCGTTGTACAAAACCGTTGGTGTGCCTGGCGCATTGGTTATTTTGCTATCGAAATCAGGGAGTTTTACGCCTTTGAACTCCGAAAGCAAATCGCGACTCATCCAACATTCAATAATCGACCCACCGTACGATGTGTTGATTAAACCCACCGGAACATCGGTAAGATCAGTAATAAGGGATCCAAAATAATAGGCTACAGCGCTGAATCCGGCTATCGATTCTACATTTGCTTCCGTCCATGTTCCTTTGCAATCGTCCTTTGGCATTAAATCTGCTGACCGGTTTACAGTAAAGAACCTCAATTTTCTTTTTTTACCTTCGGCAATGGTTTCCTGATAATGCTGGTTGGGTTGACTAAAAGAACCTTTTACACGGAATTCCATATTACTCTGGCCGGAGCACAACCACACTTCACCCGACATTACATTGCTGAAAATAATTTTATTTTTCCCTTCCACTATCAGTGTGTAGGGACCACCGGCTTCGGGCGTTGAAATTTTTACCTTCCATTCGCCTTTCGTGTCGGTTATTGTTTTTACTTTCTCTTTGCCCCAGCTTCCTTTCACGGTTATATGTTCTCCCGGATCGGCTTTTCCCCATACGGCAACTTGCGAATTACGTTGTAAAACCATGTGGTCTGAGAAAATGGCCGGAAGAGAAACTTTGGCGTGGGAAAGAACTGTTATCAGAAACAGAGCAGTTAGCAGGAAATACTTTTTCATTAATACCTGAATTTAGTGTGTATAACAAAACTTTTTTAATTCTTATTTTATAGGTTTGTGGATTGGCTATTCAACGTTCAACAGCATCGGTGCATATAGCCGGTAGGACGACCCTTCATGTTCATGAATGTTTCAACGGAGGTAATAAAACGAACCACACTTCTTAATTTTAGAAGGCCAAAAATACCTAATTTTCACTAACTATTTGTCTCTTATTTAGTGAAAGTGCTGTTTATACATGAAAATTGGTCACCAATTATGCTTTAAATTACTCATTGAGATAAAAATTCAGCATTCAGTATGATGTTTTTTGGAATGATTAAGCAATATAACTTTCAAAATTCAGTCATAGATTGATTAACTATATTAGGATAAGGAATACGGGTGAGCATGTTTCATATCGCATAACATTTAGTTATATTTGCAGTTGGTTAACCTGATTTGTCTGCGGGTGTTTTTGGAGAAGACGTGAGGGCAATTGTCCCGGCTAAATCGCTTATTGGTAAATGATTTATCCTCCACCGACACACTATCTGCAATGACAAAGATTATACGAATTAAAAAATGAGAACATTATTGACGTTTTGCTTGCTATCAGTTGTTTCGGTAACTGTTTTTGGCCAACATAATTACGATTCGTTGCTAAACGTATTGGACAAAACGATAGATAACTACCAGATATATTCCGACCAGAAGGAGGCGCGGCTTCTCAAAATGAAACAACAGCTGAAAACTAATGCTTCGGATGTTCAAAAATTTAAAATTTGCGAACAACTGTACGATGAATATAAATTCTACCAATATGATTCGGCAATGGTTTATGCCAACAATACGTACCATTATGCCGAAAGGCTGAACGACAGGTATTATCTGGCTATAGCCCGCATGAAGCAGGCCGACATCATGGGATTGAACGGCATGTTCCGCGAAGCCATGGATTTTTTGAAACAGGTAGATATCAGGGGATACAACGATTTGAAGGCAACATACTTTCAGGCTTACCGCTCGGTGTATTTTTCGAATGGCAACTATTTGCTGTCGGAAGATGAAAAAAGAAGATTCATCAAACAGGCTGATGCCTATACCGACTCAACATTAACGGTTGAACTCCCGAATGATAGCCGGTCGGTTCTCATAAAGTCTGAGAAACTCCGGGAAATAAAAAAAGACAATGAAGCTCTGAAACTTCTGCTGGATTATTATAATAACCTGACGGATATTCATACCCGGGGAATTTTTGCGTATTACATAGCTTCGGCTTACTTAGCTCAAAACAATCAGAAACTGGAGAAATACTGGCTGACTGTTTCAGCCATTTACGATTTGCAATCGGCTACAAAGGAATATATTTCGTTGCGCAACCTGGCTTTGATTTTATACCGCGACGGCGATACCGACAGGGCGTATAAGTATATCAAACGAGCGCTGGATGATGCATTGTTTTGCAATGCCCGTCAACGGGCTTATACCATTTCGGAAGTGTTGCCGGTAATCAACAAAGCTTATCAGGACCAAATAACGGGGCGCCAAAAGCAATTGGTTATTTTTCTGGCGAGCATTAGTTTTCTGACGTTGTTTCTGCTGATTGCTATTTTCTTTGTTTACAAGCAAATGCGCAAACTTTCTATTGCCCGAAAAGAGCTCAGTATGGCCAACGACCAGTTGAAAAGCGCTAATAAGATTTTGCTTGAAACCAACCTGATTAAAGAGGAATACATCGGCCGATACATGGATCAATGCTCCGAATACATTGATAAAATGGATAATTACAGGCGTTTGCTAAACAAAACTGCCACTTCAGGGAAAATGGAGGATTTACTGAAAATCATCAAATCGAAACAGTTTATTGAAGATGAACTGAAAGAGTTTTACCATAACTTTGATGCTACTTTCCTGCAACTGTTTCCCAACTTTAAAAAAGATTTTGCCGAACTGCTGGTGGACGATGAATACCTTCAGCTAAAACCTGGGCAGTTGCTGAATACGGAGTTACGCATTTATGCCCTGATGCGCTTAGGAATTGATGACGGAGTGAAAATCTCCCATTTTTTACGTTGCTCATCTTCCACCATTTACAATTACCGGACAAAAATCAGGAATAAAGCCAACGTGCCGCGCGAAGAATTTGAAGAGCGGGTCTTACAGTTAGGGTCTTCTAATTCATGATGCCACATTTTAATCGGAAACGAGGCTGGTAAAACTTAATTTACCAGCCTCGTTTCTAATTTTAAAAAATGGTTTTCAATAAACAAATTCAAGCACCCCGCCTGAAGCCACTTTTTCATGTGATAGTTGCCATGCATTGTACGGCTTTCCATTCAATAATACTTCTTTTATCGGGTTTGATGCATTGTTGCGGTTACGTGTTTTAATGCTGAATTTCTTTCCATCTTCCAGTTTCAGCGTGATACGGTCGAATAGGGGGGAGGTGACTTCGTAAACCGGTTCACCAACGATTAATGGATAAAGTCCCATGGAACTGAATATGTACCAGGCTCCCATGGTACCGTCGTCTTCGTCCATTTCGGGCATATATCCTTCGGGACTGTTTTTAAAAGCGCGACCCACGTAAGGTGTCCGGAATTCGGCATTTCCACCATATTTATGGATGATTTCCTTCGTCAGGAGTTCCTGTACAACTTGTTGGGTTTTCTCTGGTGCCCCAAGCCGGTTGAACAGGAAAGGAACGTGGATATCCGGCTCATTCCCCTGGTTGAACATATGATTGTCGAAAAAATAAGACAATTGATCTCTTAAGGAATCTTTCGTACACCATTCCTCCATTTTGTTCAGGAACTGCGGCACTGCCCAGCGGTATTGCCAGCGCGTACCCTGATACAGCCCGTTTCCTCCCATTTTGGTAAACGAAGGATCAATATGCATAAATTCCTTTTGCCAGGTGCGGGTGAAAAGGTCTTCGGATTGCACTTGGTATTTTGCTGCATCCTCATGTTTCCCGATTATTTCGGCAATCTGAGCCAAAGCCCATAAATCGGCCGATGATTCCAGTTTCTGATCGGGCGAGTTAAGCGGTAGTTCGCTGGCTTCTTTGCAAAGGTGCGGATAACAGGCCTCGAAATCAATGCCCTGAATCCCTTTTCGGTAAGCATCGAGCAATAATATTACGGCATGTTCGGTGCGTACGGTGGGAGTCCCCTCAGAGTCAGTCGACCAGTTGGCTTTCCCGGTTTGGTACAGCCTGACAAGCGACTGTGCCATGTGCCCCATGGCTTTTGGATCCAGTAAAGCCAGCAACGGGAATTTGGTACGGTACGTATCCCAAAGCGACCATGAGCTGTAATAAATGCTCTCGCCGGCAACCCCGATTTTACCATCGGTACCCAGATATTGCCCAACAGCCGATGTTATGTTTGCCGGACTCAGAAAAACCCGGTATAGCGAGGTGTAAAAAATGGCTCTGTCGTCAGACGAACCACCTTCCACGCTTATGGTCGAAAGCTTTTCATCCCATAGTTTTGCAGCAGTTGACTTTATTTGTGCAAAAGAGTTTTTTTGCAGCAATTGATTTTCCTTTCGTGCGACTTCCGTGCTAACCGAAGAAACTGCAATGCGGCATTCCACAACATTGGTTTTACTGTCGGCAAAGGATAGTTGCATGTTTCTGGATATATCATTTTTTATCAGAAATGGCTGGCTTGTCGTTATATTGAAGTACAACCTGTATTGCCCACGGCCACATACATTGGCACAAACCACAAAGCCTTCGAGCTCATTTGCCGAAACCTGCTTATGTTTTTCTTCTATCGTACGTTCAAAGGAAGAAGCCAGGTTGAGTGTAAGTTTCATCGCTCCTTTTTTGGGAAAAATGTAACGTTCCACGGCTATGTTTTTGGTGGCGGTAAGTTGCGCTTTCACTCCATTGTTAAACAAAGTTTCGTAATAACCGGGTTCGGCTTTTTCGGTCTGCTTCACGATGCGTAAATCGTAATCAACTTCAGCGGGTTTAATGCTGATATTTCCACCGGCTCCGCTGCAACCCACACCCGACAAACGGTTGATAGAAATGCCCGATACTTTATCCACGCTATAATCGTATCCGGCATGGCTTCTGGGGTCGCTATCCGGGCAAACGCGTACCATCCCGAAAGGAACTGCTGCGCCGGGATCTACCTGTCCGTTGTCGCCTGAGGTCCCGATAAAAAGATTTACTTTTGATTTGCCTGAAGCTTCTGCCGTGAAAATGGCAGAAGCAATTACGATAAACAGGATGGAATAACTCAGTTTCATTATTCTTATTTTTTCAATAAACGCGGGCTTACACCATCGAAAGTCATTACTACGGGTTTGATATTTCCGTTTGCATCAAATTCCATTTTGTCGATGCAGGTTTCGCGGGAATTTCCATCAGTTTCGCTCAGCGGGCGACGATGGTAAACAATGTACCATTCGTCAGTTCCGGGAACATTTATGACAGAGTGATGTCCGGCACCGGTTGCAATTTTAGGATTTTGCTGAAGAATTAACCCAATGCGTTTAAACGGACCGAAAGGCGAATCGCTTATGGCGTAAGCTACCCGGTAATCGGGGCCAGTCCAGCCACCTTCCGACCACATGAAGTAGTATTTGTTGTTGCGGCGGAACATTACCGGTCCTTCCACATAGCCTTCGGGTGTGATTTCCTTGAAAGTTGTACCATCGGCAAACGTGGTGAATGCTTTAAAATCCTTCTGTAATTTCACGATGTTGCAATGGCGCCATCCACCGTAAATCATGTAATACTGTCCGTCCACATCCTGAAATACAAACTGGTCGATAGGTTGTGCGCCGTTATGGAATTTGTCCAGCAGCGGTTTCCCCAGATAGTCTTTGAAAGGACCCTGAGGCTTGTTGGCAACTGCTACGCCAATACCACCCACTGAATTATTGTTTTGGATGTCGTTGGCACTGAAAAATAAGAAGTATTGTTTGCCTTTTTTGATAATTGCCGGTGCCCACATGGCGATTTTAGCCCATTTAATGCTTGCAGTGTCTACAATGTGGGTGTGTTTTGTCCATTTTACCAGATCGGGAGAAGAAAAAGCATCCATAAAAACCTGCTTTTCGTAAGGAGCCGAATAAGTGGGGTAAATCCAGTATTTGTTATTGAAAACAGTGCCTTCCGGGTCGGCATACCAGCCTTTAAAAACGGGATTGCCTGATTTTTGGGCGAAGCCAGCTACCTGAAAAATGGATGCAAAAATAACAAGTAAGAGAGTGCTTTTCTTTGATTTTGAATTCTTCATGTTGTTTTTTTGATTGTTGAGTAAATAAATCAGAATAACCGTGTGTCCTGATCCGCACGGTTATTCATTCAAAAATACGTTATAAAATGGGTTCCTGCAAAAATTGTGCTTTTTATTTTAAAAATTGTGCTTTAGGACTGTTTTTTTTGATTATTTGCCGTAAACTAACTTTTGCGGAATACTAAGAATTCCATTTTTTTCGGCTCTGATAAAGTAAACTCCCGCCGGAAGTTGATAGAGTTCAGGATTAATAGTTAGTTTCTGCATACCATTAACGGGTTGTTGGAGGAGCAATGTTCCATTCGCAGCCCAAATGCCAATCTTGTCAAATTTGTTGGCATTATCTCCCAAATCCACTTGTAACAAGTCTCCTTTTTTGAGCGGATTAGGATAAACAGCAGGGAACTTAATTGCAGGATTGTTTAACCCGGTACTGCTTTTGATGGTAAAATTCCATACATAACCGGTTTTTACATTTTTGTCATTCACCTCATCAACCCTCCAGTAGTATTTTTGTCCCTCTTTTAAATTGTTTACAACCAGAGTTGTATCTGTTTGTGAACTAATCATGGTTGAGTCGGGGAAAGTGGTATTTGTACCCAGGTATACACGATGCGATGTAGCCAGATTGCCCGGGCGCCACTCCAGTTTTAATTCCGTGGGCTGATTGATCGCTCCGTATAATGGTTTTGGACTATAGGCCAGTGTAGTGTCGTTGGCGTTTATAAGTTTCACTATTCCTGCATCAATAAATTGGCCACCACCTTTTTGAGTACAGTGGATAGCAATCGTATTTTTTCCTCCGATTGACAAGACATTTCGGGCTTCTTTTTTGATATAATCTATTTCGTATGCTGAAGTGTACCCATTAAAAGACCCTGCCAGAACCCCATTGATATAAACTTCGCAATCTTCGTCATGGTGAAGATTAAGAGCCAATTTAAGAAGTTCTTCCCGTTTTACGTCCGTCAAGATGAATTGCTGGCGCAACCAAATGTCAGTAGTAGCCCAGGTGGTACGAATAGTGCCTCCAGGTGTTCCGGCAGTTCCAAAACCAGCAGGCCCCGATTTCCATGAGCTGTCATCAAAAGTTGTATTGGCCCAGGTCGAAGCGGGTTGGGTGGTTGTATATTTCCAAGTTTGTCCCGTTTTTTGGGAAGTGGGCACCAAATCAACGAAATCAATTACACTTTGATTGATAATTCGGTCATTGATAGCTTTGAATATGTTGACATTTACTTTTGGAATACGATCGTATGTCAGAAGACCGTTGATTTCCGTTTCTACGTCAGTGAGTTGCGTATAAATAGCCGCACTCAGGTTCCAGAAGGTTTTGTAATAAGTAACCTGATCAGCCAGACTCGAGTACATATTTACAAGTTCGGAGGTGGAAAAAGCATGGTCGGTATTTGTGCCGGGTGATCCCCACTGATGATTCGGAACATTGTAAAACACACCTCCATACTCACCACTTACCGAAGCCTGATTGGGTTTGATTTCGCACAAAGGAGCCGGATAGCGGTGTGCGTCAATCACGTCGCCGGCACTGGTTGGTGTTGCCACCATTCCGCCGCTTCCCTGATTTACGAGCCGTGATGGGTCGAGCGCTTTGGCCAGATCAACACGCCCTTTGGTATCAAATTGTCCACAACCTTCGTTAAACAACACCCACATAATAATAGATGGGCTATTGATATGGTCGTTAATCATACGCTTCATTTCCAGTTCATGGGCTACCTGATCGGTAGTAACGCCGGTAGGAGTGTCGTACGAATTAGCCGACGGCATGTCCTGCCAGACCATGAGTCCAAGCTTATCAGCCCAATAATACCAACGCTGTGGTTCTACTTTAATATGTTTACGCGTCACGTTGAACCCCAGTGCTTTAGTTGCTTCTACATCAGATTTAAGTGCGGCATCTGATGGCGCAGTGTAAATGCCTTCCGGCCAAAATCCCTGATCCAACGGTCCCATTTGAAATACAAATTTGTTGTTCAGGTATAATTTTGTTACTGAACCAACAGTTTTTCGTGAGATTTTTCGCATCCCAAAGTAAGTGGAAACTGAATCCACTGTTTCTGTTCCGCGTTTAACCACTACGGTCATGTCGTATAAAAACGGACTGTCGGGTGACCAAAGTTTGGCGCTGGGAACTGATATGGTAAAAGCTTTATTCAACTTTGCAGTAATGGTTTGCACAATTGCATCGCCATCTTTGGCGGTTGCAGTAACTGTCAGGCCTGAAGAATCCGGTGTATTTACAGTGACAGTCAGGGTTCCTTTGTCGATGTCAGGGATCATTTTCAGGCTGCTGATACTTTTTTCAGCAACGGGTTCGAGCCAAACGGTTTGCCAGATACCGGTAACGCAGGTGTACATGGCTCCACTTGGTGCGGTGGTTTGTTTTCCACGCGGTTGGCCGTAATCCCGGGTCGGGTCATATACTCTTACAATCACTTCCTGAGGACCAGAGCCGGTAAGTTGATCGGTAATGTCGTAACTAAAAGCGTCATACCCTCCTTTGTGTATACCTTTGCTCACTCCGTTGATAAATACTTCCGATTCCCAATCAACAGCACCGAAATGCATAAGAATGCGTTTGCCAGCCCAATTTTCAGGAACCGTAAATGTGCGGCGGTACCAAAGCCGATCGTAATGTTTCACCACGCCCGAAAGGGTTGCCTCTATAGGAAACGGAACTACAATTCGTCCTGCCAGTGTTTGGTTGCGGGGAACTGTGTCGGTACTCTGTCCGCTTTTGTATTGCCAGTAACCGTTCAGGCTCAGCCAATTGGTACGAACCATTTGTGGACGTGGATATTCTGGTAGCGGATTATTTAAATCGACTGTTTTGCCCCATTGTGTACGAATAGGAGTTGTTTTGGGAGACCACTGAGCCAATAATGAAAGAGGCAACAGTAGCATAAGCATGAATTTCATGCGAAGAGTAATAAGTTGCATTTGTCAGGAGTTTACCGGATGATTATTTTCTTGTTGACATTTATTTCGTTATTGAAAAACGAAACCAGATACATTCCGGCAGGAATTCCATGTAGACTTACATTAGCTGAAGCATTGATCGAAGTTTGCAATACAATTTTTCCGCATGTATCGTAAAGCGTAATTGTGAGTGGTTCATTGCCGGTGAAATCAGTCAGATTGACACGAAAAGAACCGTTTGTAACCGGATTGGGGTAAATGTTTATATTGTTATTGCCGCGAAGATCATCTACGGCCGAAACGGTTTTTGGAAACAATTGGCTTTTAGGGACTACTTCGCGGGCTTGCATGGAGCTCATCCATTCCAGTTTGCAGCTGGCTCCTCCGGCATCTTCAAAATACTCCAGCTTGATGTTGTATTTCTGATTGGCTGCGAGCGAAATGCTACCTGAGTACTCTGTACCATAGTCGCTTATCCATTTGTCAATTATCAATTGGTCGTTCACCCAAAGCCGGCGTCCGTTATCGCTGTTGATATAGAAAGTATAGTTGCCTGTGAAGCGGGGTTGAATTTTTCCTTCCCAACGGGCCGAAAACTGGTCGACATTCGTTTTCGAGTAGGGAGCTCCGGTTCCCCAGTTGAAATTAATGGTCGTATCTACAGTTGCGTAGCGGGTTGTTTCAAAGTTCATTCCGTTGTAGTAGGTGGCACTTAGCCCGGTGCCGGTGCTGTTTGCGGGTGGAGTCACCGGAACGAGTTTCCATTGTCCTTTCGTCTGGGCATTATCGTTGTATTGACGGATATTTGCCTGAATAGAAGTAGTAATTGCTTCAATAATTTTTCCACTATGTTTGGCTATTAACTTATAGCAACCATCTGTTCCGGGCACCACAATAAATTGCTGATTGAACGACCCAAAGTAGTTCCATTGTTTGACGGAAGCACCATCCAGCAAGCTGAACCCGTCAACGTCGAGCGATTTTCCGCTATGCAAGGCCACAATACTGTAGGTTCCATCTCCCAAATGTGTAAATTTGAATTGTTGATTGATGGTTGAAGTACTACTGTTTTGCTGTATACTTGCTCCGTCGCTGGTGGCCGTATACCCTCCAGCAACTTCCATGTAATACTTACTTGCCTTATTTTGAAGATAATAAACGCCAGCTAGATTTGTTATTCCGTCTGTTTTGACTTTTAAGGAAGAAGTCCGGTCAATCCAGTCGGTCATACAGGTGTCGTTGGCAGTGATTTCCTTTGATGCACCGCTAAAGTTATCATTTTCGTATAAAATAACCTTGAAGCCTGCAGGTACTTTTATCGATGCAATGTCTTTATCCTGTATTCCAATTGCATTAAGGCCGGTGAGGTTGTAATCGCCCACTTTAAGTCCGGCAGAAAAGCCACCAAAGTTACAATCAGAATAAGCGGTAATAAGTCCGGTAGATGGTTGCGCACGACAGTAAAGCTGGGTACGCGGCACATATTGTCTGACCTGCGAGGTGCTTTCCCATTCCAATCCACAGGTTGCATTGCCAGTTCTTTCATTGTATTCCAGAGTAATATCGTATTTTTGACCAGATTTCAGCGTAATTGTATCTGAATAAACGCCAGCGCCTTCAGCTTTGAGCGTGTCAACGAGTACCCGCCCATTGATGGTCAGTTTCGCTCCATCATCAGCTGTAGTGTAAAATGTATATTTTTCAGAATAAACGGGCTGTATCTGCCCTGTCCAGCGAACCGAAAAATTATCGTTCCCCAGTTTGGTTGTGTTGGGCGATAAAGTTCCCCACTCAAAATCAATCCGGCTGTCAGGTTGAGTATATTTTAGCGTATCAAATCCGGCTCCTTTAAAGTATTCGCCTTTCAATCCATTTCCGTTTCCAAGGTTCAGCCCTTTTATATTTTTTCGGATCAACCATACGAATTCGTCAGGAGCCACTACACGGACGTTGGGGCCCAACAGTTTGATACACTCCAATACGTCGTTCACATTTCGCGACCATACGTGAACCGGAATCAAGCTGTAGCCGGCTTCCGTATTGATGTTGGTTGAAGCTGCATTGAGTTTGGCAGCTAAAGCGTCCGGTGCCGAAAGCGTTCCCCAAAGCGTGTACCTTCCGCCAATGGAAGGTTTGTCTTTGTACCAGGATATTTTGCCGTTCATGCCGGTGTAATTAGCACCATAGGTATAATAAAACAAAGCATCGATATTACTTTGACGGAGATATTGAGTTGGATTATGTGCCCCCAGATCCACATCGATGATATTTACAATACCCAGATCTGCTTTTTTCATAAATCTGTTTAATAAATCGCATTGATTGGCCAGATCCGGGAAAATGCCGGGGAAATGATATCCTACGCCCGATGGAGCGGCTACCAACACATTGCGGCATTCGGAAGTTGTCAGGGCATTTTCCACATATTTTCGATACATGGCGGGTGCCAGTTCTACGAAAGCAGGCGAAATGGTCCAGCCCAG
>CAYSTC010000005.1:0-84393 GCA_964433885.1 uncultured Paludibacter sp. | reverse complement strand
TCGGATGTCAGATAAAGCTTATCGGGAACGGAAGAGTAGGGGTAGGGGCTTCCGGTAACGCGCTGTATACTCTGCTGAGCCATTGCCCCGATAGAAAACATGACGAAAAAAATCAGAAAGTAAGTGTTTTTCATTCAGAATAATTTTGTGACTATGTGATTGGAAAATAAGGTTGTGTGTTCAAAAAAGGAATCATTCTTCTTCACCTTCGCCGGTGGTTTGAGAATTACTTCCTTTGGTAGCTTTGGCTACAAATTCGCGGGGTAGCATACCGAATTGTTCTTTAAAACATTTGGCGAAATAGGACGACGAACTGAAGCCAGCTTGTTCGTACACTTCATTTATTCTGAACTCCTGGCTCAGAAGCAATTCAGCCGCTTTTTTCAATCTGATGGTTTTTAAATAATCGTTGGGCGACATGCCGGAGATGCTCTTGATTTTCCGATAGAAATTAGACCGGCTCATGTTCATGAAATCAGAAAGCGTATCAATTGAGAAATTCACATCAAGCAGATGTTTTTCTATTTCGCTGTTCAATTTTTCGATATAAGCCTGATCTTTTTTCGAAACGGCAATCTCTACCGGCGACATCACGGGGGAACTGGCAAATAGCTCGCGCAACTTCAGTCGGCTTGTGAGCAAATTATTGATCTGTGTGCGTAAATGTTCCAATGAAAACGGTTTCTCTAAATAAGCGTCAGAACCATGTTCAAGCCCCTCTATTTTTGACTCTACATTGGTTTTGGCAGTTAATAAAATAACTGGTATGTGTGAATTTTGTGAATCCGACTTGATGGCCTGGCAAAGCTCATAACCATCCATAACCGGCATCATTACGTCGCTCACCACAATGTCTATATTCTGTTCTGCAATTATTTCCAGCGCTTCTTTGCCGTTTTCAGCAGTAAAAATCTGGTAATAATCTTTCAGATAATCGGCAGTAATGGTCATTAGTTCAACATTATCCTCAACCAGTAACAGTTTGTTTTTTCCGGTTTTAGAATCTTCATCTTCTGCAGAACGAATGTGTTTGTTGTAGTTGATATCGTTAAGTACAATGTCTGGGTTGTGGTGGGACGACTCGGATGAACCTGATTGCGACAATGGAACGGACATAACGAAGGTAGAGCCGCCCAACTGGTTTATTTCGCAATGCAAAGTTCCATTATGTTTTTCCACCAAAGCTTTGGATAAAGCCAATCCGATTCCGGTTCCCATTTTACTGTTGTCGGATTGATAAAAAATATCAAAAATTTTCTTCGTTTCGGCTTCGGAAATCCCCTGCCCATCGTCAGAAATCCGGATTTCGAAGCTTTTTCCTAAATCCAATAGGGCGATTTCAACTTTTGATTTCGCATATTTGAGGGCATTACTCAGCAGGTTACTTACAATTTTTTTGAATGCTTCCTGGTCGATACCGCCCACCAATTCGCTTTCGGGGAGTTGGATGCCGAGTTCTATTTTTTGTATTTCTGCTGCATGTTTGAAGCGGGTGAATAAATCCAACAAAAGCTCTTTGATGTTTTGTGTCTTTATATGCAGCTTATATTCAGTTTCTTCAGTTTTTCTGAAATCAAGTAATTGGTTTATCAGGTTTAGCAGATAATCCGTGTTTTTGTTCATGCTGGACAGAAAACTTTTGGTTTTTTCGGTTCCATCGCCCGAGGCAATGATTTGCTCCAGCGGTAGTTTTATCAAACTCAACGGAGTTCGGATCTCATGCGAAATATTAGTGAAAAAGTTGATTTTAGACATATAGCTGTCCCGCTCCTGTTTCTCGCGAAAAGCTTTTATCTGTTCATTATGAATGCGCTGGGTTCTTTTTATCCAGTTTCTGTAAACCCAATAAGCTCCGGCCAGCATTAGCACCAGATACAGAAAATAAGCAAAGCTTGAAGCCCAGAAAGGCGGCCGGATTCGGATTTTCAGACGGGTTTCGGTATCGTTCCACACTCCATCATTGTTCGACCCTTTTACCCTTAATACGTAATTTCCGGGAGGCAAATTGGTGTAAGATACGGTATTGTTGTCGTTGTCGGTTACGTTCCAGTTCTTGTCAATGCCTTCGAGTATGTATGCGTATTGGTTTTTTTCCGGAGCCTGAAAGCTTAAAGCTGCAAGTGTAAAACTAAATGTGTTTTGGTTATATTTCAGCGAAATTTTTTCCAAATCGTAAACCGGAGCTGTCAGCGGAGAGTTTTCATCCAGCACGCTCACCCGTTTGTTGAATAATTTGAAATCTACAATCCGGACTTTCGGGATAAATTGATTTTGAACGAAATTCTTGGGGTAAAATGCATTAAACCCGTTAATTCCACCAAAATACATTTTTCCATCACGGGCACGCAGCGATGAGCGAAAGTTAAACTGATTACTCTGAAGCCCATCTGCTTTGGTAAATACAAGTCTGTTCTTTTTTGTGTAAGGATTTATGCGAACCAGCCCGGCATTGGATGCTATCCAGAAATTATTGAACTCATCCTGCTGAATGGAATAAATTACCGGGTTTGGAAGCAGCTTGTTTCCCGGGTCAAAAGCGGTAAATTTTCCTGTTTTATTGTCGAAAGAGCATAATCCGCCTCCTTCTGTCCCAAACCACATAGTATGATTCTTATCTTCGAAAGCTGAAATGACGCTATTGGCTGTGATGCTATGCGGATCATTGGGCACATGAGTGTAATGACTCCATTTGTTTGTTTTCAGGTTATGACAGAAAACACCGGCATTGTACGTGGCAATCCACAAATTATGGCGCGAGTCTTCAATAATATTGAAAACATGTGCCATCACCCCGATTTCGTTTATCAGCGAGAAAGAATCCGAAACCCGGTCGTATTTACTAAGTCCCCAGGCAGTTCCCACGTAGATATCGCCCCGGCTATCTTTGTATAACGCATAAATAGCGTTGTCGCAAACCGTTGTAGCATCGTCGCGCCTGTGTTGGTAATTTTTGAATTTTCGGGTTTTCAGATCCAGAATATCAATTCCACGCGAGAAAGTTCCAATCCAGAGTTTGTCATTATCAAGCAATAAAGAATGAATATTGTGGTAGCTGATACTGTTTTTGTTGCCTGCCGGCATGTATATTTGAGCTGTTTGCGTTTTGGTATTCAGGTAATTTAATCCGCCATCCTCGGTTGCTATCCAGATATTGCCTGCCGGGTCTTCACAAAACTGGCTTATCGCTTTGCCGGAAATAGAACCTGATTTGTATTGGGAATAATAGTGCTCAAATGGCTTGAGGTTTGTTGACAGGTAATTTACCCCTCCGAAATAAGTAGAAACCCACATTCCGCCTTCACGGTCGCGAGCAATATCGTATACCGACTGGTCATTCAAACTTCTGGGATTCGATGGATCGTCGAGGCGACTGAAACGCTCGGTAGGGATATCGAAAAGGTATAACCCGTTATCGCCACCTACCCAGAGTTGATTGGCGGAATAAGCAAAAATTTTACGGATATTTGATACTACCGGCACGTTGTTTTCATTTGCGATAGCTTTCATTTGTCCGGTTCTTAAATCCAGTTTGTAGAACCCAAAGGTTCCGACATTAAACCATAATGCACCGTTGTGATAACAGAGTGAGCTGATTTCGATATTATTAAGCTTTCTTTTGCTGTCGGTGGGAATGTACGAGCGAAGATATTTGCCATTTTTGTCAAAGCAAATAAGTCCGTTCAAACGCGATGTAGCATAAATATTTCCGTTAGGCACTTGTATCAGGCTTACTACAAAAGAGCTGTAGGTACTATTCTGAATAAGTGTTTTTGTTTTGGGATTGAAAATGAAAATACCCTGACCAAGTGTGGCGAACCACATAGTGCCGGTATTTGTCTTAATGATTTTGCTCACGTTACTACTAATGAGCACACCGTCTTCAGTTTTCTGGTCAAACTGGACCAATGATTCTGTTTTACGGTTGAAATTGTACAGGCCACGGTTAGTACCTACCCACAAATTGTGTTGTTCATCCTCGAACAGAGATTGTATGAAGTTGTTGCCAATGGAGTTTTTGTCTTGCGAATTGGCCCGGAAAACCCTGAAGTTTTTCCCGTCAAAGCAGTTTAAACCATCGCTGGTACCAAACCACATAAAATCGTAGCTATCTTGCAGGATGCACCAAACTGTGTTATGTGATAAGCCGTTTTCTACCTGGTATTTAACGAATGGTAGCGATTGTGATGCCTTCGCGTTGAAAACACAGAAAATGATTAATAATGCCAGTAAAGCTTTTTTCATTTGCTGTTTGTAATTAATTCAATAGGTTAAATACTTTGAGAAGATCCGAGGTTAAAATGCTATTCATATCTCTTTGCAAATATACCGATTTGCAAGTGTATGTATTTATCAAAAACTGGTCATTAAATATCAATAACTGTTCAGTCCCGGGAGTACTGAGTCGAAAGAGCAGAGAGTCAGGAATAATCCGTATTTGAAAATTGATTTATTTTTAAGCTGCTGCCTATAATGACAGGTTTTGAAGATATTTGTACCCGGAAAAACACAAATATATAACAGAGTAAAAGCAGATTCTGTTTACTCTGTTATATATTTATTGCAGATTATTATTTCTGAGCTTCAGCGGCAGTGTACGAGTAAGGCAAATCCTGTGTAGCAACAGCTCTGCTTACATTTGGCTTTTTACCCATATTGAACAATAACGATGTTCCTTTCTCCAATTCAGAATAATTGAGGTAATTACGTGTGTATGGTTTTTTATTCACCAGCAACGATTGGATATACCGGGCATCTTTACTATTGCCGACTGCATCTATTACTATTTTCTTTCCGTTTTCCAGCGAGATTGTTGCTTTTTGAACCATTGGCGATCCAACAATATACTGGTCAGTTCCCGGACAAACAGGATAGAATCCAAGACTGGAGAAAATGTACCAGGCCGAAGTCTGGCCGTTATCTTCGTCACCACAATATCCATCCGGAGTTGGCAGGTAAAGTTTATCCATTACTTCGCGCACCCAATACTGAGTCTTCCAGGGCTGACGAGCATAATCGTAAAGATAAATCATGTGCTGGATAGGCTGGTTACCATGTGCATAGTTACCCATATTCATGATTTGCATTTCGCGTATTTCGTGGATAACTCCACCGTAATAGCTATCGTCGAATACCGGAGGCAATGCAAATACAGAATCCAGCATACCGACAAATGCTTTTTCGCCACCCATCAAACTTTTCAGTTTGTTGATATCGTGGAATACCGACCAGGTATAGTGCCAGCTGTTTCCTTCGGTGAATGCATCGCCCCATTTAAGCGGGTTGAACGGTGATTGGAATGTGCCATCTTCATTTTTACCGCGCATCAGGTTGTGGCTCGAATCAAACAGATTCTGGAAGTTGCGACTTCTGTTTTTATACACTTCAATTTCTTCTTTCGGACGGTTCAGGAACAAACCAACCTGGTAGATACACCAGTCATCGTAAGCATACTCCAATGTGCGGGCTGCACTTTCGTTGATGCCAACATTGTAAGGCACATAACCCAGTTTGTTGTAATACTCCACACCACGGCGTCCGGTGGATCTGATCTGTGGATGATTGCTGTTAGCCGAGGCTTTCATAGCTTCATAAAGCGGCAATTGCATTTCTTTGGGAGTAATGCCTTTCAGGATGGCATCCGACACGATTGAGGCCGAGTTGTTGCCCACCATACAGTCGCGATGACCCGGTGAAGCCCACTCAGGCAGGAATCCGCTTTCTTTGTACGTGTTGAGCAATCCTTCCTGAATTTTTGCGTTTAACGAAGGATAAAACAGGTTGATTAATGGGAATTGTGCACGGAATGTATCCCAGAAGCCGTTGTCCGTAAACATATAGCCCGGCAATACTTTGCCGTTGTAAGGGCTGTAGTGTACAGGTTTTCCCTGTGCGTCAAATTCGTAGAACATGCGTGGGAAAAGTGTAGAGCGATACAATGCAGAGTAAAATGTACGCATTTGGTCTACATTAGCTTTGATATCTACCACGCCCAGCGTTTTGTTCCATTGGCTGCGGCCATCGGCTTTTACCTGGTCGAAAGTTTTTCCGGCAAGTTCATTCAGGTTTCGCTCAGCCTGCTCGAAGCTGATGAACGATGAAGCTACTTTAGCCTGTACGGTTTCACCACGTTTAGTGCTGAACCCTACAACGGCGCCCACGTGGTTGTCCGTCAACTCTTTGCTGTTATCCAACGAACCGTTTTTCCATGTAGAAAGGAATTTGATCTTTTTATCAAACTGGATAACAAAATAGTTTTTGAAATTTTCGGGAACTCCACCGCTGTTACGTGTAGTGTAGCCGATAATTTTATTTTCTTCTGGGATAATTTTGATGTATGAACCCCGGTCAAAAGCATCGATAACCACCATTGATGAATCTGATTCGGAGAATGTGAAGCGGAAATAAGCGGCTCGCTCAGTGGGGGTTATTTCTGTTGTGATGTCGTAGTCAGCCAAGTAAACGCTATAATAGTATGGTTTTACGATCTCGGCTTTGTGCGAAAACCAGCTTGCACGTTTGTTTTCGTTAATTTTCAATCCTTTTGTAGGCATTAGCGAAAACTGGCCATAATCGTTGATCCATGGACTTGGTTGGTGTGTTTGTTTGAAGCCGCGAATGTGCGTGTCGGTATAGTTGTAAACCCAACCATCGCCCATGGTGCTTGTTTGCGGAACCCAAAAATTCATTCCCCATGGGCGGGCAATGGCTGGATATGTGTTACCGTTTGACAATGCATGGTTTGATTGAGAACCGATAAGCGGATTCACGTAATCAACATAAGTGTCGGCTACAGCCTGAGCATTGGCAAAAACGCTCAAAAAGGCTAAAGCAATGGTGAAAAAAAAATGTTTCATTATAATCAGTTAACAGGTAAGTGTTTAATCTTTTGTAATTATCAGTCTGTATGCTAAATCAGGATACAGACTGATAATCATTTTTTGATTTGAATTTTAATATTGCTTTTGCAATAATGCAGGATGTTCTTTTTCAATATTAATCAATAACTCTCCAAACAAAGTATTTGCCCAGGCAAACCACGAACGGCTGAATTTTGCAGGATTGTCTTTGTTGAAAGTTTCGTGCATAAATCCTGTTCCTGCATGAGTATGTTTCAACATACGCAAACATTCTGCAATTTCGGCTTCATCATCAGTGGTGAGTGCTTTCATAATAATAGCCATTGGCCAGATCATATCAGGACCAACGTGTGGTCCGCCGATTCCTTCAGCTGCTTTTCCTTTGTAGAAATAAGGATTATCCAGGCTCCAAACAAACTTGCGGGTGTTTTGATAGATTTTATCTTTAGCCGATACATAACCCAGATAAGGTAAAGCAAGTAATGAAGGCACGTTTGCGTCGTCCATCATCAGATAATTTCCGTATCCATCTACCTCGAAAGCATATATTTTGCCATATTTTGGATGTTTTACAATGGCGTATTTCTTGATTGCAGCATCCACTTCGTTGGCAAGAGCATTACATTCATCAGCAAATGCTTTGTTTTGTTTGATAGCTGTTTGCATTTCGGCCAAATGGCGAAGTGAAACTACCGCAAACGCATTTGAAGGAATCAGGTAAGCATAGGTTGTAGCATCGTCGGATGGACGGAACATGGAGCAAATCAAACCTGTAGGACGAACCGGGTTGCCATAACCATCGCCAAACTGTGTATCCGATGCTTTCTCGGTACGGCGGGTGAATTTATACGGGCCTTGAGAAGTCTTGCGTTGTTGTTCTTTGAATGTTTTTACAATCAGTTCCATAGCGCTTTGCCATTTAGCATCGAAGCAGCTAACATCGCCGGTTTCTTTCCAGTAGTTATAACTTAGGCGGATTACATAGCACAAACCATCGATTTCCCATTTGCGTTCGTGCAATTCAGGGCGCATCGTGGTGTTGTCGCTCATCCATTCGCCACCTTCTTTTCCGAAATTAAAAGCGTTTGCATAAGGATCTATCAACACCGATTCAGCCTGACGGTTGATAACACCGGCAATGAGGTTTTGCAGGTTTTTATCCTCTTTCATAAAAGGCATATATGGCCAAACCTGAGCTGAACAGTCGCGCAACCACATGGCATAAATATCGCCGGTAATAACAAATGTGTTCGGTTTGCCATCTTTCTGAGAAAATTGAACGGTGCGGTCGAGTGTATTCGGGTAGCAATTTCCAAACATCCACGCCAATTCAGGGTCCTGAATTGTTTTTTGCATTTGCTCGATTTTGTTCTCGATAGCCGGACTGCTAAAATTGCGATCCTGTTTGTCGACCCGAACTTTAGGAAAGTTTTGGGCACTAAGTAATGTAGATGAGCAGACTAAAGCAGTTACTAACACTGCACTAACTCTGCTGAGCGAGATTCTTTTAATGCTTTTCATTCTTTTTTTGATTTTTGATTGTAATTGGTTAGTTTTATTTGGTCATTTATTTAATTGCTGATAAGGAGAACGGACGGTCTTCGGGAGCAGTTCCTCTGGTTGTGTTGGGTTTATCGCTCATTTCATATTTTATTACAGCTCCATTCATCAGTTCGGAATATGTCAACCAGTTGCGGCTAAATACTTTTCCATTAAGTGTTGCCGATTGAATATAGGGTTTCTGAAGCGAATTGTTTTTTGCCTCAATCACAATTGTTTTTCCGTTTTCTAAATGAACTTTCATTTTTGGGAAAACCGGGCTTCCAATCACGTACTGGTCTGTTCCTGGGCAAACCGAATACAATCCCATAGCACTGATCACGTACCACGAAGAAGTTTGTCCCTGGTCTTCATCACCGCAAAATCCGTCCGGACCAGAATTATACAGTTTGTCCATGATGGTGCGGCACCATTGCTGGGTTTTCCAGGGCTCGCCGGCATACGTGTACAAGTAAGGCATGTGCTGGATGGGTTGATTGCCATGTGCATACTGTCCCATGTTAATCATTTCCATTTCAGTCATTTCATGAATTTCATGCCCGTAAGTTCCTACTTTGAATTTATTGGTTACGGTAAATACCGAATCCAGTTTAGCTGTGAAGTTTTTGTCTCCATTCATCAGGTTTATCAAACCCTGCACATCGTGAAAAACCGACCAATGGTAGTGCCATGCGCAGCCTTCGATAAAGGCTCCACCCCATGCATACGGATCGAATCCGGGCAGCCAGCTTCCGTCTTTCATGCGGCCACGCATAAAACGGGTAGACGAGTCATATACATTTTTATAATTGAAAATAGTCTTTTTGAAGAATTCTTCATTTTCCTTCGAACCTGATAATTTAGCCAGTTGCATGGCACAGAAATCGTCATAGCAGTATTCCAGTGTTTTAGCTGTCGCTTCGCCGTGGTCGGGAGTAGACACGTAGCCGATTTCGCGGAATTGTTGGGCTGCATCGCGTCCAATGGATGGTCCGCGCGGACCTTTGTTCTGGGCATCGTGGCGCATAGCTGCCAATGCTTTTTCCGGGTCAAAAGTGCGTATTCCTTTCACATAAGCATCTGCAAAAAGTGGGAAAGAATGATTTCCAATCATTCCTCCGCTATGACCAGGGAATGACCACGAAGGCAACCAGCCGCTTTGATCGTAGGCATCCAAGAGGGATTTCATATACCGCCCGTGCATTTTAGGGTGAAGGATGCTGTTCAGCGGGAACTGGGCACGGAATGTATCCCAAAATCCTTCGTCGGTAAACATGTAACCTTCGTGCACTTTATAGTCGTAAGGACTGTAGTAGATGGGTTTGTTGTTGGCGTCATATTCAAAAAACTGGCGCGGGAAAAGCATCGAACGGAAGAATGCCGAATAAAAAGTCGCTTTTTCTTCGGCAGTTCCGCCTTCTACTTCAACTTTACCCAACTGTTTGTTCCATTCTTTTTCAGCTTTTTGCTTAATTTGTTCCAGTTTTTTAGCTGAAGCCAGTTCTTGTTGCAGGTTCAGTTCGGCTTGTTCGATGCTGATAAACGAGGAAGCTACTTTGGCGTTTACAATTGCACCTTTTTTGAATCCAAGATAAGCGCCCACATAATCGCCGGCATCTTCCAGATTGTTGGACGAAATATCGCCGGAATTATTTTTCCAGGTGCCTTTTGATACAAAATCCTGATCGAAAACAATTACGAAATAATTTGCAAAATCTTTGTTTACGGAATGATTGGCATTTTTGCAATAGCCAACCACCTTGTGTTGTTCGGGAAAAATTTTCACCATGCTCCCACCGCTGTTTGCATCTACAACAACGTATGAATCATCGTTTTGAGGAAAAGTGAATCGCATAAATACGCCACGTTCTGTCGGAGACATTTCGGCGGTCAGTTTGTTGTCGAACTGAACTTTGTAGTAATGTGGTTTTGCCACTTCGTTGTTGTGGCTGAAAGGTAATGCTCGGCTGCTTTGGTTTACTTGCAGCTTGCCGGAAACGGGCATAAGCGAGAAGGCTGCATAGTCGTTGGTCCAGGGGCTGCATTGGTGGGTCTGGCGGAATCCCCGGATGGTCTTGGCAGTGTATTGATAAATCCAGCCATTGCGGTTTTCTCCGGTTTGTGGTGTCCAGAAATTCATTCCCCAGGGCATGGCAAGGGTGGGGTAGGTGTTTCCGCGGCTGAGTTCAAAAGTAGAATTTGTACCCTGTAGCGTGTTGACAAAGTTTACCCAATTGTTTGCCGCAAAAGTGCCGGTGGCAAGGCAAAGGCAAGTCAGAGAGAAAACTAATTTTGATAATCGCATATAAATAGATTGTAATGAGAAGGTTATGTAAATAATAAGAGTTTTTCCCAAACAATTCTCCGTGAAAGATTAATTTAATAATAATTTCACCAATGAATTGTTTGAGAAAAACTGATTATTGTTTTAAGGATGTTTTATCTAAAAACTGGATTTATTTTTTAGAAGATTTCATTTTTACTTCATACATTTTCATGAAGTAACCTCCTACTACTGAACGGGCTTTGAAGCCAACGGCACTACCATCGGTAGTTTCGTGCCAGTCGCACAAAGGCACGCGTGACTGAGTTTCGTTCACGTAAGTATATACAGGAGCAATGATTTGCTTGAATTCTTCAGGATTTTCGGTCATACAAGCTGTCCAAAGGATCCAGTCAGATTTTGAATACGTTTTGCGGCTATCAAGTGGCAAACCAAATTTGTTTTGTTTTGTCAGGTAATAAGCCATTTCTTTAGTTGCAATTTCTTTAGGGAAAATGCCCATATCCAATACTTTATCCCAAACCATATTATATTTTTGGCTCCAGGTACCGGCTTTGTCAAATGTCAGACGGTAGTGATCACCATCTTTAGCCATTGCTTCCCATTTGATTGCCATTTCTTTCGCTGTAGAAATGTATTTTTTTGCAATGTCTGGTTTGCCAAGCATTTCAGCCAGTTTACCGTATCCGGCAATACCCATAATTGCTTTGATTGACAAGTTTGCATTGTGAGCAAAGTGACCTGCAAAGTCGTCGGTACAAAGCTGGTTTTCAGGATCCATACCTGCTTCAATCAGATAATCAGCCCAGGTAGTAAGAACATCCCAGTGTTTTTTAGCATATTCGGCGTTACCTTCTGTATAAGCAATTGCAGTAGTCAGAATCAGCATGTTACCACCTTCTTCAACCGGCATATCGCCACCGTAAACTTGTCCGTTTGCGATAGGATAAGTCCCTAAATCATGTGCTGGGAAAGGTTTTGTCCAACGTCCGCTTTCGCTGTAGTGGAAAATTGGAGTTAACATACCTTTCAACAATTCAGGATTATAATACAAGAACAATGGAGCAGAAGGATAAGTTACGTCTACCGTGTTGATACAACCGTTACTGTTGTTTTCTTTTGAAAGGAAAAGCAGGTTTCCTTCTTTGTCCTGAACCAGTTTGTGAGCTGCAATTGCCTGACGGTAAGCCATAGCGCAAAGTTCTGCGTATTGTTTTCCACCTGCATTTTCAGCTTCCTGCATCATCTTTTTGTCAAATGCTTCGCAACGTGTCATTAACGACGGATATGAACTTTCAGCTTTTTCAAATGCCTGGAAGATGTCTACTTTACCATCGTGTTTCCAGTATGGCATTAAGCTTTGGTACATATATTCAATTGAGTATACGTCATCGTAACCAATCATAACATGCCCGTTTACAGCCTCTTTGGCAACTTTACCCAGGTTGTTGGTGTAAGCCAGAACAGTCATTTTTTCTTTCATGTTGCTTGCGAAAGATTTTGGGCAAGCATCAGCAGGAAGTTTTCCTGTTTCAACAAACGATTTTTTAGCATCGAAGTATTCGCTCAGACCCACGTTTTCGTTTGAAGAAAGTTTTCCACCTAAATACAGGTAACCCCAGTCGATACGCAAATCGTCACCTACCTGATTAAGAATAGGCTGATTGATAGTACCTGTTTTTACATAAGTAAAGCCGTTTTTAGTCAGTTTGTCGAATTTAACCGGTTGTTTGTCATTGTTTACAGCTACTTGAGGAGTTGCTTCAAAATAGATCTGAACATCGTGGCTTTTTTTGTCAAGCGAAGTAGCTTTATAGCTGATGTAGTTGATTGGAGTGCTCACTAAATCAAGGTCTTCCAATAACAAAGGAGCTGTGAATGTCAGATCGAGTTGAACAAGACCGCAAATGAACGAATAAACAGAATTAGTTGGTAAAACTACTACTGATTTTTGAATAGCTTTAGTTGAGAATCCTACTGCCACATTGTTTTTCTTCACCAATCCGAAGTCAACGAACGCGCCTCCAACCTGGTTGCGGCAGTGAGCTGCAATAAGATTTTTGCCTGGTTTCAGGGTAGCTTTTATTTTTGCATCAAGTTCCTGATATACATTGTTTTTCCAGGTGTATCCGGTGTCAATAACTTTTACTCCGTTTACATACAGTTCGAAGTTGTCATCGTGTGAATACTCGATAAATAAAGATTCAGCACTGATATTTTCTTTCAAATCGAATGTACGACGAATCCAGATGTCTTTGCTGTCCCAGTTTGAAACACGGTTTGGAAAATCGTTATTTCCGAATGAGCCTTTACCTGTTTTCCATGCTGCATCATCGAAATTTACATCGAACCAGTTAGCCGCAGGCTGTCTCTCGGTAACTTTGGCAGTCCATTCGCCACTTGGCAGGATAGGAGTATATGAAGCATCTTCCATTCCCATGAAACGGTAAGTTTTGCCATCAACACGTAAAGCGCCGATTAAAGACTGGTTTTTTCCTGTCCAGTGAATGGTTTGTGTTTCTGTCAACTGGTCAGAAGCCGACCATAAGCTGAAATAAGGGTCGGAAGTAATCAGGGGAACTGCCGGTGCACGTAAAGGCTTTTCCGCGACTGCAGCTGCTGGTTTTTTTGCACTTACTGCCAACATGGATACAGACAGCATTAACAACAACAATGGTTTTTTCATACGTTTTTTTTCTTAATTTTAATTAATAGTTTGCGTTTTTATATAATTGTAAAATTTTAATTCAGAGTTCTATAGGCTCCAAACAGTCTGTTTTGAACTGTGATATTTCTGCAGTTTCAGAATCAGTTATATGATTTATGAACCTTATTCTTAAATGGTTCCCGAAGGTTTTGGAAGCTGAACCGACTCGGGTATGGGAACGCCTAAATACGGAGTTCCGTCGTTACTCCATTCAATCTTTTGCAGCCGTGGTGAGCGAGAGTCCACTGCTCCCGGCATTTCATTGGGAACTTTACGGGCATGGTAAAGCATGTAGTATTCCTTACCATCCGGTGATGGAACAAAGCAGCAATTTCCGGTGGAATAAATACTGTCTTGCGGCGATTGTTTGAATACCGGCCGTTCAGATTTTTTCCACGAAGCCGGATTCAGCAAATCGCTGTTTGAATTAGCTGTAAGTCTCCCTATAGCATAAAAGGGTGTCCATAAGCCGCTTGCACTGTAGAATATGTAAATTTTATCTTTGTTTTTGCTATGGAAAAACTGTGGTGACTCATTCACATATATGGTATAGGCAGTTTTACTTCCATCGGGATTTATCCATTGTCTTTCCCATTCATATTCGGGTTTCGAAAGGAGTACACGATCGGATGCAAGTGTCCACGGATTTTTCATTTTGGCTATATAGATACACTGGGTTTCTACCCGTACCCGTCGGGACTGCCAACCGGACCACGTCATATATAAACTTCCATTGTGTTCTATCACGTTTGGATGAATTCCCCAGTTGTTGTCTTTGTCTGTGCTTATTCTTCCTTTGAAAACGAATTTTCCTTCAAGTGGATCTTTTGCCGTATTTTCTATCACGTAAATCTGGTGGTTGTCGGTGTTGCCATCATCGGCTTCATAATATATGTACCACTTTCCATCTAAATAATGTATCTCCGGAGACCATAAGTCTTTCGACGATTTAGGATCTGTCGGTTTCCAAACTTCTTTTTGCCGGGCATTGCGCAAATTTGTCAGGTCTTTAGTTTTCCATATTATAACATTGTGACCCGTTTCTTGTGTATAGTAATAATATCCATTTTGATAAATAGCCCATGGCTTATTGCCTCGCGGAAGAATGGGATTTCTGTAAGTATTCTCCTGGGGAGAAGATACAACTTTAGAACTTTGATTCCTTTTCTGGCAATTGCCAAAAAGCAGAATCAATAGTATTAAAGCAACGTATTTGTAATTAATTAAACTATTCATGTGTTTTTCCTATGAGAAAGATACCCGTGCGATTTAAATTCCCGGAATGTATGTCCACAGAATTCTTAATGCAAAGAAACTTGTTTTTTTTTGAACTTGAAGAAAAAAGCTATTCAAATTTGAATAGAAATTGACCACTTTGGATTTATGTACATATTAAGTGCTACTTAGAGCATATAGAGTTACAAACTGCAGATTAGTTTCAACTCCTGAAAAATATTTACCGAATTTGTTTTCTCATTCTTTACTGAACAAGGAATAAGGCCTGTGGGAAACCTAAATGTACTAGCTCAAATTTAGGAATATAAGTGAGTTGAAACGTACGATTAAATTCGTCAGTTATTAATCTGTAGTCACTGCGCTTTAGAAATAAATGAGTGTGTTATGCTCTTTATGGCTCTGTATTGAGGTTGATTGTATTCTTGTATTTGTTGGATAGATTTTATTGAAATTGTCTTTGTCGTTTTTGTCTATAATTGTTCTTGTATATTGTTGAAAATAAGCCTCTATTCGTAATCTCAGTTTTGAATTATATTCAGTCTGATCAGGCCTTTTGGTCAAAATGTATTCTTTTTTGAATAAATAGTGTTTAATTGTTGGAGTCAAAACTCATTATCTTTGCCTTACCCAAAACACCGTTTTTGAAACTATTTCAGGGGTGGTTTTAGGGTGAGTAAATAAGATTATTTATTAATTACTTTAATTTAATTTTTTATGAAAAAAACTTACTTGTTCTTATGCCTGGTAGCTTTATTTGGCTTAAGTGTAAAGACAGTGGCGCAGACCGACCCCGGAACTGCGAATTTGACACACCAGTGGACATTTGATGATGGTACTCCAACTGATATTGTCGGTGGTGTAAATGGAGTGTTGATGGATGGTGCTACCGTTCAAAACAAAGCGCTCGACACTAAAAATGGTGGATACTTGCAACTTGATGGATCTGCATTAGCGCTAAACCAATATCAGGAGTTGACTGTAGAGGTGTGGTTTACATCTGTAAAAGGAGCTAACACAAGCTACCACATGTTAACTTATTTTGGAGGAACTGACGGAAACAATGGGACAAACTATTTTTGTATGAACCCGGGACGTGGTGGTAATGATAACCACAGCCGTGCAATTCTTCATACTGCCGGGGCTGACAATTGGGTAGAAGGTCCTGAGTTTGATGATGGTCAGCTTCACCACTTGGTTGGAGTAGTAACTGCAACAACTATTGATTTGTATGTTGATGGATTTCCAATGGGTGCCAAAACTTTAGATGCGACGAATTTTCTGTCAAATTTAGAGACTACCTTAGCTTACTTTGGCAAAGGTGGATACAAAGCTGACCCAATCTGGAAAGGAAGCATGCATAAAGTAAGTATCTACAACAAAGCGTTAAATGATGAAAATATCTATTATTTGTTCCAACATGGAGCTGAAGAACAACCTGTGCTGACAGTTTCTTCTCAAAGTGTTATTTTTGATGCAAACTACACAAGTGAAGATATTTTTGTGACCGGAGCTAATCTTACAAATAATATTACTATTACTGCGCCAACAGGTATTACTGTAGCCCCTACTTTGCCTGCCAATTCTGTAAATGCCGCTTTAGCAGTAAGTTATGATGGTAGTTCAATTGTTGATGGTGTTATTACCATAAGCAGTGGATCGCTAAAACAGGAAGTTCGGGTTAAAGCCGTACCCGGAAGTGATTGTTTTACTCCTTTGTATGAAACTCAGGAAAACATGATTCCTGATGCTGGAATGGTAAGCCTTTCAAGCTATAAAGGTTGGGGAACAAAATCTGTTTCAAATATCTTAACTGATCCGGACAATGTATATTGTGGCGCAGCAACTATCAAAATTGGTGATGGAGTGAACGGAGGAAGTGGATCTCTTGATTTACCTCTGAATGATATGTTGCTTCCTAATACAGTTTACATTGTGAAAGTAATGGCTAAGAGCACAGGTACTTTCCGCTTGGCAACAGAACGGGCAGATGGGAATAGTTTGTTGCAGACTAGCAATGGTTTGAAGCAAACACTGTTCAATACGAATGGTCAATGGAAGCCGGTATTTTTGGTGTTCAAAACAGGTGAAACATTAGTTGAAAACCCTGTACTTTATATTAATGACTGGAACCTGGATGGTACACAAACCTATGTGGATAATTACGAAATGTATATTATGCCCGAGGGAACCGGATTCATCGATCCATCAAGAGAGTCTTTGGCTTTCGATCCTGAATATAAATCAGACTTTTTCCAGGTTAGTGGTTATAATTTAACAGGTGATATTGTTATCACTGCCCCTGCAGGTATCACAGTATCGCCAGATAAGATCCCGGCTGATGGTGTTAATATGGATGTTTTAGTGTCATTTGATGGTACTACTCCGGTAGAAGGAAATATCACTCTTACAAGTGGCGTTAACAGCCGGACTGTAGCTGTAAAAGCTATTAATACCAGCAATACAGCTTGTTTTACTCCGGATTTAGCTAAAGTAAACCTGATTCCAGATCCATACTTCAACGATAAAGCAAACTTCAATGGTTGGAAAGGCTGGAGTATTATTGCTATTCCTGATGCCGGAGTTTATTGCGGAAGCCACGGAGGTAAAATTTCTGGTTCAGGTGATATCGAAGTTCCACTTCCTGATTTGAAACCAAATTATGTGTATACTTCAAAAATTATGGTTAAGACAGATAGTACATTCCACATGGGTATTAACGGTCACGACATTCATTTCTCTGGTGACTTTACAAGCTCTGTAAACACTGGTGGAGAATGGCAGGAATTTGTATTCGAATTCCAGACTGGTGATACAATCAGAACAGCTACACCTCCGGTGATTTTCTTCAACAACGATAGAGACAATGGTAAGCTTGCATATCTTGACAACTGGGAAGTATATGAAAAAGAACCAACAGCTACACCGGTAGTTAGAGATATGTTCAACAATGTGTATCTGAAAAACGGCAAAATTACTGCTGAATTTGATTTGAATCAGGCAGCAAAAGTTGAACTGTCGGTATATAGCATTCAAGGAGCATTAATATCTACAGAAAGAATGGCTGCTGTAGCAGGAAGAAATTCAAAAGTTATTAACGCAGTATTGCCTTCGGGAGTATATGTTGTAAAAATGACTTATGATGGTAAATCCAGCTTCAGAAAGTTGATTAAATAATTTTGAAACCTATATGGGGCTGTCTTAAATTCAGGACAGCCCCGTATTTGGTTAATGTTTACAGTTTACGAAAGTATTCCGTTTTTTGATAGTTTAAATAACGTATTATAGATAAAATACTACTTTCTTTTTTAGAGCTGCGTTCGCTTACGAGTTGGCCGGATCGACCAATTTGTTTTGTGTTTAAATGGCTCAATCGTATTTAATTGAAGTTTCACGCAAGTGAAAAGACAAAACCTTAAATATCTCTGAAATCTGTTTGAAATTATTTTCGAATCAGAAGACTAGAATTACTAATATGAATAGAAAATCTTTTTTTTCGCTTTCTGCACTAACATTGACAATGATTGAATTTCTGCACTACATAAAATCTACTCCTGGGCAAATTCTTTCAGAATCGATGAAAAGGAGACACTTATCCGGTGTTGATCCTGTCAATTATCTCCCTCCTAACTTCGATAAAAATTTATACTTGCCCTACATGGCAAAAAATACAGTTCTGGAATGGGCCTGAAAATATACGCCTGATTACAGATTATAAAAAACTCATACAGGTATCAGATAAGAAAGCGTTGTGTCTGAATCTGCAAAACTATAGCAAGATCTATTTTGATATAAAAACAAAAGCATATATATAAACTTAAATAAAATGAAAAAACATTTTAGAGGTACTTTTCTTCATTATGCCAAACTGGTCGTTGGATTTATATTAGGGAGTTTAATTTTTAGCTCCTGTAATTACAATGTACTCGAAAATGAAGAGCCCGAATGGTTAGGTGCAAGTATCTACGATTATCTTAAAACCGATGGGCATTTTACAAATTACACCAAACTTGTTGAAGAATTGAACTACACGGAAGTGTTGGCTAAAACAGGTAGTAAAACTCTTTTTGTGGCAAACGACTCGGCGTTTAACGAATTTTATAAAAAGAACGACTGGGGTGTAACCAATTATTCGCAGTTGTCATTAGCCCAGAAAAAGTTAATTATGAATTTTGGAATGGTGAATGATGCTTATCTGGTTGAAATGTTGTCAAACTACAATTCCGGCGGATTGAGAGAAGGTGGTGCAATGAGAAAAGTGACTGCTGTATCGGTTTTGGATAGTTTACCTTTTGAACCAGGCTCCTCGTTACCTAGTTCTCCTTATTGGGATAAATACAGATTTAAAGGAATGTATTTGTTGAGGGACAATACGCCAATGTCGATAGTTTATTTTACTCAAAAACAGTTGGAACAAGCTCAGGTTACCAACGAAGATTTTAGAATTATTTCCGGGCTTACCCGTCAAAACAATGATGCTCACATTTTTGGCAGTAAAATCATAAAAAGGGACATTACTTGTAAAAACGGGTATTTGAATATTCTTGACCGTGTATTGACACCGCCGGTTAATATGGCCAAATATGTTTATGAAAACCCAAAGATGAAGATTTTTTCTAAATTGCTAGAAAGATTTGCAGCCCCATATTATGACGTGAATAATACGTTGTTATACAAGCAGCTGAATCCTACATTTACAGATTCTATTTTTGTCAAAAGATATTTTGCTCCTGCAAATTTGGGTGGAGCCATGTTTTATCCGGATGGAACAACTATCAGCCCCAGTTTATGGTTGCCGTTCGATCCGGGATGGAACAGCTTTGAATCAAACCCGCTTGAGTCCGATATGGCAACTATGTTTGTTCCAAGCGACGAGGCCATGGAAAGATTTTTCAATACCGGAGCAGGTGCTATCCTGAAAGACCGTTTTGGCTCGTGGGATAATATCCCGACTGAAATTTTGCCACTTTTCATGAAGAGACACATGAGAACTTCTTTCCTTTCGTCTGTTCCAAGTAAGTTCAGCAAAATGGTCGATGTGGACAATTCTGTATTGCCTGTAAAAATGGATCAGATTGAAAACGCATACATTGCTACCAATGGTCTTGTGTATGAAACTAACGAAGTATATCCTCCAGACGATTATAGCTCTGTGTATGGTCCTGTATTGCTTAGTGCAAACGATGCTTCGATGGAGAATAAAACCAAAGTGTGGAAATGGGCTATTGATGTAAACGACTTTCGTTTGTATCTGAACTCTATGGTAAGCCGCTATAGCTTCTTTGTTCCTACCGATGAGTATTTTGATCATTACATCGATCCGATTGCTTACGCTAAGGATGTTCAGGGAGCTTTGAAATACTGGTACAATACAAAAACAAATAGTGTAAATGCTACTGTTTATGCTTTTAATAAAGCTACAAATGAAATTGGCGATTCTATTGCTACAATTACTTCTTCGGAATTTTTGAAAAACCGCTTGTTGGACTTGTTGAATGCGCATATTGTTGTAGGAGGTGTTGAAACCGGAAAAGGTTATTATTTGACCAAAGGAAACGTTGCTATGAAAGTGACAGGTAGTGGAAATGATATGACTGTTGAAGCTGGTGGCAACATCATGTTGAACGAGAAAGTAAAAGTGAATCGTGCTTATAATCAATCTAATGGTACAACCTATTTTATCGACAGACCTATACAGGCACCGCTTAATTCGGTGTATAAAGTTTTGAGTCAGGAGCCCCAGTTCAGTGCATTTTTTGAATTGTTGCAAGGATTCCCGGCGCCAACTCCCACTACTCCGAATGCCCCAGTCGTTTTTGTAAACAAAACGAACTATTTCGGGATTGACTTCAATGTGAAGTTTTTCAATACCTTTAATTACACGGTATATGTGCCAACTAACGAAGCGATTGAAAAAGCTATTCAGGATACAATCATCAAACCATGGGATTCAAAAGGATCAATCGAAGGAATTAATGATATAATTGATCCGTTGAGAAAGACAAAAGAAATAGCTAAACTGGAACGTTTCTTAAGATATCATTTCCAGGATAATTCTGTGTTTATTGACGGGCAACCAATCAACAACTCTCTTTATCAATCGGCTACTTTAAAGTTGGATGATGCTGTTTCAAACTTTGGTACTTTCAAGAATAAATACTATAAAATCAACCTAAACGGATCTGGTGGTGATTTGACTCTGAAAACCGAAGCAAACAAAACGGCTCACGTGGTAACCAGCTCTGGTTTATATAATATAATGACCCGGGATTATGTATTCAAAGATCAGTTATCAAAATATAAAGAAATAGACGGCAAAGGTACAGCAGCTCAGGCTGATTTCTCCACATCATCGATTTACACCTCATCAACAGCTGTAATACACCAAATTGATGCTGTGCTTAATTTTAAATAATAAATTATAACGATGATGAATTGAGCAGGCTTGCCTATTTTTAAAAGCACAAGCCTGCTTTTCAGAGCGAGGATTCAAAACCTACATTAAACTTAAAAATTTTTACGGATGAAATCAAATTACGTAATTACACTTTTTTTCATTTTACTTTTGCTTCCGTCTTTAATAAAAGGGCAAAACACCGGAAGTAATTTAATACAGGGAACGGTGACTGCTAAGGCAGAAGGAGCGGTTATTGGTGCAAGTGTAACCGAAACTGACGCTAACAACAGGGTGGTTAGTGGAACCATAACTGATATCAATGGGCACTACGTTCTTAAAATTAAAAGCCCGGATAACAAAATTACATTTAGCTATATTGGATATGTTAAGCAGACCAGGAAAATTGGGAATGCAAAGACAATTAATGTAGTTTTGGAAGATAATACACATACCATTCAGGAGTTTACCATTACTGCTTCTAAGAAACACAACGAAGGAGGATTTGCTATTCCTCAGAGGGAAATTGCAACAGCCGTTCAATCGCTTGACATGAAAGAGGTGGAAGGGCTTCAGGTTTCTTCTGTCGATGAAGCACTTCAGGGTCGTATTGCCGGTTTGGATATTGTAGCCAATTCTGGTGATGCCGGTAGTGGAACAAAAATGCGTATTCGTGGGGCGAGTTCAATCAATGGAAACACACAGCCACTTATCGTATTAAATAATGTGCCTTACGAGATGCAGGTAGATCAGAATTTTGACTATGCCAACTCTAATCAGGAACAGTTTGCTAACCTGTTAAGTATCAACCCGGATGATATTCAGGAAATATCCGTTTTGAAAGATGCGGCTGCTTCAGCTGTTTGGGGATCAAAAGGTGCTAACGGGGTTATTATGATTACCACTAAAAAAGGTCGTTCGGGACCAACCAGACTCGAGTATTCATACAGATATACAGGAACCGTACAACCTGCTGGTAGAAAACTTTTGTCGGGAGACGATTATACCATGTTGATGAAACAGGAATTCTTTAACCCGGCTCAGGATAATAATGCATCTAATGTTCCGGAATATAACTATGACAAGTCATTTGTAAATTATGAAAACTACAACAACAATACTGATTGGGTGAAAGAAGTAACCCAGGTAGGAAATATCAGCGATCATTATCTGACCCTGTCAGGTGGTGGTGAAAGAGCTACTTATCGTGTATCTGGCGGGTTTCTCTCTGAAAACGGAACAATTATCGGACAACAAAACAGCCGTTTGTCAACACGTGCTTATCTGGATTACATGGTTTCTGACAGGATGAAATTTACAACAGAATTATCGTACACCTACTCAGACTATAACAGAAGTTATACTTTCGGTTTTGGTGGTGGAGACAGCCCGAATGAAGGTTTATCTATTTTAGGAATTGCATACAAGAAGATGCCCAATGCCAGTATATACAGACAGGATTTCAATGGTAATAATACTTCCGAATACTTTGTAACACCAAGTTCATCTACTCTAAACCCGGATCAAAGATATTTGGTTAACCCTGTTGCTTTGGCATTAAAAGCAAAAAACAATGTAAGAAATTATCGTACTTTGCCTACGTTCAGGTTACAATACGACCTGTTAGACCCTAATGAGCAAATGTTGCGTTACAATATGTACGTATCGTTCGATATAAACAACGATAAAACATCCAAGTTTTTACCGTCTGATGTAACTAATTACAATTGGTCTGACCGCCATTTTAACCGTGCAGAAAGTTATGATGTAGAGAATATTACTATTCAGACAAATAATGAAATTGCATGGACTCCAAATTTTGAGAATAAGGATCATAATTTATTATTGTACGCAGCTGTTCAAACAACGGAAGGAAAATCATCAAGACAAGAAATTTACTCTTATGGGCTAACAAACTCACAAGCCGTAGATCCTTCAGTACCAGCATACATAGAAAGCGAAACTACAGCAAGATCGCACTGGAGATCAATGGGGCTTTTGGCCCGTATGCACTACTCATACAAAGGAAGATATATTATCGACGGGACATTAAGACGTGATGGTAGTACTAAATTTGGTGCTGGTAACAAATGGGGAAATTTTCCCGGAATATCATTAAAGTGGATCGCTACTGATGAACCTTTCATGCAAGGAACCAAAAAGTGGTTAAGCATGTTAGCTTTCCGTCCGGGTTGGGGACTTGCAGGTAATCAGCCGGATAGAGAGTATCTTCACTTCAGTAGATATGGAGATGATGGTAGCTATGCAGGTTTGCCCGTACAGGTGCCTGTTACACTTCAGTTGAAAAATCTGAAATGGGAGACATCTTCTTCGTTCAACTACGGCTGTGATTTAGGTTTATTTGATGACAAAATACAGATAGACATGAACCTGTATTTTAAAAGGACTTTTGATCAATTGTTTCCAAATGTAGCTATCCAAAACACTTCAGGGTTTAATTCATTGACTTTCCAAAATGCAGGAACTATGGATAACAATGGTTGGGAAATAAACCTGTATGCAAACAAAATAGTAAGTTCAAAAGACTTCAGTATTGATTTTAGATTTAACCTTGCAAATTCGGTAAACAGTATTGTTCAGTTGGATGATAAGATACTAAGTAACTATAACGGTCAATATAACTATAGAAATGGTTCGTATCTTACCCGTATTCAGGAAGGAAATGCTTTTGGTTCTATCTATGGTTTCAGATACAAAGGAGTTTACCAATATGACAAATATGTTCCCGGAGTACAGGAAGATGCACCAGTAGCTCGAAATGTGCAAGGAAATGTAATTACCGATGAAAAAGGAGAAACTTTACCGATGTACTTCAACTATTCAAGAAAGAATGGGGGAGCACAGTACAAATTCAGAGGAGGTGATGCAAAATATGAAGATATCAACCACGATGGTTCTATTGATGAACTTGATATTGTGTATTTAGGTAACTCAAACCCATTGTTAAACGGAGGTTTCGGGCCTACATTCCGTTACAAAAATTTATCATGCACCATGACATTTAACTTCAGATATGGTAATAAAATTGTGAATTCAGCGAGGATGTTCGCAGAAAACATGTATTCAACCAATAATCAAAGTACTGTTGTAAACTGGAGATGGCGAAAAGATGGTGATGTAACTCCTATTCCAAGAGCGTTATTTAATACAGGTTTTAACTGGTTGGGAAGCGACAGGTTTGTGGAAGATGGATCTTTCTTGCGATTCAAATACTTAACATTCAACTATTCTGTTCCAAAACAATTCTTAAAGAAATACAGCGTGGAGAAAGTAAATATGTATCTTACTTTCAACAATGTGCTTGTACTGACAAAATATACAGGAGTAGATCCGGAAGTAGGATATGGTGACTTAGGTGTGAGCCAGGACTTTGGCCAGACCCCACGTTCTAAAGACGTAACATTAGGTTTAACAATAGGATTATAATATTAGCATATGAAAAAAATATTTTTAGCGATATCAATTTTGTCGGTTTTCGGGCTTCAAAGTTGCAACGATTGGTTAGATCTCCGACCTGAAAGTGAAACCGTTTTGGAAGACTATTGGCAAACAGAATCTCAGGCTACATCGGTTTTAGCTGCTGGTTATCGCCGGTTAATCAAAGATGATTGCATTGAGCGCATGATGGTTTGGGGCGAGTTACGTTCGGATAATATAAAACCAGGCCGAAGTATGAATGAAGATATGAAGAAGATTATTGAAGTAAGCATTACTCCCACAAATCCTTATTCAGATTGGGGTGGTTTCTATTCGGCTATCAACTACTGCAATACTTTTCTGCACTTTGCACCTTCGGTAGTAAAGAAGGACCAGAACTTCACTGTCACAAAATTGCATACAATGGAAGCGGAGGCTTTAACTCTCCGTGCACTGAGTTATTTCTATCTGGTAAGAGCATTCGGCGATGTGCCTTTGGTGACAGAACCCAGTATTGATGACGAAACAAATTACAATGTGCCCAAATCATCAGAACGTGTGGTAATTGATCAGATAATCAAAGACTTGCTTGAGGCCCAAAAATACGCAAAACCAAATTATGGTTCTGAGGCTTTTAATAAAGGAAGAGTGACTCTCTCTGCAGTTAATGCCATATTGGCTGACGTATATTTGTGGGATCAGCAATATGAGAAATGTGTAGAAGCTTGTGATCTTGTTTTAGCCGACAAAACCCTTGAGCTTGTAACTGCTGATAAATTGCTGAGTTCGGTATTCTTCAAAGGGAACTCTACCGAAAGTATTTTTGAACTTCAGTTTGATAAAAATGTACAACGAAATAACCCGGTCTTAAATCTTTATGGGTCAGATGGGTATGGAGATGGAAACTGGAGCTATTCAAGCTTATTAGTAAAAGGAGATTATAATCCGTTTGTAAAATATGCACCGGAAAGCACTTCTGATGTAAGACAGTACTTGTTTTACGGAACATTAATTAATGGAGAAGGTTATGATATCTATAAATATACACTGATTGACAATGTAAAATCACAGGATAAATATACGCCAAACTACCGTGGAACATCAACAACACCAAACTGGATATTGTACCGGTTGCCTGATGTGATTTTGATGAAAGCCGAAGCATTGGTTCAGTTGGAAAGAGATGAGTCTGATTTGAAAAAAGCATTAGAATTGGTTAACACGAACTATTTACGTTCAAATCCTCTTTCCGATTCTCTGTCAATCACCCAATATCCTGACAAGAATGCTATGCAGGAATTGGTGTTGCGTGAAAGACAGCGCGAACTCATGTTTGAAGGAAAAAGATGGTTTGATTTAATGAGAATTGCGCGCAGAAACAACGATGCGGCAACTATTTTGAAATATATCGGACCAAATCTTACCGGCGATATTATGCAAACAAAGAAAATGTCAGTTATGAATGCATTATATATGCCGGTTCATTACAGACAAATTGAAATTAACCCGGGATTGATTCAGAATCCATTTTATGATGATGCAAATTTGTCAACGTTTAAATGAAAAATATAACCCATGAAAAAATTTATTAAAATGAAGATTCAGAAAAAAACGTTGGGAAAAATCTCAATGTTGGTAATCATTATGAGTGGATTATTATCTTCTTGTATCGAAGATGCCCCTACTACGATTGCTACATTTACGAAAGATATGATGGGTACTTATCTGGAAAAGAACCCGGACCAGTATTCAGAGTTTTACAGGTTGGTAGATACTACCAACGTGTTGGGATTGCTGAATGCTTATGGCGAGTACACCCTTTTTGCACCTTCAAACGAAGCAATGCAAAAATATTATAAAGATATGGGTAAAACCTCTTTAAAAGATTTTACAATTGAAGCACTTCGGAAAGTAGCATACGATCATCTGATTAAAGGATATGTTTTGACTACGGATAAATTTACCAGTGGTTTGATGCCCTACAACACGATGGGCGATCGTTTCCTGGAAATGACTCCTAAGGTTCAGGATGGAAACTACTATTATTTTTTAAATCAGAATTCGGCTATTATCGCTAAAAATGCAGTGGTAAATAATGGAGTAGTACACGAAATTAGCCAGGTAATCGTTCCTTCTGTGTTGACTTTGGATGAAGCCATCTCAGCTGATCCGAAATTTAAATTATTTACTCAGGCTTTGATCGCAACTGGTTTGGTGAATAAGATAAAGCCAATACGTGATGATAGTTATGATCCTAAAAATTGGGTTAAACTGTTAACTGCTGTGGGTGGAACCCGTTACCATCAGGGTAGTGGTTCGCAAGATGAATTGCCTGAAGCACGCAAATATGGCTTCACAGCTTTTGTTGAAAGCGATTCAACATATAAAAATGTTTACGGAATCGAAACTTTGGATCAACTGAAAGCTTATGCAGCTGCACATGTCTATAACGAGGATGCTTCTGATGCCGCAGTGGTTGATGTTACCAATCCGAGAAACAGCCTTTACAAATTTGTAGCGTATCACCTGATATCCAGAAAACTTCCATACATTAAGCTTATCAACATGTATGATACTGATAACATGCTTAAGCAATATAATATGTATGAATATCTGGAAACTATGAATCCGAACACGTTGATGGAAATTACAAAAGACCGTGCTGTAGGAGGTTCTAATGATAATTTTATAAATAAATCTCCATTCACTGGCGAATCGGTTCAAATTGAGGAAAATTACAGAGACAAAGATGCACTTAATGGGGTTTATCACGAAATCAATAAAATTTTGATTTACGACAACCGGGTTGCAGGAGAAATGTCGAGCAAACGTATCAGAATTGATGCCGCAGCGTTCTTCGATGAATTTGCAAATAATAATATGCGGATTTATGACAGGGCTCATCCACGTTCGTGGGTTTATCCTCCGGGGTATATCGAACGCCTGACATTCTCTGATAGATCTTATTTTTCGTATTCGAATGCTTTTGATGGATATCTGGATTACCAGAGTGATGAAGTTTTCTTATTAGGATTGTATGATTTTGAAATGATAACGCCTCCGATACCTGCAGGAACTTACGAAGTAAGGTTTAGTTATCAGCCAACCGGCGCACGTGGAGCAGCTCAGCTATATTGGGATAAAGTGCCTTGTGGAATTCCACTCGACTTGCGAATTCTGGCAAGCGATCCATTGGTTGGCTGGGTAAATCCCGGATCGGATGCCGCAGACCCATACGGATATGAAAATGATAAAATGTTGAGAAATCGTGGTTACATGAAAGGTCCTTGTACCTACAAGGATGCTATCAACAAATGGTACGGTGGAAAAATAGCACGTAATAGTGTGAACTCGCTGAGACGTATTTTGGGAACTTATACGTTTACAAAATCAGGTACTCATATTTTTACAGTAAAAGGTATCAGATCCGGACAGTTTATGCTGGACTTCCTGGAGTTTGTTCCGGTAGAGATGATTGAAAATGAAGATATCCAATAACGGTCTGGGAATTAAGATTAAAATATCGCTGGATTATAATTAATACAAGAAAAAATGAAACATAAATTTTTAATATTCACCTTACTCATAGCTGTAGTTACGGTTACTTCGTGTAGAGAAACCTGGGACGAGCATTACGGTATAAGTAATGGAAAGAAAACTGATCTGAACTTATTTCAGTATATAGAATCCCAGTCTGATTTGAGCAAATTTACCGAAATGCTTAAAATTTCAGGATATGACACCATTATTAATATGCCGCAAACTTATACAGTTTGGGCTCCGGTTAACAGTGCTTTGTCGGGTTTAGATTTGACTGATACAGTTGCTGTTACAAATATTGTCCGGAATCACATATCCCGTTTCGCAATTCCTACATCCGGAATTGATTCAAGAATAATTTCGACGCTTAGTAAAAAATACCTGACATTTAAAAAGACGGATGCAGGTTATACTTTCAGCGATAAAAATTTACTTGAAGCAAATACATCTGCTGCAAACGGTATTGTTCACAAGGTGGATGGATACGTAGCATATACCAACAATATCTGGGAATTTATCGGGAATACTCCGGGTTTAGATTCGTTAAAGAATTACTTGTATTCTCAAAGCATCAGATATTTCGATAAAGATGCCAGTGTTGAAATCGGAACGAATAGTCAGAATCTGGCTGTTTACGATTCAGTTATTATTTTCTCAAATCCAATATTGGATAAGATCGGACAACTTCATCTGGAAGACAGTTTGTATGCAACTATTTTACCTAACAATACTGCATGGACAAAGGTTTATAACTCAATAAAGGAAAAGTATAAAACATTTCCTAATGATGGTGGAGTAAAGCAACGCTTGTACACACAAGCTGCAATTGTTGATAATTTGGTTTTCAGAATGAAGAACCGGAACTTTGACCCTGTGGTTGAGGATTCGTTGGTGTCTTCAGTTGGAAGTATATTTAAACAGTCAAATTATTTATTCCAAAATTCAACAAAACATATTCTGAGCAATGGCTTGGCTTATGTTACTGACTCTCTGCGTTACAAACCAGCAGAATCATGGCAGAAACCAATAAAAATTGAAGCAGAGAGTTCGGCTTACGGGTTGACTTATGTTAACACCAACTTGTCGACTAAATATAGTTTTGGAACAGGTTATGATGTATCAGAAAATAAATTTTTGGTAAGTGAACCAAACGCGACAAATAGTCAAAATGCTGTCACTTTCCCCATTCCAAATGTTTTGTCGGGCAAATATAGAATATCTTGTGTATTTGTGCCTTCAAGTATTTCAATAGCCGATGATGCCAGACCATGCCAGGTTAAATTCTCGTTATCTTACTTAAATGCGAGTGGTAAGCCGACTGAAGGTCCTGTTGTAGCTAATAATGTTGTGGGAAGTGCTGGTTCTAAGGCTTTTACTTTTGTCACAGATCCATTCGTAACTACTAAAGTGTTTGTAGCCGAGTTTACATTCCCATTCTGTAATCTTTATACTAAACAATCCACTGTAGCTGATATTACAACGAAACTGAAGATTGAAAATGCTACTTTGACAAAAGATATAAACAAATATGACCGTACTCTCCGAATTGATTATATTATTTTGGAACCAGTTCAATAAATTTAAAGTATAAAACATAATTAGAATATTCATGAAAAATTATAAATATATATTAGGGATGAACGGGAATACAAAATATATTAAGTCAATTAGTATAATGTTGTTGTTTGTGTTTTGTTTTTCTATTCAGTCCGCAAATGCACAACAAGCTAAATCGTCTGCCGGAAATCATGTTCTTAGCGGGTTGGTAAGGGATGCTTATACCAAGAAACCCATCTCTGCTGCGCAGGTTCAAACCCTAAACGGCAGTGCTTCTGCTTCGACAAATGAAGACGGTGTTTTTAAATTGAATTTGACTTCGCTAAAAACATTGTTGAAAGTTTCGGCTTACGATTATAATTTAAAAGAGTTTAGTACCCAAGGAAAAGATTCTGTCGTTGTCGAACTGTATAGCGAAAGTTTTAGCAACTATTATAAGTTAATTGAAGGAACTAACGGATCTTGGGAAAATATTTTGTCTGTACCCTCAGTTAAAGATATAAGCAAGATAAATAATGCTACTGTAACAACTGCCGACGAGTTAATTCAAAACGAACTTGGAGCTGATGTTAGAGCTATTACACGTTCGGGAGTTACCGGAATGGGATCATCGCTTTTTATCCGGGGTTTAAATTCTGTAAATGCCAATGCACAACCGCTTTTTGTGGTGGATGGCGTTGTCTGGAATGGTTTCAGTCCCGTAGAGTCTATTCATAGGGGATTTATCTCAAATCCATTAGCCTATATCGATGTTAACGATATTGAAAGCATTTCAGTGCTGAAAGATGGAGCTTCGCTCTATGGAAGTAAAGCGGCTAATGGGGTAGTGGTGATAAAAACCAAACGCGGAAAGGATAACGTAACAAAAATCAATTTAAATATTAGCACAGGTGTCACTGAAAAGCCCAAAGGCTTGCCGGTGATGGATGCTAATAACTATAAAACATATCTGACAGATATCATTGGCACTACCGATATGACCAATGAGGAAATTAGCAAACTGCCTTACCTAAATGATAATCCTAACCGTTCGACTTACAGTATTTATCACAATAACACAAATTGGGCCGATCAGGTATATCAACACGGAGTTACAAAAAGTTATTCTATTAATGTAAACGGAGGTGATGATAAGGCGCTTTATTATTTTACATTAGGCTATGTGGGTAATGATGGTGTGGTAAAATCCACTAACATGAACCGATATAATATGAGGTTGAACTCTGACATTAAAGTTTCAAATATCATCAAACTGGCTGCTAATGTTGGATTCTCCAGAATCGACCGGGTGTTGGTTGATGATGGGTTCGACAACTATACTTCTCCAACCTGGTTAAGTTTAGCAAAATCGCCGTTTTTAAGTCCTTACAACTACACTGCAGGAGGGGTTAGAACAACTGAATTTACTTATGCCGACATCTTGGACAAAGGAAACCCGGGCGGTATAATCGAGCACTCCAATAACACAACGAAACTAAATAGTTTTAATGTTACTTTGAAACCAACATTTCAATTGGCTAAAAATTTAGTGCTTAGCGAACAGTTCGATTACAATTTGAACAAAACAAGTGAAGATTATTACAGACCTTATTTATTTACCGCCCCGATTACGATGCTAGGTATTGGTAAATCGCAAAACGAAAGAAGAAGCCAGGTAATGAGAAATAACTCTTTGTTTAGCGATACAAGGTTAAGTTATTCCAAGCAATTTGATAATTCGAATAAATTAAACGTTTTTCTGGGTACCAGATATATTGTCAATTCTTTCGAGTCTGATTACGTGGAAGGACATAATTCTTTGTCTAATTCTTCGATTAACCTGACAGGTAGTTTTAAAAATCTCAAAGCAGATGGTGTCAACAACCTTACAAAATCGTTGTCACACTACCTGAATGTTGACTATAACTTCGAAGACCGTTATTTTGTGAACGGAACAATGTCAATTGATGGTTCTTCCCGTTTTGGTGACAAAACAGCAGAAGGGTTTTCATTATTCGGCCAAAGTTGGGGAGTGTTTCCATCAATAAACGGAGCTTGGTTGATTTCATCCGAAGAATTTATGAAAAATGTTCAGGCTATCAATTTGTTGAAACTTAGAGCCGGATATGGAATTACAGGGAATGATGGTATTCAGGATTATCTTACTGAAACTTACCTTTCTTCAATCAGATTTAGAGATGTTGCTAATGGAATGATATTGAGCAACCTCAAAAACCCTAAAATTCAATGGGAAACTACCGGAAGAGCTAATCTTGGGCTTGATATGGGATTATTCAATGATCGTCTGAATATGGCTGTGGATGTTTATTCCGGAATAACAAATAATCTTCTAATGATGAGACAATTGCAAGATGTGGCAGGTTTGTATTCTTACTGGAGCAACAGTGGCAAACTCTCGAACCAGGGAGTGGAATTTACTGCTAATGCTAAAATTGTAAATACAACCAATTTCCATTGGGAATTTGGAGTAAGCGTAGGTCATTACAAGAATAAAATACTTGAACTCCCAAGCGATGTATATGGATCAAGCACTTCAGATTTGACCAACGGCAGTTTCACTACCAAAGTGTATGATGGCGAAGTGTTGACTTCAGTAGGTAATCCGGCAGGGCTATTTTATGGCTATAAAACCCTCGGTGTTTTTGCAACTGCAAAAGATGCTGCCGATGCAGATTTAAAAATTGTAAACAGCGATGGAAGCTTCAGTTCATTCAAAGCAGGTGATGTTATTTTCAAAGATTACGATGGAAATAAAATTATCGATGCAAAAGATAAACAGATCATAGGTAACCCAAATCCGAAGTTGTATGGAAGTGTAAGCAATCAGTTCAATTATAAAAAACTGACTCTGTCGGCTTTGTTTACTTACTCTTATGGTAATGATGTATATAACTATCAGAGAAGCATGTTGGAAGCAGGTGTTGACTACAGCAATCAGTCTACAGCAATGATGTCGCGCTGGACAACCGAAGGGCAAGTAACCGCACAACCGAGAGCTGTATTTGGCGACCCGATGGGAAATGCCAGATTTTCTGACCGCTGGATTGAAGATGGCTCGTACATTAGGCTAAAAACATTGTCGTTGGCTTACAATTTACCAATTAAGAGTAATTTTATTGAGTCAATTAATATCTGGGTTTCTGCTAATAATGTATTTACACTTACAAAATATCTTGGAGCAGATCCTGAGTTTTCAACTCAAAACTCTGTACTTTATCAAGGTGTTGATGCCGGACTTGTTCCACAAACCAGAAGCTACTTTTTAGGAGTCAGACTTAGTCTGTAATCAATATAAGATGAAAATCAATATTTTATTAATATAAAACAATATGAAAAAAATATATAAAATAGTACTAAGCTTGCTTATTCCATCCATGTTCCTTGCCGGGTGTAGCGATATGCTGGAAGTAAATTCGAACAGGCTTGCAAAGGATGATTACGGCAAATTATCTGATGATCTGGTTTATTCAACCTTTGGAGTTCTTTCTCAGTTGCAAAAATTAGGTGATAGTTACGTACTTCTAGGAGAATTACGTGGCGACTTAATGACTACGACTGATTTGTCGGATGTTGATTTGAAAGATATTGAAAACTTCAGTGCTACAACTAAGAATCCGTATGCTAATCTCAGTGATTATTATGCAGTAATTAATAACTGTAATTATATATTGAGCAAAATAGATACTTCGGCTATAGATAATAATTACGGTCAGAAACTCAATTTGGGACACTATGCAGCTATAAAATCGATCAGAGCCTGGACTTATATGCAAATAGCACTGAACTTTAAAACTGCAAAATACTATGACAACCCGATTGTAACAGTTGAAGATTCGCAGAAAAATTATCCTGAATATTCACTCGAGGAATTGGCTGATATACTAATAGCTGATTTGCTGCCTCTGAAAGAAGTTCCATTCTCAAGGATTGGTAATATTGGGTCATATGATAGTAATTTGTCTTATTTCCCGATCAAGTTTTTGTTGGGGGATTTATATTTGTGGAAAGGCGATTACCAGAATGCAGCTCAACAATATCACGATTTGATGTTCGATGACTATTTGATTGTTAATAAAAATAACTCAACTGTTTGGAAGACGATCAATAATATAATTAGTACTTCGGCCGACATTAACTGGAGAAATTCGTTCATTCCGGGAAATCAGGAAGTATTATCTACTATTACATGTCCGACCCAATATGGACAACATTTTGCACTAGACAGTTTAAATTTCCAGGGAAAAATAGCCCCATCTAATGCTGCGATAAGTAATTGGGATAGCCAGATTTATTTCCTCAATGAAATATCAAATTCACAAGGAGATTTGCGTAAATATGGTTCTCTTTGGTGGCAGAAAGATTTCTCTAAAAACTCGAATAAAACAACACAATATAATGTAAGCGAAGATGTTAAGTCGTATCGAATCTTTAAATACTTATTTTACGACCAAAATATTGTAGTTTATCGTTCGTCGTTATTATATTTGCGTTACGCAGAAGCTGTAAACCGATTAAACAAACCGAACCTTGCATTTGCAGTTCTGAAGTATGGTTTAAATCCGGTTAACATGCGCAACACCAAAATTGTTCCTGCAAACGAAAAGGATTCTTTATCACAGTCGTTTATGAGTTTTTCGGATAATCGTTTCGAGCTTAATGCGGGAACCCGTATGCGTGGATTGGGTAATGCCGACAAGGATACTACTTTCTTTACAATACCCCGCAAAGATACTATGAAGGACTCAGTGCTTTATGTTGAAAATCTGATTCAAAAAGAACTTGCATTGGAAACTGCTTTTGAAGGCAATCGTTTCCATGATTTGATGCGCTTTACGTTGCGTCGGATTAAGAACGGTGAGGGTGATGAATCTTATCTGGCCGATCCGATTTCGGCAAAACATGTAGGACGCGAGTCAGTTATCAGAGAAAAACTGATGCATATTGATAACTGGTACATTAAGAAATAGTTTAAAACAGGTTGCCTGAAAACTGACGATATACGAAGCTCGGGATTATAGAGTTTTCGATAATTTTTTTTGGTTGTTTTTTGGTGTAAATCGACTTGGTTGCTTTTTTTGAAAGCTGGCCAAGTCGATTTTTAATATAATGCTTTCGCTTACTATCAAGTTTTATTCTATATATTTGTCCTTAAATCCAAAAATGAAAATTACTGACAATATGATTAAATTACTAAAAAAAATGATTGTTTGTGTGCTGTGGATCTGCACTGCACCTATAGCTTTAGCACAAAGTCCCGAATACGTAACACAGCGGGATATTCCATATTATAAAGAATCTCAGAGTAACTCCGATGCTTATAAAATGGAACGTTGTAAACTGGATATTTACTATCCGAAAAACAAAAAGGGATTTGCTACAGTGGTTTGGTTTCACGGAGGAGGGTTAACTGGCGGAAGCAAAGAGCTCCCAGAGGCACTCAAAAACAAAGGTTTATGTATAGTGGGGGTGAATTACCGACTAAGTCCTATGGTGAAAGTCTCTACCTGTATCGAAGATGCTGCAGCTGCAGTGTCGTGGGTATTTAATAATATTCAGAGCTTCAATGGAGATAGTACGCTGATTTTTGTTTCCGGACATTCGGCGGGTGGCTATCTTACGGCTATGATTGGGTTGGATAAAAGCTGGTTGGCGGTTCATAATATTAATGCCAACAGAATTGCCGGACTTATTCCGCTGAGTGCGCAAACAATAACTCATTTTACTGCACGTAAAGAGCGCAACATACCAGAAACGCAACCTGTAGTTGACCAGTTAGCTCCATTGTATCATGTACGTCCCGATGCTCCGCCCATGCTATTAATTACCGGTGATCGCGAATTGGAGATGTTAGGCCGGTACGAAGAAAATGCTTATTTGATGCGGATGATGAAGATTGCCGGACATAAAGAAACCCGGTTATTAGAACTTGACGGTTACGGGCATGGAATGACAGAACCGGCATTCCCATTGCTGTTAAGCGAAGTGAATCGGATAGTGAATTTGCGGAAGACAAAGACAAAATAACAAAAAAATACCCGATAATGTGAGTTATAGGGTATTTTTTTGTTGCTATTTAATTCCCATTTATCAACTTTTGATTAGTTTTTTGATTACTGGAGAAAAACTGTTGGTTTGAATTCTGAAAAAGTAAATCCCAGAACGTAAAGATGCGATATTCAATGTTTCTTTATTTGATTTAATAGGAAAAGATTTAACAACTACTCCTTCTGAATTGATAACATCTACTTTGCCTTTAGTCAACTCTGTATTTTTTATTTCCAGCATAACTTTTGATTGTGTGGGGTTTGGAAATAAATTAATGGCATCGTTATCTTCAATGGTTGGTAAAGCTGAAATTTGTTTTTTGTCTGAACCAAACACTGAGAAATCGTAGATCCGGGCTACACCATTTGCATTATTCAACTCTGGTTTTGTTATGTAGAGACGAACATATCGGGCTGTAAAGGGTGCCACAGCCTGTTCTGTTTCATTTTCTACATTATTGCTTACTATATCAACATTAACCCAGCTTGTGCCAACTTTTTTCTGAAGTTTAAAGTCGCTGGTAATAAAATTAGCTGATTCTGAACCGGCGTGTAATACATGCCATCTGCAAATCTCCATATCCGAGCCCAAATCGATTTCCATCCATTTGTCACCTCCATTGGCAGAACACCATTTGGTGCTGCTTTCTCCATCTACTGCGTTTACTGCTGATTCATTATCGCTAACCTGTCCGCTGGCCGTTACTGATTTTTGATAAGACTTATTTACGGTGCAAGCATCCAGCCCGGGCGTGGATAACCATTGGCACGGAATAACTTCATCTATGCCTGAGGGAGTAACCCACCTTACAGCCATGTTACACCCTCCGGATGCTTGTTTTAATAGAACTTCGATCGGATACGACTGGCAGCCGGTAAGGGCGATAGAAGCCGATTTCTGGGATGGATATTTGTCCCAAACCCTGGAATTTGTCCAGCCATCTCCATTTATGTATGCAATACGGGTAAGCGATGAAGGATTAGATGTTGTACCCAGACGAAGCTGTACATTATCGTCACCTGATACGTAAAAAGTATAATTGCCAGTTTCGGGAGCAGTTAAATAGCCCGAAACTTTTACACCGTAATTTTGCGCAGAGTTGGCCGAAATTTCAAGCTCTTTTGTAATATAGGAGGTAACATTTGGAGTTGTATTTACCGGAATGGATGAAATGTCCATTGAGGAATTGAGTCCCGTCCATTTTTCCATTAAAAGAGCCCCTTCTCCCTGACAGTTTATTACAGAATAATTGGCTGTAGTAACCGGATAGTCGACACCGTTTACTGATATAAAGGCTTTGACTGCAACACGGAATCTCTCCGGAATAGTGAATGGTTTGGAATATATTGCCGAATTCCGGGTAGGTGTACTGCCATCCAGGGTGTAATAAACCGTTGCTCCGGTTGGTGCGTTTATCGAAACTGTTGGTGCAGTTTTATATGTGCCTGGTTCAGGGCTTATTACAGGCAATTGGAAGCTTGAAAAAACAAGGGTTCCACTGGTTCCTAATGTTGCTGTTTTTTCTTCATTTCCGAGAACAGCTTTAATTGTTGTGTATACATGGCTGTTTGTAAAATTGCCGTTTACAGTCCAACTCAACGTTTTTGTTGCATCATTCCAGGTATAAGAAGTGGTCCTTACGTCGTTTTGAGTATAATCATTTGTTTTTCCATCATCTTCAGTCATTGCAAATGCACCATCTTTACCCGGATAAATACGGATTTCGAGCGGAGCAAGAGTATCTTGGTCGGTGTATTGCACTACCGGTGCAATCGGTAAAATAGTACCGGCACGAACATAAACCGGTATTTCATCGAGTGCCGCTGAAACAGAGAATGTAGCGGGACCTTGTATTGCTGTATTTTTATTAAAATCATACCAAGTGTCTTTGGGCAAATAAATGCTGCGTTTTCCACCTTCATTGAGTAGCGGAGCTGCAAGCAACCCCTTTCCCAGTAACCATTCATCTTTCAGGTCAGTCACATTAGAATCGTTCGGGAATTCCATAACCAACGGCCTCATGATTGGAGCGCCTGTGGTGTATGTTTCGTGAGCTAAACTGTATAAATAAGGTAACAGTTGGTAACGTAGATTAAGTGCTTTTTTGATGGCAGCTTCGGCATCCACTCCATAAAGCCAGGGGAAACGGGCTTTTGCATCGAGCGTAGAGTGAGCCCGCATTATAGGGAAAAATACACCTGCCTGATACCATCTTACCATACCTTCGTTGGTAGGAGTGCCTTGAAAACCACCCAAATCGCAACTGCCATAATTCATTCCGGCCAAACTCCAGTTCAGCAGGTCGGCTGGTGTATTTTGCAATGCTAGCCAGTCCGATTGAATATCACCGGTCCAGGCACAAAATCCAAAGGGCTGAACGCCGAGCGAGTAAGCGCGGTTAACCGAAAAATTACGGTCGTTTGGTCGTTCCGATTTCATCAAATCTACCTGCGCCTTGTTCCACCAGTAGTATAAGCTATAATAAGATTCACCCTCATCATTCCACCATGCATTCATGCCGGCTTTCAGCAATGGACGCATCTGCTCAATATACCAGTTTCTCATAGCTTCGATACTGAAATCCAGATCGCGGCTGTCGGTATTAGGGAACTTGAGCCAGCCTTTGCTGCGGGCATAATTCAGGTTGTCGGTATTCCCCAATCTGGGTTTGCGGATACCCATTGATTTCAAACCTTTGGTCTTATAGTCGGCAATTTGTTGAGCTGGTTCATTGAATAATACGGAATAGAAATCAAAATCTGAAAAGCCAACCTTGCCTTCTTTCGGCAGCGAATAATCAGGCGTTACTGTGTACCACTCAAAGTCGTATATAAAGGCATCTACAGGCAATTTACGGGCACGAAATTGTGTTAGGGCATCTTCGATATAGGCACGGTTTTTCCAGCCCCACTGGCTTTGCAAAAAACCAAAAGCCCATTTGGGAGGAAGAGCCGATTTCCCTGTAAGTTCAGATAATACACGCAGAGCGTCATATTGAGTTTTTGCCGGCCAAATATACAAATCGGCTGCTGCTCCATTAAACTGCCAGCTTACGGCGTTATTAGTTTTGGTCCATTGAGCCGGAGTATTGTCGTCGGAGGAAACTCCCAATGCGCTATATCCTACCGTATTCCAAAAGTAGGGAACACCTGCGATTCCATTTCCCGAATAAGCATTTGAACGGGTTTTAATCAGATTTTTAGACCCAAAATTTCCTGATCCATACAATGTTCCGGAGCTTTTTTCTCCATCGTTAATGGTTTGGATATTAGTAGTTGAGGTGAATGTACCATTAGGAATAAGTAGATTGCCAGTAGCATCATACAACATCCAGTTTTTTGTAGTGGTGTTTACCAATAGTTTACCGTAGCTGGTCTGAATCCCATAAACCGGTGCCTGATCAACAACCGTGAAAGTGGCATTTGTTTGATTGCTGTTGTTAATGCTGGTAGTGGAAAGGGCTGCAGGTGTGCCCGAATACTTCATGCTAATGCGGAATGCCGCAGTTTTTGCAACAGCTAATTCTACCTTTTTACCATCAATACTGACAATTATGCCCTGCGAAGTATTGGTGAATTGTGCAAAGATGTTTGTTGCCGATAGTGGAAGCAACAAAACGTAAATCAGAATTAATTTTAAGCTTTTTCTCATTCTTTCGTTGTATTAATTTTTAGGGGTTATTTCAATGGAATAATTTCCGGATTCATCACGACCAGAAATTATTCAACTATTATATTTAGCTGTACAAAAATAGATACAGAATCCAACGGATATTTTAGTGCTGAAAAAAATGTAAGTTCTTAGAATGTCTTTTTTGAGGTTAATTGTTTGTTGCAGAGGGTTTGTATGTCAGTGATTGATGCGGCTGAATGTAAGTTTGCAGGATGCAAAAAGAGGGTTTCCGGAAGTTTGGAAACCCTCTTTGAGGATAAAAAATCGGAAAATTTAGTCTACTGAAAATCCAATTTGCATCACTTTTTTCTCAAATTCATCGCGGGAGTCTTTGGCTTTATTTCTGATTTTTGCACTGTAGTTGTAAATGGTGGATAGCGAGCAACGTAAGAATTGAGACATTTTTACCCCATCATTAATGCCAAGGCGCATCAGTGCAAAAATCCGGAGTTCGGTATTGAGCAACTGTCCCGGTTTTAGTTGCACATATTCATCATCTGCAAGCAATGCTGTGAAATCTTTTACGAAAGTTGGGAACAGTTGCAGGAAGGTTGTATCGAAATTGTTGTAAAACTCCTTTAACTCATCTTCAATAAATTGTTTGGATTTGATGGTGCGCAACAGGTCCTCTATTTTCCCGGCAATAGCGGTTTTGTTGAGTTGGCGTCGGTAATTGTCCAGCTTATCGATGTAGGCCGAACATTGATCCATGTATCTGCCAATGTATTCTTCTTTAATCAGGTTGGCTTCGAGCAAGGTTTGATTGATGTCTTTTAATTGGCCGTTGGTTGCAAAAAGCTCTTCGTTAAGTGTATTCAATTTCTCGTTGGCCAGACTTAATTCTTTTCTTGCAACCGAAAGTTTTTTCATTTGCCGGTACACAAAGAATATGGCTATGATCAGGAATGCTGATAGCAAACTGATGCAAATAAGCAATATCACAAGTTGTTTTTGATGCGCCTCGGTTTCAGCTTGATAAGCTTTGTCGATAATGGGTAATATTTGTGCAATTTCGACAGTTCGTAAGCGGGCATTGCAAAACAGGGCATCTTCCATCGATTGTTTAATATACCTGTATGCCCTGGCCACATCGCCATCCTGGTACAGCATAAAAGCCATGCTGCGCAATGAAATATACTCTTTATTGGTCGATTGTAAGTCATTGATTGCCGAGATGGCTAACCAGTACTTTTCCTGTTCACAATCTTTCTTTACGTTATACAGATAGGAAATCAGGAAGGCAACATTGGCTTTTTTGCGGATATCAGATTGTATGGTGGGGTAATACGAAAACAATAGTTTCAGGGCTTTGTCATATTGTTTGGCGGCCGAAAGCGCTCCCAGTTGGGCGATTATGTAATCGTGTGTCCCAAGCTGGTTTAAAGCCAGCAACGAGTCGCGACAATCTTTGATTTGAAGTCCGTACCTGTTTTTTTCCTGACTCGTGGCATAGTCGGCCATATTGTTGTAAATCGATTGACTGATAACGAAATAGCGCGCTTTTGTTCCCGAAACCTGATTTTTATTCACGTTTTGGAGCATATCCAGCGATTCTTTGTACATGCCAATAACCGAGAGCATAAACGCCAGATTCAGGCGCGAGTTGTTGAGTTTGTAGCTGTCATTTAGGTGCTCGGCAAGTTTCAACTGTTCTCTCACATATTTCAATGCGGAGTCCGATTTATACGAATTGTATTCATCATATAGCTTTCCGTAAATTTCAAATCTTTGATTGTCGGTAGTGCAGTTGATTAACAGTGATTGGAGTCTGGCGATTTTTTTTTCTTTTTGAACGACATAAATCTGATTGCTGTCTACAGTTTTATCTAGTACGCGGAGCAAGGAATCCATATTGTGCTGGGCAAAAAGCAAGGCCGGAAAAACAAGCCATACTATAAGCGAGGAAAATCTTTTCATTAGAATTGGATTTAATGCTTGCAAAAGTACAGAAAATTTTGAACGAACTGCTAAATTTTCAAAAAGGCAAGTTTTACTTTTGGCAGTAGTATTTTGTTGAATCTCCGAGAATCGGGAGGAGTATAAAGTTTCAATGCCGTGCATCAAACAAGCTGATACACGGCATTGAAAGAAAGTTCATTGCATTAATTAGATAATGAATAAGGAAAATCAGCGGTTTTGGTCCCGCGTTGCAGGTTCGGAGTCGACGACATTTCCATATTTATGGTTGCCCCATTGGAAAGCCGGTCATGTGTAAAATAGTTTTTCTCATAAGAAGTGCCATTCACTTTTACCGATTTGATATAGAAATTATCAGCACTGTTGTTTTTTGCATTGATTACGAGTTTTTTCCCGTTTTCGAGATTTACAGTGACCGATTTAAATAATGGCGTTCCTGCAACGTATTCGTTCGCTCCGGGACATACCGGGTAAAATCCTAAGGCCGACATAACGTACCAGGCCGATGTTTGACCGTTATCTTCATCACCGCAATATCCGTCTGATGTTGGTTTATACAGTTTATCCATTGCGCGGCGGATCCAATACTGGCTTTTCCAGGGCTGGCCTACATAGTTGTAAAGGTACAACATATGTTGGATTGGTTGGTTGCCGTGCGCATATTGTCCCATGCCCATTACCTGCATTTCACGTTGTTCGTGTACCAAATCGCCCGGTTTTTCTGAGCTACCATAGTTTGGCGATATGGTACAAACGGAATCCAGCATCGAAATAAACGTTTTCTGTCCGCCCATAAGGCTAATCAATCCATTCATATCGTGGAATACCGACCAGGTGTAATGCCAGCTGTTTCCTTCGGTAAAAGCATCCCACCATCTTACGGGTTGGAAGTTGCCCGGGAAAGAACCATCTTCATTGCGCCCGCTCATCATATTAAACTTTTTATTGAACGTATTTTTGTAGTTCAGCGAGCGTTGGCGGTACACTTCAATTTCTTCTGCCGGACGATTCAGTTTTTTTCCCATTTGGTAAATGCACCAGTCGTCGTAGGCATATTCCAGTGTGCGGGAAGCATTATCTCTTATACCCACATTGTAAGGCACATAACCCAATTTGTTGTAATATTGATACCCCAGACGGCCCGAAGACCCAACTGTTGGGTGTACATTGTTGGCTCCATGCAACATTCCTTCATACATTTTTTCAGCATCCTGCTTGATTATCCCTTTAAAAAAGGCATCTGCAATAACCGAAGCCGAAGCATTTCCCACCATACAGTCGCGGTGCCCCGGGCTGGCCCATTCGGGAAAAAATCCGCTTTCTTTGTAAGAATTGTACAATCCGGCCTGAATTTTTTCGCCCATCGAAGGGTAAACCAGATTCACATAGGGTAATAATGCGCGGAAAGTATCCCAAAAGCCCATGTCGGTAAACAGGTAGCCGGGAAGTATTTGCCCGTTAAACGGACTGTAATGAACGGTTTCGCCCGCCGCATTTATTTCATAAAATTTGCGGGGGAAAAGCACTGTGCGGTATTGGCACGAATAGAAAGTGCGTAGGTTATCAATGTTGTCATCCTTCACTTCAATGCGTCCAAGCGTTTCGTTCCACACTTCTTTACAATAGTCTTTAGTTTGATCAAACGTTGGTTTTAGCTCTTTAAGGTTCAAATCGGCTTGCTCAAAACTGATGAAAGAAGAAGCTACCCGCGCATGAACCGTTTCCCCTTTTTTAGTGGAGAAACCAATTATGGCGCCCGAGTGTTTTGATTTTGACTCCAGATTGCCGTCATTAACTGCTTTGTCAGTTACAGAAGCTTTGTAAGTAAACGGTTTATCAAATACAATGACGAAATAATTTTTAAAATTTTCGGGAACGCCACCGCTGTTTTTAGTGGTATATCCAATAATTTTATTTTCTTCGGGGATAATTTTCACATAAGAACCATTGTCAAACGCATCAACCACCATGTAAGAATTGTTATTTTCAGGAAATGTGAACCTGAACATAGCCGCTCTTTCTGAGGTGGTTATTTCGGTAGTCACGTCATAATCTGCCAGATAAGCACTGTAATAATACGGCTTTGAAATTTCCGATTTATGATTAAACCAACTGGCTCTTTTATCCTGATCAAATTCCGGTTTCCCGGTTACGGGCATGATGGAGAATTGCCCGTAATCGTTTATCCACGGACTCGGCTGGTGGGTTTGTTTAAACCCCCTGATTTTGTCAGCACCATAGGTGTAGAGCCAACCGTCGCCCATGCGGCCGGTTTGGGGCGACCAAAAGTTCATACCCCATGGCATGGCAACTACGGGATATGTATTTCCATTCGAAAGTGTATATTTAGAATCGGTTCCCATTAGTGGATTGACGTAGTCAACCACATTTTTTTTATTTGAAGCGAGAGAATAATAGCAATTGAAACAAAGTAGCGAAATTAAAATTATAGATTTAATTTTGTTCATGTTTGATTATGTTATAATTAGATACTGTTTAGTAGGTTGAGTTTGCCGTCTTTGATTAGTTTGATAATCAATTCGCCAAACAACGTATTTTGCCACGCAAACCATGCCCGGGTAAAGTTTTTTGGATCATCTTTGTGAAACGATTCGTGAATAAATCCGGTGCCGGCATCGGTAGCCAACAGCATTTTGATACACGCTTTTATTTCCTCGTCGTTTTGGCTGGTAAAAGCTTTCATCATAATGCTCATTGGCCAAACCATATCGTAGCCGATGTGTGGGCCACCTATTCCTTCGCCTGCTTTACCTTTGAAAAAGTAAGGGTTGTCTTTGCTCCACACAAACCGGCGTGTGTTTTGATAGATTGGATCGTTGATGTCGGTGTCGCCCAGATAAGGCATGGCAAGCAGGCTTGGTACGTTGGCATCGTCCATAATTAGTTGGTTGCCAAACCCATCCACTTCGTAGGCGTAAATAATGCCATATTTTGGGTGATTGTAGGTGGCATATTTTTTCAGGGCTGTTTCCACTTCGTTGGCCAGCGAATTACATTCATCGGTCAGATTTTTGTCGTTATTGACTTTGGTCAGGATTTCGGCAGCTTTGCGTAAAGAAGTAACTGCAAAGAAATTTGAAGGAACGAGGAACTGGAATGTAGTGGCATCATCCGATGGACGGAATGCCGAGGCAATCAATCCCACAGGGTTTACCGGATTTCCCATTCCATTGTTAGACCTTGTGTCGAGCTGGCGCTCAGTCTGGCGTTGAAATGTATATGGGCCGTGACCGTCTTTTTGTTGTTGCTCACGGAATGTTTTCACAACTAAAGCAATCGCTTTTTGCCACTCATCCCCGAAGATAGTACTATCTCCCGTTACTAACCAGTACTGATAAGCCAAACGAATAACGTAGCAGAGCGAATCAATTTCCCATTTGCGTTCGTGCAAGGCAAGTTTCATGTCTGTTTTATCCGACATCCAATTGTGATCGGGATTTGGGTCATGCGGATCCAGAAAAGCATTGGCGTACGGATCGATAAGAATGCATTTGAACTGGCGCAAGATTGTACCCCGGATCATTTTTTTTAATTTAGGATCATTGTTTGCCAGTTGGATGTAAGGCCAAACCTGAGCTCCTGAGTCGCGTAACCACATGGCGTGAATATCGCCGGTATAAACCAGTGTGTCATCTTCTCCATTTTCGGTAGAGTAGTAGCGCACGGTTGTATCGATGGTATTCGGGAAACAGTTTTCAAACATCCAGCGAAGTTGAGCATTGGTCAGCAACCTGGAAATTTCTTTGATTTTTTGCTCCACAGCATCGGAAACAAATAATCTGTCGGCAATAGCAGGTCTTTTGGACTGATAAATGTTGGTGTTGTCTTTGAGTATGGTTGTTTGGGTTTTGATTTTAGCATTTGCAGAGATACTTGCACAAAAAAGCAAAGTAATAATTACAACCAGTTGTTTAAAGTTTTTTCTGTTTTCCATGTTAAATAAATAATGAATTAGTAATGGCACAAAGTTACAAAATACAATGAATTAGTTTTGGTACAAAGTTACGAATTGACTTTAAGGCTTGCGCAGGTGCTTTGGGTATAAAATAGGGGCATATTTCCCCTATTTGGTGTTCGAATTGTCCATGCAAACTTAGTCTATGGTACTATTTTTTTATTTTTGTGTAGACTTATTTCGAGAGTCGCTTTTCAACCCGTTAAATCTTTTATTCATGAGCAAAATTAAACTTTTCATACTGTCGTTTCTTGTATCTATGCATTTCCCGTGTGCATATTCTCAGACAAAAACATTGCATTTTATCTCAGACGCTCATCTGGATACGCAGTGGAACTGGGATGTAAAAACAACTATTGACGAATATATTCCCAATACTCTGAATCAAAACTTTTTGTTGTTTGCCAAATACCCGGATTTCCGGTTTAACTTTGAGGGAGCAATAAAATATATGTGGATGAAAGAATATTATCCCACCCAGTTTGAGACTCTGAAGCAACATGTGCAAAGTGGCAAGTGGAACATAAGCGGCGGAAGCATCGATGCCAACGATGTAATGGTGCCTTCGGCGGAATCTATTATCCGAAATTTTCTTTACGGACAAAGTTTTTATAAAAAGGAATTTGGCAGGAAAGGTGGTACTGATATGATGTTGCCCGATTGTTTCGGGTTTCCTTATTCCTTGCCCACACTGGCGAAACATTGTGGTGTTACAGGATTTCATACCGCCAAACTTGCCTGGGGTTCGGCTTACGATTACAATAGTCTGGCACCTTTCGGTATCTGGAAAGGAGTGGATGGGTCAGAAATTTACGCTATTTTCAAAGGTGAGGCTTACGATAATCACGAAATTTACAATAAAGATATGTCGGCTGATGCCGGCACATTGGCAACAATAAATACCAATACCACAACCTACGGTTTTCCGGGTGCAGTTCGATATGTAGGGCCACGTGGCGACAGGGGAGGAGGGCTGAAAGACAGCCAGACGGAAACGGGCGAGAATACTCCCTACTGGCTGCAATACAGTGTGAATGGTACAGGACAGACGAAAGTAAAAATGTCCACTCCCGACGAGGTATTTGCCGATCTGGCACAAAATCCCAATGAAAAATATTTTATTTGGAACAACGAGTTGCCCATGTCAACGCACGGTGTAGGTTGTTATACCTCACAGGCAATTATGAAATATTGGAACCGCAAAAATGAACTTTTAGCCGATGCTACCGAAAAGACATCTGTTTTTGCACAATGGCTGGGGGCTCAGAATTATCCGGTTGACTTGCTCCACGATTCCTGGGTCCGCATCCTTTGGCACCAGTTTCACGACGATTTGACCGGGACCTCGCTGCCTAATGCATACAGTTTTTCGTACAATGATGAAGTGTTGGTAAATAAGGATTTGTCTAAAACTTTACTTAGCTCAGTCGGTGCCGTTGCCCGTCAGTTGGATACTCAAGTGGATGGAATTCCGTTGGTGATTTATAATCCGCTTTCGATATTGCGCAACGATATTGTGGAAGCGTCAGTTAGTGTTGATTCTGAACCTACCGGCATCAGAATTATGGATAATAATGGGAATGAAGTACTATGCCAGATTACAAAATATGATGCGGAAACTAAATTGCTTTCATTCATTTTTGAGGCCACTGTTCCTTCTTTGGGATATGCAACTTATGATCTTCGGCTGAACGAAAAAAGTTCGTTCACATCAGGGTTGAGTATTACGAATAGTAAAATTGAAAACGACTTATATTCGGTAACGATAAATACAAAAGGCGATGTTTCATCAATATTTGATAAGGAGTTGGGGATTGAATTGCTTTCGAATCCGATTCGGTTGGCCATGCTAAATGATAGGTCTGAAGCATTTCCTTCGTGGGAAATCAGATGGACCGATGTTAATTCGGCTCCGGTTGCTTACGTCGACGAAAATGTGGTTGTGTCGGTGGCTGAAAACGGCCCTCTTCGGGTGAGCTTAAAAATTTTGCGCAGCAAAAAAGGCTCTGATTTTGTTCAATATGTACGCTTGAGCCCTTCACGCATTAGCAAAAGGCTAGATTTTGTGAACGAAGTCAACTGGCAAACCCGCGGAACCATGCTCAAGGCAGTATTTCCGCTAAAAGCAGCAAATTCGAAAGCAACGTACGACATGTCAATAGGCGCTATCGAACGTGGGATCAATACTTCGAATTTGTATGAAGTAGCCGGGCATCAATGGGCCGACCAGACGCATACCAGCGGATTATATGGGGTTTCCATACTCAACGATTGCAAATATGGCTGGGATAAACCGGATTATGCCACGCTCCGGCAAACGCTGATTCATACCCCGGCGGTAGGCACCAACTATGTTTATCAACGTGATCAGGATTTGGGTTTGAACAAATTTACTTATTCATTCTGTCGCCACTTGGGGAAATGGGATGAAAATACCCAATGGGAAGCTTCGAAGCTAAACCAGCCTATGCTGGCTTTCCAGGCTCCTAAACACGAAGGCAATCTGGGAAAATCAACCGGTGTGATTTCGGTCAGCACCAATAAAGTGGCTGTCAAAGCCCTGAAAAAGGCCGAAGATTCTGACGAAATTATTGTTCGCGTGTACGAACTCACCGGGAACGGTCAGACAGATGTGAAAATGACTTTTCCGGCAAATATCACTTCTGCCCGCGAGGTAAATGGAATCGAGGAATCAGTGGGTAGTACTACATTCTCAGGAAACGAACTCTCATTCAATATCGGGAAATTCCAACCCAAAACTTTTGCACTAAAACTGGCCTCGCCGGAAACGACGAAGGCTGCCGTTACTCCGGTTTCGGTAAAAGCGGATCTGACTTACAATGTTGATATAATGAGTTTTGATACACAAAAAGCAAATGCAACTTCGGGAGTGAAATTCGCATATCCGGCCGAGCAATTGTCCAATGTGCTGCTGGCTGATGGTATTGAGTTCAAGATAGGAAGCCGTACTGATGGAGCAAAAAATGCAATACTTTGTGCCGGACAAAATATCACCCTACCAGTTGCAACGGGGGCAAAGAAACTGTACATTTTGGCTGCAAGTAAAAATCCTGTTGGTACAACGGGCGATTTTTTGCTCGATGGTGTGAAATATTCATTTCGTGTGCCTTATTATGCAGGGAAAACCGGAATGTGGGAAACACCGTATAACCTGGGCCTGGAGTACGTAAAAGAAAACGTTGCCTTTACGGCGACACACCGACATTCGGTAAGTGATAGCAAAAACGATTCGTACAACCAAATGTACATGTACAAATACTGCATCCCATTAACAGGGACTCCGCTAACGCTTACTTTGCCAGTTAACAGCGACGTTTATGTGTTGGCCGTTTCGTTGTCCGATAATCAAAACGATGACCTTATCCAGGCTTCTGAAATAACATCGTTGCCTGAGTATACCGATCTGAAAGGTGATGCGGGTGATTGCGGGAAGCGCCTGATTCCCCTGTCGGTGAGGGCTTCCAACCAGAACGGTGCGAACGAAGGACCGGAAAAAGCAATAGACAGAGATGTAACTACCAAGTGGTGCGTAACCAACAACAATACGCCCTGGTTGGAATTCACATTCGATAAAGCTGTGGAAATATGCCGTTGGTTTGTACTGAATGCCGGCAGCGAAAGCAGTAATTATATTACGAAGAACTTCAGATTGCAACGCTACGAAAACGGTGTGTGGATTGATGTGGATGTGGTGACAAACAATGTGGAAAACAAGGTAAGTCGCTTTGTAACTCCGTTTACTTCGCAAAAAGTTCGTTTGCAGGTAGATCAGGGCGAGCAAAACGGCACAACAACACGCGTTCCCGAATTTGCAGTGTACGGGAAAGACGATTTTCCGTCTTCGGTAGAAATGCCAACAGTCTATGGAAGCGGCTTTCGGATGAATGAAATTTACCCCAATCCGGTAGAAAATAAAGCCATTATCCGATGTGCAATTTCAGGTAACATCACTGACCTGAAACTCCGGATTTACGATATAGCCGGTAATTTGGTTGACACCAGAGATTATCCGGCAGCAATCACTAACGGTTTGTGCAATATCCAATGGAATTGTCAATCCGTGAAAGATGGTATTTATTTTTATCGTGTTTCGGCTTATCATCGAGATAATTTACTTTCCTTTGGAGTTGGAAAAATGATAGTGAAAAAATAACTTATATGCCACTGGGGCAAAGCATTCGTTTGTCGGGGCACCCAAATGTTTTTCCACGTAAGACCTTTCTCAAGAAAATACAAAATGAAAAAATTGATTTTTACCTTATTGGTAATTTTATGCAGTTATCAGTCGATATTTGCAACGTATTCTCTCCATAATCTGGACAACCTCAATAATCAGATTTCCAACAACGCTATCCTTTGTATGCATCAGGATGCTTACGGGTTTATGTGGTTCGGAACTTACGATGGACTGAATCTATTCGACGGAAAGAAAGTTACGGTTTTTCGATATGAATCAGACAATCCCAATTCGCTGTCGGGCAATACAATACATAATATTCAACGTTTCGGGTCGGATTATTTGTGGATAGTGACTCAGGCGGGGTTGGACAAATTTTCGATCAAGGAGCGACGGGTGGTTGAGTCTTATGCGGAATATAAAAGAGCCGATTTTCTGGCCACCGACAGCAAAAAGAACAGCTGGCTGATTGTGCGAAACAATTATATCTTGTTTTACGATTCAATTCAAAAGAAATTTAATGAAATAAGTTTCAAAGGTTTGAAAATGGGTGATATACGATCTTTTTTTACCGATAAGGAAGATCGGCTTTGTATTGTAAAAAGAGAAGGCGCTTTACAGGTTGTGACACTAAACAACCCGGATGGGAATCCGGCAAATTACTCGTTGTCCGTTCAGAAAAAGTATTTTCATAACAAACTGATCAACCAGGTTTTTTACGAAGATGGGCTTATTTACTTTATTGATGAGGATTTAAATCTTTTCCTTTACGACAATTTCAAACAACAAAAAATATTATTGCGGAATATCTCGGATGTAATCAAACAATATGGTCTTATTTCGTCGCTGACTTTTTTCCGGCAGGAGATTTTTATTGCATTTATGCATAGCGGGCTGGTGAAGTTGAATGTTTCAGGCCCTGCAAAACCGGAGCCGATTAATCTTTCGTATGGCGTATTTGGTTTGCAGAAGGATCGCTATCAGGATGCTTTATGGGTAGGTACTGATGGACAAGGAGTGGAATTGTATTACAGCGAGAAAGACAGATTCCGAAATATACTGCTCAAAAATTTTCCGTTTACTGCCAAAAGACCGGTCAGGTCCATGTACACCGATGAGCTAAATACACTCTGGGTGGGAACCAAAGGTGATGGAATTATGCGTATTAAAGATTATGCCAGGCTTGGTGACGGTAAAATACCGGCACAAAATATCCAACGCTTCATATCTCAGGCCGGTCTTTCTGGAAATCCGGTATATTCCTTTATAAGAAGTGCTTATAATAAAAATGATCTTTGGATCGGAACTGATGCCGGCATCATATACTATTCTTACAGGGAAAATAAAATTTTTCAACTGAAGGACTCGAATACCAAAGGTAAACTATTGTCCAATGTCCACTCGTTTTGCGAAGTAAACGATTCCACGCTCTGGGTTTCGTCAAAAGGATTGTACAAAGTCATTGTTGACAAAAGCCGAAAGCCTTACGAAATAAAAAGCAAAACCCGGTTTATTTACCACAACGAGCTATTGGATGATGATGAAGGATATTATTCGATGGTCTACGACGGAAAATCCAAGTTGCTGTTGGGTAGTCGCAGAGGGTATGGTGTTTTGCAAATAGATATCCCGAGCTGGAAATATGATTTTATTTCGATGCAAAATGCAGAGAAAAAAGGGTTGGGAGATATTATTTACCTGCATCGTGAGAACGATTCGGAGATTTACATCGGTGCCGGATCGGGGCTGACGAGAATAAAAATGATGAAAGGCCAGGAAAATCAGATAAAGCAGTTTGGACGCAACAATGGAATCATTAATGATATGATTCATGGGATATTAAAGGATAACAATGGAATAATATGGCTTAGCACAAACAAAGGGCTGGTAAAATACAATCCGGAGAATGAATCTTTTTTTAATGTAAAATCATCCCAAATTGGGGTGACAGAATTCTCGGACGATGCCTGCTGGCACTGCCCGATAACCGACCGTCTGTTTTTTGGAGGAGTAACCGGTTTGGTTTGGGTTGAACCCCGCAACGATGAGAATGATGTGATTTTTAAACCCAATCTGCTGTTTACTGAGCTTGAGTGTCAGGGAAAAGAAACTACACTGTACGAGTACAACGGGAAGGAAAAAGTAGTACTCAAGCTTCCGGCCAATCAAAATACCTTTCAGATATCGTTTGCCGTACTGGATTACATTCATGGCGAGAATTACGATTTTTCATACATGTTGGAGAATTATACAAATGGCTGGGTTTCATTGCGTAAAGAAAGTAAGATCAATTTTACAAAATTGCCTCCCGGCGATTATGTACTCAAAGTAAAATATAAAAACGATGTCTTGCATGAAGATGATAATATCTATTCGCTTCATATCAAGATCCTTCCTCCCTGGTATTTGTCAACAATAGCATATATCATTTATCTTATTCTGACTGTGCTGTTAGCCCGTTATTCGATTTTTTACATTCAAAGGAATTTCAAAAAGAAACAGGCTCTGATTGCTCAAAAAATCAAAGAAGAGCAGAAAGAACGTATGTATGAGTCGAAGCTTCGGTTTTTTACCAACGTAACTCATGAGTTGTATACGCCGTTGACGTTGATCAATGGTGGACTGGAACAAATTAAGAAGGAAGGTGGAAGTGAACGGCTAAAAAAATATATAGCGATTTTGCAGAACAACGTGCTGAGCCTGAATGAACTTATTCAGGAAATTTTGGATTACCGGAAAATAGAAGAATCGGATAAAGCACCGTATGCCCTTAATAATGTATCTGTTAGTGCTATGATGAGCAGTTTGATGAATTCTTTTTCTGAAATTGCCCAACAAAATGATGTGAAATTAATTACTTCCATACCGGAAAACATTGATTGGTATACCGATCGGGCAAGTTTTAAAAAAATAGTGTCTAATCTGATTTCCAATGCATTTAAGTATACCCCTGTGGGAGGTGTTGTTAAAGTTCGTGTTTGCGTCGAAGACGATTCGCTTAAAATTAGTGTATACAATACCGGACGTGGCATTGAGCAGGATAAGATAAAAACAATATTCAACCGCTACAGTATTCTGGAAAATACGGATGTAAACGCCAATAACCAGATGACAGCCCGCAATGGGTTGGGGCTGTTTATTTGCCACAGTATGACCAAACTGCTGCAGGGGCAAATTGAGGTGGAAAGTACCTTGAATGAGTATGCGCAGTTTACGGTTATTTTACCTAACCTGACCAAAGAAAAAGTAAAATTAAACGTCAAAGTTGCAGAAGATAAACCGGAACCCGTTATGCCAAGTGCACTTTTGCACGAAAAGCAAGAGAAAAAAGAGGAACTAAGAATGGCTCCGCTGGAACGGGCAACCAATCTGATACTGGTGATAGACGATAATCAGGAAATTGTGGAGATGGTAAGCGATATCCTGGCTCCGGATTATGTGGTGCTGAAAGCTTACAGCGCGGCGGAAGCTCTCAATATTCTTAAAAATCAGACGCCATCGCTTATTATTACAGATATCATGATGCCCGAGATTGATGGCCTGTCGTTTATTCAGATGGTGCGCAACAATAAATATAACAAACACATTCCTATTATTGCTCTGTCGGCAGGTGTGGAGAAGCAGGATCAGGTAAAGGGATATGAAGCTGGTGCCGATGCCTACATGATTAAACCTTTCTCTTCCGAAATACTTCTTTCTGTGGTTAATCGTTTTTTAGTAAATAAAGAAGAAATTAAAAGCTATTACGATACGGTTGAGAGCGCGTTTGAATACAACTATGGAAAGTTAATGCATGCAAAAGATAAGGAGTTTTTGGAGCAGGTAACAACCATTATCCGCGAAAATATATCCAACACAGATTTGGGACCCGATTTTATTGCCGATAAAATGAAAATGTCTTCGCGTAACCTCTACAGACAACTGAAAACTATTTTATCCGTATCATCCAGCGATTTTATAAAGGACTATAAACTGTCTTATGCATCGAAACTGCTGATAACAACGAACCTGTCCATCAAAGAAATCATCTTCAAAGTGGGTATTTCCAACAAATCATACTTTTATCGCGAATTTGCTAAGAAATATAATGTTTCCCCAAAACAATATAAAGAATCTTATAAAAGTGACCCCGGATTGTCAAAGGATGATCTGACCGGAACATGAAAAACAATAATGGGGTCATGATTGTACAAATACGTGAATTGCTGTATTTTATATTCTCATTTATCCGGGATTATTCCCTAAAATTGCACAGTCAAATTCTAATACATTTATTTAACTGTAAAATTAATTATCATGAGAAAAGAACTACAACTCTTCAAAATGTTGATCGTTGCTTTGCTTTGTGTGGCACCTTTTACACTGAAAGGGCAAACTCAAATCAGTACCGAAGCAGAATTAAGAGCAATTGCCTCAAATTTGTCAGGCCAGTACATACTTGCCAATGACATTACCCTGACCGGGACCTGGACTCCTATTGGAGATGATCAGAACCGCTTCACCGGAACAATTGATGGGAACGGCAAAACAATTTCAGGCCTTAAATTTAAAGATTCTTCGAGAAACGGAGCCGGGTTTGTTGGTGTGGCAGAAGGTGCAACAATCAGGAATTTGAAAATTACCGGTGCACAGATTTTCGGAGGACAAGATGTAGGCGGTATCGTGGGACGGGCTTATGCCTCAACTTCGGTTGATGGTTGTTATACTTCCGGCGTTTTCAGTGGATACGACCACATTGGTGGAATTATTGGAGGCTCCAAAACTTCCGCTTCTGATGGGTTGAAAACAAGCCGTATCAGCGACTGCTTCTCCACTGCAGCTGTGGTTAGTACAAGCTGGCAGGCAGGTGGTATTATCGGAACCTCGGTAAATATTGATATCCTAAATTCGTATTCCGGAGGTGTTGTAATCTGTCCTTCAGGCCGTTCGGGTGGAATTGCAGCTTTAGCAGATGGAGGAACTACCAATATTCAGAATTGTGTGGCGATGGGCGCTTACATTAAAGGTGATGAAGCAAACCGCATTATGGGTAACGAGAATGGTAATATTGTTAGTTACTCTAATAACTATTCATGGATAAACACAAAAGTATATGTTAAAAATGTTTTGTATGAAGGTGGAGTGAGCGATGCAAATATGAATGACGGCGAACATGTAGATGAAACAAGGCTTAAATCCGCTGATTTTTATAAAAACAATCTGTTGTGGAGTCAGAGTATCTGGAAAATACAAGAAGGAACTTTCCCAATATTTACGCATCAAACATACCCCTTGAATGCTGATGCAATCTATTATGCACCATTTCCCGAAAGAGCTCTGCCCGGAAATACTTTTGATACGAAAGCTGTTTCAGCATTAAACAGAACTATCACTTTCACAAGTTCAAACCCTGCGGTTGCAACGGTTGATAATAACGGACTGGTATCATTTCTCGCAAACGGACAAACAACCCTTACATTTTCAACAACGGGGGATGCTTATTCCACAGGTGTTACGGAAACTATTAATGTTGAAGTGAAAGGAATTTCCTATAACATTACAACTGAAGAGGATTTAAGGGCTATTAAATTCGATTTGGCGGGCGAATATACCTTGATAAACAACATCACCCTGACTGCTCCATGGGTGCCAATAGGTACTTTTAAAGGAAAACTGAATGGTAATGGAAAAATCATTTACGGCTTGGCAGTAAGTGATAAAAATAACCGCAACAAAGGACTTTTCAGTGAAACTGAAGGAGCTGAAATTACCAAGCTTGGAATTGAACAAGCCGACGTTTTGGGTAACGAAGATGTTGCTGCCATTGTAGGTAATATGAAAGGCGGGCTTATCGATCAATGTTATGTGGCAAATTCAAATATCTCGGGCCGCGACCATGTGGGTGCAATTGTAGGTGCAATGCGCTCTTATGATGCTATCGTAACCCCCGGTGATCCGAATAACGGAATTCCGGATGTAACTGAAAAGAGATTTTGTACAGTTAGCAATTGTTATTCCGGAGCAAATATCTACTCAAGAGAATATCAGGCAGGAGGTATAGCCGGAATTATTTGTGGCGGTACACTCGAAAACTGTTATTTCTCCGGATCGGTTCAGGCATTGAGAGGTCGTGTGGGAGGTATTGTGTCGTTGGTCGACAGCGATGATCCCGGTGTAATCAAAAACAACATAAATCTGGCTGTAGCAGGATATTGCCCGGAAAATACTTACCGTATTGGCGACTGGGCCGGACGCTCGTTTGGAAGTGATAAATACGTGGTTAAATTCACAAATAACTGGTCGAAAGAGCAATCTTTCTTCGGTGCAGACTTGAAAAACTCAGCTATCAAACAGGCTTTTAGTGAAAATGACGACAGAGACGGACGCAATTTGAGTGTTGACAATAATGCTCGTTTGCAAAGCTTCTATACCGCAACTTTGGGTTGGGATTTTACGAATACCTGGAAATTTATCAGCGGAACGGAAGGCAAAATTTATCCGGTTCTGAAATGGCAGAGCGCTCCTCTCACATCAAATGTTTACGGTATACCTCAACCAGCATACCTGACATGGTACGAAGGTTCAATGGAAGCAATTGAATTGAATAAAATAATGTCCTCAACAGGTGAGTCATTGAACTTCAATGTAACAAGCGGTGCTCAGTTGGTCGACAAACAAGGCGATTTGCTTTATGTAACCGAAAGTGCGCTTACAGACGGAGGATGGGCTAAAGTAGGCATGAGTATGGATGCATCGCTTGCAAGTATAGTTAATCCGAAAAAATCGGATTTTGATGTTGAAGTTGTGTTGCGCGATGCTTACATCAATGTGAGCTCAGCTCAGGATATGTTGAATATCAACAATAAATTGTTTGCAAAATATCGTCTGACACAAAATATCGACATGACCGGAGTTGATTTCCGTGGCATTGGTTCTATCGATACTCCATTTACCGGAGAATTGAATGGTAATGGATTTTCAGTGTTGAATCCGGTAGTAAAAACCAACGGTGAAAACATAAAAGGATTCTTCAACGCCACCAAAGGAGCAAAAATCCAGAAACTGGGTATTTCTAACTTCTCGTTCAGTGGTTCAAGTAAAAATTCAGGGGCTGACCTTGGCGGTTTGGTAGGTGCTTGTAAAAATACCACAATTGACCAATGCTATTTGACCGGAGATATTGTTGGTTACGATCATGTTGGCGGTTTTATCGGTGGTCAGGCTGACCAAGTGGTTGTTAGGAATTCTTACCTCGATGCTACAGTTCAGGGAAGCTCTCAGAGTGGAGGATTTGTTGGAGCAACAGGTGGAAGTGTAACGTTGGAAAACTGTTATTTTGCCGGAAGCATTAGCACAAGCTGGGGCTGGGCCGGTGGGCTAATTGGGTTGATTGACAGGCAAGGTGAAATCAAGATCTCAAATTCAGTTTCAATCGGAGACGTAGCCAGTGGCGAAAAAGCAGGATCACTCATTGGTGGAAACATCGCAGATAACGGTATTCCACGAGGTACAGTGTCAGTTTTCCTGAACAATCTTTACAACCTGGATGCAGTAATTACAACCAATGGTCAGGAGTGGGTAGTTCCGACAGAAGTACCCGGAAGCACAGTTTCAGCACAGCCAAAACTCCCAAGTGACCTGAAAAAACAGGCGACTTATACAGCTATTGGCTGGGATTTTACAAATATCTGGAGTATTGTAGAAACCAACAGTTATCCAAAACTGAAAAATGTACAACCAACAGCAGTTTCTGCTGTCACCCGCGATGCTTCTAAATATACAGTATTTAGCGAAGGATTAAAAGTTCAAATAAAAGGAATTCGCGAGGAAGCAGCAGTGTCGTTGTTCAACATGAACGGACAAATGCTTGCTAAGATCAAAACAGGTAATAATGGCTTTGTTACCGCACCAGCTCCTGGTTTCTATATTGTACGAATTATCGAAAACGGAATGAGTACTTCCGCAAAAGTGATTTGTAAATAATTTCCCCGGTATAAAATTGATTGTGTAGTTTTGTTAAGAATCTTTTATGGCAGATTTCTGTCATAAAAGATTCTTATTGAAAATATTTTAAATATAAACAAATAATAAATTTTCATGAGATTGAATGTGAAAAACACAAAAAGGTTTGGGTTAATTAGCTTACTTTTTCTGGCAGGTACCTTGATCGCTCAAGCAGCCCCATTAAAGGTGACCGGACGTGTGACCGACGTAAAAGGAGAGCTGTTGATCGGGGTGAATGTAGTGGAAAAAGGTACTAAAAATATCGCGGTAACCGATATAAATGGTACTTATCAGATTAATGTGGAATCGAAAAATTCTGTATTGGTTGTTACTTATGTTGGATACGAAGCTCAGGAACAGAAGGTATCCGGAACGGTTGTCGACTTTGTAATTAAAGAAAATACCAAATTGCTGGACGAGGTGCAGGTTGTGGGTTATGGAACCCAACGTCGTGTTTCAATTATTGGGGCACAATCTACCGTAAAAATGGAGCAGATAAAAGCTCCTGTATCAAATATCAGTAATGCTTTGGCAGGTCGGGTTTCCGGTTTGGTGGCAGTACAGCGCAGTGGGGTTCCCGGACAGGATGATGCCGATATCTGGATTCGCGGTATTTCTTCCATGACTAATACCAATCAGGGTCCGTTGGTGCTGGTGGATGGTATTGAACGTGATTATAAACAACTGGATCCTGAAGATATTCAGTCTGTTACTATTTTGAAAGATGCTTCTTCTACAGCTGTGTATGGGGTGCGCGGTGGAAATGGTGTAATTTTGATTACAACAAAGCCTGGAACAGTAAGTAAACCTAAATTTAGTGTTGATTACTACGAAGGAGTGACTATGCTCACACAGTTACCCAAACTGGTGGATGCTTACCAGTATATGGATGCTGCAAATGAGGCCTATGTAAATTCTTATGGAAAACCGTATTACTCAGAGCAGTACATTGAGAATACCAAAATGGCCAATGGACTGATTCCGCATAACGGAGATCCTACTGTGAATAAGTACCTGTATCCGAATGTAAACTGGATGGATGCAATGTATAATAAAATGGGTAACAATCGCCGCGCTAATATGAATATTCGTGGTGGAGCTCCCAATGCATCGTATTATGTATCATTATCTTATTACGATGAAAAAGGATTGACAAAAACAGACCCGAATCAATCGTACAATACCGAAATAACATATAACCGTTATAACTTCCTGACCAATATCAATCTTAAGGCAACTGCCAAAACAAGCATAGATGTAGGAGTAAGCGGTTGGTTCTCAGGAGGCAATTATCCAACTCAAAATCTGGATGATATTTTTACTAAGGCCATGAATATCAATCCTACAATGTATCCGATTGAATATGCTGATGGTAGAAATCCCGGTTTCAGTAATGTTCAACGCGAATTGGACAACCCGTATGGCGAACTTACTAAAAGAGGATATAAAAATGAATATAAAACCCAGGTTAATTCTAACCTGAAAGTAACTCAGGATCTCGGTTTTTGGGACTGGAGCAAAGGATTTAAAGCTCACGCCCTGATTGCATTTGACGTACGTGATGACCAGAGTTTATCATACGTAATAGGTAACTCTGGAAATGGTAACAGCACCTGGAGACCGAAAGGAACAAAAAACGGGGATGTATGGAATCCGGATGTAATTAATGCTGACGGAAATATCGTTCTGGAAGAGGCCTTTGTAGGGCAATCTTCGCTTTCTACAGGAACTAACCGCAATTCGTACCGGACAATGTATGCCGAAGGAGCACTTAACTACGATCGCCGTTTTGGTGGAAAGCATAATGTTACCGGACTAATCCTGGCAAACATGAGAAACTATCGCGACCCGAACTCAAATGATACCTACAAGGTGTTGCCATATAAACAGTTGGGTATATCTTCCCGTCTGACCTATTCTTATATGGACCGATATTTCTGCGAAGCAAATGCGGGTTATACCGGTTCTGAAAACTTTTCACCAGGACAACGTATGGGCTTTTTCCCTGCCATGGCTATAGGTTGGGTACCTTCCAATGAGGCTTTTTGGGCTAATCTGGCTGATGTTATCACGTATACAAAAATTCGTTATTCAAATGGGGTTGTAGGAAATGATGTGCTCGACAGTGGTACACGCTTCGGGTTTCAAACAGAAATCACCGGACAGAACGGATATAGCATATGGGGAACTTCCGGAGGTGTAGGAAGTGGAGTTGGTATTAATAAATACGGTTATCAGGCCCGCTGGTCTACTATTCAAAAACAAGATATCGGATTGGAAATCAATTTCCTGAAAAACGAATTGTCTTTCGTGTTTGATGTGTTTAAAGAAAAACGCGACCATATTTTTGTAAAGCGCGATAATTTGCCGCTTTATGCAGGTTTTGCCAAAACCCCAAATGCCAATATCGGGGTAGTGGAAAATAAAGGTTTTGAAGCATCTTTCAACTATAACCATCAATTTACTAAAAACTTGTTCTTATCATTACAAGGAAACTTCACTATGAACGAAGATGTAGTTCTTGAGGATGGAAAAACGGTTTATAAATACGCGTATAGAAATTCCGTTGGACATAATGTGTTAGCTCGTTTCGGCTATATTGCTGAGGGACTTTATGCGAGTGAAGAAGAAATTACACAACGCGGAATTTCTCAATTTGGTGAAACTTATCCGGGAGAATTAGTTAAACCCGGCGATATCAAATACAAAGATTTGAATGGTGACAACCATATCGATGAAAACGATATGAGTGCCATTGGTCATGGCGATGTGCCAAAATATTATTATGGATTCGGTGGCGATATCAGGTATAAAAATATCGGATTAGGACTCCTGTTTCAGGGTACGGCAGGAGCTGACCGTTGCCTAAGCGGATCGGGTATATACCCATTTGTAAATTCTTCGGGTGGAGGAACCTTGTATGCTAACATAACAGATCGCTGGAATCCGGCAAACCCTGAAAACGACAATGTTTTTTATCCGCGTTTGGCCTGGTCTGGTGCCGATCCATCCAACGAAAACAACTTTGTTACAAGCACCTGGTGGCAGAAGGATATGAGTTTCCTTCGCTTAAAGCAATTTACAATCTCGTATTATTTTCCCAAATCATGGGCTGAAAAGACATTCCTCAAAGATGGACGTTTCTATATCATGGGATCTAATGTGTTTACATGGAGTAAGTTCAAACTGTGGGATGCGGAATTGAATACAAACAATGGTATCAAATATCCGAATGTTACCGCATATACATTAGGTGTTAGTTTTAATCTCTAAATACAACTGAAAACAATAATAATGAAAATGAGCAAAATTATTAGAAATATATTTATTGCTTTAATCGTCGTACTTTCAACATCTTGTGAAAGCTATTTTGATACGATTCCGACTGATACCCTGTCTTTGGAAAAAGTTTTTTCTACGCGGGTATTAGCATTGCAGTGGCTGTCCAACGTGTATTCTTACCTGCCGGATGAAGCCAATCAAAATTATACCGGTGGTGAAGATGAAACCCGTGGGATTTGGACTCCGGCATGCATCGAAGGCGAATTGCCCTGGGATCACTGTAATTCGAACAAAATCAACAGTGGAACTTTGTATCCGTCTACTGATTACGTTAAGAATATGTGGCGTGCCTATTATCGGGGAATTGAAAAGGCAAACATTTACATGTCCAGAATTGATAATTGCCCTGATATGAATCAAGAAGATAAAAACAGAACGAAGGACGAGGCTCGCGCTTTAAGGGCCATATACTACTTCAATTTGTTTAAGATTTATGGCCCTGTAGTTATTATTAATGATAATGTATATGATCATGAAGCTTCTAACAGTTCTATTCTTTTGCCACGTAGCACTGTGGATGAATGTGTTGATTATATAGTAGGGGAGTTTGATGCTGTTTTGAACAACAAGAATTTGTTTTCTCATTTCGATGACGAAGGTGCCTTTAATAAACAATTTGCAGGCAATATAACTAAAGAAACTGTTGAAGCTGTGCGTTCGCAGGTATTGTTGTACTCCGCGAGTTATTTGTTCAACGGTGACCCTTATTACAGCAATATGGTTAACAAGGATGGCAAACATTTGTTCCCGGTAACACGTAGCAATGAAAAATGGGAAAAAGCCAAGAAAGCTGCAAAAGACTTTATCGACAACCATCCCGGATTTCAATTGGTTCTCAGGGATGTTTCAGGAGCGAAAGCTTCTACCGTAACAGCTTCCTGTCCGTTTAATTCAGCCAATGAAGCAGCTTTGGGGCGCCAGTCGAATGAAGAAATGATTTTCTTTAGTACCCGGAATGACTGGAATATATTTTATACCATGACTCCAAAACACAGTGGTATAACCGATGCCCAAAGTGGTGGTGGGGCTTTAGCGGCTTCGTTGCAAATGGTTGATTTGTATTTTACTAACAAAGGTTTGCGTATTGAAAGTGACCCAGATTATTATAAGTATACAAACGAGGAGGAAAGCAAATTTACTGCGCGTCAAATGACTGATGTGGTATCGTATAAAGATAAATATTCCGGATATACTTACTTTACACCCACTTCAGAGCGTAGAATCATGAAGCAGTTCTATAATCGTGAGCCCCGCTTTTACATAGCATACACTTTCCAGAATCGCCGTTGGGATTTTGATGCATCCAAAGTATATTATACCGATTTCTCGCTTAATGGAAATTCGGGTCAGGCTAAAAACGGTCACGACTATCCGAAATCAGGTATTTTGGCTCGCAAAAAAATTAAAACGGGTGATGCACCATATAATATTTTTATTCGCTTGTCTGAAATTTATTTGAATTACGCAGAGGCTTGTGCCGAGTTAGGTGAATATCAGGAAGCTATAGATGCTGTGAATAAAATTCGTGCAAGAGCCGGGGTGGCCGAATATGGACTGAACGGAGACGTTTCTGTGGGAGCCCGTGGCGATGCAAAAATTTCAATCTCCAGTGCCGATGTGCTCAGTGCTGTTCGCCGTGAGCGTTTAATTGAATTGGCATACGAAAACCAGCATTACTTCGATGTACGCCGTTGGGGAGTAGCCGGAATGCAGCAAGGCGACGGCTGGATTTACCCAACCTGGCATCAGGGTGGAGAAGGTGGCCAAATGATGGGCTTTGATGTGTTGGTTGATATGTCAACTGGAGCAGCTGGAAATCCAATGTTCTTCTATAAACGAAAATCGTGGGAAACCAGAATTTATTCAGAGCGTATGAAACTGTTCCCGATTCCGCAAAACGAAATCAACGTTGATCCGTTGTTGATTCAAAACCAGGGCTGGGAAGCAGAATGAAATTTGTGAAGTAACCATTTGAGAATAGATTAAGAGCATGGGAAATCATGCTCTTAATCTTCTACAATAGAAACTTGATATTAATAAATAGTCATATAATGGTAGTTATGAGTCAACGTTATATCTTTTGTTTTTAAATTGTTCGAATTTGCTATATATTTGTTCAATTTTACTCTATTTTGTATGTGTATTGACATTATTCATTCATTTTCTCAATTGTATATTTGCAGCTACAATTAAAACTATTTATTCAACCTTATTAAAACTACGATTATTATGAACAAAAAAATTACAAAACATTTAATCCTGACTGTTCTTCTGTCGATCTGGTCATGTAGTTCGGCTTTTTCTGCCACTACGTTGGTTCGGATGTTAGCCATTGGTAACAGTTTTTCCGAAGACGCACTGGAAGCATACGTTGCCGATTTGGCAAAAGCCGATGGAGTGCAGGTAATTGTGGGTAATCTGTATTGGGGAGGATGCGATTTGGTGACGCACTGGAATAATGCTAATACCAATAACTCCGGATATTCGTACCGGAAAATTGTGGTTGATGCCAACGGTAGCCTGACCAAAACCACCCGCGAAAGTACTTCCATTCAATACGCCGTGCAGGACGAAAACTGGGATTATATTACTTTCCAGCAAGTAAGCCAGCATTCCGGAAAATACAGCACATTTTTTCCGTATCTGACCGATCTGAAGCAATATGTGAATAATTTTAAAACTAATCCGAATGTGAAATATGCTCTTCACCGTACCTGGGCTTATGCGAGCAACTCTACCCATTCGGAATATGATTATTATCATAGCAATCAGCTGGAGATGTACGATTCAATTACCAATGCGTATGCAAAAGCAGCAGTTCGCAGCGGTATTGAGATGATAATTCCCACCGGAACTGCAATTCAAAATGCCCGTACCAGCTATTTGGGCGACAATCTCAACCGCGATGGTTATCATTTAAGTTTAGGACTAGGGCGCTATATCGCGGCATGTGCCTGGTACGAAAAAATGGTAGGAAGAGCTATTATTGGCAATACATACAGACCTACAGGAGTGACGGCTTACGAAGCCAATGTGGCTCAAAATGCTGCACACTACGCCGTAACAAATCCCGGAAGCATTACTTCAATGTCCAGCTATACCGCACCGCCAACAATTGCTCCGGCTCCATTAACCAGTTCGGTAAATATTGATTTTGGAGATAAAGCCATAACATTGGCTGGTTGGAATAATATGACCTCGGTAGCCCTAAACAGCACTGTCTCATCTTTGGTAGATGCTACAGGTACGCCCACAGCACTTTCCATTAAAGTAAATGATGCGTTTAATGGGGTTAATCAGTCCGGGCCCGCAGCCACTACCACTTCTCTGAGTCTGCCGGGGGATGCGTCGGTAGATTGTTTTTATGGCAATGGGGCCGGTTTATGGGGTGGAATTGCAGAACCGACCGGAGGATTTCTGGTGGCAGGTTTATACCCTGGACAACAATATGATTTTTGCTTTTTTGGAAGCCGGATGAGTGTTTCCGACAATCGGGAGACATATTATACCGTTTCAGGCGACAAAACCGAAACGGTTTATCTGAATGCCTCTAACAACACAACAAATGTTGTTTCTGTTACGCAGGTGAAGGCAAAAGGTGATGGAACCATTAGTATTGCAATGGGAGCCGGGCCGAATAATAATCAGACAAATAAATTTTTTTATATCAATGCTTTGGTGATAAAACCAACCGTGTCGACAGGAGTGCAACAGACTAAAACATCGGGTTTCAGGTTTTATCCAAACCCGGTCAAAGATTTTGCCAGTATAGAAGCAAACGAAAACATAAACGATGTGGCTGTTTATAATATAACTGGGAAAAAAGTTTTTGCTTTAAGTGCTTTAAAAACTTCAAAAGTAAATGTAGATCTGACTGCCTTGAGCGATGGATACTACGTAATTAAATGCGATAGTGAACGCGCATGCTTTATTAAAAGATAAATATGATTATAGGATTAAATAAAACATTATACGTTTGTGGTTTTGTTAATGTTTAGCCAGGGCGGTGTAAGTAGAATTTCTATCCACAATGAAAGCGAGAAAAATCAATCCGATTTTCCTCGCTTCTTGTCTAATAATTACGGCTTTTTTTGTCTAAAGCAACGATGATATATGTTTTTCCAGTTTTATCAGGTCTTTGGTAAAGTTCCTGATTCCTTCGGCCAGTTTTTCGGTGGCCATAGCATCTTCGTTCAGCATCCAGCGGAAAGTTTTCTCGTCCATGTGCAACTGGTTTATATTCATTTCTTTTGATTTTTCCGCATCCAGTTTCTTTTCCAATATTCCTTCGGTATTTTCCAGTTCTTTCAGTAGTGACGGGGCAATGGTCAATGCATCACAACCCACAATTTCAATAATCTCACCGATATTACGAAAGCTGGCTCCCATAACAATGGTGTTGTAACCAAACTTTTTATAGTAATTGTATATTTCGGTAACCGACTTTACACCAGGATCTTCGACGGCTGGAATTTCCGTAACACCACGATCTTTTTTATGCCAGTCGAGTATACGCCCCACAAACGGTGAAATTAGCGTGACTCTTGCTTCGGCACAGCGAATGGCTTGAGCCATGGAAAATAACAAGGTGAGGTTGCAATGAATTCCTTCTTTTTCAAGTGTTTCGGCTGCCAGTATGCCTTCCCAGGTAGAAGCTACTTTAATGAGAATTCGTTCACGCGAAATACCGTTTTCCTCATACAGCGCAATCAGTTCGCGTGCTTTCCGGATACTGGCTTCGGTATCAAACGATAGCCGCGCATCCACTTCGGTGGACACTCTGCCAGGGACAATTTCCAGAATTTTTAAGCCAAAATTCACGGCAAGTTTATCCATGGCACATTGCAGCATATCTGTTTTATCAGTTGTTTTACTTTTCGCGTAACTAATGGCATCGTCAATCAGCGAGTTATACTTTGGCTCCATTGATGCGGCATAAATAAGCGAAGGATTGGTGGTGGCATCTATGGGTTGGTAAACTGATATGGATTCAAAATCGCCTGTATCGGCAACTACTTTTGTGTAAGTCTTAAGTTGTTCGAGTAGATTCATGATGTTTGTGCTTGAGGTTTATTATCAAACTGTTATATGCGTGGTTTTGTTCGTAGGCATGCAAATTAAATTCAAAATTCAAGACTGCTGTTTTTACCTTTTTGTTGATGTAAATGTTCATTTGATTTTACCCGACATCTATAAATGTATTATTTTGATTTTTATTGTTATTATAAGATGCAAAAAAATACAGTTGAAAATAAACAAATGCTCCGAAAAACCGTTGTTTAAAGCAGTGTAAAGACGTGATATCAGGAAAGTGAAAATGCTTATTTTGTTTATATATTTTCCTTAATTATTTTGAAATTAATTTGATTATTACTCAGAATGAGCTTACTTTACATGTTTATTTTGCAGGCTGCAAATTTATTTATATAATATGCATTTATTAGTTGTAGGGATTAATTTTAAAACGGCGGATGTTAGCATAAGAGAAAAACTTCATTTTCATAATGAGGTGAAATTTAATGCTTTGGGGCGGTTGAATGAATATGAAACTATCGGTGGAAGTGTTATTCTTTCCACGTGCAACCGGGTGGAAATTTATGCATCGGTAAACAATGTTGACAAGGGAAGTGATGATATTTTGCACTTTATAAGTGAGTTTCATAAAATTCCGGTTGATGTGCTTTTGCCGGTTATTTACAAAAAAAACTGTCAGGATGCTGTAATCCACTTGTTTAAAGTGGCTTCCAGCCTGGATTCCATGGTGTTGGGCGAATATCAGATTCAGGGGCAGGTTCGGGATGCATACTTCAACGCTCAGGAAAATCATTTTACAAACAGTTTGCTGAACAAGGTGTTTCAGACAGCTATACAAATAGGAAAAAAGGTCCGTTCCGAAACCAGAATTGGTGATGGATCCGTATCGGTTGCCACGCTGGCAGTTGATATGGTCAAGCAGATTTTCGAAGATCGGGAAGATATTAACGTATTGCTTATTGGAGCCGGCAAAATATCCAACCTGACGGCTACTTATCTCCAGCAAAAATTCAACAGTTGCGAAATTACAGTCACAAATCGGTCAGATGCTTCCAATCTGGCTAAACGGGTTGACGGTAAAAGTATTGAGTACTCGCAACGATTCGCAGCTATTCTGGAAAACGATGTCATTGTTGCTTCTACCAGCGCGCCAAATTTTATTGTATGCCGTCACGAAATAAGTATGATGGAGGAGGCTTTGCAGGGCAAAACCCGTATTTTCATCGACTTATCCATTCCACGGAATATCGATCCGGAAATAAATAAAATTGATAATTGCTTTGTGTATTCCATCGACGATATCAATAAAATGATTGATTCAAATCTCGATAAAAGAACGCTCGAAGTGTCGAAAGCGGAAGAAATAATCCGCGAAATTTCAGAAGATTACTTCGAATGGTACTCTAAACAATTCATTATGCCCACTATGGCCGAAATAAAAAAAGGGCTGGTGGTGCTGAAACAGAGTACGCTGGACTTGCACGAACCTTTTACTAATAAGCTGGACGAAACGCAGAAGGACGATTTGAGTAAACTGTTGGATTCTTATTCCGACAGAATTCTCAAAGTGATTATGTCCAACCTCAGGAAAGCAAGCACTCGCGAAGAAATGATTTCGATCACCAAAACATTAAAAAGTTCATTTACAATTGACATTCCGGAACATGAATAAAAAATACATTGTGGCTACCCGCCCCAGCTTGTTGGCTTACACGCAAACCATGCAAACGGTGGAACTACTGAAAGCCAAGAATCCGGATTGCGAATTTGAAATCGTGAAAATATCTACACACGGCGATGCTGTTACAGATAAACCATTGACAGCTTTTGGTGGAACCGGAGTTTTTGTAAAAGAGCTTGAAAATGCCATTCTGGAAGGGAAGGCCCATTTTGCGGTTCACAGTCTGAAAGATGTGCCCAGCCTACAACCGGCTGATTTAGTCCTTGCTGCATTTCCTCCGAGGCAAGATCCGCGCGATGTGTTGTTGATAAAGGCTGGTAAGAGTATTGAAGATTTGAAAGAAAACTGTGTGATTGGAACCGGAAGCCCGCGACGCATTGTGCAGATAGGTGAGCTAAAACCAACTGCCACTTTCACCGATTTGCGCGGGAACATTGATACGCGCCTGAAGAAACTGGAAGATGGACAATATGATGCCATTGTGTTGGCTGCGGCCGGACTGAAGCGATTGGGAAAACAGATAGACGAAAAAGCTTTTTTGCCTGTGCGAAGTTGTACGCCTGCCATTGGCCAGGGCGCTATTGCCATTGAATGCAAGGCCGGCGACGAAGATACGATTGCATTGCTTCGTTCGATAAACGATCCGGCAACTGAAACCGCAATTCTTGCCGAAAGAGCTTATATGAAAACCATTGGTGGCGGTTGTAAATTTCCGTTGGGAGCTTATGCCACGGTTGAAAATGGGACAGTTCAACTTTCGGTTATGTTAGGCAATCATCATACAAATCAGATTATCCGCCGCTCAGATAAAGCACACGTTGCCGAAGCTGAAGCACTTGGTAAGAAACTAGCTGAGGAAATTATGGCTGAGGCAGATAAGCTTGGAATTGAGATATTGAAATAGGGAGGTCGGAATTCCGATTCCGACAATTAAAGAAGTCGGAACCAACGGTCATGACTGGAAGGAGTAATTCTGATTCCATTATTATAAAACATGAACACATTAACCAACAAAATAATCATTTCCACACGCCCTTTAGTGGAAGATGACCTGATTAAAAGTCATCTTGAAGCGAAAGGAGCGCAGGTACTGGATTTTCCTATGATTCGGACGGAATGTGTTGATTTGTCCGTTGAAATAAAAACAGTTTTTGCTGGCCTGAACGATTATGAGTGGATAGTTTTCACTAGTAAGAATGGCGTTATTTGTTTCTACGAGCTATTGGAACAAGCTGGTGTAGATGCAGCTATTCTATCCTTCAAGAAAATTGCCGTTATGGGTAAAGCCACCGGCGATGAAGTCGTAAAACGTGGTGGAAATGCTCATTTAATCTCGTCGGGTCGAACAGCCGAAGACTTGTTGATAGAAATCATGCGGGAAATCCGACCGACCGACAAAGTATTGCTGGCTCTGGGCGAATTGGCTGAGGATAAACTTGAAACCGGATTGGATGGCACATGCCTTGCAGAACGTATTAATGTGTATAAAACCATTGATTTAGAATATACATCCAACGAAATAATCGACCGAATAAAGGACGATAAATACGATATTATACTGTTTACCAGTCCTTCCGGATTTCGGAATTTTTATAAAATAATGCTTGAAAATAAAGTTGCAACAAATTTCAGAATGGCTTGTATTGGTACAACCACTGAAAAAGAGATGCTGAAAAACAATTGCCAACCGTTGGTTGTTTCTCCAAAATCGGATGCTGAAAGCTTTGCAAATGAAATAGAAAAATACTTGATTCAACTATAAATGTGCGAAAATTTGCGCTTTTTGCGTGATTTGCGTTCCTCAAAAAACTAAAAAAATATGTCATTTCCAGTAACAAGACTACGCCGCCTGAGAAAAAATCCAATTCTCAGAAACATGATCTCCGAAACTTCAATCAGTGCCGACGATTTAATCATGCCATTATTCGTTTGTCCCGGAACGAATGTGAATAATCCGATTTCTTCCATGCCGGGCAATTCGCAGTTGTCTATCGATTTGCTTTTGGAAGAATGTGCAGGTTTATTGGCCGTTGGTGTTAAGTCTGTTTTGCTTTTTGGAATCCCCGAAAGCAAAGATGAAACCGGCGAACTGGCTTGTGGTCACAACAGTATTGTGCAGAAAGCCATTCGTGCTATTAAAGAACGTTTTGGAAACGAAATTTTAGTGGTTGCCGATGTTTGCAACTGTGAATATACCACGCACGGACATTGTGGAACCATTGTGGATGGCGATGTGGATAACGACCTGACGCTGGTAACGCTTGCCAAACAGTCGCTTTCGTTGGCTCAGGCGGGTGCGGATGTCATTGCGCCGAGCGACATGATGGACGGACGTGTAAAGAAAATCAGGGAAATGCTGGACGAAAACGGATTTAGCCAAACGCCTATTATGGCCTATTCGGCAAAATATGCTTCAGGCTTTTACGGGCCATTTCGGGAAGCGGCCGAGTCGGCTCCCCAATTTGGTGACCGCAGGAGCTATCAAATGAATCCGGCAAACTCAGATGAAGCCATGCGCGAAATTGCACTCGACATTGAAGAAGGTGCCGACATCGTGATGGTGAAACCGGCTATGAGTTACCTTGACATTATCCGACGGACCAAAGACACGTTTAATATCCCCATTGCGGCCTACAGTGTGAGCGGCGAATTTTCGATGATAAAAGCTGCCGGTGCCAATGGTTGGATTGACGAAGAACGCATTATGATGGAAGTGGTACTCTCCATAAAACGGGCTGGCGCTGATATCATTATTACTTATTTTGCGAAGGAAATTGCAGCAGTATTGAACAGAAAATAGTTTTTTGAACGCAAATCACACGAATTTACGCAAATTCTTTTGAAGATTTTTTTGTATGAATTTGCGCTAATTTGCGAAATTTGCGTTCCACAAATACAAGAATATGAATATCGAAAATAGCAAAACAGCCTTTAAACAAGCATGTGAAGTAATTCCCGGTGGCGTAAATTCGCCTGTTCGTGCGTTCAAAAGCGTGGGTGGACAACCCGTTTTAATTGCTAAAGGCAAAGGCTCAAAAATTACTGACATTGACGGAAACGAATATATTGATTTTATCAGTTCGTGGGGCCCGCTGATTTTGGGTCACGCTTATCAGCCTATTGTTGAGGCGATTCAGCGTACAGCCGAACTGGGAACCAGCTACGGTGCACCGACTTTGCTGGAAACAGAAATGGCGGAACTGATTGTTAGCATGGTTCCTTCTATCGAAATGGTACGAATGGTAAGTTCGGGAACGGAAGCTACTATGAGTGCCATCCGGTTGGCGCGTGGTGTTACCGGCCGATCCAAAATTCTGAAATTTGCAGGTTGTTATCACGGTCATGGCGACAGCTTTTTGATTAAGGCAGGTTCAGGGGCGCTGACACTTGGTTTGCCCGATAGTCCCGGCGTTCCTGAAAGCATTGCCAAAGATACACTCACTGCCAATTACAATGATTTAGCTTCGGTTGAAAAAATATTTGCCGAATACGGGAACCAAATTGCTGCTATTATTGTTGAACCGGTGGCTGCGAATATGGGAGCCGTTCTTCCGCAAAAAGGATTTTTGGAAGGACTTCGAAAAATTACGGAAGACAATGGCGCTTTGTTGATTTTCGATGAAGTGATAACAGGTTTTCGGCTTTCGCGCGGTGGTGCACAAGAATATTACGGTGTAATGCCGGATATTACCACGCTCGGAAAAATTATTGGCGGTGGACTTCCTGTGGGTGCTTACGGTGGTAAAAAATCCATTATGCAACAACTGGCACCGGTCGGGCCTATTTACCAGGCCGGAACATTATCCGGAAATCCGTTGGCCATGGCTGCCGGGCTGGAAATGCTCAAAACATTGAAAAATAATCCTTCTATTTATAGCGAACTGGAGCGAAAAGCTGTCAAACTGGAAAAAGGATTAAAGGAAAACCTTGAAAAGACCGGAACAAAAGCGGTAATCAACCGGGTTGGTTCGCTTATGACCATGTTTTTTACTGATCTTGAAAAGGTCGAATCGTTTGAAGACGTGATGCAATCGGATAAAGATAAATACGCAAAATACTTCAGTTTGGCATTGGAAGCAGGAATTTATCTGGCACCTTCGCAATTTGAGGCTGCCTTTATCTCGAATGCCCATAGTGATGAGGATATTGAAAAAACAATTGAAGCCAGTTATCAGGCTATGTTGAAATTATAATCAGGTTTAGCGAATTTTATTCGCTATTATTTAAACTAACAACCGCGAATAAAATTCGCTAAACCCTGGAAAAATATGTCAAACTCTATATTTACAGATACTCTCAAAGGTGTAAAACGCGAGCGTCCGCCGGTGTGGTTTATGCGTCAGGCCGGGCGGGTACTGCCGTCCTACCTTAAACTTCGGGAGCAATACAGTTTCCGCGAATTGATGATTAATCCCGAACTGGCTGCGGAAGTAACTTTGCTGCCCGTGAATGATTTAGGTGTTGATGCGGCTATCCTCTTTTCGGATATTTTGGTGATACCTGAGGCATTGGGCATGAATCTGAAATTCACGGATAAAGGTCCGGTTTTCGATACGCCGTTGCAAGATGCGGGGAATCAGCTTTCAAGCCTGAAAGCTGATTGTACCAGGTTGGAGCATGTGTACAAAGCGCTGGATATTATCAAACAACAAAAGCCGGAAGACGTTGCGCTGATAGGTTTTTGCGGTGCGCCATTTACTACTTTCTGTTACATGGTGGAAGGCAATAGTGTAAACCACAGTTTTTCGAAGGCCGTAAAATTATTCTATAGCAATCCCGAAATGTCCGGAAAAATTCTGGAGTTGATCACCGAATTGTCTATTGAATATGCTACCACTCAGGCCGAACATGGCATTGATGTGTTCCAATTGTTCGAAACACATGCTGGTCTGATTCCGTCGGAAATGTACGTTGAGCGGATTATGCCGCACGTAAACCGGATTACCAATGCGGTGCGGAGCAAAAACGTTCCTGTGATATTTTTCCCGAAGGGGCTTGGAACCGGACTGGCGCATATCAATTACGATGTGGCTGATTTTGCGGGTGTCGACTGGCAATATTCATTGCCGGAAGCCCGTGCGCTTGTCGATAGTAAAGTAGGTGTTCAGGGGAATCTGGATCCGCGCATACTGGCTATTGATGACAGAAAAATACTGGAAAAAGAACTTGAAAAATATAAAGCATTTGGACAGAAAAATCTGAATTGGATTTTTAATACCGGTCATGGTTTATCGCCCGACAATAAAGTTGAAAATGTGAAGTTTGTTGTGGATTGGGTGAAGAATACGGACTGGGGAAGATGATTTTAAATGCATAATTTACAATGCATAATTCATAATTATTGGGTTTGCGAATCAACATTCTACTGATTGATTTTGAATTGTTTCTAAACCTTCAAAAAATGGCGCTTTAGTGCCTTTGCGAGAAAAAATATGAAAGTAACTCCCGAATTTTTAGATAAATACAATAAAACAGGGCCGAGATACACCAGTTATCCGCCGGCAACGAGTTTTAGCCAAAGTTTTACTTCAGCTGATTTACTTCCGGCTGTAATAAAGTCGAACAGCGAGCAACCGGAAAGTATCTCGATATATGTGCATATCCCGTTTTGTCCGCAGTTGTGCTTCTTTTGCGGCTGTAATACTACGGCGTTTGAAAGTGCTGCCAAAGTGCGCCGTTACATCGACTGTGTGCTGAAAGAAATTGACACGGTGGCTGCGAATATCGACAAAAAACGTAAAGTTAGCCAGGTGCATTGGGGTGGCGGTACTCCTAATTCCATTAATTTCGATTATATTCAGGAAATTATGGAGAAAATAGCTTCGCACTTTGAATATACCAAAAATGCGGAAATTGCTATTGAATGTAGCCCGGCTTATCTCACACTGGAGGATATCGACCGGCTGGCAGCCATTGGTTTCAATCGCATAAGCATGGGTATTCAGGATTTCAATCCCGAAGTACTTAAGGCAATCAACCGTCGTCCGCCGAAATTCCCGATTGAACAGGTAATGGAACGTCTGCGCCAAAACAATTTCAAAGGAATTAACCTTGATTTGGTGTACGGACTTCCGCTTCAAACGCTCGAAAGTTTCAAGCTGAATGTAGAAAAAGCCATCTCCTTATCGCCCGACCGTATTGTGACTTTCTCGTATGCACACGTTCCGTGGGTAAATCCAAACCAAACCAAAATGGACGAAAGCACTATGGCTGGTCCTGATTTGAAGTTACAAATGTTGTTGGCGGGTTTCGAAATGATGACTAACGCGGGCTATGAATCAATCGGGATGGACCATTTTGCCAAACCCACCGATGATCTGGCCATTGCGAAGCACAACAAAAAACTGCATCGCAATTTTCAGGGATATTGCACCCGCGAAACTACCGGTCAGGTGTATGCTTTCGGAACATCAGCCATTTCCCAAATGTGGGGAACTTACGCCCAAAATCTAAAGAACCTGAACCAGTATATGGATGCCGTTGAGGCTACAGGATTGGCCATTGACCGTGGTTATAGCATGACGAAAGAGGAAATCATTATCCGCGAAGTAATTAATCAGGTGATGTGCAACGGTTATCTGAATTTTAATGAAATTGCCGAACACCTGAAATCGACTTCGGAAGAGATTATAGCTATTACAAAATACGATCCGGCTAAACTTCAGCAGTTTATTGAAGATGGGTTGGTGGAAATTGTGGATGGAAATATTCACGTTAGTGCCGACGGAATGTTTGTGGTCAGGAACATTGCCATGCTTTTTGATCCGTTTCTGGAAAATACAAAATCACAATTTTCAAAAACCGTATGACGGGTGTATTATTGGTAAACATGGGATCGCCTCTTTCCAAAAAGGAAATGAGGCAATTTCTGTTTAATATGTTCACCGATAAAGCTATTCTGCCATTCCCAACATTGCCAAGAACTTTACTTGCCTTTATAATCAGCAAGTTGCGGCACGGTGGTTCCTGGAAGAAATATAAGCAAATTGGCGGTTCCAAACTGAAAGAATCGATGGGACTGATTAATTCTCAACTGGCCGCCGAACTTGGTGCCGGTTATGAAGTTTTATCGGCTTATTCGTACAGCAAACCAAGCATTCAACAGGGAATTGAAAGACTCCGACGGAAAGGAATTACAACAATCAACGTTATAACGATGTATCCTCATTCGGCTTTTTCTACTACCGAAAGTGTGAAAACGGATTTAGCCCGGATTCAAAAAAAATATCCGGAACTGAACCTGACCGAACTGGGTACGTATGGCGAAAAGGAATCGTTTATCAATTATTGGGTGGATAATATCCAGAAAGCTATTGATAAATACGGATATAAAACTCCAACACTCTTGTTTAGCGCCCATGCCATTCCGCAGTACAATGTAGATGCCGGCGACACGTATGTGGACGAGATAAATGCTTCGGCCAAATTGATTGCTGGCAAACTTGGAGTGCCTTACAGAGTGGCATTCCAATCGAAAATTGGTAAGGTGAAATGGGTTGACCCCGATACCAAAGATTGCCTCAAGACAATGAAATCCGAAAATAAGGACGAAATAATGCTGGTTCCGGTAAGTTTCGTAAATGAGAATTTGGAAACGGCTTACGATCAGGGTATTGAAATAGTTCCTTTCGGGAAAAATGAATTGAAAATTCAACACATTTGCCGGGTCGAAATACCCGCATCGCATCCGCTATTGATAGCAACTTTTAAACAACTACTCACAAACGCATGACAAACAGCTCTATTCAAACAACTGATGTGGTGGTACTTGGAGCCGGACTAACCGGACTAACCACGGCTTATTATCTGAAACAATTCAATAAGAACTTCATCGTACTTGAAAAGCAAAACCGGGTTGGTGGAGTTATTCAATCGACCACTGAGAATGGATTTTTGTACGAAAACGGGCCAAACACCGGGGTCGTAGGCAATACTACCGTGGTTGAATTGTTCGAAGAATTAGAGAAATCAGGCAAATGTCAGGTGGAGTTGGGTGGTAAAAATGTGAATAAGCGTTTTATCCTCAAAAATGGCAAATGGGCATGCATGCCTTTGGGGCCAAAGGATGCTATCACAACACCACTTTTTACGCTCAAAGATAAATTCCGCATTTTGGCCGAACCACTTCGTCCGACAGGAAAAAATCCACACGAGAATCTGGCTTCGTTTGTAAAACGGCGTATGGGTGAAAGTTTTTTGAATTATGCTATCGATCCGTTTATCAAAGGCGTTTATGCCGGCGATCCGAATTACCTGATTCCGAAATATGCGTTGCCAAAGCTCTATAATCTGGAGCAAAAATATGGCAGTTTGATTGGCGGATCTGTGAAGAAAGGTTTTAAGGAAAAGAAAACAGAAGAAGAGAAAAAAGTTAGCCGGAAAACATTTTCGTTTGTGGGTGGACTTGGCTCGCTTACCAGAGCTTTGCTCGAATCAGCAGGTGTTGAGAATTTTGTTTCAGGTGCTGAAAATATCAGCGTTCAACCATCTGAAAATGGCTATCTTATTACATATCAAAATGTGAATGGTGAGGTCTACACTGTTTATGCAAAAAATGTAATTTCAACGCTTGGAGCCTATGCGTTGGACAATACGCTGCCATTTATCGATAAACAGGAAATGGCAAAAATCGACTCGTTGCTCTATACCAAAGTGATTGAGGTGGCTATTGGTTGGAAGAAATGGTCTGGTGAAAAGTTGGATGGCTTTGGAGGGTTAATTCCTTCGTTGGAAAAACGCGATATATTGGGTGTCCTTTACATGTCTTCGTTATTCGAGAACCGTGCGCCCGAAGGAGGTGCGTTAGTATCGGTGTTTATGGGTGGCGTAAGCCGGCAGGACCTGATGTTGTTGAGCGACGAAGGTGTACGCAATATTATAGAACGTGAATGCAAAGATTTGCTTAAGCTGAAAACTTTCGAACCCGATTTATTTCGGATTATGCGCCACAATTGGGCCATTCCGCAGTACGGCGTGGAAAGCGGTGAACGTTTTGCCACAGTTGAGATGTTGGAAAAACAATATCCGGGCCTGCAAATTGGCGGAAACCTGCGTGGCGGCATTGGCATGGCCGACCGTATTAAACAAGGCAAAGAGCTGGCGGAAAATATAATCTGATTATAGCTTTTCCAAAGTTCTGAAACTTTGGAAAAGGTTGCTATACCAACGTTGTTGAAAGACAATCCGATGGAATTCGCACTTCCTTTCGGGAAGATACCACATACCCGATGATGATGATAATCGGAGTTGGGTATGTTGTTTCTGATAAGCTTAAAGTTTCTAAATCTGTGATATATTCCTTTTGGTCGGGTAACGAAACATTGTAGACCAATGCAACGGGTGTTTTCGGATTCCGGCCTTCGGCAATGGCTTTGGCGGCTATTTTATGAATGGTAGATCCGGCCATAAAGCAAACCAGCGTATCGGTGTTAGGCAATTCCATATCGGTTGTATGCCCGGTAATGAACGAAACGGATTTTGCAATGCCTCTCAGTGTCAATGGAATCTGAGTCAGTCCCGCAACAGCAATTCCGGTAGAAACCCCGGGTATAACAGCCACTTCCACGCCGTTTTCTTTCAGGAATTCGATTTCTTCGCCGCCATGGGCAAAGATCATAGAATCTCCACCCTTCAGACGCACCACGTTTTTACCTTGCAGCGCAGCTTCAAGTATCAATACGTTAATAGCTTCCTGTTCGAAGCTGTGGCAATGGCGGCGTTTCCCCACATACACCTTTCCGGCTTTGTATTTTTCAAGAAAATCCTTATCTACCAGGTCGTCGTGAAAAATGACATCGGCCTTTGACATAGCTTTATCACCGGCAATAGTCAGCAAATCCGGGTCGCCAGGTCCAAAACCTACCAGAGTGACTTTGCCGTAAGTTGTTCTTTTGTTCATTTCTTTTTTATATAGCTTTTCCAAAGTTTTTAAACTTTGGAAAAGCTTAAATTTAAATTATCCCAATTTTCTCAAAATTTCCAATCCTTCTTCCCATTCGCCATAGCCCGAAAGATTATTGATATGTCCGGCAGCTCCGATATTTATAAATTCGCTTCCCCAGTTTTTGGCATAAAATTCAGCCTTTTCAATAGTTATCCATGGGTCGTTGGTGCTGGCAACCAGTGTGGTCCGGAAGGGGATGCTGTGAGTGGGCGATTCTTCGAAAAGTTTGCTATCCACTTTTTCGCGAATGACATCAGTATCCGGTGGTGCAACAAGCAAAGCAGCCTTAATCTTGCGGTTGTAGCGTTTCACCCATTCTGCCACCGTGAGGCAACCGAGGCTATGTGCAACCAAAACCACCGATTCAGGATCATATCCTGCAATTGCTTTATCTATGTTCGCAGCCCATTCCTGTATATCAGGGTGTTCCCAGTCTTTCTGCTGGATGCGTTGTGTGTTTGTTTGTTGTTTCTCAATCCATGTTTGCCAATGGTCAGGGCCCGAACCTTGGTATCCTGGAATTATAAAATAGTTAGTCATATGCGTTCAAAATTGAGTGTTTTCATATCCTTTCCGGACGATACAAAATTCCTCAATTTCTTGAATTGCTACAATCGCACAAAGATGGTAAATTTATACCGTGAATGTGGTATGAATGTCTCTACATAAAAAGCACAGACAACTACCTTTTCTGCTCCAAACCCAAGAACAGGGAAAGATAGTGCTGTGCTAAAATTTATTTGAATGATTTTATATCTTTATCGTTCCATTCCTGATTAACTCTGTGATTTGGTTCCGCACATCAACAGACTTGTAAACGTCTTGTGCGTTAGAGCCTACAGAAATTGTAAGATGACCTTCTTTATGAATGGCAGGCGACACGAAATCGCATAGAAGCGGAGCATCGCATACGCTCGTCAGGATTCCAAATTCTTCTGCATCTGCCTTTATTTGGGCGTTTAACTCCTGGTTTCCCGTGCAGACATACACCAGGAAGAAACCTTCCAAATCACCTTTTTCGTATTCTTTTTCGATAAAAGTATATGGCAATTTTCTGATTTCTTCAGTAAACTCAGGGGCAATAACCGTCACATTATTCACAAACCGGGCCATAATGGTTCCTTTGTGAGTTGCCACTTTTCCTCCTCCAATCAAAAGAATTTTCTTATTGGTAACGTTGATGGAAATAGGGAGGAATTGTAGGTCTTCTCGTCGGCCCCCTGCCCCAGAAAGGGAGTTTACCCCTAGCCCCTGAAGGGGGACAGAGTTACTTTCGTCTTGTAAATTATTATTCATATCCGGTTGTAATTTAGTTCCCCTTTAGGGGTTAGGGGCCGTTTATTAATCATGAAAATTCACTCCGGCAGTAGTTGCTTTTACGTAGCCCTGACGGATAACAAAATCACCAAAATGCTCATCGCTTTGTTTGTTTTTGGCATAATCGGCCAGGATAGAAGTAAGGGTCTCGAGAATCTGTTCTTCAGAAAGCATTTCTTTATACAGCTTATTCAACCGTTGCCCTGTAAAATCGGCTCCGAGGTAGAGGTTGTAAAATCCGGGAGCTTTTCCTACCAATCCTATTTCTGCCAAAAATGGGCGGCCACAACCGTTGGAACAACCCGTCATGCGAATACTGATCGGTGTTTGGAACAATCCGTTTGTTTTCAAAATGGTATCAATTTTATCAACCAGTGATGGCAAATAACGTTCGGCTTCGGCAAAGGCCAGTCCACACAACGGAAGAGCAGCACAAGCAATGGAATTCTGACGAAGTGCTGAAAGTTTATCGGCATTTATGATTTTATACTTCTTGAGTATAGCTTCAATCTCCGGTTTTTGGCTTTCGGTAACCTGTGCGATAACCACATTCTGGTTTCCGGAAAGAATAAACGTGCCCTGATGAATCTTGGCTATTTCGCGGATAGCTGTCTTGGGGTGATAACCGTTTTTATCCACCAGTTTTCCTCCTTCTACAAACACACCGTAGTGCCACAAGCCATCCTCGCTTTTCGACCAACCGTATTTATCTCCCAGTGTTTCGAATTTATAAGATTTTGCTGGCTCTAGTTTAATTCCTTTGATGCGATCCAGTTCAGCATGGAAAAAATCAAGGCCAAGCCGGTCGATGGTATATTTCAACCGTGCATTTTTACGATCGGAACGGTTTCCATGGTCGCGTTGGAAAATGAGAACGGCTTCGGCTACTTCCACAATTTTATCTTTCGGGAAAAAGCCAACCACATCGGCCACGCGCGGGTAGGTTTTGTTATTCCCGAACGTGTATGCCATACCGCCGCCCACGGTGAGGTTGTAACCAACCAGTTTCCCGTTTTCTACGATGGCAATAAATCCGAGGTCGTTAGATAAAACGTCCGTATCGTTCCGGGGAGGAATAGCAATAGCCGTCTTGAACTTGCGCGGCAAATAATACTTTCCGTACAATGGTTCTTTCTCCTTCTCGCCACCGGCAACCAGTTCGCCATCCAGCCATATTTCGTGGTAAGCATTGGTTTGCGGGGTAAGGTGTGCCGAAATGCGTTTGGCGTCTTCGGCCACTTCGCCATGCACGGGAGATTCGAACGGATTCGCCGAACTCATCACGTTGCGGTTCACATCGCCACAAGCGGCAATGGTATCCAACAACGATTTGTTTATTTCCTGAATGGTTTTCTTCAGATTTCGTTTGAACACGCCATGAAACTGAAAAGCCTGACGGGTAGTCAGTTTCAACGTTTTGTCGGCGTATTTATCGGAAAGTTCATCTAAGTCCAACCATTGCTGCGGTGTTGTAACTCCCCCCGGAACACGCACACGAATCAGGAAGCTATAAAGCGGTTCCAGCTTTTGTTTTTTTCGTTCGTCGTCCAGGTCCCGGTCCTGTTGCTGGTAAGTTCCGTGGAACTTAATCAATATCTGATCATCCGGACGCAACGATCCTGTTAATGAGTCGTTCAGGCTTTCTGCAATTGTTCCCCGCAGGTAATTGCTGTTTTCTTTAAGGGTCTCAAAAGAAGAGGGCGGACCTGATACTTGACTATCGTCTTTTTTTATATTATTGCTCATTCTATACCGTTATTATTATCTATGCTACTCAATAAACATCCAATTGTAACCGTTGGTCTTTTTCCAGATTATCCACATATTCCCGGGCATGTTCTTTACTCATTACACCGTGTTTTTCTACAATTTTTACCAGTGTATCCTGCACGTGGCGGGCCATGTTTTTCATATCGCCGCAAATGTAGAAGTGAGATCCTTCTTCGAGCCACTGGAAAATTTCGGCCGAATTTTCCAACAACCTGTCCTGTACATATACTTTTTTATCGCCGTCGCGCGAGAAAGCCACATCCATTTTTGTCAGCGCTCCTGTTTTCAGGAAATCATGCCATTCCGTTTGGTATAAAAACTCTGTCTCGAAGTGGCGGTTGCCAAAGAAAAGCCAGCTTTTACCAGGTTTTTCTGCCAACTCACGATGTTGCACAAAAGCTCTGTAAGGTGCAATTCCTGTTCCGGCACCCACCATGATAATCGGTGTTTCGTCATCCTCGGGTAATCTGAAGCCCGGATTCGACTCAATAAAAATGGGCACTTTCTCATCTTCCACCGCTATTTCCGACAGAAAAGTTGAACATGTTCCGCGTTTTGCCCGGCCGGCATTTTCGTAATTTACCACACCTACTGTCAGATGCAATTCGCCAGGAAAGGCTTTCGGGCTCGACGAGATAGAGTAGTAACGGGGCTGCAACGGACGCAGTATTTTTATCAGGTTTGCAGCGTCAATTTCCGAAGGATAATCCAGTAACAGATCCACAATATCGCGCCCTTCGAGGTATTCTTTGAATTTATCGGTATCTTCCGAAAGTTTCTGCAATTTTTCATTTGGAGCAAAAGCCAGGTAACGGGTTACCACATCGATGGAGATTTTTGAAAGTTCAACATCTTTGTACAAGGCTGATTCCAGCTTTTTCTGTACGCCGTTCACGGTGACCTGCTCTCCGGAGTCAAGACCCGTGGCAGCCAGCACTTCTCCAATCAACTCAACAGAATTAACTGGTAAAACACCCGCTGCATCGCCTGGTTCATATTCCAGTCCCGGAGCATTTTCGGTGCTTAGTTCAATGTGCAGAGTTTGTCGTTTCGAATCTTTGCCATGTAACAGTATTTTTTCGAAAACGGGTGCCGGGAAAGGATTTTTCTTTGAATGACCCACTGGTTTGTTGTCCTTTTTAGCTTGCGGACTAACACCTGCCAGTCGGAATTGCGGTACCACTTTTGCGGAGCTAACCTCGCCTTTCGCAAATGCTGAGATGGTTGATTTCAGCCAGTTATCGGCTGTGTCTTCAAAATCCACATCACATGCCAAACGCGAAACAAGGCGTTTTGCACCCAGTTTTTCCAACTGTTCATCAAAATCTTTTCCGGTTTTACAGAAATGGAAATAGCTTGAATCGCCTAAGGCCAGTACGGCATAATTTACGCCATCCAGTTTCGGAGCACGCTTACCAAATATAAACTCGTGAAGTTCACGGGCGGCAAAAGGAGGTACTCCATCGCCATGGGTGGACACGATTATCAACAGATTTTTCTCTGATTGCAAATCGCGCACTTTGTAGTCGGCCATGCTTTTGAGCGAAGCGTGAATACCGGTATCGGTAGCCAGTTGCAGTGCTTTTTTGGCCAGCCCTTCGCCATTGCCCGTACGCGAACCATACAGGATGGTTAGTTTGTTGTCGGTTATTATTTCGGCTTGTTGTACAGGTTCTGCTTCAACAAGCGGGCTGCTTGTTTCGGAATTTTGAGCCGATAATCCGGCCAGATAACCTGATATCCAAACCAATTGCTCGCGATTCAGCGAACCGATCAGATTGGAAAATTGCGCCGATTGTTCATTCGACAAAGGAGATGTATTTAAACTCATCGTTTTTATTTTATTCAATTAAATTTCGTAGTCAGGCTAAGTTGGCTTTACCAGACTAAACATTTATTTTGTTCCAGATTCAATCAGGGAAATAATACTAAGTTTTCGTTCAACGGATTTGGTGTTTATTTGTTGCAAAATTAGACTTTACACCTAACCTCTGCTATACCCGTACGATGGTAATTTCGTACCTCTTTTATGGTATATGTAACGTTTGTGGATACCTTTTATTCGTGATAAATTCAATGATTTTTCCAATATACGGAGGAGTAAAATGGTAAGCCATATAGCGCGTTGGAGAACTGTACTGAACCAAAGGATTTTTTTCGAGAATCTTTGAACCGGATTCATAGTTTGTTGAACAACGTTTTTCGTTTTTTTGTTCAGTAGTTTTGTTTGCACGAGCCAGATTTATTCTCCTAAAGAAGAATTGTTTTAGCTAAATGCCCCTTCAAGGTATTTTCTGGTCAGTTCCTGCTTTGGATTATTGAAAATTTCGTCGGCCGCACCAGCTTCAATCACTTCGCCCAAATACATAAAAATGACATGATCGGCAATGCGCAAAGCCTGTCGCAGCGTATGTGTCACCAAAATGATAGAATAATCTTTTTTTAGCTCAATAAAAAGTTCTTCGATATGCTTGCTCGAAATAGGATCGAGGGCAGAAGTGGCTTCATCGGCCAGAATAAACTCAGGTTCCACAGCCAGGCCACGTGCCAGACACAACCGTTGTTGCTGGCCGATGGATAGTTTTGAAGCCGGAGCATGCAGGCGGTTTTTTACCTCCTCCCAAAGCCCTACGGCTTTCAGTTGTGTTTCCACAATTTGGTGCAGCTTTTTGCGGTTGCGCTCGCCGTGCATTTTGCAGCCGAAAGCAATGTTGTCGTAAATGGACATGGGTAGCGGGCAAGGACGTTGCGAAAGCAAGCCCATTTTCTTGCGGATATCAGTTATTTCGGTTTTTTTATCGAAAATATCGGTGTCGTCTACCCAAATGCTTCCGTCGTATTTCACGCCTTCGGTGTCGTCAATCAACCTGTTGAATGTTTTGAGCAGAGTTGATTTCCCGCAACCCGAAGGCCCGATAATACAGGTGATTTTTTTATCCGGAATTTCAATATTTACATTCTTGAGAATATGTGCCTTATTAATATAAATGTTTAAGTCACTTACTTTCAAATAAGATTTTTTAATTTCGGAACCAGCTTCCTTGTTTGCATCATCATTCAAAAAAGAATAATCTTCAGCCCAGGTGGCCCGGGAGGGATTTTGATAAAGATATGACTTCATTATATTTTATGTTTTGAAAAGTAATTGGTAATCAATCGTCCGAGAATGCTAATCACGAGGACAATAAAAATAAGTATCAATGCCGCCGAATAAGCCCTGTCCTGCACATCGGCATTGGGGCTGCTCAGTTGGAAAAATACCGATAGCGGCAAGGTAGCAGCAGGCTGGCTGAGCGAAGTGGGAATACTGTCGGTAAATCCGGCTGTGAACATAACCCCGGCCGCATCGCCAATGGCGCGTCCCACCGAGAGTAAAGTGGCTGTGGCAATACCCGGGGCAATCTGGCGCAGTACAACTTTGATGGTTTCCAGTTTTGTTGCGCCCAACGCATAAGTCGAATCCAGCAAATCCCTTGGAAGCTGCTGTGCCACTTCGTCCATGGAGCGGATAAAAATAGGGATAATCAGTAGGGTAATTACCAGAATTCCACCGGCCAGCGAAGTGTGCATGCCCAGATAAATCATTATGGTAAATGCAAATGCGCCGTAAACGATTGAAGGGATGCCGAACAGCACATCGAAAGCCAACCTGGCAACGTAGGCCAGTTTGGAGTCTTTTTTCAAATACACATTGAGATAAAATACCACCGGGATGCTGATAAGCAATCCTAAAAAAGTGGAGCCAAGCACAATATACAATGAACCTACAATGGCATTCAGAATTCCGCCGCCACCTCCGTTGTAGTAGCCACCGGCCGGTATCTGGCTAATCATTTCCCAATTCAGCGCCGGAAAACCACGACGAAATATGGTGTAAATAATATTCACCACAAAGGCAAACACGGCCAATGAGGCTACTATCATCAGCCCTTTTGCTATTTTTTCTTCTATAAATTTGAGTCTCAT
>CAYSTC010000004.1:165609-222347 GCA_964433885.1 uncultured Paludibacter sp. | reverse complement strand
AAAGATGGAATATCAATTAATTATCCTTTCTGACACAGTTTATTGAATAGACCCATCTTGTTCCATAAATGACCTGATTGGAGCAGGAAATGCAATGTATTTGATAAAATATGGAGACTGTCCAAAAAACTGTGTAAATGAAAGGTTGTAATCCAATTTTACTCAGCGATAATCGTCCCCCGATAGTAGACGTTTTGTTGGAAAACCGTGTAGCCGTGAAGGCTTCACGGTTTTTTTACGAATTAATTAAAAATAGTTTAATAAATAATTGGCAATGTTAAACAAGTTGTTTATCTTTGGGGCGAAAAAATAACAATATGGGGAATATGCGATAGTATCGTAGAAATAAGGAAGCTATACTATTTGGAGTTCGTATATATTAATGTTAGGGGCAAGCGTAGAAAAAAGAAAGTATAGCTGACTTACTTCATATTTATTTGTTTAAGCGAAAAAATACTCAAAAAGTCAAAGCCTAAATGGTTATATTGAATAATTGAAATAGGAAATAAAATATCAACAAATTAGAGTAATTAGACAAATGAAAAAAAAGAGTTTTTACCTCAACGTTTTAATTTTTATTGTATTTACATTATCAAGCTGTAAAAAAGAAGAAGTGATTCTTCAAGTTCCAGAAGTTACAACATTTTCTGTTACTGAGATAGCTTATCAAACTGCAACTTGTGGTGGCTATGTGAATAGTGTTGGAACTGGAATCACTTCCCGCGGTATTTGTTTGAGTACAAAACCTACACCAACTATTTCTGATAGCATATCTACTGTTGAAAATGAAAATGGAAGCTTCTCAATCACTCTCAATAATTTAAAACCTGACTCAACATATTATGTAAGAGCGTATGCCAATAATAGCGTCGGTATAGGTTATGGCAGTATTATACAATTCAAAATGAAACATGCATCTATCAATGTTATAACCGCAACATTAAGCGATGTCAGTTATCAGTCAGCTACATGTGGTGGTTCTGTAACATGTGAAGGAATTTCAATATCTGCTTGCGGTATTTGTTGGAGTACAAAAGCTACTCCAACTCTTGCAGATAGTACCACTATTGATAAAAATGAACCAGGAAGCTTTACTAGCTACATGAAAAGTTTAAAACCTAATTTAACTTACTATGTTAGGGCATATGCCACAAATGGACTTGACACAATATACGGAAGTACAATGATATTTAAAACTAAACGAGCTTCAATCAGTGTAACTACTACACAACCTAATATGAATTTATTTAACACATTACAGAGTGGTGGTACTGTTACAACTAGTAATGGTGTTCAATTAACAGGACGTGGAATTTGTTGGAGTTTGTCTCCTTACCCGACAATAGATGATTCCGTTCAAACTGTAACTTCAAATTTGAATAATTTCAGTTCCACTTTTCCAAGTTTAAAAAATAACACATTGTATTATCTGCGGGCTTTTGCCTCCACAAATAACGAATTAATTTATGGAGATAATATTACATTCAAAACTCGCGCTGAAAATCTTTCTATTACTCCTCCTACAATTACAGTGACTCCTTCTTCTTTTATTTGTGGTGGAACTGTAACGAGTTCACAACCGAACACTGTCATAGCAAGAGGTATTTGCTGGAATACAACAGGATTACCAACTATAAATGACAACAAAACTTCTGAAGGAACAGGAAACGGGTATTTCGAATCAACAATTATGAAACAAAGTGGAATTTCAACTTATTACATTAGAACGTATGCAACTGATAGTGAGGGGACTGTTTATGGCGATATTGTACCAAACAAAATCGGCGTCCCAACTGTACAAACTATATCAATTACAAAATCGGGTACAAATTATCCAATTCTTAAAGGACAAATAGTAAGTGAAGGAAATGCACCAACGACAGATTGTGGTTTTCACATACAAAATGTTCCTGGTGGTTCAGAAGCTGGAAATAATGCATTCACAGCAAATCCATTTAGCTTTACATTGTATAATCTATCTCCAGGTAGAACTTATTTTATCAGGGCTTATGCTAAAAATAGCATAGGAATTGCGTATGGTAACGTTATCGTTTATACGAACTAAAGCACCTAGCCCATAACACTCGCCTATGTTCACAGGCTGGCTGACGTACATTCAGCAGGTTTTGCTCCCACATTCACTTTGTCGCATTGCGACAGTGAACGCTCCCGCAAACTACCAATGCCCATAACAACGGTCGTTAGGCGGTGTAGAAAAAAGAATTGGCGAGGTTGATTACTTTGATTTTACGAAATTACACTAATAAAAAGAAGAAAATGATTTGGTTTGATTTAAAAAAAATGGAAAAGAAAATATCTAAGAATGATATTTCTGAAAAAGAATCTGTTAACTATTATTTAGCAGCATTTATAGTCGGTTCGATTTTAGCAACAATTATGGCAGTGGCACATAAAAGTCCAAATGAACCGAATGGGATAACAGCTGCAGTTTACTATATATTCAACAGTGCAGTTTTAGTAGTTGGGATACTCTATGCCTATAGGTTAAACTCAAGAATAGATAATAGAGATTTCTTTTTAAGATTCTTCTCTCTATCATTTGTATTATTTATCAGATTGATTACCTATACAATTTGTGTTGGTTTACTTTTACTGATTTTCATAGGACTCTTTTTTACATTGCCAGAGCTTAATAAGAATCTTTTTATCTATCTGAGTCTTGTATGGAGAATACTTTTTTACATTCTGATTGCTTTATCTTTTAAAAGAGTAAGTGAAATGAAACAAATTAATGAATATGATGGAAACTAAGAAAAAAGCACCAATAGGACTTATTATTTTTAGTTTATTGAGTTTTATACCATTGATAGGTATTGTTTTTGGCATAGTATCAATTATTATTGGTTTGACAAATTTCAGACGTTTAAAACTAATTTCTATATTAGGAGCGTCTGGAATCGCTGTTTCAATTTTAATTTTTAGTTATCAATTCTTTGTTTTGCATAATATGGAAAAAAATGGAGAGATTGATAGAGTGAGAAAACAAACAACTGAAATGTTTTTAAACAATCTATCAAATGAAATAGCGAGTTATAAATTAAAGAATGGATCTTATCCTGACAGCCTTGAGCAAATCTCAAAAATGAATCATTCGATAGTAATTACTGACATGTTTAGTGATAATATCAAAAGTAAATTTGATGAGCAAAATGAAGCCAAAATGAAGAAAAAGTCGAGCAACTATTTTTATAAGTTAGAAAAAGATTCTTTTGTTCTATTTTCTGTAGGAAAGGATGGAAAACCATTTACTAAGGATGATATCTTTCCGCATGACAAAAGTATTAAAGAATTGCAAAAAGAATAAGACGACCTATAATCCGAATCAAACGCCTAACCCCTAACACACGCTTATGTTCATTGGCTGGCTGACGTGCATTTCAGCGGTTTTGCTCCCGCATTAGCTTCGCTGATTTTCAATTCAATTCACTTTGTCGTTTCACGATAGCGAATGCTCCCGCAAACTGCCAATGCCCATAACATCGGTCGTTAGGTCTAAGCGTAAAAAAGACAGAAAAAGAGTTTACGGTTCTATAAACTGAATTCTTAAATATGAGTTCTACAACACAGTTCATATTTTACGATAAAAAACAAAAATAAGGAATATTAAAATTGGACAAACATGAAAACAATTACTATGAGTTGGGTATTTTTCGGAACTCTTTTATTCACATTATCTTCATGCGGAACATTAGTATTTAGAGATGTTACTTGTCGAGATTTTAAGTTGACAAATCAAAATTATTGGTTTCCAGTTAATGTTGGAGACAGTGTTGTGTTTATCAATTCTCACAATAAAAGGATGGTGCTTAATGTTGTAGAAAAAAAAATCGAACATACCACACGTTACTATTCTGACACCGGTTGTAGTTGTAACGATTGGTCAGGAATGATGCTCATAAATTCAACAGATACGATTTGGGTTAATGCAACAAATGACTACGTGTTTGATAATAAAGATGAACGTTCAGAAGAAATGATGTTGAACATAAATCATGTTAAATCGGGATTTTATGGAACTCAATCAACTCTTTTACCTACTTATTCAATCGGGGACAATCAGTTTAAAGATATTAAACAATTTACAGGAACAAATACCGATTCAACTCATGTAAAAACAGTGTATATGGCCAAAAATGCTGGAATTATTCGTTTTGAAATGGTTAATGGAGAAACTTGGACAAATAAATCTTTGGCTCAGGATAGTATACCTAATTTGATAAAGACATTCGAATATGTAGAGGGACCATGCGAATAGAATCTAAAAAATGAAAACAGATATCATGAATCAACAATATTGAGAATTTATATCTGAACAACAGATATTCAAACGATTAAGAATGAAACGCCATCATCTAAGACACGCCTATGTTCATTGGCTGGCGGGCATGTATTTCGGTAGTTTTGCTTCCGCAATTCCTGTCGTTCGTAGCTTAGTAGTTGGGTATAGTGTCCTTCGCTAACGCAGATTTGCAATCTGTGACAAATATAAGATTAGAAAGCAACGCAGGTTACAGACCTGCACTAACAGGGTATTACAAAAAACAGTGATATGAAAAAACTAATTATCGTTTTACTTATTGTTTTTGGAGGAAAAGGAATTGCTCAAAACCCGACAACGTATAAAATTGAGAGTTTAAACCCGCCAACAAAATTTCTATATCAAAGACCTTCCTGTGATGCTTTTAAATTTTCGATGGCTAATATTGAAAAGAGTTCACCACTCCCGGACAGTTTAGTAACTTTTGGCGAACATCCATTTCTGACAGGAATTTTGACAGCCTATAAAGAGCATAGGCCATTTGTATTGTCGCCCGACATAGTTTGGCTGTTAATTAGTCAGGGTTTTGCAAGACATATAACGAATAATGCTGAGGAGTTTCGGCATGAGATTGTGAACTTTGAAAAGAAGAAAACGCTAACTGTGGTTTCTACTGAAATTACTCCCGGAAACCCTGATAGTAACTGGGAAGCTGTTTTTCCCCAGTTTACGAATCAGATAAGTGATTACACAGGCAAGGAACTAACCAATATCCTCGTATCGGACTTTACAACTACCACACCTACGACCCGGATTGTAAGCGAGATTACGGTAATGGAAACTGTAAAACCATATTTTGATTATGAAGTATGGATGACTGGCTGTGGCATTCCTAAAATAACAATTGAAGGGACTACTAATGACTGGGAGAAAGTTCTTGAAAAGACAAAATACATCTCAAGATACAAACTCAAATGGTGGACGGATGAACTTCAACCGATATTGAAACAAATAATAGAAACGAAAAAAGGCAAATTCAAAAAGAGTTTTTGGATGGATATGGTTAAGGCTCATACCGAGAAAAAGTATGGTTCTCCCACTACTATTGACGGGTGGATAATAAAGTTTTTCCCATACACTAAAGAGGGTAAGAAAAGTGAATTAAAGCCAATTACTAAGATTGATAATTTAGCTCCCGAGTTGGTTAAAGTACCATTTATTCTTAAAGATGTTCTCAATAATAAAAGCTATAAAATGGAGTTTTGGGGAGGCTTTGTAGGGCTATCTCAAGATAAATCAGACTTTACATTAAAACCTGAAATAGGTTGGTGTGTAAACAATATAAATACGTTTGACCCTAAAAAATCGAAATTCAGGTACGAGGGCGAAATGGATGATTTGTCGGTGTCAAATATAGATTCAGTTCCTGAAGATATTTATTCTCTGAAGAAAATCGATTTTTTGCATTTGAATTTTTTAAGGCGCATATATATAACCGAAAAACTGACAACTGTCCGGATTGACAATTTGGAAATAAACGGAATAGCAACAAAAGAAGAAGAGGAGCAAATCAAGAAACTTTTTCCTGATACAAAACTAAAAATAAACGGAGTAGAAAAATAAAAAAACATGTTGTTCGTAGTGTGATTGTTCGGCATATAGTCTCACTATGGCTAAGTTAGCAGGAAATTCCTTCTATATTTAAAAGTAATTTAATGCCCCAAAATCAAAAGAAACAAATACCGGTAATTTAAAAATTATAAAGTAAAATAAACATGAAAAACTTTAATCCAATCTTAGTAATTGCGTTATCCATTGCTCTTTTCAGTTGTACACCTAAAGCGGCGGAAGTAGCTCCGGCTGCAGATAGCACTGCCGTAATGGTTTCCTCATCAGCCGCGGTCGAAAATAAGGCAGATTCAACCCATAAGTTTGTTCGTACAGCTGATTTGAAATTCAAAGTCAGGAGCGTAATCAAAAGTACTTATGATATTGAGGATATAACTGCCCGAACAGGAGGTTTTGTAACATACACGAACCTAACCAGTAATATGGATTTGGAAGAAAGAAAAGATATCAGTTCAGATTCCTCTTTAATCGTTACACACTACACAGTTTCTAATAACCTTACCGTTAGGGTGCCAAACACAAAACTTGATACAATATTAAAACTAATTTCAAGAAACATTGTCTACCTTGACTACCGGATCATAAAAGCCGATGATGTATCCCTTCAATTGTTATCCAACGATTTGACCATTAAACGGGCGGGGAGGAATGAAGCAAGACTAAAAAATGCAATTGATAACCGTGGTAAAAAGCTGAATGAAACAACTTCAGCCGAAGAACTCCTTTTAAACAAGCAAGAACAAGCTGACAACGCTAAAATTGCAAATCTATCACTCAGAGACCAAATGAACTTCAGTACTGTGAATCTGACTATATATCAGAATCAAGGAGTGAATTTTGAGAAAGTTGCTCGGGAAAAAAGCCCGAAACAGTACGGACCAAGTTTTGGATTTAGAATTTTAGACTCATTATCGAATGGTTGGGATATATTTGAAGAAATTGTAGTTTTCCTTTTCAATCTTTGGGGAATAATCCTTCTTGGGTTAATAGGATTTTTCTGCTATAAACTCTATGTTATTAAAACGAAGAAAAAGAAAGATAATTAAAAGTTATAAATGCAGTTTTGCTTATGCATTTATTTTGTCTTACTCGCTGGCCCTCGCTGGTGCAGATTTGTAATCTGTGCAAAATATGAGAAAGTAGCATAGGTCACAGAGCTGTGTTAGCGAGAGGGCTGGAGAAATATTCCTATTAGCAGTTATTGTAAAAGGGGAAAATTTATTAAATAAAAATTGACATATTGGTTTTAATCACTTAAGAAGATGTAAAGTTTATATTTGCAATTTCATACAACTCCCAAATATTTTAAATATGAAGAAAGTTCAATTTGCAATGGTGTTTTTATTTATTAGCTGTTTTGGTTATTCTCAAATAAAAGTAAATAGTTCGGAAAAAAATTATCTAAATAAGTCTATTTGGTCGCAAATCTTTAATGATTTTGAAGGAAAACTAACTATTCCGGTTATTACGCCGTGGGTTATTGGAATAGGAACATTTAATTACATTAAAACTGATGTGTTTATGACAAACATGCTGAAAGAGGACGATATATTTTCACGGAAAGACTTGAAATTTAGAGAAGTTACTAATTCTATCAATACTTCATTTGTGAATTTTATTCCAAAAGATTCTATAATGAGAATGAGAGCTATATATAAAGACAGAGTCCTCTACAATTATGAGATTTCTCAAACCGACACTACGCTCAATGTTGATTTTAGTGTACCATCAAAAAATAACGGGGAAATAATTGTATTTGATAAAACTGGCAGATTATTAACCTTTAATAGTTTCGATATCTATGAATCAACGAGCATCAAAAACCTTTACCTTTCCGATTCAATATCTATACGTTCTACTTCACATTCGGAAAGTAAAAATGATTTAATAGAAAAACAACGATTAGAAAATGGTTGCACAGTGCGAAAAACAACCTACAAGAAAGATAAACTTAGTCTGAAGGAATCGTTTGTTTCAGATATCATTTATAAATATGACAAGGAATCAAGACTAATTTGTATGCAAAATCTTAATAAAAAAGGGAGAGCTACAGATTCAGTTATCTATGATTATGACGATCAAGGAAAAATATCCAGAATACTTCAGCAACGAGATAATGTAACAAGCAAAAGTATTGTTTATGATTATCAAAATACAGATATAGTGATAAAGAAGTTTAACCCTCTGGATTATTTATATACAATAACTTACAATTATGATGCTGGTAAATTAAAACATATTACAATTGATGAATCAGTTTATTTTACAAACGCTGAATTTGATTTCGAATATAATACACAAGGATTATTAATGACAGCATCAGAACTTTCTTTTGTAACCACCACAAATAATACTGCTCCCAAAAAACAAATTATTTTTAGCTACAATGAAAATAACAATATTAAAAAAGTGTCAGTCATCAACAGTTCGGGTGTAATTACTAAGGAAATCAACTTTGAATATGATTATTTGTAAATGACCGGACTTTATGATTTTCCTAAGGTAAATCATATGTCAATCCTTCCGCTGGTGCAGATTTGTAATTTGTGCAAATGTAAAATAGAAAGTAGTAGAGATCACAGAGCTGCGCTATCGGGGTTAGGTAGTGTGTAAAGAAATGTTAAAAAAACAACTAATATGATTCAAACAAAATTGTCTATTTCTGATTCCTTGAAATCGGGATTCGAAATGTGGAAAAAGAATTTCAAAAAAATTATTGTGGTCGGACTTATAGTTTATATCCCGACTCAAATTTGCATTGAATTAATAAGTGTTCTGCTCAACAACGGATTGATGTTGGATGAAAATCCTGATCATTTGAGATTTGCAAACAGCATTTATAATGCTATTAGATATTTAATTGGTTCTATTGCTTTACTTGGAATTTTGAACTTTATCATAGGTCAACTTGAAAATGAGGATGAAATAACAATAAAGGAAATTGTTCAAACCGGCTTGAACAAATGGGGAAAGTTTATCGGCGTTGGCATTGTTGCCGGGCTAAAGATTTTTCTTTATCTTATTTTTTTAATTGTCCCGGGCATATATAAATCTGTAAGGTTGTCTTTTATTGATTGTATCGTAGCTACCAATAACAATAAGTTTAAAGATGAATGTGATGAAAGTGAACAGTTGGTCGAAAATTATTGGTGGAAAGTTTTTGTGTTTCTCATATTCATATTTTTACTGCAGATTTTATTGGAAGTAATATTTGCCGTTCCATTGATATATTTTGGAGACAACCAATTTATGACAATCATTTTGGGGGTAATTGTGAGTTTATTGGAGACATACTTTATTGTTGTAAGAGCCAGTTTCTTTTTTAATCTCAAACAAATAAAAAATGAATCAATAAGAGAAATAGAAAGCATAGGTGAGAATATTAATATTGAAACTCCGACTGCCTGATATACTCCGGATTTGACCAGTGGCATCTTTGCTCTGATATAGCGGGACGGATATGATAAGCATAAGAATCTGAGTAATAATGAACAGCTAATAAAACTAAAATGAAACAAATTAAATTGCTATACCTTTTTCTGATCATTTTTTTTTTGATCTCCTGTAAGGACAGCAATCCCGTTGAGCAGGATGCTCTGCTTGTAGTTAACAGAACAACTGTAACCCTGAGTAAGAATAATCCTTATGCCGAAATTACAATTGTAAATGGAGCAGGAAATTACCGGGTTAGTAGCTCCGACGAAGCTGTTGCCCAATATGTGCTGATTGATAATAAGCTATATATTACTGGTTACAATATAGGCAATGCAATTATTACCTTGACCGATCAGGATAAAAATCAAGTTAAAATTAAGGTTGCTATCAATGAATTAATTGCCAGAGTATATCCTTTGTCAAATATAGTATTTATTGAAATAGGTGATACTAAAAATATAACGAATACCGATCCTGATCCGCTGTATTGCCTGCTGGATACGGCTTCGGTAGTTTTGGTGAAGGGAACAGCAAACAATCTGCAAATTACAGCCCAAAAGAAAGGAATAGCTAAATTATATTACCTCAAGGACTTCTGGCCTACAACAATATACGATATTCAGGTAATAGATCATTACCTTTTTACTGTATCACCTGCTACAGGCTCACTACGAATGGCAGCAGGAACCGAATCGGAATATTATATTTTATCCGGATGTGGTGACTACACCTTAAGTGTTTCTAACACGAATGCCATATCAGCAGAACTTCTTGCGTGGCCTGTTGAGCCAACTCTTAGTCAAAACAATCCGCGTGTTGTGCATATGAGAGCGCTTGCAAAAGGAACTTCAGAACTAAAAATAACTAATGTAGATACGTCTGAAGTAAAAATCGTGTTTGTTACAGTGGAATAGAGGGAAGAAAAGGCGATAGTTTTAAATAATCTGTTGAAAAAAAGAATAGTATGCCTATTGGAAGATTATTTTATATCCTCTGTAGTTTAAGCCGGAGATAACTTTTTGATATTAGAAATTTATTAAAATATTGCAATGATGAATAAGAAAATTTTTATACAAGCCATCATCTTATTGTTTACCCATTACGTTATGGGGAAAAATCAACCGATTGATAAATACTGGGAAATAAGCTCCTCACAAAGTATTGTCTGGAAGCTGGATAAGCCGCATGATTATCCGCATGAAGATAATATTGAGTTGTCGGGGAAGAAAGTATCCGCCATTATTTATTATGAGGTAAATGAAAAAAAAGAAGTTCAAATTAACAGAGAAATTATCTATCCGCAGTTAAGGACTAACGAGCCAGAGGGGAAAAAATACCGAGCTTATCGGAAGTTGAATTATTCATCTGAAATTGAGCCCCAAATTACCATGAATGGATTTAATCTGACGTTTAAAAAAATGGATTCGATTAAAATTAACGGGAAGCTCATCTTTTACCATAGTCCAATAAAAGGTATTATTCTTAAGCGGACCTTATTTCCATCAATGAACGAACGTTTGTTTGTCGAAAACTGGGAATTGATAAATACGGGTAATCAGGTGAAGGAACTAAAAATAGGCGATACAAATTTTAATGAAGAAATTATTGGGTATAAAGGGAAATATATAAATAAGGTTTACAATGATGCTAAGAGAAAAATTAAGATTAATCCCCAGACATCTTATAATTTTACACTTTATTTTTCGGCAGCTATTGATGCCGAACCAACTAATGGGTTTGATTTTCAGCAAATCCAAGCAGAAAGAGATGCTTTTCTCTCGTCAATGCAGAACAACCTTGTTTTGAAAACTACGAATCCGGTATTAGACCAACTTTTCTATTTTTCAAAAATCAGAGCGGCAGAAAGTATTTTTGAATCGAAAATGGGATTGATTCATTCTCCTGGTGGCGAAAATTATTATGTAGGCATATGGGCGAACGATCAGGTAGAGTATAGTGGGCCTTTTTTCCCTTTCCTGGGTTACGATAATGGTATCGAAGCGGCTAAAAATGCGTATTTAATGTTTATGAAAAACATACCCGATAATTTTGCTCCCATATCTTCTTCATTTGAAATAGATGGAGAGCTGCCCTGCTGTGGAAGAGATAGAGGTGATGCAGCAATGATTGCTTATGGGGCGTCTCAGTTTTTGTTGCGCTATGCTGACAAAGATTTTGCAAAAAAACTTTGGCCATTAATTGAATGGAGTATTAACTATTGCCAAAAGAAAATGAATGCAGACGGTGTTGTTTCATCAGTCACCGATGAAATGGAAGGTAGAATTTCAACAGGTGAAGCCAATCTATCCACCAGTTCACTTTATTACGGTGGACTAAAAAATGCATCTTGTCTGGCAAAAGAACTCGGGTATGATAGCTTGTCTGCACTGTACTTTGACCGCAGTGTAGAGCTAGCTCAAAATATCGAGAAGTATTTTGGTTCTGAGATTGATGGATTAAATACATATCGTTATTTTAAAGGGAATACTCACCTCAGACACTGGATTTGTTTACCTCTGGTAATGGGTTTAAATACACGTGCAGAAGCAACTTCTATTGCATTACTGGATAAACTATGGACTTCCAATGGAATTTTAGTTGAACTAAACCCTGAGTCTAAAGAATCACCAGTTTTTTGGGACAGAGCAACATTATATGCCTTAAGAGGTACGTTTAAAGCAGGTTACTTCGATAAATCACTTGAAAAATTAGAAGAATATTCCTATAAAAGATTATTGGGAGATCATGTCCCGTATGCAGTTGAAGCTTATCCCGAAAATAATATGAAGCATTTATCGGCAGAAAGTGCTTTGTATTGCAGGCTAATTATTGAAGGAATGTTATCATTTGAACAGACCGGATTCAACTCATTTAGCATTGCTCCCCAACTTTCAGACAAATTACCCAGGTTAAGCATAACGAATTTACACATAGGTAATAATAATATTTCAATTAATCTTGAACTAATAGATCGCAACATTAAAACAAAAGTTTATCTGAACGGAGATGAAATTATCGATAAACCGGTTAAGAATGGAGAAAAAATGGAAATAAATATATAACGGAATAATTATCAAACTTTATTTTTTCATTGCACCCCCAAAAGCAATACAAGAGATGATAAAACCAGTAGGGCGATTGGGTTATGAGACTTTATCCGTTGTACATAGCGTTCAGTTGATCTTGATATGTTGATTAATCTGTTTTTCTGTCAATTATATCGCTGTGTGCAGGTGTTTCACAACCAAAAGAGCTATTAGATGAAGAATAGCAAATTTAAGGGAGGTGATAGGATTCGTACATACTTTACACTCACAAATTATTTCCGTACCTTTGCGACGTAATGCGCTGCTGTTGAACCAAACCGACGGAAAAGCGTTTTATCGCCAAAAGATTTTATGCAACCTACTATATATCAACTGACCGACTTTCTGCCAACAACAAAAAAAGAACTCGAAATTCGGGGCTGGGACGAGGTAGATGTCGTCTTCTTTACCGGTGATGCTTACGTGGATCATCCTGCTTTTGGAGCTGCTGTAATTGGCCGTATTCTCGAAGCGCAGGGATTGCGTGTAGCTATTGTTCCGCAACCTAACTGGCGCGACGATTTGCGCGATTTTAAAAAAATGGGTCGCCCGCGTATGTTCTTCGCTGTTTCGGGTGGAAATATGGATTCCATGGTGAATCATTACACAGCCAACAAACGCCTGCGTTCCGACGATGCCTATACTCCCGATGGCAAAGCGGGCATGCGTCCTGATTATGCTACTATCAAGTATTCCAATATCATTAAAAAACTCTATCCGGATGTGCCGCTGTTGATTGGTGGCATTGAGGCTTCGCTTCGCCGGTACACGCACTACGATTATTGGTCGGATAAGCTTATGCCGAGTATTCTGGCTGATACAAAAGCCGATTTGCTGGTGTATGGAATGGGGGAGAAGCCTATTGTTGAAATCGTGAATAAGTTGCGGGAAGGCAAGACTTTCAAAGAGCTGATTGATATTCCGCAAACGTCTTATTTGTCGAAAGAAATTCCGGCTCATCCCAAATGGAAAGACTTTGAACTGGTGTCGCACGAGGTTTGCCTGAAAGATAAAAAGCTATATGCTTCCAATTTTAAGCATATTGAGAAAGAGTCGAACAGGTTTGAAGCTAACCGTCTGTTGCAGAAAACCGGAAGCCGCTGGGTGATTGTAAATCCACCTTACGAACCGCTGAAAGAAGCAGAACTTGATGCTTCTTTTGATTTGCCATACACACGCGTTCCACATCCCAAATACAAAGGCAAAACCATTCCTGCTTTCGAAATGATTAAGTTTTCGGTGAATATGCACCGGGGTTGTTTTGGCGGATGTTCGTTTTGTACCATTTCTGCCCATCAGGGCAAGCACATTGTTTCTCGTTCTAAAGAATCCATTCTGAACGAGGTGAAGCAAATCACGCGAATGCCCGACTTTAAAGGTTATTTGAGTGATTTGGGAGGTCCGTCGGCCAATATGTATCAAATGAAGGGCAAGAAGATGTATATCTGTCGCCAATGCCAGAAACCGTCATGCATTTTTCCAAAAGTTTGTTTCAATCTGAATACTGACCACAAACCGCTGTTGGATATTTACCGGGCAGTAGATAGTCTACCCGGAATTAAAAAATCTTTTGTGGGCAGTGGTGTTCGCTATGATATTTTGTTGGACAGGACTGATGATCCGGAAATAAACAAAACGCACGATGAATATATCAAAGAACTGATTACGAACCATGTGTCAGGACGCTTGAAAATAGCACCTGAACATACGTCCGACGAAGTGCTGAACATGATGCGGAAGCCAAGTTTTGCTTACTTTGGTGAGTTTAAGAAGAAGTTTGAGCGCATTAACCGTGAAGCAGGATTGAACCAGCAATTGATTCCATACTTTATTTCCAGTCATCCGGGTTGTCATAACGAAGATATGGCCGAACTGGCTGCTTTGACTAAAAGTTTTGATTTTAAACTGGAACAAGTGCAGGATTTTACACCTACGCCGATGACGCTAGCTACCGAAATTTATTATTCGGGATATCATCCCTATACGTTGGAACCGGTTTTTACTGCAAAAAGTAAAGACGAAAAACTCGAACAACGCAAGTTCTTCTTTTGGTACAAAAGTGAGTATAAGAATCAGATTATCCGCGACCTGCAACGTATGAAACGCCCGGATTTGTTGAAGAAACTTTTTGATAAATAGATTTTTAATAGAATAAAAAAACAGAACCCCTGCTGAGTTTTTCAGCGGGGGTTCTGTTTTATACCGGAAATTGTTACTATAGCCTTCTTGTAACTCCAAAAGTAGGAATACTCTCGTGTTTGTAACGGTTAACAGAGGTTACTACGAATGTATAATTTCCTTTGAATTTGTGATCCGTATCGCGGAGATTCAGGCAATTTTCGGTAGTGCGGGTAATGATATTTGCCGGGTCGCTCATATCGCCCACTTTTTTCCCTTTAAAGGCATACACAACGTAATACGCCACCTGGCAGCCACCTTCTCCGTTTACATCATCCCAAATGAGGTAAGCTGACGATCCATCTTTTACAATTTTTGTATTTTGAGGTTGAGCCGAAGCTTCGCCACGGATATTCCGGTTGACAGGGCAAATAGCCGGATACTTATAATAATTTAATTGAAGACTGTCGTTGAGCCCCTGTTTGTTTTTCAGAAATGGTTTTGCGCTAAAATAAACGGCTCCATCAACCTGTGGATAATTCAGGTTCATTTTCAGCTGGCGGCAAAGTTCGTTTCCTTTTCTCCAGGCCGGTGCGGCATCCGGCGAGCCAAGTTGCGAAGCATAAAGACCTATATAAAGGTTTTTGTTAAATGAGTTTTCGCTCCACCATTTTACGAGCACTTCGTAATCGGCCACTTTTTTGCCAATTTCCCAGTAAAGCTGCGGAACTACGTAGTCAATAGTTCCTTCTTTGAGCCATTTAAGAATGTCGGCATACAAATCATCATAATTTTGAACACCTGCTTTTGTGGCCGAACCGCGTGGATCGACATTATCGTTGCGCCACACACCAAAGGGTGAAATTCCAAATTCTACCCAGGGTTTGATACTTTTGATTGTTTGTTGTAATTCGGAAATAACCATATTTACATTGTTTCGGCGCCAATCGTCTTTCTGATTTGGAGCAAAGCCACGTGGATTGGCTCTGAATGCTGCTTCGTCAGGAAATTCTTCTCCAGGCACGCGATAAGGGTAAAAATAATCGTCGAAATGAATAGCATCAATATCATACCGTTCAACCACATCTTCCACCACGCGATTCAAAAATTCACGGGTTTCGTCCAGTCCCGGATTAAAATAGTATTTATCGCCATATTTTACAAATAAATCTTTCTTTTTGAAGTATAAATGATTTTTGCTGAGTATATTCAGGTTGTCCGAATTGGTTACCCGGTAAGGATTCAACCATACATGCACCTCAATGCAACGCTTGTGGGCTTCGTCTATGATGAATTGAAGCGGATCGTAATACGGATTTGGTTTTGCGCCCTGTTTTCCCGTCAGCCAATGCGACCATGGTTCAAGATCCGAGGGATAAAAAGCATCGGCTGTAGGACGTATTTGCATGATCACGGTATTGATATTGTTTTTTGCCAACCCATCGAGCATATCGCGCATTTCATCGCGTTGGGCTTTCGATGTCAGGTTCTTTTGGCTGGGCCAGTCGATATTAGCAACAGTTGCAATCCACACGGCGCGCATTTCGCGTTTTTTTTGTTGGGCTGAAAGTGTAGAAAAAGTAAGCAGGGAGGCAAGAAGAAAATAAATACTTTTTTTCATTCGAAAATTGTTTTTGAAATAGTTTGAAGCAAGCCGGATATTAATCCCGGTAAATTTCATTGGATTTTAATGAGTTTTTACAAAAGTATGAAAAATTGACAAATGGAGCAACTGCCGTTCCTGATTTTTAGAGAACTTTTGACTGAAACTATTGTTTTAAAAAGGAAAAAGACGTAACTTTGTGAAATGAATAGAGAAAATATTGAGCGTATGAAAAAACAGTTGACAATTGCTTTGGTTGCTCACGACAGACGCAAAGCCGATATGGTTGAATGGGCGTTATTTAATGCCGAAATGTTATCAAAACATAAGTTGATTTGTACCGGAACTACCGGAGGTTTGATTCAAAAAGCATTTGAAGAAAAGGGAGTAGAGGCTGATATTACCTGCATGAATTCCGGTCCGCTCGGGGGTGATGCCGAAATTGCGGCATTGGTGGTACGTAAGCAAATTAATCTTGCTGTATTCCTGATCGATGACTTGAATGCACAACCTCACGAAGCCGATATCCAAATGTTGCTTCGTCAGTGCCGGGTGCATAATGTGCCGATTGCATGTAATCGCTACAGTGCTGATTTGATGATAACCAGCACATTGTGGGATAACGATGATTATACGCCAAGCGAACCAAGATACGTGAAATTTGATCGTTAATATAAATAGGAAAATTACTCGAATGAGCACTGCCGGATCGCTTCGACAGTGCTTTTGTTTTGAATTGGGAATATGCACGAAAGTACTTGTTTTACTGGTGAAAATGCATTGAAGCCGATGGTTTTGGAACATTGAATAATTATATGTATTTTTGACCAATTTTAGACTGAATTTCAATTCAATGAAGTATATTTTCACAGCCCTGATCATAGCATTCCTGCTTTCTGTAACTTCCACGACGCAGGCTCGTTCTGCTACTGAAAATCAATTAATCACCGAACTTAAGGTTTTCGATAACGATTCCACATTCCGTTATGTGTATTTATACGATAACAACGGGAAAAAAATGTTGGAAACAAGATACTATAAACAGCCGAATTTGTGGGCCCGGATATCGCAAACCGAATGGTTGTATGAGGCCGGTAATTGTACGCACCAGATAGAGAGGATTTGGAAAAATAACGCGTGGGCGGATTCGTACAAAATTGATTATAATTATTTGAACGGAGTGCTTGACAACGAGTTGTATAGCAATTATATTTCTGGAGACGAAAATCCATTGAGAAAGGTAGTCTATGCTTACGACCGGTCTTTGCTTACATCAAAGAAAGATTATGTCAATAAATCAAGCGTCTGGGTTTTGACACTTCAGACGGATTATAGATATTCACAGGCATATCGTATCGATTCTGTAATTACATCGGTTTACCAATCGGGGAGTGTGGCAAGCCAATACATGTATGTAAATTCATATTACCCTGACGGACAGTTGCAATCGCAACTCCATATGGAAAAAGAAGGCAACAAAGATTGGGTCAATTCACAGTTTATCAATTGGTTTTATTCTCCCGATTTTTCGCGGTTGATAATTCAGCGAACAAAGAGATGGAATCCGGAAATCAATGGTTGGGAAAATTTCCAACAAACCAATTACGATTATAATGGTAATAAAAAGTTACTTGCTGAAACTTACCAACATTGGAAGGTGATGTTTTGGGAAAGTGATTTGAGATATGATTATCAATATGATACCGAAGGAAATGAAACAAAAAAAACTCTTTCAAAACCTATTTATCACGAGTGGAGAAACCAGATTTCAATTAATTACTCCGATTTTAGCGGTAATAAGGCAAATCTGATGGAATCGAAATATGAATTTTGGGGTGGAGTCACGGGAGAACTTGTAAGTTCTTATATTCCCTTCAATTTTAATAACGAAACAGCCATACAGCGGGGCAAAACCTTGCAGTTAAGCTATCAGGACATATCGGATACCCTGTCGTTTGTATCTCCAACTGTGGCTTTTGCCCAAACGATACCTGTTTATCCCAATCCGTCGGATGGTATTTTTTATATCGATACACAGGAGTACAATATTCAGTCGTGGGCTGTTACTGACCTGAATGGCCGAATTCTGAGTGCCCAGACTCAAATGACAAACTCAGGGGTTATTGATATAACGGAATTGCCCAAAGGAATTTATATTCTCAGGGTAATTACTGATTCAGCCCGGTTTACTCAAAAATTAATTAAGCAATAACTGAACAATACTTAATTTTTAGCGTTTTGGTATCAATTGTTCGTATAACGGACAAATTCAACAGTATTTAAAGATGAAAACAATTAAAACTCTATTTTTTATGACCGCATTAACGGTAGGAGGAACTGCATTGGCAGGCAATCCGCTTTTAGAAACTTATAAAACTCCACATCAAACTATTCCGTTTAATGAAATAAAAACGGAGCATTATTTTCCGGCTTTTGAGGAAGCCATGAAGCAGCATACAATCGAAGTAGATGCTATCATTAATAACCCCCAGGCTCCGACTTTCGAAAACACTATTGTGGCCCTGGAAAATACGGGCAAATTATTGAATAAAGTAAGTTCGCCTTTTTTTAATTTATTGAGTTCCGAAACAACTGATGAATTACAGGATATTGCTGAAAAAATTTCTCCACTTCTGACTGAACACAGCAATTCTATTAGTTTGAATGAAAAACTTTTTGCCCGTATTAAAGCTGTTTATGATCAGAAAGATAAGCTTAAACTGACTCCTGAACAACAAATGCTTTTGCAAAATACTTATGATGCCTTTGCAGATAATGGAGCCAACCTTTCGGAGGATGACAAAGCTATTTATCGTGAGTTATCCAAAGACCTGAATATGCTGACGCTTCAATACGGACAAAACGTGTTGAAAGAAACCAACAAATATAGTCTGTTGATAACGGATAAAAACCTGTTGTCCGGTTTGCCTGCCGATTTTATGGATATGTTAGCTTCAAATGCTAAAAAATCCGGGAAAGAGGGTTGGATGTTGAATTTGAAAACAACCACTTACGTTCCGTTCATGAAATATGCCGATAACAGGGATTTGCGTCGCGAGTTGTATATGGCTAATTCTACCCGTTGCATGACAGGTGGTGAGTACGACAACCGTGAAAATATAAGGAAAATAGCCAATACCCGATTGAAAATCGCTAATCTGCTGGGACGTAAATCGTATGCCGATCATGTACTGAAACATCGAATGGCAGAGAATAAACAACAGGTTTACAACCTATTGGATAAATTGCTTGCAGCTTATAAACCTACGGCTGAAAAAGAATGTGCGGAAGTGCAAAAATATGCCGACGAACATGGCGCTTATTTTAAACTTCAACCCTGGGACTGGTCTTATTATTCAGAAAAACTTAAAGACGAAAAGTACTCTGTAAACGACGAAATGCTGAAACCATATTTTGAACTGGAACATGTAAAAAAAGGTGTTTTCGGTTTGGCTACACGCTTGTATGGCATTCATTTTACAAAGAATACAAAAATACCTGTTTACAATCCGGAGGTTGATGCTTATGATGTAACAGACGAAAAAGGGAAGTTTCTTGCCGTACTTTATACTGATTTTCATCCGCGTGATGGCAAACGGGCCGGTGCCTGGATGAACGATTATAAAGCACAATGGATGGACGGTAATACCGATAGCCGTCCGCATATTACGATTGTGATGAACTTTACCCGTCCGACAAGTTCCAAACCGGCTTTGCTTACATTTGATGAATTGACTACATTTTTGCATGAATTTGGTCATTCATTGCACGGAATGTTGACAAAATGTACTTATGAATCGCTTTCTGGAACAAATGTTTACCGCGATTTTGTGGAATTGCCTTCACAAGTTATGGAAAACTGGGCTTCGGAAAAAGAATTTCTGGATGGATTTGCTGTAAATTACCTTACGGGAGAGAAAATTCCGACTGAATTGATTCAAAAAATTAAAGCTTCTGAAAATTTCAATATCGCCTATTTCTGTCTTCGCCAGTTAAGTTTTGGTTATCTGGATATGGCATGGCATACACTGGAAAAACCTCTTGAAGGTGATGTGGTTGATTACGAAAAAGAGGCACTGGCTTCAACACAGATTTTGCCGGCCATCCCAAATACAGGAATAAGTCCTACGTTCAGCCACATTTTCTCGGGGGGGTATGCAGCCGGTTATTATAGTTACAAATGGGCCGAAGTGCTTGATGCAGATGCATTTTCCGTATTCTCAAAAAATGGAATTTTTGATAAAAAGACAGCTGATTCGTTCCGCAAAAACATCCTCCAAAAAGGAGGAACCGAGCATCCAATGGTTTTATATAAACGTTTCCGCGGACAAGATCCAACTATTAATGCGCTATTGCAAAGAAATGGAATAACCCAATAGTTGTTCATGATTACATCAATAAAGCAATCGAATAAAAATAAAGTGAATCATTTTTCTGCAGGTTATGAAAAAATATGTATTTTGTATGTTTGTGATTTCTGCACTGCTTTGTGGGTGTAACAAAACACCTCAATATAAGACTTTTGATGAGTATCCGGTTTATGAAGGTTCAGATCTGGAACTGGTTTATTCTCCGCAATCCTGTAAATTCAGGGTATGGGCTCCAACTGCTTCTGGTGTAAAATTGTTACTTTATGACGATGGTTATGAAGGAGGAGCCTACGAGACAATTGACATGGATCGGGCTGAACAAGGCACCTGGACACTTAAAGTGGATAAACCATTAAAAGGTAAATTCTATACTTTTCAGGTGCGAATTGGCGAAAAATGGATGGAAGAAACACCCGGTGCCTGGGTAAAAGCAACAGGTGTAAATGGGAAACGTGCTGCAATTATTGATTTGGCAGAAACAAATCCTGCTGGTTGGGAAAATGATGTACGTCCGTTATTGAAAAATTTTACAGACATTTCGATTTATGAAGTGCATGTTCGCGACTTTTCGGTATCGCCGAATTCCGGCATGAAAAACAAAGGTAAATTCCTTGCATTTACCGAACGGGGAACTAAGAATTCTGCGGGAGAAGCTACTGGCGTCGACCATCTGAAAGAATTAGGAATTACCCACGTTCATTTGTTACCGTCGTTTGATTTTGCTTCGATAGATGAAACCAGATTGCACGAGAAAAAATATAACTGGGGTTACGATCCATTGAATTACAATGTTCCGGAAGGAAGTTATTCAACCAATCCTTACGATCCGGCTGTGCGTATCCGTGAATTCAAACAAATGGTGCAATCGCTACATAAATCAGGCATTCGCGTGATTATGGATGTAGTTTATAACCATACTTCAATGGGAAAAGGCTCTCATTTGGATTTGTTGGCACCGGGTTATTTCTATCGCCAGAATGCCGACAGTACGTGGTCAAATGCTTCGGGATGCGGTAACGAAACTGCTTCGGAGCGCGGAATGATGCGTAAGCTCATGATTGAATCTGTTGTTTATTGGGCCACAGAATATCACGTGGATGGTTTTCGTTTCGATTTGATGGGCATTCATGATATTGAAACGATGAATGAGATACGTGCTGCACTGGATAAAATTGATCCAACTATTTTTATGTATGGCGAAGGTTGGACTGCAGCGGCATCACCATTGGCAGAAGCCAAACGGGCTGTGAAAAAGAACGCGAAACAATTAAATAATATAGCCGTGTTCAGCGACGATATACGTGATGCTATAAAAGGTAGCTGGATGCATGCCCAAATCCCGGGATTTGTTTCCGGAATAGACAGTCTGGAGCAAAGCGTTCGCTTTGGAGTTGTCGGCGCTACTCAGCATCCACAGGTAGATTACACCAAACTCATTTACTCAAAAGCTCCGTATGTGAATAACCCGACACAGATTATCAATTATGTTTCGTGCCACGATGATATGTGTCTGGTGGACAAGCTGAAGGAATCGAAACCGGCGGATGCCACCGATGATGAATTGGTTCGTTTTAATAAGCTGGCCCAGACGATTGTGTATACTTCTCAGGGAGTGCCGTTTATATATGCCGGCGAAGAACTTTACCGGACTAAAAAGGGCATCCATAATACATATCAATCGCCCGATTCGATCAATCAGATTAACTGGGATTTCAAGACAACTCATAAAGATATTTTGGATTATTACAAAGGCTTAATCGCTTTGCGAAAAGGACATTCGGCGTTTCGTATCCCAACGCAGGAAATGGAACAAAGTCACTTGAATTTCTTGAATCTCCAGGTTCCGAATGTAGTTGGTTATGTGCTTAAAGACCATGTGAACGATGAAATATGGAAAGACATTCTGGTACTTTACAACGGAAATCGCAAGGCCGTAAAAGTCAATATTCCTGCCGGGGAGTGGAATTTAGTTTGCCACGACGGACAAATTAATTTAAGCGGCATTACGCAGGTAAATGATACCACATTTGTTGTGGCTCCATCTTCGGCAAGTATAATGTATACCAAATAATTAAATGATTGTTATCAGGGCAACCACGAGGTTGCCCTTTTATGTTTGCAAATTATGAGAAAGTCAATTTTGTTTCTGATAGTTACATTTTCAGTTTTTGCTTCTTATGCTCAGGATATACCGGAACATATTTCCTACACGCGGATTTATGATTATTTGGACGAATTGGCAAATGATGGTTTTATCGAATTAAATTCAGTGGTAAAACCATATTCACTTTCCTTTATTGCCACAAAATTACTCGAAGCGCAGGCAACTGATAAACTGAATAAACGGCAGCGCGATGAATTGACTTTCTTCCTGAATGAATTTGCACTTGAGCAGAATAAACTTCCGAAATCGTACCTGAATCTCGCCAAAAACGATCAGCTTACGCTCGCTTTTATTCAGCCTGCTTTTCATTACCGCGATACACTTTTCAGGGCAAGGATTACGCCTTTGTTGGGAATGCATATTACCCGCAATGATAATGGAAATATCATTAAACGTTGGTATGGTGCCGATTTGCAATTGATGATTGGCAAATATTTGAGTGTTTACGGTAGCTTGCGTGATGTGTCTATTGAAGGCGCGCTGTTGGCACGACCAACTTTTCTGAATGATTATCCGGGCTATGAATACAAAGAATCTTCGGCTGGTGGCGATTACAGCGATTCCCGTGGCGGAATTAAATACGCGTGGAACTGGGGTTCAGTGGGCTTGGTAAAGGACAATGTGGTTTGGGGCGATAATTACCACGGTTCAAACATTTTGTCGGGGCGTGCACCTTCATTCCCTATGCTGACGTTGCATCTGAAACCGGCAAAATGGTTCGAAATGCAGTATTTCCACGGTTGGTTGGTGTCTAATGTGCTCGACTCCACACGCTATTATCTTGATAATAATGATAAACGTCACTATCGTATGGCTAATAAGTTTATAGCAGCCAATATGTTTACCATTACGCCGGTCCGAAATCTGAATTTCTCATTTGGAAATTCAATTATTTATGCCGAGGAGAATGTACAACCGGCTTATTTTATTCCTATTGCTTTCTACAAGTCCATCGACCATACTTTGACGAAAGGACTTACCCTTGAAAACCAGAATTCGCAGGTGTTTATCAATCTGAGTTCGAGAAATATCAAACATTTGCATTTGTTTACTTCGGTTTACGCAGATGAAATCAGCTTTAGCCGTTTTTCACCAAGCGTTGCTCAGAAAAATCCGATTTCATATAAAATGGGAGCTTGCCTGACGAATTTACCCGTTCAGAATCTATCGCTCACCGGCGAATTTACCCGAAGCAATATCATCACTTACAAACATTCGATTCCGGCTCTTACCTGGGCTTCGAACAATTACAATTTAGGCAGTTACCTGGGCGATAATTCTCAGGAAATGTATGTTGAACTGGCTTATAAACCGATTCGCGGGCTTGATCTGAAATTGTCGTACGTAGACGCAAAACATGGAAATGAATTCAATTATATTCGTCGTGAGGCTAATGGAGTGGATGCAACGAAAATTTTTCTGGCTCAGCCGCAGTTAGGCGAAATATCATGGTGCAATAAAACAATTGGCTTTAATGCGCAGTACGAAGTTTTCAATAATGCGTACGCCATTATCAACATAGAAAATTCGGATATTCGTGGCTATGACCTGACTTCAACACCTATTGTTGATGACAGGTCAGAAAATCTGCAAACTGCACAGGGATATCTGGACTTGTTCTCTCCAAAATATTTGCAGGGACAACACACCACAGTTACCGTCGGTTTTAGTTTTGGCTTTTAACCCTAACCAGATTGAACCCTTCCATTCTTCAGTTGTTTATTTGTTATAGTTTAAAATGGATTTTTTATTCAAAATATGAGCAAACCCTTAGTTATAGGAATTACAGGCGGAATTGGCGGTGGAAAATCAACGCTGGCCGATAAGCTGCGTGCTGAAGGGTTTGAAGTGTATGATTCTGACATGGAAGCCCGCCGGTTACAGAACGAACATCCGGTGATTCGGGAGCAACTGATTGAATTGTTTGGAAAAGATATATATACCGAACAGGGACTTAACCGCTCTGCTATTGCCAGTAAAGTATTTTCAGATAAAGAATTATTGTTGAAATTGAACAAGGTTGTTCATCCGGTTGTCGAAGCTCATTTCAAAAGCTGGGTGGATAAGAATGCACAGAATAAATTTCTTTTTGTGGAATCAGCTATTTTGTTCGAAAGTGGGTTTAATAAATTTGTCGACAAAATAATTGTTATTACTGCTTCGGAGGAAATCAGGATCAAGCGTGTAATGAAACGGGATGGAAGCACTGTGGACCAGGTTCAGGCCCGGATGTCCAGTCAGATTTCTGAAGATTACAAAACCTCAAAGGCCGATTTCATTATTCACTCCGATGATAATATGCCGCTGCTGGATAAGATGAGAAGGATACTTTTGGAACTAAACGAACTATTTTAGAAAATGAATAACAAACACAAACGAGGCTGTCGGCGAATTCACCGACAGCCTCGTTTGTGTTATGCCCTTTGGATTAATTAAATGTAGGCAGACTTGAATATTCTTTCGAATAGCGCAAATGTTGTTCTACATAATTTTCGTTGTACGATATTTTTACATCGGTAATTTCACCTTTCCCATTTTTTACCAAAGTGTATACGGGATTTACGAAGCCACGGTAAGGAGCAAGATTAAGCTTTTTGTAGCGATCCAACACCTCGGCGTGCAACGGTTGGTCTACTTTTACGCCGTATGTTTCAACCAGCTTCTTACCACCTTCGAAATCGCCGGTAGATTTAATGCGCTGAATTTCTGCCAGCAATTCACCAAACAGTGTCCGCAGTTTTTCGTAGTTATTTACCACAACAAACGTTTCACCATTTCGTTTTACCATTTCAATAACCTTATCAGCTTTGCCTTTTTCAAAAACCCACGAAGCAATCAGTTGACGGTTGCGCATGTGTGCTTCTTCGATGTTTTTACCGGGTTGGATGCGGGTTAATTGAGTCATCAAGCCGTTCATTACAAACTGATAATATTCAGCTTTATAAGCTTCTTTATCGGGCAAAAGTCCCAGTTCTACGATTTTGGGATCTCCCATATAATATAATCCGAACAAATCTGCACGTGCTTCTTCAATAGTCGAACCATAAGCCTTCAACGCATCCGGATCAACGCCCGGGAGCAGTTTGCCTGAACCGTGCCCGAGGCATTCGTGGAGGTCGGTGTGCAGGTTATTGGTAAGCGAAGCAAAGTCTTTGGCACGTTTGCGTTCCACATCACTCCACATAAATTCTTCGGCAAATCCGTTGTTCAGCGAAGCCTGATCATAAGCTTCAGTAATATTTTCAATGGTCACCGATTTTGACCCGTATTCGTGGCGAATCCAGTTAGAGTTAGGTAGATTTATTCCGATAGGTGTTGCCGGATAGCAATCGCCGGCCAGAATGGCAGCCGTAATTACTTTGGCCGAAACACCTTTCACTTTTTCTTTTTTGAATTTAGGGTCAATAGGAGAGTGGTCTTCAAACCATTGAGCGTTAGCGCTGATTGTTTCCGTACGTTTGGTGGCTTCAATGTTTTTGAAGTTTACAATAGATTCCCAGCTGGCTTTCATGCCCAGCGGATCACCGTAAGTTTCGGTAAATCCGTTTACAAAATCAATTTGCGAAGCCAGATCTTCCACCCACTTGATAGAATATTCATCATAAGTTTTCAGATCACCTGTTTTATAAAATTCAATCAACGTGTTGATCACATCTTTCTGTTTGTCATTTTCAGCAACAGCTGCAGCTTTTTCCAACCAACCGATAATACGGGTAATGGCTGCGCTGTAAAGTCCACCAACTTTATATGTTTTTTCTACCAACACGCCATTTTCTTTTACCAGTTTACTGTTAAGACCATAAGAGATGGGCGTACTGTCATTCGGATTTTTCAGTTTTGCGTAGAAAGCTTCTACTTCATTTTGTGTAACTCCATCACCGTAATAATTGTTGGCAGAAGTTTTAATCAAATCCACACCTTCGGCCTGATTGGTTCGTTTTGGATAAACGGTCGGGTCGAAAATGACCGGTTTCAATTTTGCAATCAATTCTTTAACCGTTTCACTTTTTGCCAAAGGCAGATATTTTGAGTCGATGCTGTTAATGGCTTCTTCAAAGAATTTTTCGGAGAATTCCGGAATGAATTTATCTTCCGAATAATGATGATGAATGCCGTTGCCCATCCACACTCTTTTCAGGTAGGTTATCAACTTTTCAAAATCGGCTGATTTACGATCGCCTCTGTAGTTCACATATACTGCTTCCAGCGTGCGGCGAATGCACAGATTATACTTGTTATTTTGGTCGTAAAGAATGTCGCGACCCTCAAGTGCGGCCTGCGTGAGATAATAAATCATCTCTTTCTGTTTTAAACTCAGATTTTCAAAATCGGGAACACGATAGCGTAGAATTTCAATATCGGCAAATTTATCCACCGTGTATTTGAAATCTTCTATCTTTGGAGTGGTGGCTTTTTCAGCCCCACAAGCCATCAGTAAGCTCGTCATACAAATTAGGGTTATTTTTTTCATATTCAATTATTCATTTAAAATATTCTAAACGCATATTGTGAATTAATGTTCTGTAGGCAAAAATACTCATTTTTTTTAAACTGTTTATTCGTTGAACCACCTAAGCTATTTTTAGTTACCGCCGCTGATAATCTGATGTTTTTTTATAAGTTTTTGGGTTTATTGGTAAGGAAAAAAATATGTTGTTGATTATTCTTTCAGGGAGCATTGGTTTCAATTCTGATAGTTTTGTTGGTCGTAAGTAATTTTTCATTCAAAACTTGAGTTATTTTATCAAAACACTCCATTTGTATCTATTTAAATTTATCTGGAAAGTTCCTTTGAAAACATTGAACTTTTAAAATAAATTTCTGTTTCATATATATAGTTGTAATCATTACACTAAGTGGGGATGAGTAGTTTTGAAAGTGATCTTTGTAAGAACGTAAAATGGTGTGAATTATGGATTTGAATAAAGTCAAATTAGTGATTTGGGATCTGGACAATACGTTTTGGTCCGGAACTATCAGTGAGCAGGAGGTGCAATCAATCCCCAGAAATATTGAATTGGTCAAAAGCCTGACTGATTGCGGTATAATTAACTCTATCTGTTCGAAAAACACATTTGAGATTGCAGCGGGCAAACTGGTTGAGTTTGGTGTTTTAGATTATTTCGTTTTCCCCTCAATCGAATGGACTTCAAAAGGACAACGTCTTCGGGATTTGATCAACGATATGGCGTTGAGGGCCGAAAATGTGCTTTTTATCGATGATGAAATTACTAATCTGGAAGAAGCCAAACATTATTCACCTGAAATTATGGTGGCTGGTCCGGATATTATTTCTGCTTTGCTGGAATTTATTGCTGTGTTTGATAAGAAAGATCTAAATCATACGCGTCTCAAACAGTATAAATTGCTTGAAGAAAAAAGAATTGAACAGAAAAAATATGATAACAATGAAGAATTTCTTTTTGCAAGTAACATCAGGGCCGGGATTGTTGAAAACTGTATTCCGGAAATGGAGCGCATTCATGACTTAATTTCGAGGTCGAATCAATTGAATTATACCAAGAAGCGAATATCGAAAGATGAACTGAAAAGTTTGCTCGAAAATCGGGAGGCTCGCTGTGGATATGTATCTGTGAACGATAAATTTGGAGATTATGGTATTGTTGGATTTTATGCCATATTGAATAACAAACTGGAACATTTTCTATTTTCATGTCGCACTTTAGGGTTGGGAATTGAGCAATATGTATATGCAAAATTGAATTTCCCGACGTTGGAAGTGGTGGGTGAAGTGGTTTCAAATGTGGTAAAAGCCGACGCTCCCCTCTGGATAAATAATACTCAAACAATTGACGTGGAAGAATCCGTTGAATCAGCCAATCTGATTTCGAAACATGCAAAATTCTTATTTAAAAGCGCCTGTGATTTTGCTCAGACAATTGCTTATATTAAGAATAAGGAATTGTTTCATTCTGAGTTTAATTATGTGAACGTCAAAAGGGAAAATGTAATTGAAGGTCATAATCATTCCGTTTTTCTTTCCCGGTTAAAAGACGTTTCGGCTGCCGAGAAGCAAGAAGTGCTGAACGATTGTATTTTCTATGACGAAGCAATGTTCAAAGGAACAATTTTTCATAAAAAGTACGATATCGTTTTTCTTAGCACAATGCAGGAAGCTTATGCCGGAATATATAAAAAGAAAAATTCAAATATTCAGGTTACAGTTGGATCGCATTTGTTTCCCATAACCGATAAAGCTTATTGGCCGGGACTCATTGAAGGGAAACTTTACAGCGGCAGCAATAAGTTCACAGAAGAATATCTTCATGAATTTTCTGAAAAATATGAATTTCAGGGGAAAACTACTGTTGGTGATTATTGCACGAGAATAGAAAAAATTCTAAACGATCTAGATAAGCGCACTAAACTGTGTTTGATTTTAGGAGTAGAGTTTCCATGCGAAAAGAATACGGAGTCATTATATGATGGGCGGCACATTTCTCATGCCCAGTTGAACAATGCTGTACGGGAATTGGCACGCAATAATTCCCGAATTATTTTGCTTGATCTGAATAGGACAGTGAGAAATCAAAATGATTTCACCTATAATATTAATGAGTTTTCACCACGCATAAACTATGAATTATCGAAGGAAATAGTTTCAATAATAAATAAATCGGCCAATACGAAAATTGAGAATAAGTCTTCACTATTTGTAATGATTTATATGCTTTTGAAATGGGCAAAACGATTTGTAAAAAATCTTGTTCGCTACAATAATACGGCGTATTTGAATCTGCAAAGTACATACAGTAAATTAAACAAGAAACCAAAATGATAGTTTATCTTAAATATAAATGTTTTGACTATAAATGAACAGGCAGCCCGGTTGAATTCAATTTTGAAATCAACCGGGCTATTTTATGAGCCAGTTCTCTAAATTTTCTTACATTTGCAGTGCATTTTTGAAATTAACCATTCAATTCAAATTATGACCGGAACCCTTGTCAATACAGCTGCTGTAATTATCGGAGGAAGCATAGGAATACTGCTGAAAAAAAATATGCCCGAGCGCATAACAACTATTTATTTTCAGGCGGTAGGGCTGTTTACCCTTGCAATAGGTATAGCTATGGTGGTAAAAATGGAACATATTCTTATTGTGGTAGGCAGTCTGGCATTAGGGTCGCTGCTGGGCGAATGGTTGAATATCGAAAGCGGGGCAGAGCGAATGAGCAATTATCTGAAAAAACGTTTCCGTATTGGCAGCGATAAATTTTCTGAAGGACTTATTACTGCTTTTCTGCTATTTTGTATTGGTTCCATGACCATTCTTGGAACTATTCAGGAAGGTACAGGTGGTTCGTCCGATTTGCTGTTTACTAAATCGCTTATGGATTTCTTTTCCGCTATGTTGTTGGCTTCCGCTTTTGGAGCCGGAGTTATAGTTTCTGCCATTCCACTGTTGCTTTTTCAGGCTACATTGACTTTGCTCGCCATGTACGCCAGTTCATTTTTTACTCCAACTATTATTCTCGGACTCACCAGTGTTGGAGGCATTTTACTTATTGGTTTGGGGCTTAATATCCTTGAAATTAAACGACTCCGGATAATGAATATGCTTCCTGCTCTGCTGATTGTTGTGTTACTTCTTTGGATATTTGTAAAATAATATCACCTCCTTCCCCTGCTTTTTTCATTGTGAACATCATCGATCCTTGAGTGTTATAGTTCATGTGTCAAAAATCAAAAATGAGGTGTGAAGTAACTTGTCTGGAAAACAATTGATTACCCATTTTGAGCTTATGTCTAACACATCAATTTTCCTGTTTTAAGTTTAAATAATTTAAAAAAGTATTTGATTTTTGCACAAAATAGTTATTTTTGTGCATTGATTTTTGTATTTAATATAAATTTGAACTAAATTTATATTAAATTGTTAGATCATTTTAAAAACACTACATTAATAGATTGGAAATAATTCTAACGGAAGATAATGAATAAAAACGAAGTATTTGAACAGCGCCTCAAAGCGTTGCAAGAATTGGAAGATAATGCTGCTACCAGACAGCATTTAAAAGGTAAACTTACAGCCCGCGAACGTATTAATGTTCTTTTTGATGAAGGAACTTTTTTTGAATTTGATGCTTTTGTAGCACCTTCGCAAACTCCTATGAGCAGCAAGACTGCTAATTTTGGTGACGGTGTTGTTGTAGGGCGGGGCTTGGTTCAGGGACGCAGTGTTTTTGCTTATGCTCAGGATTTCACTGTGTTGGGAGGTTCCTTAGGTTATGCACACGGAATGAAAATAGCTAAAGTGCAGGAAATGGCACTGAAGTTGGGTGCACCTATTGTAGGTTTGATGGATTCGGGTGGTGCGCGTATTCAGGAAGGTGTAAAAAGCTTATCGGCATACGCCACTATTTTTAAAAACAATGTAAACTCCTCAGGTATTATTCCTCAAATTTCGGCTATTCTTGGCCCGGCTGCCGGTGGTGCGGTTTATTCACCTGCTCTGACAGATTTTATTTTTATGACCAACCAGACTTCCTACATGTTTGTGACGGGGCCTGATGTGGTAAGGGAAGTTCTGAACGAAGATATTGATATGGAAGGTCTTGGCGGCGGAAATGTTCATGCAGCCAAAAGCGGTGTAGCACATTTCGTTTCGGATGACGAGGAACATACTATCATGCTTATTCGTAAATTACTATCGTACATCCCATCCAATAACTATGAACCACATCCGGTTTCTAATCTGGTGAGTTCATATCAGTCGCGCCAGGAATTTCTGGATAAAATTATTCCCGACGATCCTAACCGCCCTTACGACATGAAGGAGGTTATCAATATTATTGTTGATAAAGATTCTTTTTTTGAAGTTCACGAAAAATTTGCTCAGAATATACTTGTTGGTTTTGCCCGGTTGAATGGAAAAACCATTGGTATTGTGGCCAATCAACCCAAAGTGATGGCAGGAACGCTGGATATCAACGCCAGCGTAAAAGGTGCACGTTTTGTCCGTTTCTGCGATGCATTTAATATCCCATTGCTGATAATGGAAGATGTTCCGGGATTCTTGCCCGGCATTGAGCAGGAGCACAACGGAATCATCCGTAACGGGGCAAAATTGCTGTATGCATTCTGCGAAGCTACCGTTCCTAAAATTACAATTATTACCCGTAAAGCTTATGGAGGTGCTTATATTGTGATGAGCAGCAAAAATACCGGCGGCGATTTTAACTTTGCATGGCCAACAGCCGAAATAGCCGTTATGGGTCCTGCCGGAGCTATCAAGATTGTTAATAAACACGAATTGGCAAAGGCCGAAAATAAGGCCGAATTGGAAAAAATACTGATTGAAAAATATAAAAATGAAATTGCTAATCCGTATAAAGCAGAAGAATTTGGATTGATTGATGAGGTAATTACTCCATCAGATACACGTGAAATTCTGATTACATCATTTGAGATTTTGTCTAATAAGCAGTATGCCAAACCGGCACGCAAACACGGAAGTATCCCACTATAATTTACGATTTATCCCGATAGCTATCGGGGTTACAATTTTCGATTGAAAATAACGCTGTAGGCTAATAATACATACGAAGTGATTAAATATCACAAAGTAATAATGCCGAGGGCTAATAACAATATAAAGAATGAAGAAAAGACTTTTAATTGCCAACCGGAGTGAAATAGCTATTCGAATTATCCGGGCAGCCCATAAACAGGGCATGTTGGCTGTAGTTTTTCAAAGCGATAAAGAGCCGGATGCTCTTTATCTGAATTATGCCGATGAAATTATTCCGGCACGCGATGCTGCAAATGATAAACCGATTTTCCTGGATCCGGAACGTATTGTGAATCTTGCGCTTGAGCATAATATTGATTTGCTTCACCCCGGATATGGTTTCTTGTCTGAAAATCCGGATTTTGCACAACTATGTGTTGAGAATGGCATTAATTTTATAGGTCCGTCGCCCGAATTGATTCGCGATATGGGTCTGAAAACTGTGGCCAAAAGCATGGCTATTAAAGCCGGATTGCCTTTGGTACCAGGAAGCGACGGTCCGGTAAAAGATGCCGAAGCTGCTAAGGCATTTGCAGATAAAATAGGTTATCCGGTTATTTTGAAAGCTTCGGCCGGAGGTGGTGGACGTGGAATGCGTATTGTGGAAAAACCGGAAACCATTGAACGTAATTTCAAATCGGCATCTGATGAAGCGTTGGCTGCTTTTGGAAACGGCGATATGTTTATCGAGAAATACCTGCAAAATCCGAAACATCTGGAATTCCAGATTATGGGTGACAAGCATGGAAATGTCGTTCATCTGGGTGAACGTGAATGTTCTCTTCAGCGCAAGCACCAAAAAATTCTGGAAGAAGCTCCATCTGCCAGCGTTACTCCTAAAATGCGTAAGGAAATGGGTGATATGGCTGTCCGTTTTGCCAAATCAATTGGTTATTATTCTGCAGGAACCATTGAGTTTATCATGGATGAAGATGGTTCGTATTATTTCATGGAAATGAATACCCGAATTCAGGTGGAGCATCCGGTTACGGAAATGATTACCGGTGTAGATCTCGTAGATTGGCAAATTCGCGTAGCACTTGGGGAGGAGCTTACCTTGAAACAGGAAGATATACAAATAAAAGGTTGGGCCATTGAATGCCGTGTGAATACCGAAGATCCTCAGAACCGTTTCAGTCCGCAAACAGGATTTATTGACAAAATTCATTTTCCGCAGGATAAGACTATTCGCATTGAAACCGGAGTGCAAAGTGGCTCAGTGGTAACTCCTTATTTCGATTCGATGATTGCAAAAATTATCGTTCATGGAACTGACAGAGCGGATGTAATCAGGAAAACGCTGGCGGCATTGTACGAATTCAGCCTGATTGGTCTGAAAACAACTGTTCCGTTTTGCAGAACCGTTTTGCAACATCCGGAATTTGTAAATGCAACGTATACTACCCGTTGGGTTGATACTGTTTTTACGCCGGAAATGCTTGAGAACGAAGAAGATGAAATGATTGGCGCTTTGGCTGCTACTATTATGTATGCCTCTGAATATCTTCAGCTATCGTCTGATTTGCCAACCTACAAAAGCGATTCGTTGAATGTATGGGTATTGAATAAAAGATTAAACTACTAAAACATGGGAACTTCATATATTTATAAACGCGATGCATCGCGGTTGTTTATTGCTTTGCGTGAAAATGGCAAACGCTATAAAATTTATATTCCAAAAGAGTCGAAACCGGTTATCGATGGAGTTGAGCAAGATATTGACTTCGTGGAGCAGGAAGATTTTCATTACGCATTTGATTGGAACGGGAAACGTTTCCATTGCGAGTTGGTATCGCGCGACCAGAACAAGGCTGTTATTAAGGTGAATGGGGTTGAATATAAATTCAGTCTGGAATCACTTTTTTCCTATATTCGTCACGGTATGATTGACAAAGACGGCAAGCAAATTGACCAGAATAATATTGTTGCGCCTATGCCGGGTAAAATTGTGGATATATTCCTCTCCGAAGGTGACCTGGTGAATGAAGGTGAGCCTATTCTGAGCCTTGAAGCCATGAAAATGCAAAATGAAATTTCGGCTAATTGCAACGGTGTGATTCGTAAAATACGTATACAAACCGGGCAATCGGTAATGAAAGACGAATTGTTAGTGGAGATTAGTTCTATTGACGAATAGAAAAATGCCCGCAAATCTTATAAAGGAGCAACTGATATCAGGTTAGCTCCTTTTTTTGTAAAAACTTTTAGCAACTATCGGAATAATTTTCTTTAAGCTGTTGTATCTTTGTGCGTCAAAAATCAAAACCATTTTTGAGCAAATAAATAATTCTACTTTAATATTCGAATGAAAAAACTTCATATATTTATTGTTGTATATCTGGTTTTATTTCAATTAGTTGCTTTCGCAGGTGAGCCTTTTCGTTTTGCATTATTTACCGACACACATATCTCATTAACTAAATCCGCAAATTCCGAAGATCTGCGTAACGCTATAGCTGATGTGAATTCACTTCAAAATATTGACTTTGTAATTGTAAGTGGGGATGTCACTGATTTGGGTGATACAGCTTCGTTGAAAGTGGCTAAACATTTCCTGCAGAATTTGAAAGTTCCTTTTTACGTTGTTCCAGGAAACCATGATTTTCATTGGAATACCGGGGTAGGGGCTGATAATTTTATATGTGTTTTCGGATCTGATAAATTCGTGTTTACTCATCAGAATGTTGTTTTTGCGGGATTTACAACAGTGCCGGAAAGCAATGCTTCCAAAGCAACCATTCAGCAGGCTGATATTGACTGGATGAAAAAAAATTTAAACAAAACCGGCAAAAAGAAACCGACTTTTGTTATCACTCATTATCCGCTACTTACAGGCGATGTTGAAAACTGGAAGGAAATGACCGATGTGCTTCATGAATTTAATGTGAAAGCCATTCTGGGCGGGCATTATCATCGCAATGTGTTGCTGAGCTACGATGGAATTCCCGGTATTGTAAACCGGTCGACACAACGTGCAAAAAATCCGGTTGGTGGCTATTCAATTTACACAGTTTCCGATTCGTTGACGGTTTCGGAGAAACGCCCGGGCGAGACGGAGGATATTTGGTTGAAATTACCATTAAAATAATAAGATAATACATTAAAAAACAGAATTATGAATAACTTTCTTGAAATTTCAAAAGAACAGGAAATTGCCGAAACGAAGCGTTTCTTTGTAAGAGTTTATGGTTGGATGTCGTTAGCTTTGATTATTACGGGTTTAACCGCTTTCAGAACAGCAACTTCGCCGGAAATTATTAATTTTATATTTGGACAAAGCTTTGTGTTTTATGGTTTGCTTATTCTTGAACTGGTTTTGGTTGGAGTTTTGGCCGGAGCAATAAACAAAATGACCGCTGTAACCGCTACCATTGTTTTTGCCTTGTACTCGGTTCTCAATGGACTTACACTGGCCAGCATATTCTTTGTATTTACTTCAGAATCTATTGCAAACGTATTTTTTATTGCTGCCGGCACTTTCGCAGCCACAAGTGCTTACGGCTTCTTTACGAAGAAAGATCTTACAAAAATTGGAAATATACTAATTATGGCACTGATTGGGTTGATCATTGCTTCTGTGGTAAATTTCTTTTTGAAAAGCGAAATGTTGTACTGGATTTCGTCTTATGCCGGGGTGTTGATTTTTGTAGGTTTAATTGCTTATGATACACAGAAACTTAAAGCACTCAATGTGATTGGGAACGAAGGCACCGACGAAGACAAAAAAGAAGCTATAATTGGTGCACTGACATTATATCTCGATTTTATCAATTTGTTTTTGTATCTGCTTCGTATTTTTGGAAAAAGAAAATAATATTTGATGGTAGTTTATAGTGGGTAATTAATTGCATTTTTCTTCCCTCTTTCTACTTACCTCTTACCTCTGATTTACAATGAAATTAAATAAAATTGCTCAAATTATCGGAGCTGACGATAAGAAAGTTCCGGTAGCAGAAATAAACTGGTTGCTTACCGATAGCCGCTCGTTATCGTTTCCGGCCGAAAGCCTGTTTTTTGCCATTCATACAGCCCGAAATAACGGACATAATTATATTACCGAACTATACCAACAAAATCTGCGGTATTTTGTGGTAAGCGAAATACAACCTGAATTTGAGCAACTGACGGATGCTGTCTTTCTACAGGTAAATGATAGCTTGAAAGCGTTGCAAAAGCTTGCGGCAACACATCGCAGCTCGTTTCAGGTTCCGGTTATCGGCATTACTGGCAGCAATGGAAAAACGGTGGTGAAAGAATGGCTATACCAGCTTTTGCATAAAGATTATGCTATTACCCGTTCGCCCCGTAGCTTCAATTCTCAAATCGGCGTTCCGCTTTCTGTTTGGGCTATGAACGAAAACACGCAATTGGGAATTTTTGAAGCCGGTATTTCGCAAATGCACGAAATGGAACATTTGCAGCCGATTATTCAACCGACCATTGGCATTTTTACAAATTTGGGAGAGGCGCATCAGGAAAATTTTACAGGTTTGAAGCAAAAATGCGAAGAGAAACTAATCCTTTTTAAAAATGCAGACGTTTTGATTTATTGCTCTGATAATAAGTTGGTTGAAATATCCATAGCACAATCTGATTTTAAAGGAAAATTATTTTCGTGGGGAAAATCAGAAAGAGCAGTTGTACAAATCCTGCAAATTGAAAAATCTGCTTCAAATACGAGCATTAAGTTTAAATATTCCGAGAAAGAATTGGTTGTAAGTATTCCGTTTACTGACGATGCATCCATTGAAAATGCGCTGCAATGTGTGGCGGTGATGCTACATTTGGGTATAAATTCAGAAGAAATTGCCCGGCGGATTTTGCAACTTGAAGCTGTGGCTATGCGGCTGGAAGTGAAAGAAGGAGTGCGCGATTGCTTGATTATCAATGATAGTTATAATTCCGATTTAAACTCGCTTAACATAGCTTTGGATTTTTTGAACCAACAAGCAACAGCCAAAAACTTATCAAAAACGCTTATTTTATCCGATATTCTGCAAAGTGGACAAGCTGCAGACGAATTGTATAAAACAGTTTCGGGACTTGTTCAAAATAAAAATGTACAGCGGATCATAGGCATTGGACCTGAAATTTCTAAACAGGCTGATAAATTTGAAATTGCAGAAAAGATATTTTTTGAAGATACAGAGGATTTTCTGAAATCGCCGTTGATTCGTGAATTTCAGCAGGAAATTATTTTGTTGAAAGGCTCGCGGGCGTTTCATTTCGAAGATATATCTGAAAAACTGGAACTGATAGCTCATGAAACCACGCTGGAAGTAAACCTGAACGCGTTGGTGGACAACCTGAACTATTTCCGTTCTAAACTTCGCCATGAAACCAAGATGATGTGCATGGTAAAAGCTTTTGCTTACGGGAGCGGCTCGGTGGAAGTGGCTCGAACGTTACAACATCACCGATGCGACTATTTGGCCGTAGCTGTAGCCGATGAAGGCGCTGAGCTGCGCCGCGAGGGCATTCGTATTCCTATCGTGGTGATGAACCCCGAAAAAGGAAGTTTTGGGATGATTTTCGATAATAAACTGGAACCGGAAATTTATAGTTTCCGCTTGCTTGATGCTTTTATTGCAGCTGCCGAAAAACTGGGTGTGACCGATTATCCGATTCATGTGAAAATTGATAGCGGCATGCATCGCCTTGGTTTTGAGCCTCAGGACATGGAGCAATTACTTGACCGGCTGAAAGGACAAAACCAGGTAAAAGTACGTTCTATCTTCTCTCATTTATCAGGCTCGGATGATGCCAAATTCGATACATTTACCAAACAGCAGATGGGAACTTTTACGGCTTGTGCCGATCAGTTCTCTGCAACTTTCTCGCATCATATTATGCGCCATATTCTTAATTCAGCAGGAATTGAGCGCTTCCCCGAATATCAGTTTGACATGGTGCGTCTTGGAATTGGCCATTATGGTATCAGTTCGTTGCCGGATGTTAATTTAAAACAGGTTTGTGCTTTGAAAACAGTTATTCTGCAGATTAAAACCGTAAAAGCTGGTGAAACTGTGGGATATAGCCGCAAGGGAATTGTGCCTGCCGACAAGCGAATTGCTGTAATTCCGATTGGTTATGCTGACGGTTTTGATCGCAAGCTTGGAAATGGAGTGGGTGAGGTGCTTGTAAATGGGCAGCGGGCGAAAGTAATTGGCAATGTGTGTATGGATCTGGTCATGATAGATGTGACAAATTTAGAAGCCAGAGAAGGTGATCCTGTGGAAATTTTTGGTGATCATCTTACTATTTCGGAAGTGGCTGGTTGGTTGAAAACAATTCCTTATGAAGTTCTAACAAGTGTTTCCAGAAGAGTGAAAAGGATTTATTTTCAGGAATAAAAATATTGATGTGATAATGTGTTGATGCGAAGATATGATGATAATGCGATCAAATCAATCAAATCATTATCATATTACCACATCAACATATTATCACATCAACACATTATCACATTAGCTAATCAATCTATGATTTTAGTATATATTCAGCAAATTTCTACAGCAAAAGCGCTACTTCAGAGTGCATCAACTTTGGCCACTCAACTCCAGAAATCGTTCGGTGTGTTGAGTTTCGTTGATTCAGCCGAACTTATAGCTGTTACGGAAAACGAGCTGAAAGAACTTTTGCCTGACGCACAGATAACAGTTCGAAATTCAAAATCAGATACAATATCGTCGGTTTGTGAGGAATTGGAAGCGTCATTTTTATTTATTCAAATGCGAAATGGACGCACAAAAGCCATTCGAAATATGCTGAATGATTGCCGCGATTTGCGCATCCCGTATTTGTTTTATAAAGATTCATTTGGAACTTTGAACTTGAAAAAGGTAATTTTGCCAATCGGTTTTTTGGAAGAAGAATTGGAAAAAGCCCAGTTTGCTGCGGCGTTCGGACGTTTTTGCAATTCAGAGATAAAAATGTTGCAGGCTAACGATTATGGCTCGAAAGCGGCTACCAATGCTGAGAAAATGAAAAGTTTGTTTGATAAATTTGATTTCAAATATACGCTTGAAAAAGCAACAAAAGATAGTTTTAAAGTCGAAGTTGAATCAATTCAGGTGGCAGAAAAAGAACATGCCGGAATGATTATCGTTTCTGCTTCGCGTGATTATGGGTTAGATGATATTTTGTTTGGCCCCAAAGAATATCACGTAGTGAAAAAATCAGATGTGCCGGTTTTATTGGTCAATCCGCGTGGCGATTTATATACTTTGTGTGATTAATTATTCTGAAAATTATTTATTTTTACAAGTGAAAAATATTTTGGCCAATCGGACTTTAAACTAAATCTGAAATGAAACAAAGAGAAACCATTAGATCATTGATAATTAAAGAATTATTTGCTCCATTGATGGCATTATTCTTAATGTTTATCATTGGTTTTTTAGGATATATCTTCATTGAAGGCTTAAGCCCCCTAAAATCGCTTTACTTGTTGGTAGTGACTTTTGCAACGATAGGTTTTGGAGATATTGTTCCTGTTACCGACTTGGGTAAGGTTTTTACGATTTTTATTGTTATTTCCGGGTTTACGATTGGTTTGTATGCCGTTGGTAAAATTTCTGCATTTTTTGTGGAAGGGGAATTGTCTAATCTATTAAAGCAACGAAAAATGAGCAAAACATTAGAGTCAATGAAAGACCATTACATAGTTTGTGGCTATGGAAAAACAGGAAAACATGTGTTGGATGAATTATTGCAAAAAGGCCTGGAAGTGGTGATGATCGAGAGCAATGCCGAAAGGAATGAGAAGTTGAAGGAACTTTATGATAAGAAATTTATTCATCTGGATGCCGATGCAACAGATGACCAGGTTTTACTTCATGCAGGCATTATGCGGGCAAAATTTCTGATATCGGTACTTTCTACAGATGCCGAGAATTTATTTGTGACATTGAGTGCCAAAGATTTGAATAAGGATATAAAGGTGATTACCCGTGTGGCAGAAGGAAATTCACCCGACAGATTTAAAAAAGCCGGAGCAGATTTTATCGTGTCTCCGATTGAAATTGCTACCGATCGGATTATTTCAATTGCTACTACAAACACCGATTTTTTCAGCTTTGTTGAATTTGCTGGTGGCAAAGAAGAGCTGAAAGATTATAAATTCGGATTGGTTGAGATTAAAGTTGGAAGTGATTTGATAAACAAGACTTATCGAGATGCCAATATTCCCCAACGGACCAATCTGGTAGTTATCGGGTATTATTCCTCAACCAACGAATTGCAGGTAAACCCCACAGCCGATAATCTGATTCAACTGGGCGACAGATTGTTGGTTTTCGGAAATGAAAATCAGATAGATACATTGAAAAAAATAGCTAAACATACAAAAAATTAATGACAAAAATTGGAACAACACTTTCTGCAGTTGGTAAAAAAGCCATTTTGTGCGGATCAGGAGAATTAGGTAAGGAAGTTGCCATAGAATTGCAACGATATGGTATTGAGGTGGTGGCATTGGATAAGTATGCTAATGCACCCGCAATGCAGGTAGCACATCGGTCGCACGTATTGTCTATGCTCGATGGACAAAAGTTACGTGAAATAATTGAAGCTGAAAAGCCCGATTATATTATTCCGGAAATAGAAGCCATAGCTACAGGAACTTTGGTTGAACTTGAAAAAGAAGGTTTCAATGTGATTCCTACGGCTAATGCAACTTCCCTGACCATGAATCGCGAAGGAATTCGCCGTTTGGCCGCCGAAGACCTGCAAATAGCTACCTCGCCTTATCGGTTTGCATCGTCCAAAGAAGAATTTGAAATAGCGGTGGCCGAAATTGGTATTCCATGTGTGGTGAAGCCTATTATGAGTTCGTCGGGTCACGGTCAAAGCGTTATAAAAACTGCCGCCGATATTGAGCAATCATGGAAAATAGCTCAGGAAGGTGGTCGGGCAGGAGCCGGACGTGTCATAGTAGAGGCATTTGTGAAATTTGATTATGAAATTACGTTACTTACTGTTCGTCATAGTGCCGGCACAACTTTCCTGAATCCGATTGGCCATTATCAGGAAGGCGGCGATTACCGGGAATCATGGCAACCACAGCCCATGGCAGAATCTGCATTGCAGAAAGCTCAACACATAGCCAAACTGGTTACAGATTCATTGGGTGGTTACGGTATTTTTGGAGTAGAATTATTTGTTTGCGGCGATGATGTGCTATTCAGCGAAGTATCGCCCCGTCCGCATGATACCGGTATGGTGACTATGATTTCTCAGGACTTGTCGCAATTTGCCGTACATGCACGCGCCATTTTGGGATTGCCTGTGCCCGCTGTTCGGTTTTATCGTCCTTCGGCTTCTAAAGCCGTTGTAGTAGAAGGCAATAGCGATAAGGTTGTTTTCGATAATTTACAGGAAGTATTGGCCGAGCCAGATGTACAAATTCGTATTTTTGGCAAGCCTGAAGTTGTGGGACATCGCCGGTTGGCTGTAATTCTGGCAAGTGCCGACACAATTGAAGAAGCCCGTGCGAAGGCTAACAGGGCTTACGATAAACTTAAAGTGGACGTGCTGCCACGTTGATATTAATAGGACCAAACTAAAAAAAAAGGAAGAATCAAGCAATTCTTCCTTATTTTATAACTACCTGATATGTTTTGGTTCCGTTTCCATACCATATCCCAAATCCGGGAGAACTGATATTTGATTTTAAAGCATCTTTTTCTCCAATAAAAATATTTGTACCAATGCCAGAAGCTGAGAATACTGTCAGTGCTTTAAAAAATTGAGTGGTAATACTGTCGATTGTACACAGCTTAACCTGAATTGTATCGCCTATAGCAAAATAACTACCTTCCGACAAACTGGGGTCTTTGGTATCCGGTTTTGGACTAATATTGAATGTATTTGTCCCCGACAGTGAAAAATCCGAATTGTAGACGATTGGAGTTTGAGTAAAAAATCCATCTTTCATTTTCTTTGTAAATACCCTGTAGGCGTTTTTCGTTGCCGGGTCGATATCAAATGTCATGGTTAGCAGCCGCATCGAATCGTTTCCTGCTACAGGTATCATGTTGAATTTTAAGATATTGGTTGCGAGCGGAATGGTAGTTTGGGAGTGTAAGGTATAGCCCCCGTAATTCACCGTCAGGTAATAAGTTTTGCCTTCAATTCCTTTTAGTTCTGTGCCCCGGTAAACATAAGGCGGAAAATGCTTTTTATCCCAACGTGATGTCAAGACTTCTGTTTGTTCTCCATCCGAGATGGTTACTTTGGCAGTGCGGATTACGTTTTCGAGTACGGTGATTGTGTCGACGGTTTTTGAAACAGGGATGTTTAACGACAAATATACGCTCGGATATTCGCCGTTAGCAATAAAGCCTTCCACTATGATCTTTTGTGTATAACCGTGAATTTCATAGTCCAAGTCAGGTTTGCAGGACAGAAGACCAGAAACTAGCAATATGGAGTAAAATACTTTCTTCATTTTAGTTTTATATATGAAAAGTCCATGATACAGAGGGAATAACAGGTAATAAATAAGACATTTTTATGCTTTGCAATCGGGCGCTGAAGAATACCTGAAAGGGATTGGCTCGGTTATACAAGTTATAAACTGAAAAATTCAATTCAGATTGAATGCCGTGCCAGGATTTCAGTTTGTGGTTTGCCGAAATATCCAATCGGTGATAGGTAGGCATTTCGAATCCATTATATCGTCCATACTCCAGAATATATTTTCCATCAACTACAAACCAGCTAACAGGCAGATTCAGTCGGCTACCTGTTGCATAAACAAATACGGCTGAAAAACTCCAGCGTTTATTTAGGTTGTACATGCCTATAAGAGAAATATCGTGCCGACGGTCGTTGTTTGCCAGAAAAGGCTGTCCTTGATTTATTTTATCGAACTGACGATAGCTCCAGGCCAAATTGTATGACAACCAACCAGTAAGTTTGCCTGCATTTTTACGAATTTTCCATTCGGCACCATAGGTCCAGCCTTTCCCAACCAATAAATTTTTCTCAAACATGCCGTTAGTAAACGTTGTTTCAATTCCGTTCTTGAATTCCAGTTGGTTTTCTAACGTTTTGTAGTAAATTTCCATTCCCAGTTCCCAGTCATTTTCGGAGATGTTGTGAAAATACCCTCCAGAAAAATGCCAGGATGTCTGTGGTTTAACGTAGATGCCTGCCGGAAGTTGTAAATCGGCCGGAATGCCAAATGAAAATACCGGAAGTTGATTCAGATATTGAGTGTGTCTTGTAGCTGCTAACTTTACAGATGATTGCTGATTCATCAGATATCTGGAATAAAATCGTGGTTCCAGGCTAGTGTAGGATTTTATGACTGCATTTCGGGAATAGATAATGTTGCCGGTTTCCTGAAAGTTTGTATAAGGACCTAAATGGGTATAGATATTACCTCGCAGTCCGAAATTAAACTGCCATTTATTCAATGTCCATTCATCTCTGAGATAAATGCTTATTAAAGAAGAATGAATGCTATTGCGCTCAGCATTCACATTTACAGGGAAAATAGAGTCGGTGCGTACAAAGGTTGGAATAACAGCACTATAAGATATCTCTGTTCCAAACTTAATCTGGTGTTTTCCATTTGCATGAAAAAAATCAGCTTTATAAGTCAGAATATCTGAGTTAGACTGCATGTTGACCAGAGAATTGTACCAATCAAGCATGGATTGAATATGAAATTTGGAATAATTCATCTGATGATTCATGCTCCAGCTGTCTGTAAAAACATGATTTAGTTGCAAGCCTGCTGCAGTATTCCCCCAACTGGTTGAATTATTTGATTTCAGATTGAATTTTTCCAGCTCTTGAACCTTTATATCATCTTTCCCATTGTAAAAATGTCCTGTAAGTTTGGTGCGCGCTGCCGGATAATATGTAAAACCAGCATTTACATCCCAGTATTCGTACTTATTTTGGGTAAGCAGGCTGTCAATACCCAACGCAACCAGAGTGGGGAGGATTATAGTGCTGATATAGCTTCCACGCCACGACCCAAAAACAGAAAATTTTGAACTTAACGGAATATGAGCGGATAATCGTGAAGAAATAACTCCGATAGAACCCTTTATCTCTGTTTTTTCGGGAATTGTATTATCCGTGGTAACATCAACAATCGATGAAAGGCGACCACCATATTCGGCAGGCATGCCGGATTTGATAAAGCGCATTTGCCCTATTAGGTCCGGGTTGAAAACAGAAAACATTCCCAACACATGCGTTGGGTTTTGAATCATTGTTCCGTTGAGCAAAATAAGGTTCTGGTCGTTGTTTCCTCCGCGGACATAAAGACCTGAGTTGGCTTCACCGGCTTGTGATACGCCTCCCATGTATTGCAGCGCTTTGTATGGGTCAGTTTCACCAATCAGTTTCGGCAGTAATTTCAGCTCTTTCACATCAATATCAAGGCCGGTTGAACCTGATTTTATATTGGCATCATTCAACCGGCCCTTGATTTGAATTTCCTGAATTTTGATGCCTCTGTTTTTTAAAGCAACAGAATCGATGCTGTCTGGAATAACCACGTGTTTATCCTGCGCTACAAGGCATTTCACAGTAACAATCAGCAGGATAAAACAAATGATTTTTCTCATAGAGGAAATGTTTTGATCTGAAAATATCTCCTGAAAGCTGAAAATAAATGGTTATTTTACAACCGTTGCTTCCATGTTTTTAGCTCTGATTTGAATATAGATAGTTGAGCCCGGTTTTACATAAGCGGCAGATACATAACCCATCCCAATTCCTTTTTTGCTGTCTGGAAGCATAGTTCCGGAAGTTACTTCTCCGATTTTTTCACCCGCTTCGTTTACAATTTCGTAACCATGACGGGGAATTCCGCGCTCTTTTAGTTCAAAACGAACCAGTTTACGGCTTACGCCTTCTGCTTTTTGTTTTTCGAGTATCGGACGGTCGATAAAGTTTTTACCGTCTGTAAATTTGGTAATCCACCCCAGTCCGGCTTCGATAGGCGATGTAGTATCGTCAATATCATTTCCGTATAAATTGTAGCCTTTTTCCAGACGTAATGAATCGCGTGCCCCCAGTCCGATTGGTTTTATGCCATATTCAGCTCCGGCAGTGAATAATGCATTCCAGATTTTTTCACCGTATTCAGGATAGAAATACAATTCGAACCCACCTGCCCCGGTGTAACCCGTATTGGAAAGAATTACATTGTCAACACCTGCGAAGTCACCAGTAGCAAAGCTGTAATATGGAATTTGAGATAAATCCACGGTAGTAAGCTTTTGCAGCAATTCTGTTGCTTTTGGGCCTTGTACGGCTAATTGAGCCATCCAGTCCGAAGCATTTTCCAGTTCGGCGCCTTCGGAGTTGTTGGCTACGCACCAGTTCCAGTCTTTTTCAACATTGGCGGCATTTACCACTAAAAGGTATTTGTTTTCTTCAAAATGGTAAACCAACAAATCGTCAACAATGCCGCCTTTGCCGTTAGGGAAGCAGGAATATTGGGCTTTGCCGATGGTTAGGGCAGATACATCATTCGAAGTTACTTTCTGAAGAAATGCCAGTGCATTTGGTCCTTTTACCCAGAATTCGCCCATGTGCGAAACATCAAAAACACCCACTCTGTTACGAACTGTCATGTGCTCGTCAGTAATTCCGCTATATTCTATAGGCATATTGTAACCTGCAAACTCGTGCATTTTTGCTCCCAGAGCAATGTGAATGTTGGTAAAAGGTGTTGTTTTCATTTATTAAAGAGTTGTTAGTGATTAACTATTAATGATTAGTCTATTCATGTTCGTGGTGGCAGTGTAAAAAAGAACCAGTTAACCAATTAACTGATAACTCCCATTACTTTTTAGCCAGTAATTCTGCAATTTTCACCACCACCATCATGGCTTTTTCCATTGATTGTACGGGAACATATTCGAATCGTCCGTGGAAATTATGTCCGCCGGCGAAGATGTTAGGGCAGGGAAGACCCATGTACGAAAGTCGCGAACCATCGGTACCACCACGAATCGGTTTTACATTTGGTTTTACGCCAACTGCTTCCATGGCTTCGAAAGCCAGATCAACAATGTGCATAACCGGTTCTACCTTCTCACGCATGTTATAATACTGATCTTTAATGTCAATAGTGGCAGTACCTTCGCCAAATTCAGCGTTTATTTTGTTTACTAAATGGGTAATTTCTTTTTTACGACGCTCAAAACGGTCGCGGTCATGGTCGCGGATAATATAGCTCAATGTCGATTTTTCTACCGTTCCTTCCATATTGGTCAGATGGTAAAAACCTTCGTAACTCACCGTATGTTCAGGGGTTTCGGAGCGTGGAAGCATACCAACGAATTGCTGTGCAATACGCATGGAGTTAATCATTTTGTGGTAGGCATATCCCGGATGTACATTTGTTCCATTGAAATGCACTTTGGCACTGGCAGCATTGAAATTTTCGTATTCCAGCTCGCCAATTTCGCCGCCATCCATGGTGTATGCCCAGTCGGCATTGAATTTAGCCACGTCAAAGTGATCGGCACCCTGACCAATTTCTTCGTCGGGAGTGAAACCAACGCGAATTTTACCATGTTTTATTTCCGGATGTGCAATCAGGTATTCCATGGCCGATACAATTTCGGCAAGCCCGGCCTTATCATCTGCACCCAGCAGAGTGGTTCCATCGGTTACCACTATATCCTGACCTTTATATTGAAGTATTTCAGGGTATTTTTCTGTTTCAAAAACTATAGCTTTTTCTTCATTGAGCAATATGTCCTTGCCGTCGTAATTTTGAACAACACGTGCTTTCACATGTTTTGCAGACATATCGGGGCTTGTATCCATGTGTGCAATGAAACCAATAGTTGGAATTGGTTTATCAGTATTGGCGGGCAACGTAGCCATTATGTAGCCGTTGCTGTCTAATTCAATTTCCTGCATACCTAACGATTTGAGTTCTTCGACAAGGTATTTTGCAAAAATCATTTGCCCCGGAGTGCTGGGAGTCATGTTGGTATTTTCATCGGAAGTAGTGGTGAAACTCACATATTTCAGAAAACGGTCGGTAATGTTCATAAACGATAATGATTTTAAAATTCAGCCACAAATTTAATGAAAAAAGGTATACATATTCGATTTTTTGTCATTTTAATTGGGGAAAGTAACATAAAATAAATCCAGTAGGAAGTTCAAAACGGTAGCTCTGAAGCAATCGTTGTATCATTTTTTTGCACCGGCAAATCCATTTTGCTTTTTATCGTGTTCAACCCAAATGAGCGAAGATGTTTTGTAACCCAGATTTTCAGCAATTTTAAGGTAATCTTGTTTTACATTGTCTGGTATCTCCGGCTCCCGGCTCAATATCCACAGATACTTCAGGTTATTTCCCGCTACCAAAGCATATTTGTATTCTTTATCTAACGCAATAACATTATAACCTGCGTAAAAAGGTCCGAAAAACGATACTTTAAGCCGGGCCACATTGGAGTTGCCTGCAAATTTAGCTTTGCCGGTTGCCTGTTTCCATTCCCTGGTTTTATAGTTGTAGCCGCGGTTTACAACTTTTATGCTGCCATCCGTATTGAGAGAGTAATTAGCTGTTGTGTTGTTCAAATCCCGCTCAAAACGGAAATCAAAGCGGGCAATTTCGTACCACGTACCCAGATATTTTTCTTTCTCGAAAGGTGTTACAGCCGAAGCGCCATTAGGAATACTTACACAGGAATTGATACTGAGAAGACTGATTACTCCGAACAGGGAGTTTAAAATTACATTTTGAGTTTTCATACAGATCGTTTTTTTTTTTGTGTTAATAAATAATGCCTGTTAGATTTAGACAATTGGATGTAATGTTGAAGCATCAAAAATGTTGATGTGTCAAAGTTATAAATAAATCTTAATTTAGGTCTATTTTTTAATATTATTCAGCTTAATAAAAAACCAACCCCAAATCTGAGGTCGGTTTGCAAAATGAAATATCGTTCTTTTAAGAACTTTACAACGTTTTTGTTAATCATTTTATAAATGGATTTTTGAAATTTGATTGCCGTTTTTTACAATAAAGACTCCTTTGTAAGGAAGCATAATTGTATTTAAGCCTTCGACGGTAAGTTTATCTATCAATTTCAGACCAGCAGAATTATAAATTTCTACCCGTTGATCTGCGGTGGCATTAAATCTGACCACTCCGTTTGAAACTGACATACAAGCATTCGCTAAAGTCTTTGAAAGTTTTAAATCAGTTGATATTGAGGTGTCTGCATTAAACTGGATATTATCTATTTTGTTATATCCGGTAGCTGAAGTGGCTCCGGTTAGGGTCATTTTTAAATATCCTGTTTCAGTGTTATCAAGTTCTTTTATTTTGTTGAGGCTTACAATAGCAAAGCCTTCCGTGCAGATATCGGTTATCGTTTGAAAATCTGTCCAGGTAATGCCATCTGTACTGTATTCCCATTTTTGTATTGTAAAGCCGGTGGCATTTCTTTTTGTCACATAACTCACATAAAGATTTGACTTTCCTGTCATTGAAAATTTGAAAACCAGACACTTGCCGTTTGTCGAACAATTTGTCGAACCAAGAAACCCCAGAGAAGCATATCCGGTAGTCACTGTCGAGAAGTCCGGGCCTGTATTGAGGTAGCATCCGGTCTGAGCAGTTATCTCATTATCGGGTGTTGTATTAATCCAGTTGCTGGAACCGTTTGTTCCATCGAGATACAAAGTTCCTGCACCAAAGTTAGCTATAAAAATTTTTGAAATACTGGGGGCGGGTTCAACAGCTGTGCCGCCGTTTGTGGTGGTTTGAAAATCCCATCCTGCAATTAAGGTCTGGCTAATACCTTGGGTTATGACGTTTATCAGGCTAATTGCCAGAATAATGGCTTTGTAAATGGTAAATCTTTTCATAATTCGGTTGGTTTTTATCGGTTAGAGTACAGCTGATATTATTTTTTTAGAAATTTTCGAATCTCGAGGTTATTTCCGTTCTGTAGTTTTATGAAATAGACACCCTGCACCAGACTGCTTATATCAAGGGTGAGTCGGCTCTCTGGTTTTTGTATTTTTATCAATTCTTGTCCGTTTGTATTTATAACTGACAAGGTGGTTTTATCAACAGGTGCTTTAATCTCTATCAACAACTCCGAACCAGCTGAGTTATTATATATAATGTTGTTTTGTTTCCATACAGTTATTTTTTCATTATCGGCTATCATATCTGTAACGTATGGTAATCCATCTGATTTCCATTGATCAAATCCTCCGATCATCATATATACTTCCCTGAAATGCATAGAAATCATTTGATTATAAACCGGTAAACTTCTGCTTCCTCCTTTGCAATGAACCACATAGATCAGGTTTCTGTCAAGAATATCTACTTTGTCCCAGAAACCTGTTGCTCTGTAATCTATATTATTGGCATTAATTAAATGTCCGGTGCTGAATTCAGTTGGAGTTCTTACATCCAAAATATATAATTCGGCCGTTGTTTTAGTTTTGATAAGTGAGTCACTTTGAAAATCGGTAATCTGCTTGTGGATAGTGTCTGTACTCAATTTAACTGAGCTATAAACTCCATTCAAGACGCATAAAGCAATGGCTAGTAAGTATAGTTTTTTCATAGTTTTAAGATTTTGTTAAGGTTAGATGTGCAGAGATTGCATTAAAAATAATTCAATGCAAAAATCAGTTTTTTTGTTTTGGCTGTTTTTTCTGATATATCAGAATGGAGGAGATAGTCCCCATAGTAAGATGCAGATAATTATGTCGATAGTCATTGTTTTGAATTTGAAGTTAATAAAAATGACTCGCAGAAAGTGACGTAATCCTACTAAAATGTGAAATGTGAAATGTACTTAAATAACGTAAAAGTCAATAAAAAAGTTTGAGTTAAATGGGTCTTTTTAACGTTGAAGGTCAAAATGAAACCCCCGAAGCAAGAAGCAGCGAGGGTTGACAGTAATTGTTTTTTGTTTATGCTATTTTTATTTTATATTCCATGTTTCCAGCACATCCTGTTCGGATATGGGTGAACCGTCCTTTTTGGAGTAACCTTCGAACAGCAACCGGTATTGTTTGGCCAGTTGGGCGTTGTACATCCATTTTCCGGGAATAAAATAAAGGTTTTTTTCTGTGCAGTATTTTTCCAGATAATTGGTTTTATTGTCTTTCTCGGGCATGTTGTGGCAAAATACCATTTTGCAACCGCTGAGGAGCGTCGATAAGCCGGGTGCACTCATAAAATCAGGATTCGCAGAAATGGGCGTTGCGTCTACCACCAAATCGTAAGGTCCGTCGAAATGGGCTATATGTTCTATTCCCAGTTGTTTCCTCTTTTCCAGTACGCGCCCGGGATCTCTGCCCACCAGAGTTACTTTGATACCCAACTCCATCAGCACGTGAAATGCCACGCCCGATACGCCTCCGTTACCATAAATTACGGCTGTTTTAATATCCAGTCCGGAAGTTTCAATGCCTTTTGTCAAAGCTGTTTTCAGTCCAATGGCATCCGAATTATATCCGTACAATTTACCATTATTATTTACCACGGTATTAACAGCCAGGGTTTTCAGTGCCAAAGGCTCCACCTCGTCCAGAAAAGGGATAATACTCGATTTCAATCCGCCTTTTCCGGTAACCGCTCCCCCGCATGCAATGGGCGAACGAAGCAGTCCGGCATAAATTTGGGGAGTAATATCCTGCGGAAAAGTAAAATACACCAGATTTACTCCCAATTTTTTGAAGGCGTTGTTATGTTTCTCTATGGACGATGCACTGCCGGAAGTAGAAAATATGAATTTGGTGCCAACATTCAGGTTGACGCTATAATCAGTCATCTTGTTTATTCTTTTTAAAATAATTTTCCGACTTTGATAATTATCGGGTCTTTGAGAATAATAGCGCTTTCGGGGCACATTTCCTGGCAGCAGTAGCAGCGGATGCATTTTGAGTAATCGTAGACCGGTGCTTTTGCTTTATCGCCGTTAAGCCAGTTTACCGCTTTCCCGTCGACGGGACAACTGTGCACACAGGTGCCGCATTGCGTGCATTTCTCTTCAATAATAACCGGTTTGGCAACCAGTTGATTGTTTAAAAACGTGTTTACCTTGGTCTTTTTTATGGTTTTCACGGGCGAGCGTTCTACCTTGAAATCTTTGCAGATAAAGTCTTTCAGTTCATCGCCAAGAATCTCAATTTCATCTTCTTTAAATGTTCCTGCACCGGTTTCGGCACCTACCAATGTGGTGGGAACATACAGCGGGTTGAGGTTTATCATACGGCTGGCGGTGGCATCGAGTGCTACAGGGTCAGTTGAAAACAGCAGTACGTTCATGGCACGGGGAGTTCCACCACGTGGTCCATTGCCTTCCATTGCCATTATACCATCCATTACGTATAAGCGGGGTTTCACGTAGCTATTCAAATCTACAAGCATTCGGGCAAAGTCGGTGGCATCCGGCAACTTCACATGAAATTCACCTTTGCGCATGCCCACCACGCAACCAAACTGATTTTTAACGGCACCCGTAAAGCGTTCAAGCGCATGCGTTTTCATTTTCGGCAGACTTATAATTCCGTCAGCGTCCAGCACACCATTGGCAATAAAAAATTTTTTATTTTGGTTGCCTTCTTCAAAAAAAATCTCCCGTCCGTCTTTAAAATCGGCCAGTTCAATGTTCTTTTCTTCAGCAACATCAGCAATGCCGGCTTTTTTCGCAGCCGCATGCGAAGCCCCGAATCCGGGTGAATCGCCATAGCTGAGCATGGCGCCTTCAGCAGCCAGTAATTCGGCGACGGCTCTGAAAACAGTAGGGTGGGTGGTTACACATTTTTCGGGAACTTCACCTACCAGCAGGTTTACTTTGAGAAGGATTTTTTCCTGCGGTTTTACAAATTGTGATGCACCGCCCAGAAGGTCCATCCCCCGGGAGACTGCTTGTCTTACTTCGTCCTGCAGATAGGAATTACAACGAACTACTGCTACTTTACTTTTCATCGAATGCTGTTTTTTTTGTTGATTATTGGACTTCAAATGTAAATAATTTAATCAGCAATTCCAAATGGCTTTTCCTTTCAATGAGGATCTTTTTTCATAGACCTGGTATCCGGAAATGTAATAAATATTTTTCATGTTGAAATTACGTATATTTCGTACGTATTTTAATTATTATGTAAAAAATAATTGTTATTTTTGAAATTCAAATCTAATTAGAAACTCACAACGTAAATAAACTTATGAAAAAGGCGATCATTGTAGGTGCGACTTCAGGTATCGGTCGGAATCTGGCAAAATTGATGACTGACGACGACTTTCTTGTTGGCATTACAGGCCGGCGAATGCATTTACTCGAAGAAATCAGGCAGGAAAAACCGGATAGCTATATTGTTGAAACATTTGATATTGTGCGTTCCGAGGATGTTACAGAACATTTACAACATCTTGTTACCCAACTTGGTGGATTGGATATGCTCGTAATAAGTTCGGGGACCGGTTATCTGAACGATTCGCTTGATTTTGATCTTGAAAAACAAACTATTGATACTAATGTAACCGGTTTTACCGCTGTTGCCGATTGGGCATTCAATTATTTCAAGCAACAAAAACATGGACATTTGGTAGCTATCAGTTCTATTGCCGGATTGCGCGGAAATCGCCAATCTCCGGCTTATTCTGCCACCAAAGCCTATCAGATAATTTATTTGGAGGGTTTACGGAGTAAGGCTACCAAATTGCGTCAGCCAATTTATATTACAGACATTCGCCCGGGGTTTGTCGATACCGAAATGGCCAAAAGTGCCGTTTTGTTTTGGGTTGCTCCCGTGGAAAAAGCCGCTTCACAAATTTATAAAGCTATACGTGCAAAACGCAGAGTTGCGTATGTAACCCGGCGCTGGAAACTGATTGGAAATCTGGTGAAAATACTTCCAAAGCGAATTGTTGAAAATATTTAATGTTTTTTGAATAAATTTTTTGCAAGAAGAACGTTATGTATTGTTTATAAGTATAATAATAAATCTGAAAAGCAATTTTGCATAAAAACAAAAAAGACACAATCGTGTCTTTTTTGTTTTTGCATTCTTTTGAAAGGCTGGAATTAGTCCCGTTGATAAGTTATTTTGTCTTTAATAAATACATTTTTCAGATTGTTTAGTACTAATTATTTAAATAATTCGTTATTCATTTCAATACACCTGATTAACTGCTTTGAAATATGCCTTTCATTTTGGAAAGGTCACAAATAATCAGTATATTTGCAGGTTAAAAATTAAGATTTTAGTAATTTCAGAACACATTTAATGATAGATTATATAAAAGGAGAAATAGCTGAACTGACGCCGGCTTACGTGGTGCTCGAAACGGGTGGAATAGGTTATCAGGTTCACATCACACTACCCACATTTTCAAACCTTGGGCAACAGACTTCTGCCAAATTGTTTATTTACGAAGCTATTCGTGAAGATGCGCATGTACTTTACGGTTTTCGCCAGCAAAGTGAACGCCATTTATTCCTGTTGTTGATTTCGGTTTCCGGTATTGGTGCCAACACGGCCCGAATGATTATGTCGTCGTATTCTGCGGAAGAAATTCAGGAAATGATTGCTTCAGGAAATGTATCGGCTCTGAATGCCATCAAAGGAATCGGTACCAAAACCGCACAACGGATTATTGTGGATCTGAAAGACAAAATTGTAAAAGGTACGGCTGGTGTTGAAATTCCCGGATTGACTGCCAGTGCTCACAGCGAGCATAAGGAAGAGGCTGTAGCGGCATTGGTTATGCTTGGGTTTGCAGCTGCCGCTTCACAAAAAACGGTCGACAAAATTCTGAAAGAACAACCAACGCTCCGGGTAGAGCAAATAATCAAGTTAGCATTGAAAATGATGTAAATCAACAGACAATTTTCAGTTGATAGTTTTACAAAATGATTACGAAAAATAATTATGATATTTTCCAATAAAACGCTCACTATAATTCTTTCCTGCGGCATTGTTTTTAGTTCCGCTTATGCATTTGTAACGGCCACCGGTCATATTGAGGTAGCGCCCGAAGCATCTGAAATTGCTGTTGCGGCGCCTGCCGACTCAGACAAACTGCCCGTACCAACTTTCCCCATTAAAAAGTATACCCAGAATTCTTACGAAGAACTGGATACAAAATACCCCATGGATGCTCCGCAGCCCGATAATGTAAAATCGGTAGTTGAGTATGATGCCAAATCGGGAAATTACATACTGCGTACTATGGTGGGCGAAATGGAAATAGCAACGCCTTTTTTGATGAACGAGCAAGAGTATCGCAACTATTCGGCAAAAAAAGACTTGCAACAATACTGGAAAGAAAAGAACGGAAAAGCTGAAAAAAATAACGAAGATAAATTTTCTATTTCCGATATGAAATTCAATATCGGTCCGGCAGATAAAATTTTCGGACCCGGTGGCGTTCAAATCAAAACACAGGGATCAGCCGAGTTGGTGTTTGGATATAAAAGCAATAAGATTGATAATCCGGCACTTACCGAGCGAATGCGTAAGACCGGCAGTTTCAATTTCGACGAAAAAATACAGCTAAACGTTACCGGTAGTGTGGGTGATAAAGTTAATTTTGGATTGAACTACAATACTGAATCAAGTTTTGATTTCGATCAGAAAATGGTTAAACTGGCTTATAAAGGTAAGGAAGATGATATTATAAAAAGCATCGAAGCAGGAAATGTAAGCATGCAGTTGAACAGCTCACTGATTACCGGAAGCACGGCTTTGTTCGGAGTGAAAACTGATTTGCAATTTGGACGTTTGAGCGTGTCGGCTATTGCTTCGCAGCAGGAGTCTCAAACACAGACAGTAAGCTCAAAAGGTGGCGCACAAACCACCAAGTATGAAGTTAATATCGATAATTACGACGATAACCGCCATTTCTTTCTGGGGCATTATTTCCGGAATAATTATGAATCGGCAATGAGTAAATTGCCTTATATTTCTTCGGGAATAACCATCAACCGGGTGGAAGTATGGGTTACCAACAAGCGTGGAAACTACGACCAGGCCCGAAATATTATTGCTTTTATGGATTTGGCTGAAACAGAAAGGATTGATAAACCCTACTGGGGTGTAACTTCAGCTGCCAACCAGCCTGCCAATAATTCAAATAAATTGTATAGTATCATTACGGGTAGCGGATTTGAGGGAGTGCGGGATATTCAGAAAACCAATGATGTTTTATCCCAAAATTTAAAGGATAAAGGTATCAATGGTGGAGAAGATTATGAAAAAATAGAGAGTGCCCGCAAACTTGAACAGTCGGAATATACCTTGAACCCGGCTTTGGGAATCATTTCGTTGCGCAACAAGCTGAACCCGGACGAAGTACTCGGTGTGGCATACGAGTACACGTATGGAGGTAAAGTATTTCAGGTGGGTGAATTTTCTACTGATAATATTACTCCGCCCAATGCGCTGATTGTAAAGTTGTTGAAAAGTACGGCTCAATCGCCGCAGCTGGCAACCTGGGATTTGATGATGAAAAACGTGTATGACCTGGGAGCAATGGATATTCAAAAGGATAACTTTAAATTCAATATCGTATATCGGAATGACTCTATTGGTACTGATATGCAATATATTACCGAAGGCGATTCCACAAAAAATAAAATCCTGCTCCGGGTAATGAATCTGGATAATCTGGATTCGAAAAACGCTCCAAACCCCGATGGAAAGTTTGACTTTGTGGAAGGATATACGATTCTTCCTTCTTCCGGACGTATTATATTCCCTGTGCTTGAGCCGTTTGGCGAGCATTTGGCAAAACAAATTGATCATAGTTTTAATCCTAATGTCCCAGGCTCTAAACCGTCAGATCTTGCTAAAAAATATATTTTTCAGGAATTATATGATTCTACTCTGGTAGTAGCACAGGAAGCCAGCGAGAAAAACAAATTTAAACTGGTGGGAGAATATAAAGCTTCGTCGGGATCAGAAATTCGTCTGAATGCCATGAACATTCCGCGCGGGTCTGTGACCGTGACTGCCGGTGGAGCCACTTTGGTGGAAAATGTGGATTATACGGTTGATTATACTATGGGAACGGTATCAATTCTGAACCAGTCTTTGATAGAGTCAGGAACCAATATCGATGTGAAACTTGAGAATCAATCCATGTTCAGCATGCAACGTAAATCATTGGTAGGGACGCATTTGGAATACAAGTTTAATAAGGATTTCAGCTTGGGCGGAACCATTATGCACCTTTCCGAAATGCCCTTGACGACGAAAGTTAATACCGGAAGTGAACCTATTTCCAATACTATTTGGGGACTGAATACTTCGTGGCGCACCGAGTCGCAATGGCTTACAAATGTGCTTGATAAGATACCTTTCGTAAATGCTACCAAACCTTCAACCATTGCTATGAATGCCGAATTTGCACAATTGATTCCAGGTCATTCTAAAGTGGTTAGTAAAGATGGGCTGGCATATATCGACGATTTTGAATCGACTAAAACAACCATCGATATTCATTATCCTGTAAACTGGTATTTGGCAGCAACTCCTTAC